>CAZJDY010000040.1:0-17334 GCA_964544915.1 uncultured Methanomassiliicoccaceae archaeon | reverse complement strand
ACCCAAACGTTGGGATACGCTCTGAGGGCTAATGGTCCAATAGTGCAAGGCTTGCTGGGATACGATGATACCATACCGATGTATGACTACAACCTGACGCAGGCGGCAAACTATCTGAAGGCCGCGAAGGACACGAGAACTGTTGATCCAGACGACACCTATGCAGATAACGGGTTCACGCTGAACCTCTACTACAACGCGGGTAACCTAGGTAGGCAAGCGGCAGGCCTCATGATTCAGGACGCGTTCACGGCGATGAGCGCAAACACGACATTGGGCATCACTGGGACTTTCACAGTCACAGTGAATGCGCTTGACTGGCCGACTTTCCTCAACGCAAGAACAGCCAGAAACCTGCCGTGTTCCATCATCGCGTGGGGCGCGGACTATCCAGATCCCGACAACTTCGCCAACCCATTACTGCATGAGAACGGCTCGTTCCCGTACTTCTCTGGCCAATACAACCACACGTTATCTCTTATGATAGAGGCAGCCGCACTCGAGACCAACCAGACACTTAGAGTTCCGATGTACCGCGATATCTCGCTGGCATCCTACGAGAACGCGTACCTACTCTACCTTGACCAGCCTACGTCATTCTTCAGTCTGCGCTCCTGGGTCCACGGTTGGTACTACAACCCAATGCACTCTCTCTATCTGTACTATGAGATGTACAAAGCTTGAGGGTCCTACGGAAACTCCAAAACTCTTTTCTTTTTTCTTTACATATTCTTCAGTCTCATAGGTTTCAATCATGACGGACGAGTTCCTCACCTTTTCTGCTATTCTGGCCCCTAAGAAAACTCTTTTATAGCACGATGCTGTTCCATGCAATCTGAATACTGGAGAGGTGACCAAGCCCTGAAGCTCCGAGTTTTTATCATAAGACGACTTCTGCTTCTAATCCCAGTCTTGCTGGGTGTTTCAATATTCGTTTTCTCACTGACAAGAATGGCCGGAGATCCTGCTGCTGCATACCAGATGTCAGAAAGACCACTGAGCCCAGAAGCGAGACTTGCGATAGAGGAAAGATTCCATTTGAACGAGCCGGTGTATGTACAATACTTCTATTGGTTAGAAGGAGTGATTGGGGGGGATTGGGGATACTCTCCGACGGCTCATCTGCCTGTGACCAAAGCAATAGCAGTCTATTTCCCTGCCACTTTTGAACTGACAATGATTAGCATATTGATAGCAATTGTCATTGGAATCGCGCTCGGTACCATATCAGCCGTAAGAAGAGACACCCCTGCTGATCACGCTACAAGAATCATGGCTCTATCGGGTGTCTCACTCCCAGTGTTTTGGTTGGGACTCATGTTGCAGTTCATAATTTCTTTCTCGCTCCATTGGCTGCCACTGGAGGGCAGATTCGACGTAAACCTCTCTTTGCTGCCAGGCAACAAGATATTCAATTACACAGGTTTTCGTCTAGTTGATACACTTCTGAATGGTAATTTCAACATGTTCGGTGATGCTGTCCTGCATGTAATTCTGCCTGCTATAACCCTCTCATTTGGAACTATAGCAATTGTTACGAGAATAATGAGGTCGAGCATGCTTGAGGTCATGAACTTAGATTACGTCAGAACAGCTCGATCCAAAGGTTTGCCAGAGAGGTTGGTAATAAGAAAACACGCTCGCCGCAATGCCCTGATACCGACCACTACGGTGATTGGACTATCATTCGGCGGTTTGCTCAGCGGAGCAGTATTGACAGAGTCAATATTCAACTGGCCAGGTTTAGGGCGATGGTCCGCATCCGCGACGCTCAACAATGATTGGAATGGGATACTCGGATTCACTTTGTTGGCCGCTTTCATCTATGTCATCGTTAACCTGGTTGTGGATGTCCTCTATGCATATCTAGATCCACGCGTTAGATTGGAGTGATCACATGGTCGACGAGCCAGAAGGAATGAAGGAACGAGGGGGAATTGGCAATTTGGTCGATTCCTTGAGAAAGTCTCTTCGACCAAGAATTCGCGAGCTTAGATACTCCCTCTTCTTAATGAGAAAGAGCCTTCTAGCACTCGTCGGCTTGATAATCGTCATTGCCATGATACTATTGGCAATTTTTGCTCCTATGCTAGCGCCACCCAGACCTAACACTGATCCAATGCAGATACCTAGGGATTACGAGCTTCCGAAACCTCCGGGCGCTGAGGGACATATGCTAGGTACAGGGCTATTAGGCGCTGACATATACTACGGCATAATATGGGGTTCTAGAACGTCAATAGTGATTTCCATATTCGTGGTTTTAACGGCAACGATTATCGGTCTCTTCCTAGGTGCAATCTCTGGTTACTACGGGGGTGCGATCGATGAGATACTGATGAGAGTCACCGATGTTTTCCTTTCAATTCCAGGATTGATTCTTGCTATGGCTGTTGCAGCAGTCCTGACTAGGAGTCTAGAGAACATCATGTTAGCCCTTACAGTCGTGTGGTGGCCCCCTTACGCAAGACTAGTTAGAGGACAAGTGTTGTCTATACGGGAAAGCACCTTCGTTGAAGCCGCCAGGGCGGTGGGAGCGAAGAAGTCAAGGATACTCTTCAGACATATTGTGCCCAACTCCTTGGCGCCCATAATTGTCAACATGACCATGGACTTCGGCGTAGTCGTCCTGGTCGCAGCCGGTCTCAGTTACATCGGATTTGGAGCCCCTGCGGGCTCGGCTGAGTGGGGCAAGATGGTCTCGGACGGCCAGGAGTGGTTCCTTAGCACTACGACATACAATGGACAGGAATACAATCCTTGGTGGATGGTTACATTCCCAGGATTGATGATATTCATATTCGTCATGGGCTTCAACTTGCTAGGTGATGGTTTGAGAGATATCATGGACCCACGCCTTAGGAGATGACGCAATGACAGAGAATGACGTGCTACTTGAGATAGAAGATCTTTACACGAACTTCTACACATATCAAGGGGTTGTCAAAGCTCTAGATGGCATTAGCTTCCACATCAATAGAGGAGAGGTTTTTGGACTGGTTGGAGAGACTGGTTGTGGAAAGAGCGTGACTGCGAATTGCATATTGAGGTTGATCCCTTCACCGCCAGGCAAAATCGAGCGAGGACGGATACTGTTCGGCATGACCCTGGATGCTCAAGTAAAGAAAGAAGAGATGGCTACGAAACTAAGATCTCTGGAGTCTGAGGGCAAGAAAGACTCCGAGGAGTTCAAGAGCGTGAAGAAAGAGCTATCACAGATTATCAATGAATATGATTTGCTTTCAAAAAGCGACGCATATATGCGCAAGATCCGCGGCAAGTACATATCGATGATCTTCCAAGAACCCATGAGTGCACTCAACCCGGTTTTTACTTCGGGCGATCAGATATCGGAGACGTTGATCCTACATGAACGGCAGAAAATGGCAAAAACAATAGTCGAGGACATCGATTCAAAGATAACAGCATCTAATCCATTGGGGACCCTAGAAAGAGCAAGACTACGATTCTACAGGCGATTCTATGTTAGGATGCAGAAGGACCCAGATGCTCTTGTTCTTAGGATTGTCTCTAGAATTCCGCTACTTCGTGGATATGAGAAGCTCATGAAGAATGAAGCATTGAAGCATGCTAAGAAGATGCTTGAACTAGTAAGGATACCTGATCCAGATAACATAGTGAGTTCCTTTCCATATGAGCTGAGTGGAGGGATGCAGCAGAGGGTGATGATTGCAATGGCGCTCGCGTGCAAACCGCAACTATTGATCGCAGACGAACCTACTACCGCCCTAGATGTCACTATCCAGGCTCAAATCTTGAAGATCGTGAAGGAGCTCCAAGAAGAGACTGGCACGTCAGTCTTACTGATCACTCACAATCTAGGGATCGTTGCCGAAACCTGTAACCGTGTCGGGGTTATGTACGCCGGCGTCATGGCAGAAATTGGGCCGGTTCATTCGATATTCAAGGAACCTCTCCATCCGTACACGCAGGGACTGATGAACTCCCTCCCCAGATTGCTTTCTGGGGTCTCGAGACTTGAGACAATCCCAGGCAATGTTCCCAATTTGATACACCCACCATCCGGGTGCAGATTCCACCCGAGATGTCCTTATGCCATGGTTGTATGCAGAGAAAAGAAGCCTCCGATACTCGAGATTAAGCCGGGTCACTCCACAGCTTGCCACCTCTACACGGAGGTGAGCTAATGGAGCAGATACTGGTCGAGGCGAGGGGACTCAAGAAGCATTTCCCCATAAGAGGAGGGCTTATCAAGAAGCAGCTCGGAAGCGTTAAGGCCGTTGATGGAGTGGATATCTACATAAAGAAAGGTGAGACGCTAGGCCTTGTTGGAGAAAGTGGTTGCGGTAAGACGACTGCCGGGAGATGTCTGCTATTATTGACAAAACCAACGGACGGGCATATCTATTACAAACTGCCAGAGAATGATAGAGAGCGTATGATTCAGCTGGAAAAGTCTCTTGAAATGGCGAGGAAGGGCGAGAATAAGTCTGAGATTGACAAATTGGAGACTGAAATTGAGGAGATGAATTACAAATATTCTTTGGAGAGCAAGAACAGCGACGATCTTAGGAGACTCCGACAAGAAATGCAAATAGTATTCCAAGACCCCTTCTCATCACTCAATCCCAGAATGCTCATAAGAGATGTGGTTGGCGAACCCCTTCTAATTCATGGTATCGCGAGAGGGGAGGAACTCCGGGAGAAGGTCATAGGATTGCTCGAGAGGGTTGGTCTGAACCCTGAGCATCTATACAGATATCCACATGAGTTCAGCGGCGGACAACGGCAAAGGATAGGCGTTGCACGAGCATTGGCCCTAAATCCTGACTTTATAGTACTAGATGAACCGACATCTGCCTTGGATGTCTCCGTTCAAGCGCAGATCCTCAACATGCTGAATGATCTTCAGGCAGAACTCGGGCTCACATATCTATTCATATCGCACGATCTAAGCACAATTAGGTACATGTGTGATCGCATCAGCGTCATGTACCTTGGAAAGATCGTTGAATCGGCGCACAAGCAAGATTTGTTTCTCAAGCCTTTGCATCCATACACTGAAGCTTTGCTTTCCGCTATACCTGTCCCGGATCCCGATCTCAAAAGAGACAGGATTGTTCTCGGAGGGGATATTCCGAGCCCTGCAAATCCACCTTCCGGATGTCGTTTCCACACTCGATGCCGCTACAGGGAAGCTATCTGTGAACGCGAGGAGCCTTCCCTTATTGACAAGGGCGGGGAACACTTCGTGGCTTGTCATTTCCGCTAGCGGTGAAAGGGATTATGGCAAGGAAGCGGTCGATAAGGATCGAAGAGGAATCTGTTGGATCTGAATCAGATGACAGTGAGTATGATAAAGAGAGAATGGACGAGAGCAAAGACGTAGGTTGGAGCACATGGGCACAGAGAACCTATGCTAGGTATTGGTATGTCGTAGGCTGCGCGTTCTTTGACCTCATCATAGGTTTGGAGACTGCAAGGATTACCCCTTCGCAATATTCAACGACAGTGCCAGTCATATTGTTCTTTGCGTTGGTTTTGATAGAATGGCACCTATATGCGAAGATATGGAAACGCTCAAGATCTTCAAATGAATGACATTATGCATATAATCTTTTTATAGTGGTCACTGATAGACTAACATATTGGCTGATAATCTCATATTGATGGTGTCAATTGCCACCGCTTTGATGTTAATCATCCTGCTGATTTACCTGCAGCGATTGTTGAGGGTCTCCATCGCCGATTTCTGGGAGAATGAATCTATTGAGACACCATTGCTTCTTGGACTTGGTCTTGTCTTCATAGCGATCTTGCTTTCTTTCATCAACATCGGTATCATTGACAATCCAATACCTTTGAGCATAAACATCACTGGTGCACTGATTCCCTTGGCCATCTCAATCTACATTATTGCCTCAAAGAGAGTCAATTTGATTCCAGCGCTCGCGTCCATCCTTATTGTCACGCCTGTAGCCTATTTCCTTGCTTCCATTACATCAAAGGCCATCTCAATAGACACTGTTCTTTGGTTCCTACCCGTCGCCATCTCTGGAGTCTTGGGATATTTCTGGGCCAAGGATAAGGAGTCGCTCAGCTCTGCGTCTCTGACATATCTTGCCGCAAGTATGGGGATGCTCATCGGTGGAGATCTGGCAAGAATACCCACCTTCATTTCCGTCGGAGGACAGTCCCTAATCCTTGGTGGAGGTGGCCTGATGGACTTCGTGTTCCTCGCAGGACCGTTCTCGATTGCGATGCTCTGGAGTGTTCAAGGCATTTGGGCGTTCTTGAAGAAGCATCGCGTTCAAACATTGATTCCAAAACGCGGTTGGTAGGCTCAATGCTTACTTGACGCCGGATATCTTGCCCAATATTTATATGACCCTGTATTACAATGCGGGGTCCGGGGAATAGTTGACAGTAGTCAGCATGGACGACGTCGTAATGGCGTTGAGGAACACCTTGGGGAAGAAGGGGATGGCGGAGAGCGACATCAAGAGACTCGCTGAGTACTTGATGAGCTTCTTCGGCTACACGAGCGAGGTCATCGACAACAGACTGACCTCAGAGGACCGCGACGTCTTCTACATGCTGGAAGAGGAGGGACTGTTGACCACGACTCAGGAAGAGGTCCACCTCAAGAAGGGAAAGCTGTGGAGGATACACTACTGGATCCTCAAGAACGATCAGATTCTGCGGCTCGCCCAGCAGAGTGAGGAAGCACAGAAGCGCAGGGACGACAGCTCTGCGATCTACGATGAGATCTCCGAAGAGGTTTGGAACAGAGAATGAGCATTGGGATCGCTTGGTGGATGGTAACACCATGAATGCTTTAATAGTACTTTTCCATTAATCTGCCCAGAGGAACCCGATGAACCCATACCTGATCGCAATCGCGGTCATAGCTGCCTACATTGTCATTCTGTACGTTCTGAAGAGGAAGGGCGTCTTCGAAAGGCACGGCATCAGCGTGTGGGGCCCCATCCTCATGTGGAGGACCCAGAAGGGAAAGGAATTTATAGAACGCCTCTCCAGGCCTAAGAGGTTCTGGAGGGCCTACTCGGTCGCTGCCAAGGTCATCTGCGTGGGCGTCATGATATTCATAATGGCGCTTCTTGTGTGGGAGGCCACACTCGTTTCCAGCATTCCGGCCGAGAAGGCTCCAGGCCCTGAGATGATTCTGGGAATCCCGGGCCTAAATCCGATCATACCGATCTGGTACGGCATCCTCGGCCTGGTGGTCGCCCTCATCGTCCACGAGTTCTCGCACGGGATCATGACGAGGGTCGGCGGAATGTCATTGAAGTCCCTTGGACTAGTCTTCATCGTTATTCCCCTCGGCGCCTTCGTAGAGCCGGACGAACAGGAGCTCGTCAAGACGGAAAAGAAGAGGAGGACGAGCGTCTACGCGGCTGGACCAGCAGCGAATGTCATAGTTGCGATCATCTGCGCGTTGCTTTTTTCATCCGTTCTGCTCTCATCTGTGGCCCCGGTGAGGGACGGCCAGGTCATTCTAGGCGTGGCGAATGACGGACCGGCGGAACACGCGGGCCTGGCGTTTGGTTCGCAGATACTGAGCATCGACGGGCAAAGCATGCTGACAAGAGACGAGTTTGAGAACTTCATCGCTCCTTTGCCGGGAGAGAATGTGACGGTGGAGTATTACTACTCGGGCACGCTCTATTCGAAGGAGGTCGCTTCCGGTGTGGCTGTGACGCAGACATCATCGGGTCTTCCTGCCGCGGACGCCGGCATCAAGGTAGGGATGATCATTGCCTCATTGAACGACACGGCCATACGAAACGGGTCGGATCTCAAGGAGGTTCTGTCGATTACGCACCCCCATCAGACCGTCAACATCACCGTATTGGCCTATTACGAAGGTTCTCGGAAGTTCGATGTCTTCAGCGACCTGAGCACGATTACACTCGCGAGCAAGAAGGAGTACTACCTGAAGGTCGCGCCTGAGCTTGTGGGTCCGAACTTCAGCGATACTGGCTACCTAGGCATCAACACAGCCTACCTTGGGGCCTCGGTCAACTCACCCGAAGTGGTCATAAGAAGGCTGGCCCACCCGATGTACGGGGTAGAGAGCGCAGGGGACGCGATCTCATCCACGCTGTACTACCTTGCGCTCCCGTTCGCTGGCTTGGCTCCCATACAGTCCCCAATCACTGACCTCTTCGCGCCCGCGGGGGTGTTGTCAGGCGTCCCGGCCGATGCTTTCTGGGTTATCTCCAATTGCCTCTATTGGATATTCTGGATCAACATCATGGTCGGCATGACGAACGTTCTCCCTGCGGTCCCGCTCGACGGAGGATACTTGTTCAGGGACTGGCTTGATTCCCTGGTGCTGAAAGTGAGAAAGAACGCGACGGAGAAGGAGAGAGAGAAGTATGTCGCGACCGTCACATACGCTCTTGCACTCACAGTGTTGTTCCTCATAGTCTGGCAGTTAATCGGGCCAAGGCTCTTCTGATAGACAGGGTCGATAGGAGGCTCACTTGCTGCGAAGGTCATCACTGCATTTCGGACAAAGATCAAAGTCCAGTGAGTTTATATTCGAGAAAACGTCGAAGATCTGTCCACATGACCTGCACTTCCTAAGAACTATGAACGGTGACCTGAAGTCTTCACACTGAACGACTCTTTCGGTCTTCTGGATCATGCAGAGATCTGCCGCGCAGTTGTCGCAGAGGCTCCTTCTGCTGAGGTTTATGATTAAATGCTCGCCCACCCTGACTCTCGTCATCTGACACCTTCCCATGTGAGTTTCGTGTCAACTCGCAACTTACTCGACCCGCTGGTATTTGAATCTTCTCCGATTATTCATGACCGACGAAGACCAGTCTCTGAAATCGGACGCGAATCCGCTACACATCAATATTTGTCATGAGTGTGCATATTCCCAGTGTCATCTGAATTCCACGAATTCAGATGGACATTCATTGGAGAGTTACCCATGAAAGCCGCTAAAGCATCTTCAGCTCTGGAAAGGCCGAATGCGCACAATGTCTCGGTCAAGAAACTTATGGACACGGAACACGCTCAGGTGCTGCTCATGGAGTTGAAGCCTGGGGAGGGACTCAAGAGCCACATCACTCCGGTCGACGTATTCTTCTACATTCTGGACGGTTCAGGCATCGTGGAGATCGGAGGAGAGAGCGAGAAAGTCGAGAAGGACACCCTCGTTGAGAGTCCGACGGGCATACCTCACCGCCTGGTCAACGACGGCAATGGCCCATTCAAGTTCCTGGTCGTCAAGACCCCGAGACAGATGGAGACCACAAAGGTCCTGTGAAAAGGCTCACATGGAAGCGCTGACAAAAGAGAAGAGAAAAGGTAAGACGTTTGCTGAAAGCCCCGACAATCAAACCACGTTGTTCCTTACTCGGTCCTTCAGCTCCCCCAGCTTCCCCTTGTTCCAGCCGCTCGTCTTCGAGAAGAATCCCGTGACCCTCGTGATCCCTTCTACATCCGGCGAGGAGCAGTACGGGCACGTGTCCTTCAGGCCTCTGCTCGTCTTGCCGCAGGTGAGACAGGATGTGAACTCGGGACTGAAAGCAATCTGAGCGTTCTGCGTGTTGCTGAAAGTCTTCTTGACGAAGGCTGAGATGCTCTCGGCAGGCGGCTTGTGCTCTCCCAACCAGACATGTGTGAGCGACCCCGCCTCTATCAACGGGTGGATTAAGCCTTCCATCTTCACCCTCTCAATCGCACTGATCGGTGCTCCGACATTCAGGTAGGTCGAGTTCGTGTAGTACACTTCGCCGCTGCTCTTGTTCCCCCTGATTACCGTCGGAGCTTGCAACGGATAGTACTTCATGTCAAGCCTCGCGAACCGGTAAGCGGTACTCTCCGCCGGGGTCTGCTCGAGCGGCATCTTTATCCCGTACTCGTTCCCCAGCCGCTCCGCCTCTGTTTTCATCGTCGCCATGACCTTCAGTCCGAATCTCAAAGCGTCCTTCGACTCGTGCATCTGCTGTCCTGTGTGGTACTGCACCATCTCGTTCAGGCCGACCATACCGACCAGGAACGATGCTTTCCCGAGCCGGTAGTAAGGCTCGCCGTCGAGGTTCATCGTGAGCAACGCGAGCGGGCCGTTCTTTCCCATCGACAGTAGTTTCGATATGAACTCCCTCTTCTCTAGGTGTGACCTCGCAACCATTTCGATCCTCTCGCTGAGGAGCGAGAAGAGCCTGTCGTCCTCTTGGTGCGCTTCGTATGCGATTCTCGGGAGATTGATTGTCACGTTCTGCATCGCGGAGTACCTCATCTTCCAGGGCGTTTTCGCATCGTCGAGGTCGCTCTTGTCCAGTTTGAACGAGAGCCGGCAACACTCGCTTATCTTCGCCGTATTCCCACGGTCAAAGACGAAATAGGTGTTACCCTTCTCGGACGCAACATGAGAGATCTTCGTGAGAAACTCCTCGTGGCCCTCGGTCGAGAAGAACTTCTCCGTCATGTGTACGTTGGGCTTGGGGAAGAAGAAGGGCCTTCCCAGCGCGTCGCCTTCAAGGTAGACGTCAAAAAGTGCGCTGACGAATCTCTGGCTCTCCTCGATGTAGTCTTCGTAGGTGTGCCCTGTAAACTCGCCCTTCGGCCCGATTGCCGGTACATCCACGAAGTGGTCCGGAATCTCCCAGTAAAGGTTGAGGTCGCTGAATATGGACTGCCCGCCTCTTGCGACGGCCTGCTGCGCGAATTCGAATATGAGGATCTGAGCGAGTTGTTTCATCCGATCGTCATCGACGTTCGTGAGATAGGGAGCGAGGAAGATATTCACCGCATCCCATCCGATCGCGCCTGCGAAGTGCCCCTGGAGGGCGGCCGAGAACTTTATGATCTGTTCTATCAGGACCTCGGGGTGCTTGGCCGGCTTGGCTATTGAGATCGCATTCGGGAGGTTCAATCCGAACTTCTTGACATACTCTATCGACTGTCCGCTGCAATATGGCCTGTCGACCATGCCGAGGTCATGCAGGTGTATGTCGCCTCTCATGTGGGAGTCCGCCAAGTCCTGTGAGAACACCTCAAGGAGTGCGAACTCCTTCTTTATCCGCTCGGAGAGAGTGAGGTTTGTTGCCTCAGGTCCGTGCGGTACGTTTGCGTTCTCCTTATTCGGATTCATGATGATCTGACGAGCATCGTACAGAGGCACGCCGAGGCGCGTGTGCTGCTTTCTGATCTTGGCAAGACCGTACTCGACGAGCTTGGCGTTCGTCAACTCTCTGATAAGCGGTGCGGTGACCACATCGAGCTCGAGTTCCGATATGAGCTTCTCAACCTCACGTGCTACTATAGAAGCGGCATCCTCGCTTATGGTGGTCTCCCTGATTAGAGCTTCATATATCTTGCTCCGATCCCACTTCTTGATCTCTTCGTCTGACGTTCTCACGAACAGTGAGAGCTCGGTCGACTCCTTCTCGTCGGTCGTGACCTCACCGGGTTCGCGCAGATACTCTATGGCTTTCATGTCATCACTTCTGAAAAGGGATATTAGGATAGACTCCGCATCCCTGCTACAAGGTAGGGTAGTTATTTGTGGTTTAGTTTAAAGGCATTTTTGAACTCAATCTGTTAAGCTTAACGGCTATAAGAAGACTTTTTATTTACCATATCTGTTACCATATCTGTAATCAGATGTTCAGTCCAGAGGAAGATCTGAGGCGCGTTGTATTCGAGATTCTTGGTGGGGAGGGGAAATCGATAAGCGCCCTATCACGTGAATTGGAGGCGAGGGGGTATAATCTTCACCGTCTCATCCTCACAGGCTATCTAAGGGCGCTGACCGATCTTAGAATACTCAAAGAGAGAGAAGTCCCTCCAGCGAAGATATACATTCCAGTGAAACCTTTGGAACGAGACATCTACGAGGTCGTCGGACAGAAGGTCAGAGAGATGGTTGTAGGTGAGAAGGTGGACGCCTTGATCCTCTATCTGCTGTCAAAGATACTCAGGCGACCGATTTTTTATGATGAACTGAAAAGGGCAGGGATTGCGGGACAGCCGCCCGGACGCCAAGCCAGTCCAGAAGAGAGACAGGAGGCCAAAAGGATCTTGGTCCGGGCGGGTTTCAGGATTCCCGATAGCTCCAAGGCATATCTCATCGAGGGAGAGGGACTTCAAGAAGCGTCGGCCCAGGTACTCGAAACGATAATGGTAGAGATACTCGACGCAGGTCACCTCGTAAGGGAGACGACCCAGACGAAGCTCTCCCTATGACGAACCCAAGCGCTCCTCTGTCTACTGGCCGTCGAGGACTTGAAGGAAATTCGAGAATCTATTTATCCATCGAGTCTATACTCATTGGCATGGATCTTGAGGCCTTGGTATCGGACATAAGAGCATATCCAGGGATCACAAGGAAGCGACTCATATCAGGCGTCATAAGTTTCTTCCCAAAGGTATACCAGGCCAATGTCCTGGCGTCCTATGGCGACGACGCTGCTGTCATTGAGTTCGGGGACTCGGTGCTTCTTCTCGCCGCGGACGGGATAATGGAACCGTTGATGAAGACCAATCCATACTACGCAGGGTACTTCTCCGTTCTCGTAAACATAAACGACATCTCCGCGATGGGCGGGATACCGCTCGCAATGGTGGACGTCATCTCAATGAAGGAGGAGAGAATCTGCGCGCAAGTCATGAAGGGTGTGGAAACGGCCGTAAGGAAGTTCGGCGTCCCTGTCGTCGGGGGCCACACGCACCCAGACTGTGAATACAGTGCGATCGATGTCGCCATACTTGGCACAGCAAGAAAGGATGAGGTGATCTACAGCCACACTGCCAAGGCCGACGAGGACATCATCTTCGCTATGGACACGAATGGGTTCTTCCCCGAGAGGCTGCCATATGCATGGGACACGACCTCTAACAAGAAAGAGGAGCTAGTAAGGAAGCAGATGCTGGCGATGAACGATATCAGCAAACATCATCTGGTGAGCTCGGGCAAGGACATCAGCAATCCCGGATCGCTCGGGAGCCTGGGAATGTTGCTTGAGACAAGCGGAAAGGGGGCCGTTGTCGATCTCGAAGCAATCCCGAGGCCTGATGGGCATGACTTTGCGCAATGGCTCAAGGCCTACCAGGGTTGCGGGTTCGTCCTTACTTGCCCACCCAAGTGCTCTGACGAAATCATTGAGATGTTCTCGGAGGTCGAGGTCACTGGGGCGGTCGTCGGCACTGTCCAGGATTCGAACAAGTTCAGAATAAGTAGCGGCGGCAAGGAAGCGGTGCTCTTTGATTTCGACAAGGACTTCATAACCGGCTGCAAGCCCTCCATGCCCGGCGTTGGTGGTCCGCGCAGTCGAGAAAAAGGGAAGGAGTGCTAGGCCGCAGGAGTTGCCGCTCGGTCCGATGAAGGTTATCCGATCGCCTTCTTAGCCCCGTGACCCCTCGAGCGTCGGTAGTCCACGGTTAGGCTGCTCCCGTCAGGGCCTGACCCTTTCCCCGTGATCAGAGCAAGGGGCACCACCCTCCAGCGGCACCACGATGCTGCCACCAGCCCCGAAGGACAGAGCCTCATTGTCGACGAAGGGGCCTTCACCGCCCCGTTTACGACGTCCCCTACTGTCACCCCCGCTATCGACGATTTCGGTGTACAAGGACACGCCGAACGTCCCGGTCAAGCCTAGCACCCCCAATTAAGCCATCGACCTATTTATAACTATTCGAGAGATTCCCTCTGGCCAGAGAACATGGCTCCCCCTCCGTCCCCGTCCCCGATGCGCCCTTCGATTCTCGCAATGTTTAAGTCCGCCTTCGGTCTATGTTAGTCACAGGGGGGTGTGTATGAAAGAACTAAAAGCAAGCGAGACAGCCCTAGTCTTCATCGAGTTCCAGAACGACTTCTGCAAGGAAGGTGGAGGTCTGTATGGAGCGGTGAAGGACCAGATCGCAAAGCAGGGGACGATTAAGAACGCAGCTGACTGCATAAAGAAGGCGAGAGGCAAGGTCCTCACCCTTATAGTCCCTATCCTTTTCGAAGAGGACTACAAGGATGCGGGCTGTGAGGGAGTCTTGGGCCCGATTCACGTGAATGCTGCAAAAGCAAATGCGTTCAGGAAAGGCACTTGGGGCGGGGCGATCGTCGACGAGTTGAAACCCACAAAGCAGGACATAGTGGTCGAAGGGAAGAGAGGCCTTGACGCGTTCGGCTCGAGTAACATTGACTTCCTGCTGAGGGTCAACTGCATAAAGAACGTGGCGTTCGCAGGCTTCCTGACGAACGTCTGCGTCGAAGGCACCGCAAGAGCGGCCTACGACAGAGGATTCAAGGTATTCCTGCTGAAGGACTGTACCGCGGCCATGTCCGGAGAGGAACAGAAATACGTAGAGGAGAAATTCTTCCCGCTGATAGGCGAGGTGCTGGCTCACGACGAATTCCTTGCGAGATTGAAGTAAAACCCTTTTCATACGTTCTTTTTCCGACTTTTTCGATGAGACCCGGGAGACCGTGGAGACGCCATCAATAAGCTAATTAAGTGTCAGAGTCCAATAACATGACTGACAATTACGACAGACCATCTGCCAGAGCGACGAAAATCATATCCACCGAAGCCCCCGTGGCTGAAGGTCAGGGCGCAGGATCCTGAGAAGCTCGCCCACGTGCGGCGAGTGCTCGCAGAGACCCGTGTCAACACCGTCTGCGACGCATCTCACTGCCCCAACATATCTGAATGCTGGAGCACGAACTGCGCGACCTTCATGATACTGGGAAGGGTCTGCACGCGCAACTGCAGGTTTTGCGCAGTGGAGAGTGGTGACCCGGGTGGCGCCGTGGATGCGAGCGAGCCTGAGAGGATAGGTAAAGCGATGAAGGAACTCGGGCTGGCCTACGCGGTCGTCACCTCGGTCACGAGGGATGACCTCGAGGACTTCGGGGCCGCTCAATTCGCAGCTGTGGTGCGCGAGATAAGACGCGCGAGCCCCGGCACGAGGATCGAGCTGCTGATCCCCGACCTCCAAGCGGATGAGACGGCGATTGCAACCGTTGTCAATTCCGAACCGGAAGTCATCGGGCACAATCTGGAAACGGTCAGGCGCCTTCAACCCGAGGTCAGGGACCCAAGAGCAGACTACGACGTCTCCCTTCAGGTCCTAAGGAGAATCAAGAATCTGGGAGGAGGGGTCCCTACGAAAAGCTCAATGATGCTGGGGCTTGGGGAGACGATGGAGGAGGTTGTCGAGGCGATGCGCGATCTGCAGGGCGCGGGCGTCGACGCATTGACCCTTGGGCAGTACCTCAGGCCCGGTAAGGTCAACATCGAGGTCAAGGAGTACGTGAGCCCCGAGGACTTCAACAAGCTGAGAGAGGAAGCGCTCCGCCTGGGATTCGATCACGTCGCTGCGGGTCCGTTCGTAAGAAGCTCTTACAGAGCGTTCGAGTTCATGGACTCAAGGAATGGAGGAGTGTGAGACCACGCTGGTTGATGATTATGACCCCTTGAAAGGGAAGATGTTGCAGATCTTGGACAAGGACGGCAACATGAACGAGAAGCTTGACCCCGACATGCCTGAAGAGATGCTCATCAAGGCGTACAAGACCATGAGCCTTGCCCGGACCGCGGACGATAAGGCCGTCAAGCTGCAGCGGCAAGGAAGATTGGGCGCTTACCCTCCGACCAGGGGCCAGGAGGCGAGCCAGCTCGGTCCCGCCCTGGCGATGGAGGACGAGGACTGGCTAGTCTGGGCGTTCAGAGAGCTGACGGCCCTCATTTGGCGGGGAGTTCCCCTGTGGCGTGCTTACCTGTATTGGATGGGTAACGAGGAGGGGAGCAACTATCCCGAGAATGTCCGGGTCACGCCATCCGCCGTTCCGGTCGCATCGCAGATCCCCCACGCTGTCGGGATCTCCTATGCATCCATGCTCAGGAAGGAGAGATCGGTCACTGTAGTCTACTTTGGCGACGGTGGAACGTCTGAGGGGGACTTCAACGAGGGCCTGAACTTCGCGGGCGTTTTCAAAACCCCGACTGTGTTCGTGTGCCAGAACAATCAGTATGCGATATCACTCCCGAGGAACCGCCAGACCGCGTCAAGGACGCTGGCGCAGAAGGCCGTCGCATTCGGATTCCCGGGGATACAGGTTGATGGGAACGATCTGCTGGCGATGTATGCTGCCGCCAAAGAGGCCGTCGAGAGAGCGAGAGTTGGAGATGGGGCGACCTTCATCGAGTCATATACTTACCGCCTAGGAGATCACACCACATCGGACGACGCAACGAGGTATCGTATCGAAGAGGAGGTGAAGGAGTGGACAGAGAAGGACCCGCTCAAGAGGATTAGGATCTACCTTGAGAGAAAGGGGCTTTGGGACGGTAGCTCGGAGAAGGAGAGCATCGAGTGGGCCCAGAACCTCGTGGAAGAAGAGGTAAAGAAGGCGCAATCGTTCCCGCCCCCGACGGTGGAAGAGGTCTTCAAGCACACCTTCGCCGAGATGCCGGCCGACCTCAAGGAGCAGATGGACGCGGTTGCGCGTGATCATTCCTCGCGCAAGGAGGGATGAATCTGGCGACGATGAACATGGTCCAGGCGATAAACCTCGCGTTGTCCGAGGAAATGGAGCGGGACCCGAGCGTTGTAATTCTGGGAGAGGACGTCGGCGTCGATGGCGGTGTCTTCAGGGTCACTGATGGACTTCAAAGCAGGTTCGGCCCAGTAAGGGTCATCGACACACCCCTGTCTGAATCAGCGATCGTCGGGGTCGCAATCGGGATGGCGATGAATGGCCTGAGGCCTGTGGCTGAGATACAATTCATGGGATTCTCGTACCTGGTACTTAACCAGATCATATGCCATGCGGCGAGAATGAGGAACAGGACCAGGGGCAGATTGACGGTCCCGATGGTCGTCAGGATGCCTTACGGGGCGGGAGTGAAGGCGCTCGAGCACCACTCCGAGAGCACGGAGACGCTTTACGCTCACATCCCGGGCTTGAAGGTCGTGGTACCCGCGACCCCCTCCGAGGCGAAGGGGTTGCTGACGTCCTCGATAAGGGATCCCGACCCGGTCGTCTTCCTCGAGCCTACAAGGAACTATAGGTTGATCAAGGAGGATGTGAAGGAGGGCGAACACTCGATCCCGCTCGGCAAAGCACGTATCGTCCAGGAGGGCAGCGACGTGTCGGTCATAGGCTGGGGCGCGATGATGCCACATATACAGGACGCCGTGAAGAAGGCCCAGGCCGACAAGGTCTCGACCGAGGTGATCGACCTTAGGACCCTATCACCGATGGACTTCGCGACGATCATAGGATCGGTCAAGAAGACCGGTAGGGCGGTCGTGGTCCACGAGGCTCCGAGGACAGCCGGCCTGGGAGCAGAGATCATCGATTCTACTCAG
>CAZJDY010000039.1:0-9650 GCA_964544915.1 uncultured Methanomassiliicoccaceae archaeon | reverse complement strand
CATTTTGGCCGTCCACGGTTTTCTTCTTTGAAACCAAGGGCTCAATCCGAAATTGTCTATGCTTAGCGAGTTCTTATAATATTACATAATAACCAGTAAATGTCCCTGTTCGGAGAAGTCAATTTGAATTGTGACTTTCTCAGCAAGCATAACCTTGGAGCGTCTCGCCAGATGCTTCGTCGATTATACGGGAGGACGATTCCTTCGGAGAAGTTAGAATTGACCGGCGTATAATGGATCATCTCCTCAATTGAAGTCAGAAAAAGAATGGAAGAGGTTTGATCTATCTCTCATACCTTCGAACAGGTGCTTTGTACCGATCTCGGTACAAATCGACCTCTTGCCAGTCGTTTTCGTGGCTTGTAATCCCGCTCGGTCCACTATTCTCTAAATCGATAACACTGTCAGTTAGATACTTCTGACAGTTCTGACGGCAGATGGGGATTCCGAATCAAAAGAAAAAGAGGGAAAGGGTTTCGCCTCGCAGTAACTCGAAGGGCATTTCCATTTTATTTGAAGCTCTTTTTCTTGGTGTCTGGATTCATCTTCTTGCGATATTTATCTATATCGCCAATGCAAACGGCCAGACGATTGGTCTCCGACTGCATTCAGAGCGCGACTCGGGACGATTCGTCCTACGTTCTAACATAACTCATCCTCGCAAGGCTCTATTTTTTATCGTAACAAGATTGTACATAAGGCTCAATAGCGAAAGCTCGAGGAAAGATCGGGCAATGAACAAGACAATAACTGGCATCGTGGTCTTCGTTGCGATACTACTGCTATTACTAGGCGCAGTGTTCATCATAGCTTCCGGCCTGGAGAACATCGCAATTGGGGCGATATTGATCATTATCGCGTTGGTCCTGCTATTCTTCGTGTACAGGAGCGAGAAAATCGAGGCGGCGAAGCCAACTGTGGTTAGCCAAACCTTCAACGTCAAGATGGAGGGCTCTGGCACGCTTGCTGAAAAGGAGCTGAAGTGCAAGTCCTGCGGTGCGACACTCGCGGACAAGGACCTGAAGGTGGTCAAGGGAGCAGTGATGGTAGCCTGTCCGTATTGTGGGACCGTTCAGGCCTTCGAAGAGGCCCCGAAGTGGTGAGGCAATGGCGAAGACAAGGACACCCCTTCCCATAACGACGACCCTCGTGGTTATCCTTGCTGCAACGGCCATCGTCCTGTCCTCACTAGATGCCATCGGTATTCCTGCGATGAGAACTTGCGCCGCCCAGGGCTACTCGTTCTCCGTCGCCGCTGAGTACGTCGAAGTCACGATGATGAGGGACGGGAGCGTGGACATCGACTACGTGTTCGACTTCACCAACGTCGGTTACCTCGACGGCGTCGACGTCGGGCTTCCCAACAGATATTACAATCAATCCTCCGCTTCGGGAAGGATAGTCGTGGGCGGGAATACGTACTACCCCCAGCTCATCCATCAGTCCCCGTACTTCAACCCCGGACTCGCGGTCGAGTTCACTGATCAGACGGTCAACCAGATCATGACCTACGGCTCGTTCACTCTGTACTTTCACGTGAACAACCCGCACATGGTTTACCTCAATGAGCTCGTAGCTGGCACGGTCGGCATCAAATTCCGGCCAACGTGGTTCAGCTTTGACTATCAGATAGGGAACACGGAATTGCTGGAATCGAAGATAGTATTTCCCGAGGGATTCTCAAATCTCTCCCAGGCAATATACCTTCAGGATCACCCCTGGGACTCAATAGGAATCGACAGTGCAACAGGGCGCATCGTTGCCACTTGGACGCGCTACTCGGTCAGCCCGAACGAGCAATCGGAAGGTAAGTTCGACGTTGGCGCAGGCCTCCCGACAATCTACGTCGACAAATACTACAACCACGACATCTGGGAGACACTCGGTGACTTCTTCGCCAGCCTGGGCGAGTTGTTGCTCCTGCTCTTGCCTTTCATCATCTTTGCTGCAATCTTCACGTTCATAGTCATTTCCTCCATCCGACAGGTTCGCAAACGGAACAAGGACTACTTTGACCCCAAGTTCTGCACGGTAGGCGCGGGACCCCGGCGAGACCTCACGGCGGTCGAGGCGGCGATCGTGCTCGAGAGACCGATCGAGACCGTCGCCACCATGATACTGTTCGGCCTCATCAAGAAAGGCAAAGTGAAGGTCGAGTCAGAGGAGTACCCGATGAAGCTCGCCAAGCTCGCTGAAGAAGGGGACTACGACTACGAGAACGGCTACCTTCATGCGATAGAGGTAGACGGGACTATGAACAGACCGCTGTTGAAGAAAGCCATGATCAATCTCGTCGATTCCGCCGGCACGAAACTCAAAGGGTTCGACCTTGAGGCGACGAAGGCGTACTACGAAAGAATCTACGAGAAGGCGTGGAAGCAGGTGAAGGACGCTGGAACACCGGAGGAATTCGCGAAGGTGCTTGAGGAGGGCAACGAGTGGATGATGCTCGACGATAACTACGAGAGGAGGATGCGCGAGATCTACTTCATTCCCTTCATCTTCCACCGGCACACGACGGGGACAGGATCCGGGGCTCCGGCTCCCGTAGGCGGAAGGGAGTCGATTGCTGGCAGATACGTGTCACAAATCAAATCCGCGAGCAACAACCTCGTCTCCGACGCGCACTCGCTCACGAAGGAGGTCACTGCGAAGGTGAATCCGCCTCCGGCTTACGCCCCGAACCAGGGACAACGCGGCGGGAGCTTCGGCGGAGGATGTGCATGCGCGTGTGCCTGCGCTTGCGCCTGTGCCGGCGGAGGCAGATGATGAGGCTGATATCATGGTGGAGGGAGGTCCTGGGCAAAGGACTCGACCCAGGCGTCTACAAGTACGACGGCAAGGGGTACTTGGCACATCACAGATTCCACCTGCGGATCGATTCCGAGCTCAAAGGGGTCCTGCTGATAGATGCATCGAAACTCATATTCCTGAATGGGACCGCGGTCGACTTCATCAGATGCGCCCTTGAGGACAGGTCTGAAAGGAAAGCAGCAAAGTACATGCGCCGCCGATATAGGAATCTGGACAAAAAGACATCAGTCACGCATTATGATGAAATCAAGAGACAACTGAACGAGGCATTGAAGGGCCATCTGGAAGTCCTCAATCAGATGGGGTCCAACAAGCCCTCGATCGGCGCCGACGACTTCCCAGCGCCTTACCGAATGGACCTCGCCCTGACTTACAAATGCCAGAACGACTGCGCGCACTGCTACCTCGAGCGAAAGGACAAGAAGGAGCTGCCGCTGGATGAATGGAAGAGCATCATCACGAAGCTCTGGGGGCTCGGGATCCCGCACATCGTCTTCACCGGCGGCGAACCGACGCAGTACGAAGGCATCGAGGAGCTTGTGACGAAGTCAGAGGAGTTCGGGCAAGTTACCGGGCTGATCACCAACGGAAGAAATCTCAGAAAAGAGGGATACCTGCGGAGTCTCGTGAACAGGGGTCTGGACCACGTCCAGATAACGATCCTGTCCCATAAGGAATCAATCCACGACAAACTGGCCGGAAGCGAGAGGGCTTGGAAGGAGACAATGGAGGGACTGAAAGTCGCCCTCGGCGAGGACTTGTACGTAAGCACGAACACCACCATCATGAGATCCAACTACGAGGACATCGAGGAGACCATGAGGTATCTGGTCGCGCTCGGAGTCAAGAACATCGCCTTCAACAGCATAATCCGGTCAGGCAAGGGAGAGGAGACAGAGGGCATCACCTACGACGAGCTGAAGTCGGTTCTCACGAAGGTGAAAGCGATAGCGGACGAGAAAGGCATCAATCTCATTTGGTACTCTCCTACTCCGTACTGCGAGTTCAACCCGATCAACCACGGCCTTGGTATCAAGCAGTGCACGGCCTGCTCGCTGAACATGGCCATCGAGCCGGACGGGACGGTGCTTCCCTGCCAGAGCTACTACGAGCCGCTGGGCAACATTCTCACGGACCCGTGGGACAAGATATGGAATCACGAGCTCTGCGAGACAATCAGGGAGAGGAAGTACCTCGACAGCAAGTGCATCGACTGCCAACTGAGCGACGTCTGCGGCGGCGGATGCCCCCTTGCCCGAGCTCACGGCGACTACGTTTGTCTGGACCGTCATTCATCGATGTGAGACGCGACGAATCACTTCCTCGCGATCGCATAGAACACGGGGTTGAACTGGAAGAGCGTCCGGGCCTCGAGCGCTCTGTCCCACACCCCTTTCAGCTCCCTGAGTCGCCGGTCATCGACTCTGCGACCCAGGGTCATCTCTACCCAGCACCATTCATCATCGGACTCAAGACGGAGCTTTTCTATCCCCCAAACTCCAGAGTGAATGCCGATCTTCGCCTCTAATCCGCACTCCCTGAAGAGGGATCTCATTTTCCTGCCCACGAACGGATCACCCCCTTCGCACTCGATGCCCTCGACGATCTGTCTCGTCAGCTCCGATAGCTCGGAGGGATAGTCTATTCGTCCTCCGAAGTCCGGCTCGGCGAGGCACACGACCCATCTCTTCGACACGCGCTTCATCTCTTCGAAAGCGGGACGGGGGTCCTTCAACCAGAGCAGCAGGAACGAGCAGCAGACAACCTCGAAGGAGGAGTCTTCGAACGGCAGTTCGCAAGCGTCGGCTTGAACGACATCGAGCCCTCGGATCCTACAGGCATTCACCATGTCGCTGTCGATGTCCACTCCCTTGACATCGAACAGCCTGCTCAGCACGTCCATCACAAAACCGGGGCCGCAGCCGACTTCTAGCGCCGCCGGTCTCTTCCCCTCGACCTCCGCTCCCTGAAGAACCTCGTTCTTCAGCAGCCAAAGCCAAGAGTCCTTCAGCCAAAGAGACTGGCGCCGCAACTGTCTTTCGAGACCGACTCCTTCCGTCGACATACCTTCTCATGATAGAACGACTTCTTCGGAGTTTACGTTTTCGATTGGTCTCGCCTTCCCACTTGTTTACTTATATCTGTTTGCTTTTACCGAATACCAGAGTGGAGCGTGATGGCGGCGGATGGAAGGGTCTGGGGTTTCTTCCACAGGAACAAGAACGTCCTCAGGCTCAGCCTCGTCGCCCTCATGATGTCTTCGTTCGGGGATCTGTTCGCCGGCGCCACCCTGGGCTTCATGACGGGCACGCTCAGGTTGATGCCGGGCCTCATGATCCTCATCCCCCCGGCGATTGGCATGAGGGGAAACATATTCGGGGCGCTGGGAAGTAGGCTCGGCACATCGATGCACGTCGGCACATTCGAGCTCTCGCTGAAGAAGGGAGGCATACTGAGGCAGAACCTCGAGGGGTCCCTCGTGCTCTCGGTCATCATGTCGTTCCTGATGGGAGTTCTGGCCGAATCCGTCTCGGTGGTCTTGGGAGTGGAGAGCATCGGCGTGTCGCAGTTCGTCTTCATCTCCGTCTTCGGCGGGGTTCTCGCGGGATTGCTGCTTCTCCTGATAAACATCTTGATCGCGACTGTGGGGTCCAGGAGGAACTGGGACATCGACAACGTCTCCGCGCCCTTGGTGACGGCGGCGGGTGACATCATCACCCTGCCGATGCTCTTCGTAGCGACGATGATCGTCATGTCAGGGGTTCCGGCCGTTTCCTTCGACATCTTCACGCTCGCGCTGTTGGCCGTGACGGTCGTCCTCGTCATCGTGACCTTCCGGCTGAAGAACCCGGAGACGAAGCGCATAATCGTGCAGAGCTCGCCGGTGCTCTTCGTCTGCATCCTCCTGGACATAGGGGCCGGCATAACCATAGATCGTAGGATCGAGGAGCTCGTGGCACTTCCCGCGCTCCTCATCTTGATCCCTCAATTCCTTGAGGACGCGAACGCGCTCGGAGGCATCCTGACTTCGAGGTTCTCTTCGTTCTTGCATATGGGTATACTCGAACCGAAGAGTACGCCAGGAAAGCTCGCCATCGAGAACTTCCTGATCTCTTACGTGCTCTCGCTTTGGGTCTTCATTGTCGTCGGCATCACGTCGCACTTCACCGCCTTGTTGCTAGGCCTCGGCTCCCCCGGTCTCCTCATGATGGTCGCGCTTTCGCTCGTAGCGGGGATGCTGACGGTAACGATACTCAACGTACTATCATATTACGTTGCGATATACACGTTCAGGTTCTCCCTGGACCCCGACGACGACAGCATTCCATTGACTTCATCGACGATCGACTTCCTCGGCGCACTCTGCCTGATCGGCGTCATGCTCCTCCTCGGAATGGCCTGAGGCCATGAGGAGAACCGGGAAGCGACGTCGCCATCATACTTATAATCCGCAAATCAATCCCTTTTCACTTGGGAGGGAGGCGATGATCGCAAGGGATGTTGTTCTAGGGAATCTTGGAAAGTACGAGAAGGACAAGATCAAGATAGGAGTGCTCGGTTCGCATTCGGCGTTGGACACCTGCGACGGCGCGGTCGAGGAGGGCTTCAGGACGCTGGCTGTCTGTCAGGAAGGAAGGGACAAAACATACTCGAAATACTTCAAAGCGCACAGGGATCCGGACGGGACGCTCAAGAGGGGCATGGTGGACGAGGTCATCCTCCTGAAGAAGTTCAAGGATATCATGGACCTGAGGGTCATGGACAGGCTTCTCAAAGATAACATCCTGTTCGTACCGAACCGTTCCTTCACGTCCTACTGCAGCATCGACCAGGTCGAGAACGACTTCGTCTTGCCGATAGTCGGCAGCAGGAACCTGCTGCGGAGCGAGGATAGAGGCATGGATAAGGATTATTACTGGCTTCTCGAGAGGGCTGGCCTTCCCTTCCCGAAGAGAATCAAGGAACCCCAGGAGATAGATACTCTCACGATCGTCAAGCTGCACCACAAGGTGAAGAAGCTCGAGAGGGGTTTCTTCACGGCCGCCTCGTTCAAGGAGTACGAGGAGAAATCGAAGGAGCTGCTGAGGCAATGCGTCATCGACGAGGAAGGACTGAAGGAGGCGCGGATGGAGCAGTACGTGATAGGCCCCGTGTTCAACCTCGATTTCTTCTACTCCCCGCTCTCGAGGGGCGAAGAAAGGATCGAGCTCATCGGGATCGACTGGAGATTCGAGAGCTCCCTGGATGGATACGTAAGGCTGCCGGCGGCGCAGCAACTGACTCTCAACGAGAACCAGGTCATACCAGAGTACACGGTCTGTGGGCACAACTCGGCCACTTTGAGGGAGTCACTGCTCGAGAACGCGTTCGAGCTCGCCGAGAAATACGTCAAGGCGACGCAGGAGCACTTCGCGCCCGGCATCATCGGACCGTTCTGTCTGCAGACCTGCGTCGACAAAGACCTGAAGTTCTTCATATATGATGTAGCCCCAAGAATCGGCGGCGGTACGAACGTACATATGGCGGTCGGACACGCATACGGGAACGCGCTCTGGAGGAAGAACATGAGCACAGGCAGGAGACTGGCAATGGAGGTCAGGACAGCGATCAACGAGGACAGACTGGAGGAGATCGTCACATAGTCCCCCGAGCCACACTTATCTGAGGCGATAGCCAGTATCTTGATGGCTCACAACAACTTTTATTAAGGACGAATCTATTCGCCAACAATACCCTAGTCTCAAAGGAGCGCACATTTTTGTGCATTTAGCCATGAGGGAGGGAAGGTATTGCATAAAGAGAACAAATGGAAATTGGCATCAGGGATGCTGGTCTTAGCTCTGCTGTTGTCATCCCTTGCACTACTGCCAGGAACGACCGTTGAGGGTGCCAGCGCAGACAACAAGATATCGTTCAACGCTGTTGACAGCGAAGGAGCATACATTACGGGCGTCCAAGCGGTCCTTAAGGAAGTGCACACACTGAAACAGTACACCAACACAACCGGCGACGGCGGACTGGCGACATTTTCCCCATGGCCAGGATACTACACTCTGACGTTAACCAAGTCGGGATACTTCGATACCTACTCAAGCGTGCTCAGGTACGACGGTCTGGCCCCTGTCCTGCTCGGACAAATCGTTGTGACCCCGCAACCGTCTACGACATACTACCTCAACCTGACGGTCCTGAAGAACGGGACGGCGGATCCTGTCAACGGTGTTCGACTGCGCGTCATAGACACCGGGCATTCGATGCAGGAGAAATTCAACAGCACTGCCTCAGACGGCAAGTTCAACGTGTCCGTGTACGCCGCCTCGTACAAGCTCGTGATCTCTGCGTCCGGATACTCAGTCAACGCCACGACGATGACCGTCTCAGCCAACACCACCATGACGATGTACATGGACACATCAGTCGTCGTCAGGGGATACGTCTACATGAGCGGCGCAGCGGTCACGAAGGGACTGAAGGCGTACATGGTCTCGACGGACACAGGCGCCGACGTCGAGAAGAGAATCGTGAAACCGAAGATGATCGTGACGAACTACTTCGAGTTCGACGCATACGCGGACGAGTTCTACCTGCTGGTTGACGGAGAGAACGCTAAGACCAATATGACGACCTTCACCCTGACCACCGCGAAGACGATGACGGTCAACCTGACTGCACAAGCGGTTCAGAAGACGACGAAGGACATCGCGTTCTACGGTGGCGACTGGAACCACTTCAACCTGACCGAGTATTCAGCATTGGAGTATGACGCCACTGTTCCGGGACTCAACTACAGCTACCTACCGAACATCAGAATGCAGATCGACTTCGCCATCGGCAACGGTGACGGCCAGGTAACGACCGGGGAGTTCGACTCGTTCAAGACATGGATCGGGTCGTTCGGACCTCAGAACATCACGACAGAGTGGCTTATCAAGGTCAACGGGACAAAGTTCGTGGCTCAGACCTCTGGTTTCACATCCGTTGATTACACCGGCATCGTGGCTTCGACTGATTCCTCATCCAACTTCACAAGCACCATGGTAACGCTGTACGGCACTGTATCGCCGGTCACGATATCGGGTCCGCTCTACACGGGCGACCTATACGTCAACTATGACACGACGACGATGAACTACAGCTACACTATCTCACTCCCTGAGTTGTATGAGCTGACGGCCAACTCCACCGGTTCAGCGTATGTGAAGGTCTTTGGATACACGATCCTGAAACTCGAGCCGTCCTATGTGACAACTGTCGTCCCGGCTCACGTGACAATGACATTCCAGAAGTCGAAGGCTCCGACGGCCGTGGCTGCTATCGTGACGGGCAACAACGCATACTCTAAGCTCGTGAACTCGACGGTTCAATACTACATCGTATCTTTGAACACGAACGTGACGTTCAGCGCGGCAGGATCGACAGACCCCAACGGCAACCCGTTGACATACATATGGGACTTCGGCGACGCTAACGGGACGAATGTGGCGACGACGACAACAGTCTACGAGTACACATCTCCGGAGTTCAACGTGACCGCGAAACTGACTGTCAGGGACGTGGCAGGTCTAGAAACCAATGCCTCGTTCCAGGTCAGGATCGACTCGAAGAACCCCAGCCCGATCGTCGACGTCAAGAACAAGAACATCGTGTCGAACCAGATAACAGCGAACCAGACGGAAGCGATCGTGTTCAACGGCGCGAAGTCGGTCGACTACATCAACTCGACCTCCGACGCGGAGAAGGGCGTCATCGCCTCGTGGAAGTGGGACTTCGGCGACGGGAACGCCACGACCGTCCTGCAGGGCGAGAACCAGAATGTGACCCATGCGTACGTCAAG
>CAZJDY010000038.1:0-38741 GCA_964544915.1 uncultured Methanomassiliicoccaceae archaeon | reverse complement strand
CCACGGGCCCTCCTGGCGGGCATCATCGTTCCCATCTCGATGACCGACGCATGCTTCGCAGCGTATGCAAAGTCAGCGATCGCGGCCTCACCGGCAGCCAGCTTGTAGGAGCTGATGAACGCCATGCTGATCTGCATCGCGCTCCACCTTGACATCGTCGCACCGTCGCAGACGCGGCCGACCATCGTCGGGCAGCGCACGCACTGCCACAGGGTGTTGCCGATGGCCTCCTTCAGCTGCTTCGCCTGGTCCGCAGGGAACTCCTTGTTGATGTCGATGACATAGGACTTGTCTATCTCATCGATAATCTCGTCGTTCCCGCCGAAGACCTTGACATAACAGTCCGCGGTCAAGGCGGGGCTGCACTCGGCCATGTGCTCTTGCACGACTGCGCCACCGGGCATTGTGTGGTTGACTGCCTCGAGATAGGCGTTGATCGTCTCGGGCGTGACCTCCTTGCTAAGCCTCTTCTCGATGACCTGGTGAGCTGTGTCGAGTCCGACGATGACCGTCCTCCTTATGTCGTCCCAGCACTGCTGCATCGCCGCATTGTTGATGAAGTGCAGGTCATCTGCTTCCACGAATATGTCCGTGTGGGAGAGCTGATAAGGCATCAACACTCTCTGACCGAGAGGAACACCGATGTCCTGATTCATCATCGGGATGCCTCTTTTCTTGGCGATCTTATTCGCCTGCTCGACCCACTCCCTCTTCCTCTTGGACTGCCTCCAGCCTCCGAACGTGTAGTAGTTGGTGTGGACTTCAGTGGGGTCTTCCTTGAACTTCCTCTTGCATGCCTTCATGAACAGCTTCTCTTTCTCTGCCATTTTGTTCCCCCCCTCACTCCTGCACCGCAAAGGGCTGGTAGCCCGCAAGCGTTCTCATTCTGTGTATCCGCAGGTTGACGTTCATGACCTCTTTGTCATCCCTCATGTCGACCCCGTCGACGCGGAACATCGTGGTCCGCTTCTTCAGTTCCGACTCCGGCAGCGGCTTGCCGACGGATATCGGCTTGTCGAGCGGGATGGCGACTTGGTCCTTCACGTATTCAACCTCGCCCTTCTTGGCGTTCCACCTGTATCTCTGCCAGGCATCGAACATCAGTCCGTTCTCGTCCAAGCGGCATGCGTGACCGTGAACGGTCGCGCCTCTGATACCGGTCCTCGCTGGGTCGAAGGTCTCGTTCTCGATGAGCTCCTTCGCGCACTTCTCGAGGTCTCGCTCCCTCATCTCGATGATCTGCCTGCCGGACAGTGTACCTGTGTCGACGCCTCTGAACCTAGAGACGTTCATCCAGGCCCTGACGTAGGGTATGATCGGAGCGAAGTATACAGAGTCCGTGAACTGGACGTATCGGAGCCTATCGCCCGCCTTCGCGCCTGGAAGCGGGGTCACCAGCTGCCTTATCGGGCAGTCCGGCTCGGTTCCCTCTTCCAGTGGCGGGTGGATGCTCCTGTATTCCTCACCTGGCTGGCGGTGACCAAGAATTTTCACAACGTCTTCCATGGCGACCTCGCGAAGCTTGTCCAGCTTCACGCTCGGGTCCATGAATCGACGCCTGTTCTTCGCCGGCGATGATGCGCCGGGATAGAACTGCCTCTGATATGCCATTTTAAATCACCTCATCCTTTTCTTGTAGTCGGTAACGGTTGGCCTATACTTCGAATACCTCCCCACTTCCATCTGAAACCCGAATGGCAGGATCTTCTCGCAGATCGCTTCGATCTCCTTCAGCGCTCTCTGAACGCTGTCAATGTCGTCAACCTCGGCAAACACGCGGCCGACCTGAACCTTGAGTTCCATCTCCTGCCCACCATATTTGATCTTGCGCCGCTCGTCATGATCTACCTCCAGACCCTTTCCGGGTCCCCAGCTGATACTTGCGGGAAGATCTTCCCCACTTACGGTTAATTGCCTCACATGCTTCACTTTCCGAATCTTGTTCAGAAGATTCTCGGTTGTACCCGCTGATAGCAGTCGCGAAGGTACGATCATTATTTCGGGCAGGGGTATTGCTTCTGGAATTGGGGTCTTAGGCATCGTTACACCTTTCCCTTCAGCTTCTTGGCCTCTTTACCGACCGCTTTTATGGGTGACTTAAATTCAGGTATGTCACCGAATACCTCTTTCATCAATCCAGACGTCACATCTACTGAGAAATGCTGTGTCCCCGCATCAAGGGCGCAACCCGCCGCTATGACGGGTATGACGAATCCCTTCGAGTGCTTGGTCACGACGTGGTTGCCATGGAACAGACCAGGTCCGCCTCCGCCATAGATCGAGTGCGAGAAGAAGGACATCCCGACTGAGGTACCCATCGCTCGTCCGAAGTCCACACCGGGCAAGGCGGTCTCGTGCTCAAGCAGGTCGTTGTAATACAGAATCGTCGACGGCACACCTTGAGCAGCCCTGGCTGCACCGCAGTTCACCATTATCGCGCATAGCATACCCGCAGCGGCGTAGGCGTTCCACAGCGGTATGTCGCTCGTTGTGTACACCTTGTAGCCAGATGGCAGCTTTTCCTTCACTTTGATGACCTTGTCTTCGATTGCCCTGCCAACGATGGACTGGACCACCGAACCGACGGTGCCGGTCTTTCCATTCTCCTTCACGATATCATACACCATGTTATTGGCGTTCAATCCCTGGTATGCGAGGCCCAAAAGATGCATTCGCTCGAATGGTCCAATCGCATCTCCCATCTCGAACATCGCTGTCTGCTCGAGAATCGACGATAGAGCAGCTGCGTTCATTGCGTTCCTGCCGGTCAAAGCCACTACGTGATTGGCCATAATGTTCCTCAGTGCATACCCTGCTCCTTCGTTGTTTTGCGGAACCTCGAGGATGGACTTCAGGTTCGAACCCAGGAAGTTCATTGTCTGGGGATACCTTCCCCAGACAGCGCCCTTCACCATGTTCGCCCTGAACATGTCGACGTCGAAGACGTCGATCAAGGTCTGGGTGACCGCAGCAGCAGTTGCAGTAAAGCCGGTCGTATATTCCACACCGGCCTCGAACCTCTGCTCCGGGACCACGACAATCATCCTCTTTCCTTCCGCAAGAACCCTGACCTCCGTATCGTCGTCATTCGAGACTCTCAACATCTCTCGGACTTTCTTCGCGATCTTTTCGGCGTTCGCGACGATCGGAGCGTCGATCTCCTTTCCTTTGATTTGGCCACCGCCGACCTTTCCGGTCTTGAGGCTCTTCTCAAGTCCAGCTAGGTCAACGGCGATCGTCCTCTTGGCCAAGGAGACGGTTCGCTTGATCGCAGGGTTATATAGAGGACTTATGGCTTCCAGCGGCACGTTCTTTTCAATCAGCTTGCCTCTGTCGTCATACAAGTCTATTTTGTCCTTGTACTTCGCCATTTAATACCTCCCTTGCTTAACCTGATTCCCATCGGTCAAGAAAGTGCTCACTCGACGAGAATCAGTTCCCCTTGCGGTATTTCGTTAGAGCGCGCGGGCATATAAGCTTGCCCATGGATGGATTGACCATCCAGATTAAACGATTGATTAACTAATTGAGAAGGCCAGATTTGTCGCATTTCACGGTTAACATGGATTTAATATTCTTCAGATTTTATTAATGTTTTGATGGTTGCGATAACCATTAACGCATCGGATTTCTTCAAATCCTTTGCATCGTTTTCAACGAATTCCTTCAATCTCCTTGCCTTTTCTCGGTCCAACAGTTCCAGGGCAATCTCCAGAAGAAGAGAATAGGAACGCTGGGGGAAATAGGTGCGTTTCATCTCCTCGATTAGTTCATTCGCTTCAGACTCGGAGATCACTTCTTTGGCGACGGCCTCCGAGATGTTAAGACGAATATTGACCAGCGGCTCGGACATAGGCTCAAGGGTTTCTGGATTGAACACCAGCGCTACCTCGTCATCCCCGTCGACAGCACCACTCGCGTACATCTCGTACACCTTTCCGACCCCAATCATTCCGAAATTCGAGAGTTCGGCCGCCCGGAGCGCCCCCATGCTGCTCCCTCCAACGACCTTGATGCCACTCTGCAGGAGGGACAGAATCTCGCGATGGCCGACAGCCGATTCGCTCATGAACACGCCGTCGATGATTCCGACGACGCTCGTGCCAGACGGCAATGACATGAGGTCGCCGCGCTTAACCGGCGGTCGATAATCCGCATCAAGTAGCTTCCTGGCCTCGGATTGAGAGAGGCTGGGACCCAGGTAAACAACCGGCCTCAAGCTCATCCCCCAAACAATCTCGGGCCCACCCGCTCGTCATCCATGGCGAACACCTCCATCCCAGGTACGACAATCCTGACCACTGATATCCCGAGTTCCTTTCGGGTCAGATCGACCGCGATCACCCTTTTGAAACCTCTCTCTTTCAATCGTGAGAGGACGATCTGAATATCCTCATAGATATCGGGCGTGTCTAGTGCGGACACGGATTCCACATCTCTTTCGATACCGCTACTAGAGAACCACATCTTATTCATCATCTTGACGCGGTCGTATCCAAGTTGCTGCCTTCCCTTCGCCTTGACCGTGTCTTCCCTCGCGCCGTGGATCTGGGTCAGTCTGCTCTGCGCTACCTCTGTGAGCGCCCGAATAACAACTATCCCGGGGCTCAGGTGCGTCCCGATGCCCATCGTGAGGAGGATCGGGTCCCGGGTCTGAACATCGTCCGCTGCGGCTCCGAAAGTCGGGATGCCGATATCACTGGTGAGGTCCTTCAAGTGTATCTCGACGCCGCTCGAAGCGAACTTGTTGAAGAGGTCTGAGGGGACCCCCATGTCGTTGCCTAGCACCAAATCCGCCTTCGCCTTCCTCCTCGCCTCGCATATCGACCAGGCGTCCCTCTCGATAACCTCGCAGAGGCCGTGCAACACCGCCTCCTCCATCGAGTTGCCGGATGCCAGACCGTTCGTATTCGTACGGAACAGCGGGAAGTCCTGTGAGGACGAGTACGGGTGAAACACGGCGCTCGCTGGCACGAGTACCTCCTCCATTTCGTTCAGCTCGACGCCCTCGACCCAAGCCACAGGCTGATACATTAGATGCATCTCAGTTCTCTTCGGCAAGAAGAGGTCCCTGGGATCGACCGCGTTGATGGAGGCCAGTATGTTCTCCATTGAATCGCGTATTATCCTCATCTCCCCGACCTCCGCGCTGTATCGCTCTAGACCCTCCATGATCGCAGAAACCTTCGCCTGGTCCTTCGTTGCGCCCTTGCCGTTGTACACGGTCACGGCCCCCGTCTCGGCCACCGGCCTTATGCTCGAGAAAACAGGAATACCCACCCTGTCCAGACCCGTTATGTCGGCGATCCTGGTGATCCCCGCGACCTTGCAGAGCGGCTCCACCCTCTTAAGCGTGGATGCTGGGTCCATGATCCTGTGTCCGTCCTTCGTGTACTTCTTCGGGGCCGGGCCTAGCTTCACGAATCGCCGATGCTCAATATCGCTAATAAACCTGTCTCATCCCACTTCGCACCTCTCATGCTTTCGTCTGCAAGTGCGCGGTTTGATACAGATAGGAGCCTACCGAGGTCCCGCGGGCTGCGGGGAGATCATGTCCAGATCTGCGTTCGGGTTGAGAGCAATGCGCTCGACGAGGATATCGACCTCGACGTTATGGACGTTTGGAATTGCAAGTATCTTCCCCTGGATGAGGAGGTAGAGGCTGTCGACGCTCTTCGTATAGACCTCGCAGACGAGGTTGTGGTCTCCGAAGACCTTGTGGATGAACTCGATCTCCTCGAACTTCTTCAATTCCTCGATGACAGAGTTGATCGCCGAGCCGACTACCTCCAGGCTGATCAACGCCTTCATGAGCCCCACCTTCGATGGGTTCGACACCGTGGTGTAACCTGAGATATATCCATCGGCCTCCAGCCTAGATATTCGCCGGCTTACCGTGGCCTTTGATATTTCGAGCTTATATGCGATATTACCGAAGCTCTCTCTGGAGTTCATGCGAAGCATCTTGAGTATCTTGAGGTCCGTTTCGTCCATCTGTTCCTTTCTCCGCAACATTGTCGCGTGATATGGTGAAATATGCCCTCTAGTTGGTACATTGTTTCAAGAGTCACGCTCATAATTATAGATTGCTGTCATCGCAGAATGATCCCCCGAAAGGTAACCTTCGTGTCTTCTATCATCCAATTTGCCTTGGGAGTCATTGAAGTGCCCGTTGCGCCAGTCTAGAGGAAGATCTCGTTCCTAGTCGGATTTGGGCCTTTCTTCTTTACCGAATCCGTCAATTCTCTGACCAAGTCGGCATACTTGGCTCCTTCCGAGGCTGAAATCCAAGACAGCCTGAGTCTATCGTCTTCCAGGCCCGTGGTTTCGAAGATATTCTTCAGTATGGCAATTCTTCTCCGTGCGTAGAAGTTGCCCCTCGCGTAGTGACAGTCATGGGGGTGGCATCCGGCCACAAGCACGCCATCGGCCCCATTTAGATAGGCTCTGATGACCCACAGAGGGTCCACCCTACTGGAGCACATCACTCGAATATTCCGAACGGACGGAGGCATGCTGAGCCTGCTAACGCCCGCCAGATCGGCGCCAGCATAGGAGCACCAGTTGCACAGGAAGGCGAGTATCTTAGGATCTTGGGTATTTTCTTCCACCTCTACACCTCTCAGTTCTCGACCTCCCTGAGCTCATCCGTATCGAAGACGCAGATGGGCACGATCTCACTCAAGTTCTTGCCTGGGACGTACCCAAACATTTCCTGAATGGACTTTCCTGCTTTCTTGAATATGGTCGAAATAGGTATGCTTGCAGGACAGACATCCTCGCACGAGCCGCATCCGACGCAGGATATTGCCATGTGTGTCATCCTCCCTAGATGGAAGTAAACTGTGCCGGGAGGGATCCGCACTCCTCTCTTTCTACTTAGTTCCCTGTGATAATCGGCCGGCCCATACTCGGAGACTCGCGATTCGAAGGAACATAGCGTGCAGTAGCAGATGGGACACGCCTTGCTGCAGGCATGGCAACCAATGCATTTACCGAAGACGTCTATTAGGCCATCAAGCCCATTGATACCTGCATCGTTTTCGAAGAGTCTCGATTGCTCTTGGGACCTTTGTTGTCTGAGCTCCCGAACAATGTCCTCCTTAAGACCTTCCTCAACCAGCTCGGTCCCCACATCTTCCAGCAACCACTCCCCTCTGTCATTGTTAGTGACCATGACACAGGTACTGCCCTCGCCAATCAATCGAAGGGTCACATCTGCCGTATAAGGGATGAATTCGACACAACCTCTGCATGCGGGCCTCAGATTCGGATGGATTTCATTCTTGCCCACTGATCCCCAATACTCGACCAATAGACCCTCCTCGTTCTCATCCGAAACCTGCTTCAAAGGAAACACACCGCCGCAGGTGAAGCTTATGAAAAACATATTGTCGATACATCCCTGACGACGCTTCACCATCTCCACGAAACCCCTGAGTTCGCAAGGTTTGGCCACGATGGCTACTGGCTGCGACAATCCTCCCCTCATCGTGAGCCGGGAGAGTATCTTGCCGAGGTTGGCCGGCATCAATGGATAGAGAGGAACGGCCCGCTCGATCTCTTTCGCATCAACGACAAGCGAGTAGGATACCGTGTCATTCTCCGTCTTTGTCAGAGTTATTACCGCCTTGACCTTGCCTACCACCAAGAGATGCTCAAGAAGTTGCCTTAGCCCCGTCTCGGGCGCTACTTCCATTCGCAAGGCCCTACTCATCCTCATCCACCTCATGGAGTTCGTTCTCCCTGTAGACCGTCAAAGGCAGCGCGTCGTCGATGCATCTTCCAGGGACGTAGTCGAAGGTACGCTGTGCCTTGTCGGCTACGAAACTGAATATCTGAGCTATGGGTATCGAGGCAGGACACGCGTCCTCGCATGCTCCACAGGACACACACGTGAGGCTCATGTGCGTCATTCTGCCCAAATGGAAGAGGAGCGTGCCAGGTGGCAACCGCAAGCTGCCCTTGGCCATCGCCTGATCGATGTAATCGTCTGCAGGGTGCCTGACGTTCTCAGAATCAAAATAGCAAAGGCGGCAGTAGCAGAGCGGACACACCCTCATGCAGTTGTGACAGTTGATGCAAGTCTCTAGACTGTTGATCAAGTTGCTGATCCCTTTGACGCGGGATTCGAACTCACTTCGCCATTCCTCTCTCTTCGCCAACCGCTTCTGGGTAACGCGTTGCACCTCGGTCACCCGGACACTGCTCTTCTCCCCGATGGTCAAGCCCAACCTTCTGACAATCTCGTCCCCTTTTTCACTATTAGAAATGAGCAGAAGATGGTTCTCATCCCCACCCAACAGGCCAAGATGCAGATCGCCAGAGATCATAGTCGCATGGTGGCAAATCTGACAGATGGGTCTAAGGTCTTCGTCTCTCCAGTTTTGGGCAGCCTTCTCAAAAATCTCCGTACCACCTTCCGGATCGTTGATAAACTTCGCCAAAGCCAGAGCACCGGGGCAGTCCATGCTGACCAATGTGATATTACTGAGATTCGTCTGACCCAGTTTGGCCAACTCGATAGTAGCTCGCAATTCGCAGGGTCTCATCACAGCCACCACCTTGAGGTCCCCGTTTCCCAGGCGGGTAAGGCGGGAGACAACCTTACCTCCCTGGACGGCGACGATCGGAGGCAGAGGGCATGCATCATCGAGGAGGGCTATGTCTCTGATGAGCACATAGGCGAAAGCGTCCCCTGCTGGTACCCTCATGGGCACTAGGACGGCATCAAAGACTCCAACATCCATTCCCTGTTTAAGGAGACTGATCAGTGTTGCTGAAGCACCTCCTTGATTTGCGAGTCTGACCGCTCCCGTCTCATCGCCCACGGAATTGCTCACCTCGTCGCCTCCATTATCTCCTGGTAAATCTGGTCACAGGTAGAATGTCTGATCGATGCTGCACCCGAGGGGCAGGAGGCCGCGCAGTTACCACATCCCCTGCAGATAACCTCGTTGACCCGGGCCACTTTCATTCTTTCGTCGAAGGTAATAGCACCGTAGGAACAGACGGACATGCACGACCTGCAGCCCTGGCAGAAAGACTCCAGTATCTGAGATGTCTCCGCCTCAACCTCCATCCTTCGCCCGGGAACAAGTGATGAAAGGATCAGTCCGGCAGCCGCGTCAGCCTGGACAAGGGTGTCGGATATGCTCTTCGGACCTTGTGCACATCCAGCAATGAAAACGCCTTCTTTCGATGTGGCTACCGGGCCCAACTTCTCATGTTGCTCAGCAAAGAAGCCATCAATACTCAGAGGAATGCCAGCAATCTCGGCAATCCTCCGAGCATCGCTGGTCGGTTCAATGGCCGGTGCAAGAATCACCATATCCACAATCAGGGTCTGCTCTGCGCCCCCCTCATCCAGGTAGCTTACAGCTGTCCCTTCGTCCTTCTCCCAAACTCTGACATTTGAAGATCTGACAAGCTTCACGTTGTTTCCCAGCGTTTCCTCACAGAACCTCTGGTAGGTCTTACCAGGGATGCACATCTCCGAGTAGAGAAGAGACACCTTAGCATAGGGCACCCTTTCTCGCAGATACCTTGCGAATTTGAGAGCATACATGCAGCAGACCTCGGAGCAATAGCCCTTTTCCTCCCTTCCGACACAATGAACGATTGCGACAGAGGTGGGAAGGGATCCATTGCATAGAGCGATTTGCCCAGATCTGTTCATCTCTTCAAACTCCAGCGCGGTCAATACGTTGTCGATTTCCCCGTATCCATATTTTTCAATTCCCGAGGGATCGGAGGGCTGAGAGCCGATGGTCAGGACAACCGCTCCAACATTGAGATTCCTAGTCACTTCGCCTTCTATCTTGCATCGCACTCTAGCCTCGAAGTTGCCGTAGAACCCAATAATCTGTTCCAAATCACTCGCAGTGAGGACCCTAATGTTCTGGTGCTCGAGCACCCGTCCAGTCTTTGTTTCGAGCACCTCGCTATACTTATCCATCCCAGGAAAGACTCTCTCGAACCGTCTTGCCATTCCACCAAGGATGGTGGACTTTTCAACTAAGTACACTGTCCGATCCGGACATGCCAACATGAGACTAATCTCAATCCCGGCGATCCCCCCTCCCACCACCAGGACATCGGGATTCACCACAATCTCCCTCTTCTCAAGACGGACGTGGTAGCGGACTCTGCTGATTGCAGTCCTGATCATCCTGATCGCCTTTTCGGTGGCACGAGCACTATCCTCGGTTATCCAAGCACACTGTTCCCTGATGTTGGCCAATTGTAACAAGTATGGGTTCATGCCTGCCCGCTCGCAGACTCTCATGAAAGTCTGCTGATGGTCCCGCGGAGAGCAAGCAGCGACCACAAGGTGAGTGAGAGCCTCCTGCTTGATGCGCTTTTCCAAAGATATCCTCCCCTCTGGTGAGCAGAGCAGCTTGGCAGACTCGGCCACTACTACATCTTCGAGACTGGCCACTTCCTCAATCACCTTGTTAATATCAATCTTGTCAGAGATATTGGTGCCACATTCACAGATGAAAACGCCGATTCTCTTCGTCATTCTATAGCCCTCCAGACCGGGATGATGAGAGAATGTCTGCAACGGCGGCTTGGGCTTCTGCCACCGATTCCTCTATGCTCTTGGGTCCTTGCGCACACCCAACCACATAGATCCCCGACCTGGAAGAACTCACTGAGCTTGCCACACCTTTGACGAAAAAACCCTTGTCATCCAAAGAGATTCCGAGTATCTTGGCCAACTGGGGGGTATCTCTTCTGGGTTGCATGGGCGGGGCCAGGATCACCATGTCGACGACACATTCATTCCTCTTTCCACCCCCTGTATCGTATCTGACCACCAGCCCGTTGTCGCAATCATCGACCTCCAGCCTGCTCGCCCGGATCAAGTTGATATCCCCCTTCACCATTCGCTCGAAGAACCTTTGATGGGATTTGCCGGGGATGCAGAAATCAGTATAGAATTCGTTAATCTTCACATCCGAAATCTTGGACTTCAAATAATGGCTGAACTTGAGCAAATATAGACAGCAAACAGCTGAACAGTATCCCTTCTCCTCGCGGCCGACACAGTGCACAAGCGCTGCAGAACGTGGGGTCCTGCCACTCCTCAGCACGATTCTTCCTTCCGTTGGACCGTTAGAGGCGAAGAGTCTTTCAAACTCGAGAGCGTCATAGACATCACTATGTCTGCCGTACCCGTATCTGGGAATCTGACCCACGTTCCACGTATCGAAACCGGTCGCTACTATGATTGCACCTACTCTGAGCTCCAGCATCTCGTCCTTCTGATCTAGATTTATGGCATCCAGGGCACATGCATCTTTGCATGCCCGGCAATCCTTGCCGGCAAATCGAACACATCGCTCCTTGTCTATCACAGGCACATTGGGCAGGGCGCCGGCACATGGTATGGAAATCGCCTTACTCTGGGATAGTCCCATTTCGAATTCATTGGGGGCACTGACGGGGCAGGGTTCGTAGCAAGTACCGCATCCAATACACGCGAGAATGTCAACATATCTGGCCCTCTTGCAAATTTGAACCGTGAATCCTTCTGGTGATGTGCCGACCTGCGCGACCTGAGCCAGGGTCAGGAGTTCGATGTTCCTATCCTGGAGCAGGTCCTGCTGCCTAGGGGCGAGCATGCAGGTCGCACATTCCATGTTTGGGAACACGTTCTCGAACTTGACGACCGTTCCCCCGACGAATGAGCATTTCTCGACGAGATACACCTTTCTGCCAGCCTTGGAGAGCAGCAGGCTGGCTTCTATGCCAGCGATGCCCGCTCCTATGACCAATACATTCTTGCATACTCCGCCAGTCATGATCGCATCTTCATAGAGTCACTTTCTTCAACGGATTTGGTCCCAGGGCCCTGATTCGTTCATCGAACTCATTGATAACGTCAGCGAACTTCTTGCCCTCAGATGCAGAGATCCAAGAGAGCTGGAGCCGGTTCGGCTCGAGTCCAAGGCTCTCCACGACCTTCTTGACTAGTGCGAATCTCCTTCGTGCATAGTAGTTGCCCTTCTCGTAGTGACAGTCACCTGGATGACAACCCGCCACAAGGACTCCATCTGCTCCGCGAAGAAACGCGGTCAGAATGATCACAGGATCCAGCCGGCTGGAGCACATGATTCGGATCGGCGTGAAGGAAGCAGGGATGTCCAGTCTGCTCGTTCCTGCCAGATCGGCGCCAGCATAGGAGCACCAGTTGCACAGGAAGCCCACTATCCTTGGTTCGAAGCCGGTCATCTGTTTCTCCAATGAAGACGTCACGCGGTACATATATCTGCGACGTCAGATTGTGTCGAGTCTCAGAGTCCAATCAGAATTGTATCTGTGCCCTGAACTTGCCCCCTTCATCGGCACAAAAGAGAAGTGTCCTCCCAGTCCTCTCGCACCAGACCTTGACATCTCTTGGGAAAGAATGGCAGTCTGACAAGACTTCTAAGGCATCTCCTGGCTTCATCTGCTTGGCCTTGACCGTCACTTCCAGTATAGGTTGAGGGCATTTGAGTCCCAGAGTGTCAAGCTTGTAGGTCGCCATCTTATGATCCAACGATGATTCTAGGTCAGTTTGTTTAATTACGTCAGAACGAGAAGGTCACTGTAGCATCACTAGCTTTTGACATGAACTCGGTAGCGCCTATGATTTCTATATCAGTTCTAAGCTCCTCTCTCTTAAGGTCCTTGGCCTCCAAGGCCAGCTCACAGAGGTACATCTTACCACCTAGAGCTTTGAACTTTTCCACCAAGTCTTTCATGTTCGGCATGCCCTTTCCTGTGACCTTCTCCAATTCGTCCTTCTTACACCATGTTCCTCCTGCTGGGCAGAAGAACATGATTACATCGTTTCCAACCGCAAGACCGCTGGTGCCCAGAACGAACGGTGGGTAGACAGATTTAGGTTCCGCTCCATTGACTACGATTGCAACTTTGGCCATATTAACCCTCCATGATATTACAGTTCGATTGCGTGTAATTAAGCTATCGCAATAGACTTCCGAGGAATCCGAAGTGTTGTTACTGAGGCGCGGAGATTCCGATTCTACCTCACTAACATTGTGATAGACATACAACAGTACCGTGCCAGGATCGATTCAGCGTGTTCTGGATGCTCTCTTAGAGGTACATTCCATCGCTTCTGCGCGAGATTCAACTTGTCGGTATGAAAGACATACCAGAAAATGAAGCACGTCTTGCTGATTCTTTGGAGCAGGTACATTCAGAATTCACCTTTCAATCCCATAGACGGAGTGGAATGCGAGATGTATTCTATTGGGGGAAGCACATCATGAACTGGCAAGAAATCGCAAGAGGGCTATCTGAAGTTATCATACCCCAGAGCGCTGGAATCGAGTCTCGCGGTTGCTCGTCTGAATCACGTCCCCTTTGTCTCTGCGAACCTGGGCTTTGTATTTGCTCTCCACTTCGCGCGGAATCTCAGAATCGGCCCGGCGCCCAACTTCGCAAGTGCGCCTCAATCGGTTCGAGTTTGGCCTCTAGAATCCCGAACAGCATCTCCCCATGCGCGATGGCCGTTACCTTCCTACATCCGTAGCATCCAAGAGACAAGTTCATGTTGCCCGTCAGATATGGAAATATGTTCGCATCTACATAGGTAGCTTGGAAGGACGCTGTCTCCGCGCATTTTCTTCCGCCTGAGTTGTATGTGGCGGCCACTGGCATCAACCAGTGGATCTGTTCTGGCATGCCCGTAACGACGACAGCGTCGGGATCAACCTTTGCTTTGCTCAGAGTGCTCACAAGGGTGGCCGTTACGCTACCCATCTCGATTGCGGGGCGCTTGGCAATCATGTTCTTAGTCGCTTCCTGCGTCTCGAACATCCCGATGTTGTAACGGAGCTCCCCCGAGGAGACCTTCTCTCGAGTCGACACATACCCAATGCGGATGCGCCGACATGGCACGCCTGCATGCTTGCGGGGACCATCAGAGACTCGCCATTCCGCGCGCGCATGACAGACTGGTAGTGTCTGATGCTCGTCTCGGGCTCGGGGTATCCCGTGGGAATTGCCTGACCTCTATCGATTGGCGATATTGACACCGGCTCGTTCTTCAAACCGAGTATGGAGACCATTTTCCTTGAGATCTCAGCGTAATCTGTCATAAGTGTAACGCCATGCGTCGAATCCTCCCGTCGTTACTTGTAGTGTCGATTTTCATCGAGAGCCCCTTCCGTCATCGCGGGTCCGCCACGTGACCGTTCCGACGAGGACGTCAACGAAGCATCCTCGCTCATCAGCTTCGAGAAAGAAGGGTTCAAAATCATTTTAAGTCGAAATCACCCTCACCACAAAGGGTATTGGAAGTAATCAGACAGGGTGTGTAGGATGAGCGTGGACGCATCATGGCCGGTAGCCCCCGGTGACTTTGAGATCGGTTCGCTCGAATCTCCAGTCGCGATAGCCATTATCGGAAGGGGGATCGTCGAATTACCGAACGACCTGCATGCCATCAAAGGCACCGTGAAGACGGAGAACATAGGGATCGAGAAGATCATCGTCAACACAATCAGCAATCCGAGGATACGATTTCTGATAGTGTGCGGCAGGGACGAGTTCGGACATTACCCTGGAGACGCGCTGCTGAGTCTTGGTAAGAACGGCGTCGACGAGCGAATGCGGATTCGGGAATCAAGATCTGCAATACCGTACTTATGCAACATACCACGGGAGGCTGTCGAAAGGTTCCTTGCACAGGTGGAGATCATAGACCTCGTCCACCCGAAGAGTGTCGACGAGATCGTGGCCTACGATCCGGAATACCGTTTCGACGATGCTAGGCGCGAAGAGCTGATGCGGACTGCAAGGGAATGCATCGAGAGAGATATAGGTCGCTTCAACGGCGACCCTTTGATCATCAAGACCGGGACCATCATGGGTGAGGGGGCCAAGATCGCTCGTGCGCTGAATCTCGCTTCCGACAGGTTCGCGTCCCAGATGCTTCGATTCCCGAGCCAGAAGCTCAGCACATCCGCCTCGCTCGTTGTCGTCTCGAAGGATTTCTCGATCATCCTCGATCCCGTCGACTCAGAGATCGTGATGGTGCCGTCAGTGGAGCTTGCGGTGAGGATCAAATCGTACTTGTCAGGAGGGGACTAGATGTTCAAGTTCCAGAACGAACAACGTGTGTTCAACGTCGGTGCGGTTTCCTTTGGAGGACAACCAGGCGAGAGGCGGACTGTGCTGGTGGGCTCCCTTTTCTACCCGGGCCACAGCATCGTGGAGGACAGATTACGGGGAGAGGTCAGCAATGAGACGTTGGAGAAGCTCCTCTCGGACCACCGAAATGCGATGGAGGAGACCGGCTGTCCGGCGGCATTGATGGTCTACGCCGAGACAGTGGAATCGATGGCATCGTACCTCGAGAAGGTTTCCGAGCTCTCAGACCTGCCACTGTTCATCGATTCCCCTAGCCCGGATGTCAGGATCGGGGGCGCGGTCAAGGCGGGCGAGATGGGATTGGGAGAAAGGGTCGTGTACAACTCATTGAACGCGGGCACCTCCCCCGATGAGCTGGCGAAGCTTCACGACTCCAAGATTCCATCCGCGGTCCTGCTTGCCTTCAACCCAAAGGACATAGGAGTCAAGGGCAAGATCTATCTGCTGGATGACGGGGGAGGCATGCTCGGAGAAGGGCTCATCGAGCTCGCGAGGAAGCACGGGATCGAAAAACCGCTGATCGACCTCGCTGTGATGTCGGTCGAGCAGAACGCAGGATCCGCGGTCAAGGCCCTGATCGTCGCGAAGGCGAAGTGGGGACTCCCCTCGGGATGCGCGTTCCACAACGCGGTCGAATCTTGGCCACCGGTGCTGAGGGCGAGGGAGAAGGACAAGCAGCTTTTCAGGTACGTCGATGTCGCATCGGCGGTGATTCCGATCATGGCCGGGGCGGACTTCGTCATGTACGGACCGATCGAGTACGCCAAGCGCGTCTCCCTTGCCGCGGCGTTCGCGGACGAGATTGTGAGACACTCCGTCTCTGACCTATAACGACATCTCGCAAGAGAATGATCTGAATAGGAATTCTCGCTCACTGGATGTCTATCTCACTTCCGACCGACATCAGCTCGAAGCCAACGAATCTGTCCGAGAGGAGCTTCATGGCTTCGAATCCAGTGCAGTGCATGGGGGCGATATGGTCCACACCCAGGTTTTTCAGGTAGTCCATCGTCTTCAGCAGCCTGTCGGTGTCCCCACTGTAGAGATGGAATCCTCCCATAGCCATGAACACCTTCGCACCCATGGACTTCTTCGCCTGTTGAACGACATTGACGATGCCCGCATGTCCGCAACCTGAGATGACGACCAGCCCCTTCTTCGTCGAGATGTAGACCGCCTGATCGTCAATGTTGTTATCCTCGGTGACCTTCCCGTCCTCTTCCCTCACGAAGTTACCTGGACCCTCGAACGGGAACTGGCGCGCGACCTCGCCCGAGGTCCTGATCCCCTCGGCCAGCTCGACGCTTGTCGCGGAAAGATTCAGCTTCGCCCCTTTCAGCACCTCGAGCACTGCAGGTGGGACGGAGAGGTCCGTCCTTTTCGCACCTTGAAGGATGTAGCGCTTCCCAACGAACGTTTTCGGATGCGCGTAGATCGGGACGCCCGCCTTGATCAGCGGCACGAGACCGCCGACGTGATCGTAATGACCGTGGGAGATGAATACCGCACTGATGCTCTCGGGCTTGTATCCCAACAGACCCATGTTATGCATGAACACCTGCTCGGAAGCGCCGGCATCGATGAGGATCCTCTGCCCCTTCTCGTTCTCGATCAAGAATGAGATTCCGTGCTCGGACATGAAATGTCTCTCCGGACTATCGAGCATCTTGACCAGTCCCGAAGGCGAGTATGGGGGCGAGGAAATGTTGTCTACCATCGAGATTATGCGCACTTACCGCTCACATCCTCCCTTTTCACTATCTTCAACTCGTTGAAACGGAAACAGTCATTCGGGCAGACCTGCTCGCATTTCTTGCACGCCGTGCCGAGACAGAATTCCGTTACGACCCTTATCCTGAACTCTCTGTCACCGACCTTCTCGACCTTCAGCGCCCGCTCCGGGCACTCCATCTCGCATTTCTTGCACCCGACGCAACCCTCGAAACCGCCTACCAGGTAGACGCCAACATGCTCGAGTGTTTTGAGTCCTTTCGACCCCACCTCAGGTATGTCTCTGTCGACAATCCTCAGGGTTTCTTTCGGCCTGATGATCTCAGGCATAGGCTTCAACCCTGCCATCTTGATGAAGTCGTTGTAGGCCTCCAACGGCATGCCCTCGAGCCAGTACGCCACTTCGTTGACGTAAAGGTCCTCGAATACCTTCGAGGTCGCGAACATTATGTGCTTCGATGCAATCGAGTCCGCGACCTGCTGCATCATGTCTAAGACGTCGGGATGGACAAGCAGGTCATACGCCATCATCAGCGAGGTGTTGCCGATCTGCACGGTCTTCTCAACGATTCTCGGGACGAGACCGCAGGTCTGCGCCTTTATCGGATCGACGTAGGTACCGGACGCACCTGCCAGATACATCGTCTTCACCTCTGAATCGTCAATCCCTATCTCCTCGATGAGGGTCTTGTGACCCGCCCGGATGGCACCCATCGCTTTTCCGGCTTCTCTCAGGTCTCTCTCGCTGAAGGAGATCTTGTCCTGGAAGTGGAGCAGCCTATCCGCAGTCGTTATGTTCGGAAGCTTCACCAGACCGGACTCGATCCCCAGGGCGACCGCGGCGACGACTCCCGTTCCGGTAATCCCTCGCGCCTCCAAACCGTCGAGCTTCTTGACCTCTCCGGTCGCCGGGTTCACGAGCGTGCTGTGATGCGGCCCGAGCCTCGCGTCTAGAACGTCGTTCACCCAATATCCGTTCTCCCCAAAATCTAGATCGGAGATGGCGTGGGGCGCAGCGAGCATCCCATAAGAGATGTGCTGACCTTCCATCGCGGGCCCCGCAGCCGCACTTCCGCTGTAGAGCTCTCCTTCATGGTAGAGACCCATCTCAGCGTTCGTGCCATAGTCGGTTACCATGCAGGTCTCCTTCTTCTCGAGCATCTTCGACTTGATTATCATCGCGAGCGCATCCGCACCGACCTCGTGCCTGATTGCCGGAGGTATCGCTACCTCCACCTCAGGATCCGCGGAAGTCAGTCCTATCGTGCCCGCCGTCGTGGTATGCCCCCTCCTGTTGGGGCTTTGAACGTTGAGCCGCTTGAGAATCGATACTCCCGCGAAGGCGAGGTCCCTCACCTCGATATCCTCGAACATGGAAAGTTGGGCGGGGTTGCCGCACACCGCTATGCGTTCGATCTTCTTGCAATCGGCGCCATGAAGTGCGATAAGCTTGTCGACGGTCTCGAGGACGATCCTGTGCCCTACCTCGGCGCCGTTCTCAAGCCAGAAATGAAGATGGTCCATGATGTTGGCGCCGGGGAGGGGATGCCTCATCGTAATCGCGGTGGAGATGATCTTCCCGCGCTTCGAGAGATCGACAAGATGCGTGCGATATCCGCTCGTTCCGAGATCAAGGGCAATGCCAAATCCCATGGGGAATCCTGCAGGTTAATATGGTTCCGCTATTTAAAAATAGGGTTAAATATCCAGCAGCCCGCATAAGATGTCAAAGGGAGTCTGACAATACCATCCAATTCTGAGATACACCTCGGCTCCTAGATGAGTAGCGATTCGGGCTAGACCCTAAGGAAAAAAAAGGTGAATGACATTAATGAAAAAGAATTATGAAGGAGGAGATCAGACTCCTCTCTCCATCTAGCGCCCCTTGACGGCGTGAACGAGGGCCTGGATGTTGGGCGAAGGTACCCTGGCAGCCAGACCGCAGCCTGGAGCGACGAGGTTGAATCCAGACTTGACCACCCTGGTGGTCTCCCTCTTTACGTCATCCGGCGTTCCCTGCAGCAACGGCTTCACGACGCCGATGTTACCAACGAGCGCGACCCTGTTCTTGACGATCTCGACCGCCTTCTCCGGCTGAACCTTCTCCTCGATACTCAATCCATGAACGCCCGTTTCCATCATGTGCTCGAGCAGCATCGTGGTGTCACCGCAGATGTGCAGGACGTTCTTCGGGCCATCGATATCGCTGAACGACTGCTTTATGTACGGCGCCGCATACTCGTCGAACATCTCTCCCGACAGCATGTCGGTCGATGCCGATGGGTCGCTCATGACTATGACGTCCGCGCCGGCCGCGGCTATTGCCTTCAAGTAGTTGTTCTCCACCTGAGCCGCGATCTTCACGAACTTGTGCACGCTCTCCGGCTCTGTCACGATCCACAGCAGCAAGTTCTCCGTCCCGACGAGGTGGCCTGCGATCGTGAACGGACCCGTCGTGCCGACGATGACCGGCAGTTCCGCACCGGCTTTCTTCTTCAACAGCTTTGTAGCCTCGACGACCGTCTTCGCCCTTCCGAGGTGCGAGAAGTCCTTCGGAACGTCGACATCGCTCACTGACTCGAATGCGTGCTTCTTCACCATTGGGGTCCTGTCGACCTTGCCGAGGTCGACCGTGCAACCCATGATTTCTGCCTCGACCGTCAAGCAGAACGGCAACCTTGCGGATTCAAAGCCAAAGACCTTGTTGGCGGCCATCGCAAGAGTAGCCATCTTCTCTGGGTCGGTGTGTGCATCTGGCCAGTGAACACCGACAGCATCCATCTGGTCAACGGTCGCGCTCTGAGTGAAGCAGACCACAGGAGGTCTGTCAAGCTCCTTGCAGGCGAGTGCCGCGAGAACTCGATCCCTAGGTTTCATTCCATTGTTCAACAACTATCCCTCCTCAAACATGCCATATGGTAAACTCAATTATCTGTGAGATGCTACTTCAATGTTTCGTAAACGATTGTTGTCACACCGGCTCTTGCTGTTCAGTATGCAACGACGTTGCTGGATGAATCGGTCACAGTCCTACGGCCGAGCGTTCCACGACATCTTAAGGTTTGGTCTCCCCGTCGCGACCGCCCTCACCTCGACCCAGTTGATGAACTTCATCTCTTTCCCATAGCCGTCGCTGAACCTATGCTCCAGGACCTCGAGCTTCACCCGTACATCCTCCGCCCCGGAGGCTTCGACCCTCTCCCTTGCAGATCTCTCCGCGTACGTCTTCGCAGAGGTCAGGGCCTCCTCGATATGCGAATAGTCGATGGGTGTCGTTCCGGGAGCGAGAACAATGTATTTGTAGTCCTTAGGATAGACCTGCACGGCGACCGACTCAGATATGAGACTGCACACGGCACCGACAGCGTTTCCGACTTCGTAGTTGTCGGGGATGATCACGTTCACGTTCATCCTCTTCTCGAGCGGTCCGACCAGCGCTTTGGCAGGAGCACCTATACCCACAACGGGCCGATCGATCTTCACGCTGATGTCCATGCTCTGGAACCTCTTCTCTCCCGCGCTCGCCTCGAGGAGGCGATCAAGAGCCTCCGAATGCGAGACGCTTCCCACCTCGTCCAATATCATCTTGCGCATGATCTCTTCCCCCACCCTGGTTATCACGCGCTCCATGACCTTATCGACGAATTCGTCCGGGGACATGTCAGACTTCTCCGCCACGAGTCGTGCGCCGATCCGAGAGCCCTCAACATCGCCTAGGGCGCAGGAGCCAATGATGTGCATGACGTCCGTCGGCGTCAGACCCGTCTGAAGCAGGTAGCCATGGCTCTTGAGAGAATAGAGGACGTCGCTCGTGAGAACGACGTCGCTCACCCCGTCCATGACCTCATACAATGTGGAAGGGCCCGAGGAATGGAGGAACCGAAGAATCTTGGCTTCGTTCTCTGTCAGAATGGCGGCTTCGCCGCTGCATGCGACATAAAGGCCAGTATCCGAGAAGCTGTCCATTTTCTTCTTGAAAGAGGAGCTCATCCTGGAGGCGATTGCCAGGGGGATCACCCTCTCTGGTCCGATACGGATTTCTCCTTTGCTGTCAAGGCAGACGATTGAGTCCCCGCCAAGGCCAGTTGTCCAGATGTCAATGGCCTTAATCCTCGTCCTCCAACCTCCAACCATCGCTCCCTCTTTGTTCAGCCGGGGAAACCCGTTGTCCATGAAGGCGATGTCCGTGGACGTGCCGCCTATGTCAATCACGATGCAATGGTCGAGACCGGCCAAGACACTCCCTCCAATTAGGCTGGCAGCCGGTCCAGAGAGTATCGTCTCGATCGGCCTCTCCCTGGCCGCCCCTATGGACATGAGGCCGCCGTCGCCTTTGAAGACCATGATGCGCGCATCGATCCCCCTGGACTTCATTGAACGCTCCACCGCCATCATGAAATCACCCATTATTGGAATCAGTCTGGCATTGAGCACGGCTGTGACAGTCCTCTCCATTATGCCAACGTCTCCGGTCAGCGTGTGACCGAGAACTACAGGGATCGAAGTCCTCTCCAGAATCATCTGTTTCGCGCGCAACTCATGCGTCGGATTGCAGATGCTGAAGATGCTCGAAACGACGACTGCATCGACAGCGTTCGCGGCCTGCCCGATGGCCTCGGCGAGTTCGTTCTCATCGAGCGGCTCAGCTTGGCCACCGATGGAATCGTGGCCTCCTCGGATGAACGCTGCTTTGTCGCATCCAAGGACCAAATTCTCCTGCGGCTTCCAGCCGATGCCTATCAGTCCGACCCTGCCGCCCTTGCCCTGCAATATCGAGTTCGTTGCAATCGTTGTCGACATGCCGACAAGCTTGATGTCCTCGATACCACAAACGCTGGCCCGGAGCACTCCCTCAACGGCCTTCTCGATCCCCTTGGAAAAATCCTGATATGTCGTCCGTGCCTTGGCCTTCGCGAGGACCTTGTGATTGTTCAAGTTGACGATGGCCGCATCGGTGAAAGTCCCTCCTGTGTCGATACCCAGTCCATACCAGTTTCCCCCTGCAGGAAGTCTTGAGCTCATATTGGCACCGGATTCAGCTAGTTTTGACTCGACTTAATAGGACGGAAGAAGAGAAAAATATATCTGGCGAGAGCTGCGCTCTCGCAAAAAGGATTTACTTCTTCAGGAGATTCGCGACGATCTTGACGGCTTCGATTGCGTCGTATCCCCAGGCGTCCGCGCCAATCTGGGCGGCGAACTCCTTCGAGGTCGCTCCACCACCAATCATCGTCTTGACCGGGCCCTTCAGGTTCTTCTCCGCCAGCATCTTCTCAAGCTCTTTCATCCCCGCTAGGGTCGGAGTCATGAGAGTGGACGTGGCAAGTATGTTGGCCTTCTCGGCCTCGACCTTCTCGATGTATTTCTTCAGTGGAACGTCGCGACCCATGTCGAACATCTGCAAACCAGTGCCAGTCATCATCGCCTTGACGATGTTCTTCCCAATATCGTTAACATCTCCCTCGACGACACCGATCACGACCTTACCGGATGCACCCGCCTCCCCGACCTTCAACTTCGGAAGGACAACATCGAGGGCTGCGTACATGGTCTGGGCGGACAGCAAAACCTGAGGCAAGTAATACTCCTTCTTCTCGTATTTCTGACCGACTACCTCCATGCCCTTGCTCAGGCCGTCGAAGATTATAGTCTGTGCTGTAATTCCCATACCCAGTGCCTGTTCCGCTAGCGGCTTGGCCTCCTTGATCTTACCTTTCACAACGACCTCGGCTAACTTTTCAAGAATCTGCTCACTCATGCTATGCTCCCTCCTCAAAGCGAACTATTAGTGTTTGGATTAAAATCATGGATAATAAACCCTTTTATGGATGGATGCACCATCCAATATGCCTGTAACTATCGTGCACACCCTAGGTCTTGACCAGACACGACAGGGATGAATTCTCCACATCCAGGGCATGCGCCGTCCTGCAGCCTCACCTCGACCTCCGAGAAGGTAGGACAGAAGCGACTGACTTCCGTCTTCTTCACACAGACCTTGTCAATGACCTCTTCACTGGCGCGCTTCACGACTAGCTCGCCGCACTTCGGGCAGTAGGTGTTCTGACGTTGATCGCCGACGACGCCTGCGTGGTAAGGGAACCTTACGCCTGTTGACTTGGCAATGTCATAGGCTTCACTAAGCTTCTCGATTGTCTGCGCAGGAAGGTTGGAGAGCCTATAGAACGGACGGAACCTGAAGAAATGGACGGGGGTGTCTGGTCCCATCTCATCCACTACCCATTCGCAGAACTTCCGGATCTCCTCCTCAGAATCGTTGAGACCAGGTATCAGCAGATACGTCAGTTCCACGTGGACTCCCGCGCCCTTCGCTGCCGTGCAGGTCTCGAGAATCGGCTTGAGCTTCGCCCCGCAGTTGTTTTCATAGAACTTCTCGGTGAACCCCTTGACGTCGATGTTCATGACCTGGGTGAACCTCAGGATCTCATCCCTCGGTTCTCGTTGGATGAAGCCGTTCGTGTTGAGCAGGACGAACAAACCCTGACGATTCGCCTCCTCGGCAGTATCAAGAATGAACTCAGCCCAGACCACTGGCTCGTTGAAGGTCCACCCGATGCCCTGAGCGCCTTTCCCTTTCGCCTCTCGGACCACGTCCTCCGCGCTCATCTCGACGCACGGCAGATCGTCGCCCTTAGACCTTGCCAAGTTGAAGTTCTGGCAGTTCATGCAGTCCATGTTGCAGCCGAAAGTGCCGAGCGAGTACAGCCTGGATCCTGGTCTGTAGTGAAAAATGGGCTTCTTCTCTATCGGGTCGCATGTCGACACGCAGACCTTGCCGTAATTGAGAGAGCACAGAATCCCTCCGTCGTTCCGTCGCACTCCACATATGCCTAGCTTGCCATCAGACACCAGACATCCGTGGGGACAGAGGTCGCACCGAACCATTGAGCCTTCCTCATGCCACCATCGGGCAGCGGCGCATCTAGATGTGGGGTTTGCGTAGCTCAATAGTCATCCTCTTCGAACTGCGAAGCCCCACAAGCGGGACACTTCTCCTGATTCTTTTCCAAAACATAACCACACACGATGCATTCTGGCAAACTCATCCCTCTGCCCCGTAATATGACCTAAAGACAATTAATAGGTTTCCTAGGATGTTGGAAGTGGAAGAACACAATGTTGGGAGAGGGACGATTGAAAAAAGCGGAAGTGATGAAACAGCGAGACTGGCTCATGTTCTTGCCGCACCCAACAGGGGAATCGAACCTAAGTTCAACAGACCGATTTCGCTGCAGCCGTACACGTTCGCATCGGAGATGTCGCAATTCCTCAGGATCGGCGACAGGAAATCCGATGGCTCCACTCTCGTGACATCCGTGCCCACAGCGAGCGGGCTGAAAGCCGGCATAACCAAGATATCCTCCTTCTTGAAATGGATGAAGCAAGGGAGCCTTATCGCGGCCCCGATACGGTCGACGATCCTCAAAGACGGATGCTCGTGGGCCATGACGAGCGGGCGGGCCGCGCATTCGGAATGACCATGCACGAAGGTGATCCCTCCCACACGCCTCCTGTCGACAATGCCGATGTCCATCTTCGAGGCGATGTTCTTGAGGTAGTTGTCGTGATTTCCCCTGACCAACAGGACCTTGGCCCGTTCGCACAGCAGAGAGAGGACCGATCTAACGTCGCTCCACTCCTGCCCTAGGTTCCTGCTGAACTCATGCTTGAGATCCCCGACTATCAGGACCTTCTCAGGATCGTACTTCTCGACTATCCTGATCAGCGCGTCCTCCATCGTCGCGGTCTGTATACGGGGAAGGTGCACGCCTTCCTCCTCGAGCGCCGCCTCGTACCCTATATGCAGGTCCGCTATCGCCACCAGTCCCTGGTCCTTCATGTAGACACAGAGTCCATTTGATATCCAGACACCTGGCAGTACCTCAACCGAATCCATAGCCGATCACATCACCATGAAGGAACGAATCAGTCATGAACGAGTATTCTAAACCTGCGGTCTCTCTGAACCCGTGTGGTAGCGTTTCGTTCGCGGCCATCCAAGGACATTTACTTTCAACAAACCCTCCGAAACCGCTATCACATGGGTCGCTGTCCTTGGAACAGATGATCCGCAGGACTTTTCTCATCCTGCCCACGGTGGGAGGGTACACCGAACGGTCTCTGTGGAGGAAAGGCATAGACAACTGGGACGACTTCCTGTCCACCGGCTCCATTAGTGGATTTTCTCGGAAGAGGAAGGAAAGACTCGACTCATTGATCGAAGAAGCCGCGAGATTCATGGAGAACGGCCAGACCCGATACTTTGCGAGGATACTCCCGGGTGGGGAGCACTGGAGGCTGTTCGGCGACATCGAAAAGGACGCGGCCTATTTGGACATCGAGACGGATGGCTTGAGCACGGACTCGTTGGTGACCGTCGTCGGTATCCATAGGGCTGGACGAACAAGGACGCTGATTCACGGGGAGGACCTGACGTCCCAAAATCTGGCCTCTGATCTCAGAGACTGCAAGATGCTCATCACGTTCAACGGCGGCTCGTTCGATCTTCCCATACTACAGTACCACTTTCCCTTCGCGATACCGCCGGTCCCGCACCTGGACCTCAGGCACGCGTGCAGAAGGGTCGGTCTGACCGGAGGATTGAAGCAAGTCGAGCGCTCGATCGGCATAAGACGGGCGAAGGAGGTGGAGTACGTCACGGGAGAACAGGCCGTCTACCTGTGGAGGCTCTGGAAGGAAAAGGGGAAAAGGAACGCCCTGAACCTTCTTAGAAGATACAATGAAGAGGACACACGCAATCTAGAGGCCGTCGCGAGACACGCTTGCGACATTCTCGAAAGAAAGGTGCTGAGTGGCAGCTGATGAGGTGGAATCGAGATGCTTGTTTCCGAAAGAGGTCAGGATCCGAGGGGCTTCGAAGAGGCTGTGAAGGGTCTCGCGGACACGATCCTCTGCTCTTCGCATGTCACGATCGTCGGTCACGTGGACGCGGACGGGATCAGCGGCGCATCAATCGCCTCGATCGCGCTGGAGAGAGCGGGGATTCCCTGCGATGTCAAGTTCATAAAGAAACTCGACGACGCTGAGATAAGAGCGATCAACGCTGAGATATCCGAAACCTTCTGGCTTGTAGACCTCGGGAGTGGATCCTACTCGAAGTTCACGAGCGGGCACGTTTGCATATCGGACCACCACCTCCCGGAGAAGGAGGTCAAGGCCGCCACGAAGGGGGGTCAAGTCGACCTGTTGAGCTTCGCCGAGCGACACGTGAACCCGCACCTGTTCGGCATCGACGGCTCGACGGAGATAAGCGGGGCGGGGGTGACCTACCTCGTCGCGAAAGCGATGGATGCGGACAATGTCAATCTCGCCCCGATCGCGATCATCGGAGCGGTCGGGGATTTCCAGGATTCCGCGGAATGCAGACTCAGAGGGCTGAACAGACGGGTGCTCAAGGACGCGGCCGACAAAGACATGATGATGGCCGTCAAGGACCTCAGGGTCTTCGGCAGGGAGACCAGACCGGTCGGGAAGATGCTGCAGTTCTCGACCGACCCGATACTGCCTGGCCTGACGAACGATGCGGTCGCGTGCCAGAGGTTCCTGATGGACCTAGGGATACCTCTGACGGAGGGGGAGAAATGGAGATGCTGGGTTGACCTGTCCGAAGTGGAGAGGAGGCAGGTCGCGAGCGCCCTGTGCGATCACCTTCTCGACTCCGGCAGCGGTCATTGGGCATGCAAGAGATTGATCGGCGAGGTGTATGTCTTGAATGGGGAGAAGTCCGGGACCGAGCTCCACGACGCGAAGGAGTTCTCAACGCTCCTGAACGCCTGCGGCAGATACGGTGAGGGCAAGGTCGGTCTGAGAATCTGTGCCGGGGACAGGGGCGACTTCCTCGAGAAGGGACTGCGCTTGCAGCACAACCACAGAGGGAACCTAGCGGACGCGGTGGGTCTCGTCAAGGACCTGGGCGTCGAAAGGGGAAGGTTCCTGCAGCATTTCCATGGGAAGGACGAGATTCTAGATAGCATCGTCGGGATCGTGGCAGGAATGGTCCTGGGCTCGGGAGAGGTGCCGTCCGACGTTCCAATCGTAGCATTCGCCTACTCTGAGGACGACAAGGTGAAGGTGTCCGCCAGGGCGACAAGGGATCTGGTCCAGAAGGGGATTGACCTGGCGACGGCAGTGAAGGCCGCCTCTGAGAGAGTCGGAGGGACCGGCGGAGGGCACAACATCGCTGCCGGCGCGACCATATCTATCGGCAAGGAAGAGGAATTCCTGGCAGAGATGGAGAAGCTGATCGAGGGGCAGCTGTCAGGCAATCTCAGCGCATGAGCTTCAGCATGATCGCCTTCTGCGCGTGCAGGCGGTTCTCCGCCTGGTCGAAGACGACGCTGTTCTTCCCGTCGATGACCTGATCGACGATCTCCAGGCCCCTGTGCGCCGGAAGACAGTGCATGACGATGCAGTCGTTCTTGGCGAGCTTCATGAGCGAGGGGTTCACCTGGAAAGCGATGAAGTCCTTCTCCTTAGTCCCTGATTCGACCTCTTGACCCATCGATATCCAGACGTCTGTATAGACGACGTCGGCGCCCTTGACGGCATCCTTCGGATCGCTGACGACCTTTGAAGCGCAGCTGTTCTTCTTCGCGAGCTCGGCCGCTTTCCTCACGATTTCGGCGTTCGGCCAGTATCCTTCGGGGCATCCGGCCGCGAAGTCCATGCCGACGACCGCAGTCCCCAGCAGGAGTGAGTTGCATACGTTATTGCCGTCCCCGACGTACGCCATCTTGGCGCCCCTGAACTTGCCCTTACGCTCCTTGATGGTGAGCAGGTCAGCCACTATCTGACAGGGATGCTCGAGATCGTCGAGACCGTTGATGACCGGGACGGTCGCGTTCTTGGCCAGTTCCAGCATCATCTCGTGCTGGTACGCGCGGTACATGATGCCGTTGACGTAGCGACTGAGCACCTTCGCGGTGTCCTGGACCGTCTCTCCCCTACCCATTTGAAGGTCCTTCGGGCTGAGATAGAGGGCGTGCCCGCCGAGCTGCGCCATGCCGACCTCGAAAGAGACCCTTGTCCTTGTACTGGACTTCTCAAAGATCATCGCCAGGGTCTTGCCCTTGAGGTTGCAGCTCGCGTCGGTCTTTCCCGCTTTCAAACGTTCAGCAAGTGAGAGTATCTCTTCCATGTCGTCCTTGATGTCCAATACTGAGATGAGATCCCGCTTCATGGTCTTCCAAGACATCAAGAATCGAAGCGCTCTTAACTCTTGCGTACCACGCTGAACAGATTTCGCGAAAGGAGCGTCTCTCAAGAACAATATGGAAAAGGAAGGTGATGATCGATGGATCAGAACCAATCGGACTCAAACCTGACGGAGTTCTCGTCCGGTACACATCACCTCAGCGATCAAGTTGCGCGAAAGTACAAGACCGGAGGTAGCCTGGGAGTCTTACCTGGGAAGTATGTATATCCTAGAATCCGGAAATTCCCGCTTCGGCGCTTTGTCGTTCTTTCTTGTCATCTTTATCACACTCAAACTCTGTATTACCGTTCCTATCTAATTTGAGTGAAGACATGCAAATATTTAAGCGTTGCTATCATATTGTATCGATACAATAGGATTTGAGTGCTGCAGATGAAAGAAATCGGTGTTGAACAAATAAAAGTACTATCCGACATGAACCGACTGGCGATCCTCTCACTTCTCTCCGCCAAGGAAATGACGACGACCCAGATCTCGCAACTTCTCGGCATGAGCATCCAGAACGCGCAATACCACGTCAAGAAACTCTTGGAAGCAGAGCTGATAAGTCTGACCAAGACCGAGCTCGTCGGCAACCTCGTGGAGAAGTACTACAAGTCGGTTTTCGAGCCGGGAATGATAAGCCAGGCCACGGACTCCGAAGCGGTCGACATCTCCGAGAGGATAAACCTGGTCTTCGCTGCGATGGGCGCCATCAAGGGCATCCTGAACAAAGGGATAAAGCTCCTGGACGAAAAGAGGGACACATACTTTGCGAAGGTCGAGGAACGGCCGCGTTATCCTTTCGGAGCGAACTACGTCATCCTTCCGGACACTGAGAAGTCCAACACTGACGCCGAAGCGTTCATACTCGAGATGGACAGGAAGCTCAGGCAGTTGGCGGAGAAGCATCCCCAGGAGAAGAAGGAGAAGTTCGCGTTGATGTACGCGGTGTTCCCTTATCAGTAGGGTACGAATAAGGGAACGGCGGAGTCATAACGGTCAGGGCTGAACAGCGAGTCTCCCCTTCTCCGCTGGCATTCTGAGTCATCTGCCGTCAAGATACCGAGTGAGAAAACCTTTATCTATCCTGACGTGTTCACATCTTTCCAGCATGGCCGGGATGGGGTAGCCTGGTATCCTGTGGGACTGTGGATCCCTAGACCCGAGTTCAAATCTCGGTCCCGGCCCCACCGCTCGTTTTGAGGACCTCGAACTCTCTCTCGAAAAGCGCTAGATGGGTGAGGTCGAGGATCTCAGGATCTATCGGCAAGAGGAGCTTGGAGTTCGACGCCATGACCTCGTCCTTGATTGCGTAGAGAGTTTTCAGGACCTTCTCGATCGGGTTGTTCGAGATGAGATACTCCAACCCATCAAGCATGACAACGACGTCCTGTCCTTTCCTGAGAAACTCCACGACCGTGTGCTGAAGTATCGAGAGGTTCGCCGGCTCGATCCGATCGGGACCTGGCTGGATGGCCAACCAGATAATTGGGGTCTTGACGAGCCCATATGTTTCCTTGATGGCGTCGGGGTGCATTCTAGATAAGAGAAGGCCCTCCGCCCCCTCGCCGACGTCCTCCATGAACATCCTGTAGGCCTCGTCTGACCTCTTCCCTTCAATGAGATAGCAGCCCCGGTCAGCAATCCTCAGTTCCGCCTTGCTCGATCGGCCATTCCCTTCCTTCTTGTCCTCCACCACCGGAGCGATCAAGAACAGCTTGTGTCTCAGGATGGCGTACAAGAAGACGATGCTCGTTAGCAAGAAGCCCGGGGCGAGCTGTGGAGGGCTGAATGTCCCCATCTGGTCCAATACGATCAGGAAACCGCTGTAGACCACAGGGAAGACTATGCCTATCGACATTAATACGCACTGCTTCCTCACCGAGGGGTCGGTGCTGGACCTGTACGCCCTAGAGAGGACGAACAGAGTGAGGATGATCAGTGCCAAAACGATTGCAAGGAGCACCATGACCGAGAAAGAATCGGGTATGCCCCAGCCATAGGTCGAGTTCTTGACATCGACGAACGCTGCGGGAATGACTCCGAGTGCCAGGATGACGATGATGAACTCGAGCCTGTGGCTCCTGAACCAGTTCCTGCGGCGCTCGCAAGGAAGTAAGGATGACAGATACAGGAACCCTGCGAATATCAGCACAACATTGAGGACGAGGATGCGCCCGACGGCTTCCGCAATGGCCTGGTCTGAGGCGTTGTTCAAGGAGAAATCCAGCATTCCGGCGATCAGGAACAGGACCATGACCGCGAGGTATGTCCGGGTCATCTCGAGATGGGGATTCTTGAACATCACGTAGACCCCAAGCGACAGTCCTAGGACTCCAACAATCGGCGAGATGATGGAGTATATGAGGTCCCCTTCGAGCATGCGCACTCCAATGTTGAAATCTGCTGTCTCCATTATAATAGTCTCGAAACCCGCAGCGGAATCCTATAGAATCGGTCCGGACGATCACGGTCTCCGACACATCCCCACATTTCTGGAAGGCAGAGGTCCGAAGCTGTGACATCGTTCGCGACTCGGAAGGTTTAATAAACTGCTGGATGCATAACCTGGCACACTTATCAGGAGTGTGCACTTGGATGAGTTGGGGCGGTCCGATCAACCAAATCGATGATTTTCGTTTCGAGATTCCTCAGAGTTACAAGAAGTGCATGAGGACCAGCAGCATCATTTTCACTGACATCAAGATGATGTCTGCCATAAGGGCGGATAACGCTCTTGAGCAGGCAGCCAACGTCGCATGTCTGCCAGGGATCGTCGGGAAAGCCCTGGCGATGCCGGACATCCATTGGGGCTATGGTTTCCCGATCGGAGGCGTCGCGGCGATGGACGCGGAGCAGGGGGTCATCTCGCCCGGTGGGATAGGCTTCGACATCAACTGCGGCGTGAGGCTGGTGAGAACGGACCTCACTATCGACGACGTCAAGCCGAGAATCAAGGACCTCATCGGCGTGCTGTTCAGGAACGTCCCAGCTGGGGTCGGGTCCGAGGGCGTCACGGACGTGGCTGGAAACCAGATCAACGACATACTGGAGCTCGGGGCGGAGTGGTCGGTGAAGAACGGCTACGGTTGGGAGGAGGACCTCGAAGCGACCGAAGAGGGCGGACGGATGAAGGCGGCCGACGCAAGGACGGTCAGTCACAAGGCGAAGGAGAGAGGAATACCTCAGGTCGGGTCGCTAGGGTCGGGGAACCACTTCCTCGAAATCGACAAGGTGGAGAAGATCTACGACAAGGAAGCGGCGAAGGCGTTCGGGCTGGGACAGGAGGGGCAGATCACTGTAACGATCCATTGCGGCTCGAGGGGCTGCGGTCACCAGATAGCGACGGATTACCTCAAGGTCATGGAACATTCGGTGAGGGAGCGGAAGATAGAGCTCCCAGACAGGCAGCTCGCCTGCGCGCCGGTGAACTCGAAGGAGGGACAGGATTACTTCAAGGCGATGGCCTGCGGGGCAAACTACGCCTGGGCGAACAGACAGATGATCCTCCACTGGGTGAGGCAGTCGTTCGAGGAGACGCTCAAGCGCTCGGCGGAGGAGATGGGGATGCACCAGGTATACGACGTCGCCCACAACATCGCGAAGATCGAGGAGCACGAGGTCAACGGGAAGAAGATGAAGGTGTATGTTCACCGCAAGGGAGCGACAAGAGCGTTCCCCAGGGACCATCCAGACGTGCCGACGAAGTACCGCAGCGTCGGACAACCGGTAATTATACCGGGGGATATGGGCTCGGGGAGCTACGTGCTCGTCGGAACGGACAACGTAATGAGGGAGGCGTTCGGCTCAACCTGCCACGGGGCGGGAAGGGTCATGTCCAGAGAGGCTGCGATAAGGAAGTACAGGGTCGACCAGGTCCTGCAGGAGCTTGAGAGCAGGGGCATATACCTACGGTCGAGTACGAAGGATGGTATACTGGAAGAGGCGCCCGGAGCCTATAAGGACATCGACCACGTCGTCTCGATCGTGGACGGCGCAGGTCTGTCGAGAAGGGTCGCTCGCCTCTGGCCTATCGGGGTGATGAAGGGCTGAGAGCCAGGGAAGTGAATGTCTCGATACTCCCGATAGGCGGTGTGGACACAGATATATTGCTCATGCTCGTCTCGAAGCTCGGCGAGAAATTCGGATCGATCATGATGCTCCCATCAGTCGAAGCTCCAGAGGATGCTTGCTCTCATAGAAGGGGGCAGCATGACAGCGCCAGATTCCTCGAGATCGCTCAGGAAGCTTGCGGGGAGAGGGTGCTGGGCGTTACGTCCCTCGACCTCTTCGCGCCTGGATTGAACTTCGTCTTCGGCAGGGCGCTCCTCGGGGGGAGGGGCTGCGTGATATCGATAGCGAGGCTACAACACCCGGACAGTCGAATAATGACAGAAAGGATAGTGAAGGAGGCAATCCATGAGCTCGGCCACACCCTCGGGCTGGATCACTGCAAGGACACCAGATGTGTGATGTTCTTTTCGAATTCGATCGCCGATACCGATGGGAAAGGGGACAGGTTTTGCGGACGATGCGGAGCCGACCTGGAGAGGACAGGCAGTCTCTGAGACAGCGCGAATCGACCTCAGGAGAACAGTACTCTCTCTGCAGCTTCCTCGACGACGTCTCTATGATTCGCCGGTGTCGAAACCATTACGGCCCAATCGTGAACGCTCCTCGACTGCAGCGCCTTCGCGATCGGGCTGTACTTCGTGAGAGGCTTGACCCTGTCGCCATTCAATATCGGCACTTCGGTCTTACCAATCCTCGGCTCCGAGATGAGAAGCTCCCTTTCCGGCACGTCCAAGATGACGTCGGAGGTCCGTATCCCCGCCTCCTCGGCAATCTCCGCCTCCATCGACCTTCTCTCCCGATAGTCGGTCAGGGCCAGGAGACGGTCGAGCTGCTTCTCCTTGATCTCACCGGTCGTTATCGACAGCGCCTTCTTGTATAGCTTCCTGTACCGCAGCATCATCATGATCCGGCGCGAGTCCCCGCCTGCGACGATAAGCTTCTCGGAGAGGCTGCAGTCCGTGTCCATCTGTATGTTCCTGAGGACACTCTCATCCGCGTTCTCCACGGCCTTGCAGAGCATCATCTCCGCTATCCTCACGGTCTTGTGGAAGTAGACCGAAGTGTACATCAGCGCCCTGGCGACGAGAAGACCCTCCACCGCCACCACGCCGCCCTTGTCCACGACGAGGTCCCCATGAAAGACCCCGATCGTCTGCAGGAGCCTGTCCAGGTCGATCGTTCCATGCGCTACGCCAGTGTAATGAGCGTCCCTCAGAAGATAGTCCATCTGGTCCGCATCAACGGGCCCGTGGATGATCTGTCTCATATAGTCCTTTCGCCCGAAGTGCGCCTGGGACCCCTCGACCATGAGCTGGCTCTGCCCGAATCCGTCGGCGCCAGAGGGGGAGACGATTATGTCGGCGACGACTTCGGGGTCGATTCCTGCCGCATCAAGAAGTTCGGAGATCGGTCCCATCTCCCCCAATACGTCCTTGGCCGAGTCGGGGACGACCTTCGAGTCGCCGAAAATGATCGAGCGCGTCAAGTCCATGTGGGTCAGTCCGAGACGGTCTTCAATCACAGCTTCCAGCGTGTGGGAGAATGGCGGATGTCCGAGATCGTGCAACAATGCAGCGGCGAGCACCCGTCTCTTCTCCTCCGTTGGGAGCTCCAGGGCGCTCGCCATCATTCCGGCGATGTGGAACGTCCCGAGCGAGTGCTCAAGCCGCGTGTGGTTCGCACCCGGGAAAACCAGATATGCGAGACCGAGCTGGTGCACGCCGTGCAAGCGCTGCATCTCCGGCCGCTCGAAGATGTTGAGGAAGACGCCTTCGAGCCTCACGCTACCGTGCACGCCATCATGTATGACCTTAAAGCCAGGCACCGAGTGAAAATTATTGCCGAGCTATTTATAATTATTGTCTGAGAGTACTAGTCCCGACATGACCTGGCGTGCATCACTGAAAACGAAAACAGAAACCGCGAAGAGAATAAGAGGTCTAGGTGAAGCCGCCCTTGATCTTCTGGCGGTCGACCTTGATCCCGTTCGGCGTGACCACGATGATGTTCTTGCCGATCGCCGCGACGTCCCCGTTGGTGTCTCTTGCGACCGCCTTCAGCTCGTTCGTGATTCTTTTGAGAGTGAGAGAATCGTTTGAGAGCGCCGAGTAATCGACCAGCAGTATGTTGCCGTTGTAAACCGGTTGCGTAACCGCCGACAGATCCTCATACCGGTAGATCTCAGCGACCTTCACCATCCCCTTGCCCTGGAGCGGGTTGGTCTCATCAAAGCTAAGTTGCCCTAGGTCAATGTATTGATCAGTCTCAACCGTCTGGATTTCCTCTTTCACCTTTCCAAATGGCTTCCTCAACAGTGGCATCGCATCCCCGTACGATGATAATGGTCTGACTGGTTATTAATCTTTCTAGCGGCCACTGCACTGCTGCGGATGAAGGTCCCTCGGGTACCTGCGCACCGAAGATGATGACTGTCCGTTCTGGGCCAGGTTTCCGCAAGCGCTCGATCAAAACAAGAAGAGCTATCTGACCCTGAACACCTTTTCGCGATCTCTCCCTTTTCCCTCTCTCTCCAAGTCCCTCTGACAATCATGGCAATAGAAGTATCCGACAGAATCCTCCCTAAATACATCCCCTTCGGATTGATGGAAGACCTTTCCACACCTGTGGCACCGGAACTCGATCGGGTACCTCATCGCCTCTTCTTCGTCCTTACTGAGCTCGGACTGCGTCTCCTTGACCATAGCAGTCGCCTAGAAGGAGGACGAATCGAGGGGTAGATTATTACCTTTGAAAAGGGAAGAGGTCCTATTCTTCTCCATACTTCCAGAGCTTATCCCCCACGAAATGGAGGTTCTTCACTGCCTTCCCTGGCTGTTTCTTGCCCATCTCCTCTGCGGAAATGAGGGCCTTTCCTATGGCGAGCGGCACCCGGTTCTTCACGTCCCTTATCCAGACGAAGTCGCCCTCTTTGATGCCCGGATCCGCCTCGACGATGCCAGGGGTCATGACGTCCGCGCCCTTCGAGACGTACGGGACCGCGCCCATGTCTACCGTTACGTAAGCCTTCGTAGGTCTGTATTTCAGAAGGCCTCTCACGGTCAGGAACACCTTGCCATCTTGAACTAGTGCAAGCACCCCGCCGTTGACGAATATGACGTCGAAATCGCTGCTCTCCGCCCTGTCCACGGTGTCATTCATGTCGAAGACTTCCACGCCGACGCGCGGAGAGATCTCATCCATCAGGGCCCTTATCTCCTTCTCGCGAAGGCGGTGGCGCTTCCTGATCCTGATCTCGGACATGCAAGGTCGATTGATGGAGAATATAAAAAGCTTTCCAGGAGCTTAGTGCTTCTTCCTGCCGAAGAGGCGCCTCAACCCTCCTTTCTCCTTCATTTCGTTGTCCGTTTCCGGAGCTGGCTCCTCATGTTTCTCCTCTGCCTTCGGCTCAATGACGGCTACTTCTCCAGAGACCTGAGGAGCTGGGTTCGATCGCGGAACCACGTTCTCCACTTCAGGTGCGCTCTCTGGCTTTCCCTCGGAGATATCCCGAGCCACTTCTTCGAGCTCATCCATTCCCGCCGTCGACAGGTCGATGCCGCAGGATGGACACTCCTTCGCATCCGCGGGTATCTTCCGATCGCAGACAGGACACTCTATTTCCAAGCTCTCTGATTCCATTGGGAAGCTCCGAGAAAAGCAACAGGATTTTCCGATTTAACTATTGCGGTCCAAATAATCATCGTTGCGAATCAGACAACAACCCATCTGGATTCGATCGTCTGATGTGTTTAAGACCGCATGCTACATCTGAGACGAGTGTCGGTATCAAATCGCTGACTCACGCAGAAAGGGTCTTAATACAGGATTCTCATGGGACTAAGCCGATGCGCTGGGGATTGTTGGGCGTCAAACTGGGGATAGTCACTGTCAATCTGATCATCGCCTTGATAATCATTCTAGCCGTGGTCCCGCTCGGGATGGGCGGCCTCGACGTCGACGTTCCAGACACGGGTGAATCGAGCTGGGCCCTTGAAGGGGATGTGCTGCACCTGAATGCCCCGATCAGCGTGTACAACGGAGGCTTCTACGACCTCGAGGATTTCTCATTGGGACTTCATGTGCAGGACGAGAACGGCGATCAGTTGATGAACGACCGGACGAACCCTGTGGATCTGAAGGCCGGTGGTGCGACTGACGTTGACCTCAATTTGAGCGTCGACATCGGGGACATTCCTCTGGAAGCCAAGAGGAAGATCGTCTTCGAGGGGGCCTCGTTCGACATTTCAGTGAACATCGAGACGTACTACATGATGAAGCTGATGAAGTTCGACATCGTGGTCAGCGACGAGATGCATTGGGACCCATTCATAAGCGACTTCGGGATAGACCAGAGCGGTATCTATTACCAGCACTCTGGATCGCAGATCGAGATGATTGTTCCCTACCACATATCCGCATCCGACATGGTCAACGGGTATGTCATCGGAGCCTCCTCGGAGCTGAGGAACTCCACCTTCTTGCTGGGTGTCGGATCGGACAACGTCGAACTCGCGCCATACACCAACGGCGAGTTCCATTTCATCATGAGCCAAGATGCGACGACCTGGATGGCGACACACTCCGACATGCTGACAGTCACATTGGATCTGACGTTCATGGGAGCGACCGCACAGGATACCTTCCAGTATTACTGGAACGCTCCGGGACCTTAGGTGGGATTGGATGAGAGAGTTCTCGTTGAAGGAAGGGAAGCTCCGGGGGGGCCTGTTCTCGGCAATTGGTGGGGCGGTCAAGTACGTCGTCGTGCCAGTGGTCATCTTCACAATGGTCGCCGCTTTCTTGGCCGCGCTGAACGGCCTTAGCGACAACCTGGGCCTGAGCATGGTCAGCGACATGAGGAACGCCGCCCTCATTCTCGGCATTCCGATCATCTTTCTGAGCTTCTTCAGAGGATTCTATCCAAGAGGCTCCCACTCCAGAATGACATTCGCGCTCCTGACGACCGTGATGGTCGGCATCTGGATCTGGTTTGTGATGCGCGGGGGGCAGTTCCAGCTCTCGGCAACACGGGCTGAGCTCAACATGGACATCTCCCCTCTCGTTCTGCTGTTCATCTTCGCCGCTGCATTGGGCGGGCTGTACTACGTTGCGGAGATGTTCTCGTACAGGAAGGAGTTCCTAGAGAAGAGAACCGCTCTGGTCCCGGCTCCAGGTCAGCAACCTGTCGCAGAGCAGCCGAGGACCGAGGGGACGCCTGCGGTGCAAGTCACTCCGGAGCAGCCGACGAGCCCGGCAAGCGTGGATCAATCCCAGAAAGGATCTCCCTAAGAGTACGGAGATCTAGAAAGGGTAGTTTTCGGAGAAGATCATTACGGCACGATCTCGATGCCTTCCTCCCCAATCTCGAAGGTGACGTAATCGACTGGCGTAGGTGTCCTCCTCATCTTCACCACCTCCAGCGCCCTCTCCCTCGAGTCGGTGTACGGGTTGTTCCTCTTCATCAACCTGATAGCTCCGTCAACGGAGTAGAGAGCGACCTCACCGAACTTGTCCATCGTTGTCTCGTCGCAAATGAGGAGCGACGTGCACTTCCTCTTGCCAAGAGAGTACACCAAGTAATCGAGCTGCTGCCGGAAGTGCGACAGGTTCATGTCCAGAGCGAGGATGCCGAGATTGTCGATGACCAGGTTCTCGATGCCCGTGTCGACAATATCGATCAGTCCTCCAAAGCCCCTCTCGGCGCCATAGGAATCGTACTGGTACTTCGCCTCGACCATCCTCTCCTCAAGGATTGGATAGACCCTGAGAATGTCCCTGTCCTCAAAGGACTTGAAGTCCCAACCGAATTGCCCCGCCTGATCGAAGAGGTCTTCCCTGGTCTCCTCCACGGCGATGTAACCTGTGTGCTCGCCTTTGGAACATCTGCCGTTCACAAAGTGAAGCGCTAGAATCGTCTTTCCCGTACCGGCCTGACCGCATACCATGATGCTCTTGCCGTTTGGATATCCCCCGAGCAGATGGTCCAACCCCGAGACCCCTGTTGACACTCTGTCCACTTCGCTCACCTTTGGCGTCCGGCTACGCGTCACCTTCAACCCCACACGTGCAATACAAATTGAATCGATGCATATAAACCTTTTCGAGGTCAAGAGATGCTGGCTCGCCGGCAAAGGACGACTGGGGATGCATGAATAGGGTTTTGTCCGATCGGATCTGACTGAAGGGTGGTTCGCACTTCCCGACTCGAAGCGACTCGAGCACAGACAAGTCCCCCCCCCCCCCTCACCAACAGGATTCCGATTCCGAGCGAATTGAAGTCCCTGATGTTCCTGAGTACGACATGCTGCTTGCTCGACGGCATTGCGGCGTAGCTCGTTTCAGCGAAGAACCTGTAGACACGAGCTGGTTCAGGACGCACTTCCAGTCTGACCGTTTCACCCCGCCCGCCACCCTGATCCTTCTGTCTTCGATGCCAACAACATCCGATATTCTCCAGCAGATGCGGTACTCGTTGAGGGGTTCCCACCCCCTCGACCTTATCCAGTCATTGACAGGAAGTCTCAGA
>CAZJDY010000037.1:0-61864 GCA_964544915.1 uncultured Methanomassiliicoccaceae archaeon | reverse complement strand
GCGCCGAGGAGGAGATTTGAACTCCCGAGGCGTGAACCGCCAGTAGCTCGCTCTGATGCTGTTCTGCAACATTCGAGGCTACCGCCTTTCCGGGCTAGGCTACCTCGGCCCTTGAGCTGCCAATGGCGTTCACGTATTTTTACCTTTAGCGGAATGGGGGATTTCGAGCGTTATGCTTTTCCAGAAGTCCATTGAGAAGTGCACAAAAGGTTATTACTACCTCTTCGAATCAAGACTCAACATCCAAGTAGGGTCGTGGAATGACGTCTGTCACATAATGGGGTCTGGAATAGTATGCCGAGATCCATAGACGTGATTGTGGAAGTGAATGGACACTTGTCGAGAAGAACTCTGGAGAGAGGAAGCACCGCAGCCGATCTGCTCCAGCTTCTTGATCTTCTTCCAGATGCTAACATCGTGGTCAAAGACAAAATACCTGTTCCGATAACCCAGGCTCTGAAAGATGGCGACAGAATTCACATAATCAAAGTCGCGTCGGGCGGTTGAGCGTCGAACCTCACTGAGATACTCTGACGGGGTTCTCATGTTCCATTGACCTTTCTTCTATCCGCTCTGCGCTAAGAACACCGAAAATTATATAAGTGGTTACGATGTGTAGAGGGACTGGAAAAACAGGTAAGGCCTGTTTGATATCATGAATCACTATCACCCATTCATCATGTCCTTACACAGGATACATCATGGAATGGTCGATCTGGGCAAGGGGCCGATCAGAAGGATCGCCTCTGCAGGGCAGATGAAGAACGGATATTAGAGGTCCGTGCTGTTTTTCCGGCGAGAACAAGAAAAGGTGAATAAAATGAACATTGATCCTAGCACCACCAAGTACCTGGTAAAGGCAAGGCTTGTCGCTGATGGTATCGTGGAGAAGCCTGACGTGGTGGGAGCGATTTTCGGGCAGACAGAAGGTTTGCTCGGTGACGAGCTCGACCTGAGGGACCTCCAGAAGAGCGGCAGGATTGGCCGCATTGAGGTCGAGGTGGGTTCGAAGCAGGGCAAGTCCGAAGGAGAGGTACTCATACCGTCAAGTCTCGATCAGGTCGAGACCGTCATTCTGGCATCAGCGCTTGAGACGATCGACAGGGTCGGACCTTGCAAGGCGAAGATAAACATTGAGTCCATTGAGGACGTCCGCATCACAAAGCGCGCGAGGATAATCGACAGAGCTCGTGAGCTTTTGGGCGACCTGATGAAGCAGTCGAAGAACACTGGCATCGATCTCACTGAGAGCGTGCGACAGTCGGTGCAGGTCGAGGAGGTCATATACTACGGAAAGGACCGGCTTCCAGCAGGTCCGAACGTGCCAGATTCCGATTCAATTATCATCGTCGAGGGAAGATCGGACGTGCTCAACCTCCTCAAATCCGGCATCAAGAACACAATCGCAGTGGAAGGGACAAACATCCCAAAGACGATAAGCGAGCTCTCGAGAGAGAGGGTCGTAACCGCGTTCGTGGACGGTGATCGAGGAGGAGAGCTAATTCTTAGGGAGCTCTTCCAAGTGGCTGAGGTGGACTTCGTCACGAGGGCACCGAGAGGTCAAGAGGTCGAGGAACTGACACAAAAGCAGATTATGAAGTGCCTCCGGAACAAGATACCTGGAGAACAGTTCGTCGAAATGTACGGCTTTGGCGGAGAGGCCGCGCAAGCCAACAATATCGTTGCCCACACCGCGGAGAAGACGGAGAGGATGGAGCGCACGGAAGTCATTAGCGCATCGAAGGAGGAGCACGAGGAGAAGCGGCCTGTAAAGAAGCTATCTCCCGCTCAGCAGAAGTACAAGACGATGCTCGGCGAGCTGTCCTCGACCCTGAACGCGAGACTTCTGAACGACAAGGGCGTCGTTATCAAGGAAGTCCCAAGCAAGGAGTTGGCCAACGTGCTCAAGGAGACCCCGAAGGAAACGGTCGCGGTCGTCTTCGACGGCGTGATTACACAGAGGATTCTCGACCTTGCCGCGGAGAAGAAGATCGGGACCGTGGTCGGAACCAAGATGAGCAACGTTACGAAACAGCCAGCTTCGGTGGAGATTTGGACAAAGGATGATTTGAACTGATGACTGAGGGAAAGGTTGACCTGCGGCGCGAGCCAGACCTGAAATCGATCGAGTCTACGGCGGATGTCCTTATTCCAAAGGATCCGCTGATGAGAGTAATCGGTCAGGACGAGGCGGTCACGCTAGCAAGGATCGCTGCGCGCCAAAGGCGCCACCTTCTGCTCGTAGGTCCGCCAGGCACCGGAAAATCCATGATAGCTCAGGCCCTGGCACTTCACTTGTCCAGGCCGACGGAAGAGATACGCGTCGTCCACAATCCCGAGAATCCTGAGAGACCTTCGATCGAGGTGAAAAGGGCGGACGAGGTCCGCAAGGAAGTGGAATCGAAGGAGTTCGCGGAGGGGGAGCTCATCGACCCGAAGAACGCTCCCATCAACGTGGCGGAGCGCTTGGGGTACAGATGCAAGAATTGCGGGTCTTACTCTTCGCCGACGGAGCGATATTGTACCAAGTGCCAGCGCCCGAAGATCGGGGACATGGCATCGAGCAACAATCCTTTCGGGGATTTGATCGGCGGCATATTCGAAGTCACCATGGGCGCTGCAGGCGTGAAAGGGCTCCCTGGTGCCAATGACAGAGTCACCACGACCAGGAAGCGTCTGGGAAAGGAAGAAGTCGTGGTGTTCGAGCGCTGCGGAGAAATGATAAGAGTCCTCGATCAGGAGGCGCTGGAGAAGAGGAGGGAGTTCGAAAAGATATCCCCCCGAAAAGTCCTCGTGCGCCTGGACCGCAATCCTTTCGTGCTTGCCACCGGCGCTAGCGAGACCGAGCTGTTGGGAGACGTCCGTCACGATCCATACGGCGGGCATCCAGCCTTGGGAACGCAGCCTTACGACCGAGTCATACCCGGCGCAATCCACGAGGCGCATGAAGGAGTGCTCTTCCTGGATGAGTTGCCGCACTTGGGTCATTTGCAGAGGTTCATATTGACCGCGATGCAGGAGCGGCGCTTCCCAATCTCAGGAAGGAACCCGCAGAGCGCGGGAGCAAGCGTGAAGGTCGAGAGCGTTCCTTGCGACTTCATCTTCGTGGGGGCATGCAACATACAGGATCTCGAACAGATCCTTTCGCCCCTGCGTTCGCGTATCAACGGCAGCGGTTACGAGGTTCTTGTCGAGACGTCCATGGGAGACACCCCGGAGAACAGAGCGCTCCTTGCCCAGTTCATGGCCCAGGAAATATCGATCGACGGAAGGATCCCCCACGTCTCACGTTCGGGGATCGATGCGATAATCAAAGAGGCGAAAAGAAGGGGCAGAGCGATCGACGGAAAGGTCGGTGCTTTGACACTAAGGCTGAGAGAGCTGGGGGGTCTGATCAGATCCGCCGGAGACCTCGCCGTGATCGAGGGCGAACAGCTTATTGAGGAAAAGCACATCAAATCCGCACTGAAGAGGAGCAAACCTGTCGAAGAGCAGATAAAGGATCGGTACGGGTCTTATCAGAAGGGGCTCTCCACAGACATCACCTCGTCTCAGAAGGAGAAGTCTCCCTACTACTTCTGGAACGAACATGAGAACGACCAGATGTTTCATTAGAGAAAGACGTGCATCCTGTAAGCATCTTCTCCATCTGTGTAGAACCTCTTGATTTCACCAGTGATCTGGAACCCCATCTTCTCGTAGAACCGTATGGCGGGGAGGTTGCTTCTTCTCACTTCCAACGTCAGATAGCGGACCCCTTTCTTCGCGCATTCCATACAGAACTGACGGAAGAGTAGGCTCGCATATCCTTTCCTCCTGAGGTTCTCTCCCACAGCCAACATCAGTATCCTCGCCTGCATCCGGGACACCATAACGCCGAGTATGAATCCCTTGATGGCCCCGAGGTCTTCGATGACGATGAACCCTTCAGGCCAATAGGATTGGAGATTGATGAACAGGGTCCAGGTGTAACGCTCCTTCAATGCACTGCATGCCAAATCGAACACGGATCTGAGATCGCTCACGGCGAAATACCGGATGCGCACAATCGGCCTATCGTACTATCCAGCCTTAATTCTTTTGAGGATTCGCCAGGCAACGAATCCTGCTGCCCCGGTGACCAGAGGGGCCCACAACAACAGACTCCTCTCGTCGCCACCGCCGTTCGCAAGCACAATTACCTCCAGCTTCGACACTGCAGAGTTGTTGAACTTGTCAACGACAACCACGGAGATCACATGCCTCCCGGGAGCGAGTCTGACCAGCTGGGTCGGGCCCTCCCACTCGATGGACCCGTCAGTCCCGTCGTCCCACGAGATCCCGGCAATCCCGACATTGTCAGTTGATCTGGAAGCGTCCAGCCACACGGGAGTTCCTTCGTATACTGTCATGTTCCGAAAAGAGAGGTTCACGATTGGTGGATATGGGTCAATCGCCCAGTCTTCCCAGAAGGCGTTGCTGAAGTACGATGCCACCCCGTCGGACCATATCTCAAGCCCGATTTCCCTGTTCTCATTGAATGAAGAATCGGCCCAGTTCATGCTCGATACTATGGTCACATTATCGACGACCATGCCCTTGTTGTGGGTGATCTCGAAAGCGTGATATTCCGAAACAAGCCTCGCCCTAAGATCAAACCCCACTTCCGACGCCCGTCGGTTCAGAGCGTCGATCACCTCGGTGTTGTTCCTTTTCTCCCCGGAGTTGAACCAGGACGAGTCAAGCAACACCCTGACAGTCACGCCTCTCGACGCGGTGGAGAATAGGCTCGACAGAAGGCTGTCGGAACCCACCCATGATGGTTGGCAATAGAACTGCTCCACGAGTATCCTCGACTTCGCATTCTCTATGAGTTCCCGCATCCTCTTCAATGAGAAGTCTGGAGCAACGAGGGGGCGAACAGAAGCCTCGAATCGCACAAGGCCCATCAAGTCGATCTCTGCTTGATCCTGCGCGACTGGTTGAGAATCTTCCTGCCGTTCCAGCATCTCATCTATCGGCCAAACGTCAGGACTTCTATCGGCGGAATCCTGTTCGAAAACCTGCAATAAGAAAGAGGCAAGCTCTCGATTTTCTGCGACCACGCCCCACCCACGGTTATGGTTTATACCTCCCACGACCCAGTTCTCTGACATGATGATGCAACGTCGCTCGTCTATCACGGCGTATTTGCAGTGAAGATAGTCGTAACGCTTGTAGCTATCCTTAGATTTCAGAAATGAAACGATGACGCCTGCGTAATCAAGCTCCAACGCGGCTGACCTGCATTTGTCGGGTAGACCTCCGACAGGTTGCCCCTCGAGCAGGACCTCGACAGTGACACCCCTTCTTGCGGATGCGACAAGCGCCGAGACGATATTTGGGTCGTCAAGCTCGTAAACGCAAGCATGAATTGATGACGAGGAGTACTCGAATTCCCTAATCAACCTCGAGCGTGCGTTGTCCGGAGCTAGAAATGGCTCGACCAATGCGGTCGCCGCTATCGGGGCGAAATCGGACCTGCCTGGTGGAGCAACGAGCCAGTCCGATGACGTATTCGTATCTTCTTGGGTCTCATGATGTATCCTCAGTATCTCGTGTCCCTTTGGGGGCTTGACGACCGGTTTCCCATTCCACCCTGGACCCGCATAATCCGAGTCGCCGTAGACGATGACATCTGTCACAATTCCGGCTCGATCCGCTAGAATGACCTCGTCTCCTTTGTCTGCGAGGGCGAATCGCCCGATGACACTAGTGTTGTTCGATTGAATCGGTAGCGCTAGCTTTCCTGGACAAACCCTCTGGAAGAACGACAGGTTGGAGCACAGCACTGTTTCCTCATCGGGTTCAAGTGTCAGGTTTGTTTCCAGGATGACTCTTCCCTCGCCGTCGGATATGACGTAACCTCGGATTTCAGCAGACGACGTTCCATCATTTCTCAAGGCAACAAACTCTGTGTCGAACGAGGGACAGACCTCGGCAATCCTCAGACAGACTTCCTGGCTGAGCGCCGTCACATTCCCAGGTCCCAGCCACAACTTCGTTGTGCCCTCCATATCAATCGCACCAGATGGCTGAGATGAATGGTCACCAAAGCTTCTGATTTGAATTGGGTCTCCGACCGTCACAAAGATGGGGGGTGATGAGAGGACCGATTGGATCATGGGGAGGAGGAGGACTAGTGTGAGAAGAAGACCCCGGCCTCTCATCAAGGCGGTACGACATGGTTGGACGCCTTAAGTGGACGGCTTACAGTTAGTCTCAACCAACATACGCTGGGTCCAGGGAAGCCCTTGGGTCCCGATCAGTAATTGGCAGAAGGCGACAGATGACATCAGAGGAACTTGATAAGGTCCTGAAGAGTCTTCTTGACATCCTCAGACTTGACCACTCCAGAGGCAAGCAGAACCCCTCTGGCGCCTAACTCAATAGCCCTTTTGACATCCCCCCCAGTCTTGACGCCAGCTCCGCAGAGAACTGGTATGCTGTCATCCACCCTGTGAACGGCTCGAACAGCGTTTTCCACAACCTCTGGTTTGGCGTTCGTGACCGAAATCTCCCCTCCAATCAGCTCCGGAGGTTCGACCGCGATGAAGTCAGGCTTTAGGAACGCGCACGCGCCGGCGGTCTCGGCCGAGTCCGCGCAGACAATTGTCTGGAGGGTCGCGGCACGACAGAGAACAACTGATGTCGATATGTCAGTGAGCATCATCTTGTGTTCTGAGTGATTCAGCAGCGTGCCTGAAGCACCTGCAGCTTTCGCGCCTTCGGGTGTTGTCCAACCAGTATGGGATCCGGGTTTCACCGGATCCGTGTGCTGTGCCAGAACTGGGATGTTTACAGAGGAGGCGACATTGGAGAGCTCCATCAGGGGCGGACAGACAGCGATGCACATCTCGGCCTCCTTTGAGACTTCCTGACAGAGTCTCGCCATCGACAAGGCCCTGTAGCCCTCCACTTCGCGATACGTCTTGAAGTTCACGATGACAACCGGTGTAGAAATCTTACTCAATGTCTTCCATCCTTTCGCAAAGTTTCTTCAGGACGGCAGGCCTGGTCGTGTATTCCATTTCCTCTGGCGACAGGATTCCCGGCATGAATGGACCGTGACCTCTGATGTAGATGCTCACCTTCACTGCCTTTCTTCTCGCTTCGTCCCAAACGCTCCCGGCGAAGTAGTCGATCGGCTTATGAACGCCTGCCGGAGAACCGGGATCCTCAAGTCCCTGGAACTTCCCGAAACTTATCTGGAACCCTAGACACGCGATCCGCGGAGGGCCGTCGAAGTAAGACGGGTCCGAATCGTCCACTGAACAGGGATACCATGCGCCATAATGGGAACCACGCATCCATCCCGCGACTAGCTGGGGGAACATGAACGGCTGGAGGACCTCTCCCACGGCCGGGAACCCACTCTGGCACCGCACTATCATGACTGGGTCGTCCTTTCCGACGTACTTTCCGGCAGCCATATTCAATTTCTCGGTACTGACAACCGCCGCGATACCGAGATCCTCGCTCTTGCTCATCACCCTCTTTATCGCATATCTCGTCGTATCGCCCAAGATACTGAGTATGTCGTATGTCTCCTCGGGAGCGGACATCACGATTCTCTTCGAATCGCAAACGTCCACGATCTCGAACTTGTATCCTTGATGGGCCCTGGGATCAATGACCAGTCCAGTCGTGGTGAAGGGGTCCATGAATACTCGAGTCAGAGGAAGAGAGAATGATGAAGGTTCGGTCTTGTCCGCCATGAAAAAAAGAACCGGCTCAGCCCCTCTTTCCTCGAACTCCATCTCCGCGGCCCCGGGACCAGCGCCACGGACGTTCCCACTGAAAGCGTCGGTGAGTATGTCCTGTCCCGCAGCGTACAACTTCATTTCCTTGGCGATCTTCGTTGCGGCCATGAACGCCTCCCACGCGAGACCGTGCACATCATTGTCGTTCTCGCCGCGATCGTGCGCCATGTAGAGGTTGACATCGTCCCCCACCCTCGTAACATAGAAGTCCGCGATCGTCCCGCCTCTCACACCGTCCTTCAGGATCTCCTCGCATTTCGCGAGCATCCGCGGATGAGGACGAGAGTGTCCAGCAACCGATCCGATATCAGCCTTGATTACTGAAACAGTCACCCTTTCTGACATAGGTCTTCCCAACCCTGAACACTCTGTAGATGCAAGTGTCCATATAAAATATTTGACATCTGAGAATTGTCCAGTTGAAGCATCAGACACCCTCGGCCTCAGACACTCCAAGGCGATGGATCATTAGACCGCGCCACCTAGTCGCTCCGGACCTGGGAGACGCGACAGTGATAGATCTACATGGTTCGAGATACGATTTCCGTCGACTGCGATTCTTCGGGATGGAATCTCAATCGATTCGAAAATCCATGCTCTTCCAGACCAAGTCCTGCCTGACGTCTGTGACGATACCGACTATCTGCGGATGGCGCTCTAACACCAGAGGTCAGTAGAAGTGCTCAATCCTCTAGAACCGATATCGCGCTCACAGGGCACGCATCTGCCGCTTTCTCTGCACAAGCCCTCAAGCTTTCCGGGATCTTCCCCTGTCCAGGTTCTCCCTCTCTAAGCTCCATTTTGACATCGGAGATCCCTGAGTCGCCTTCGACGAAGATTTCTGGACACTCGTCATTATAGCACAGACCGCATCCGGTGCACTCTTCCCTGTCAATGTCGACCTTGGGACACATGAGGCCGGTTATTGAGCAATTCTGCCTTATTCCTTTCGGTATTCCATCAGAACACCCTGTGCCTTTCTGACATTCAAAGTATCGCATTCAAGAGGAATCATCGAGTCCCAGATCGGTCCGGAGAAAACTGCGACCTAAATCCAACCACTACCACTGCTTAAATACGTACGCTGTCAATTCCGGACGATGGTGCGCAAATGAATTCGAGTGTTCCCACGCGTAGCTCCCTCACAATCACAGAAGAGGACTATGACCGAGAGGTTGCTGTCCAGGGATGGGTTCAGGATGTGAGGAATCTCGGCGGGATCTCGTTCGTGATATTGAGGGACAAGCATGGCGTTCTGCAGATCGCTGTGCCGAAGAAAAAGGTTCCACCAGAGATATTCGACGAACTGACCTCCGTTTCAAGGGAATCCGTCGTCAGGATCTCGGGAATAGTGAAAGAGAGCAATCAGGCGAAGATGGGGTTCGAGATCGTCCCGACCTCGGTAGAGGTGCTCAGCAGGGCAGCATCTCCCCTACCACTGGGCGTTGTCGATAAGGTAGGGGTGGAAATCGAGACGAGATACAACAACCGCTTCATGGACCTGAGGAAGGCAGATGTAAGGGCTGTGTTCGAAATCAAGTCCATGGTCCTTGACCTGATCGATGAGTATCTTAGGAACGAAGGCTTCGTCGAGGTGTTCACTCCTAAAATCGTCGCGTCGGGAGCCGAGGGCGGAGCTTCACTGTTCGAGATCAAGTACTTCGACAAGATCGCCTACCTCGCCCAGAGCCCGCAACTGTACAAACAGATGCTCATGTCGACCGGGCTCGACAGAGTATATGAAATTGGTCCGGCTTTCAGGGCGGAGCCCTCAGACACAATCAGGCATGTATCCGAGTTCATCAGTTACGACGGAGAGATGGCTTTCGTTTCCTCGCAGCGGGACGTCATGGATACGATCGAGGGCTGCATGTTGCATATCATCAAAGGCATTATGGAAAGGGGATCAAAGCACCTCGAAGTCCTCGGCACAGCTGTCACTCTTCCCAGATCTCCCTTCCCGGTCCTGACTTACTCTAACGCTGTTGAGAAGCTCATATCGGAGGGGAGACCAATGAAGGAGGGTGAGGACCTCGGAACGGAAGACGAGAAAGCCCTCGGAGAGTTCATGATATCGAAAGGTTACGACATATACTGGATAGTCGAGTATCCGGAGGCTTCCAAGCCATTCTACATTATGGAGAAGGACGGGACTCCGTTCTCTCACTCCTTCGACCTGGACTACCTGGGACAGGAAATTGCATCGGGTGGCCAGAGAGAACATCGTTATGACATGCTTATCAGTAGAATGGAGAAGAAGGGTCTGGACGTCTCCTCCTTCAAGTTCTACCTGGACGCTTTCATGTACGGCATGCCTCCGCACGGCGGTTGGGGTCTTGGATTGGAGCGCCTGGTGCAGAAGATGCTGGGCCTTCCGAACGTGAGGGAAGCTATCCTCTTCCCGAGGGATAGGAACCGACTGACGCCCTGATTCCCTCTGCAGGGGGTGGTAAGGGCGCTTTGGAGGATGCATGCACGGACTGGGGAAGTGGAGCAAGAAAGACATCATGACTTCATTTGACGATTGGCTAATACGCCAGGAAAAGAAACTAAGGAAGATACCGCCTGAGAAAAGGGCGCTCGTAATTCTCATTGTAGGCGTAGTCCTCCTGGGCTCGCTGGTCACCATCGATCAACTCGTCCTCAGGGATTATCTCGACCAGACCATAGGTCCCACGCCGGACGTGCCGTACTACAGGACGAGGACCCAGACGGTGCTGAACGGCGGGTGGCTGTACCGCGATATCCAGTGTGAGTCGCCGCCGCTCATCGTTTATTTCATGCTGCCGGCACAATTACTCGGCGGCCAAGACTGGACCTACGAGGCGTACTTCTCGGCTTTCACGATCATAACCGCCCTATTCCTATATTTCGGGCTTAGGGAATGGGATGATTACAGGGCTTTTATGGTCGCAATCCTTTTCCTGTTCCTCCCATTCGGCACGGTCGAATCCACATTCGGAATCCAGGACGAGGCCATCGTCGTGTTCCTGTTCATGGTTCCCCTTGTTCTCGCGATGCATAGTCGCCTGAGGCTCTCGGCCCTGACCATCGCCGTGGGTCTCTGGACTAAGATATTCAATGCGTTCTTCTATCCCGTACTCTTCCTGAACACGAAATCATGGAGAGAGCGTTTCGTGCAGATCGGTATCATCGTTCTCGTGTCGCTGATGGTCGCCGCGCCTTTCCTGGCGGCGGCTCCGAACGAGTTCCTGGTTTTCCCAAGCTACTACTTCCTGGGAGGGGGGTCGGGACCGACCGGCGGCATAAGCATCTGGGATTTCCTGGCGATGGGGGGGATCAGCATCCCGGGGACAGTGCTCCTCGCCATCGTCGCTTGTGCTTTCGTGACTTCCTTGTGGATAGTCCACAAGAAGAGACTGGGCTTCTGGGATGGGATGCTGGTTGTGCTCGTTGCAGTGCTCATCGTCTACCCCCGGACCGCCCTGGTCTATTACATGCTGCCCGTCACTCTGCTACTTCTCTGGGCGTCCGAGTACGCGGGCATCGCGATCCGCTGCTTCGTCATGTACCTTCCCTTCGCTGCATGCGTGGCGTTCAGCAAGAGCAACCTGCTCGGCGTCCCTATGATCGACGTCCCGTGGGGATGGGCCATCGGGCTTCTCCTTTCGATTGTTGGGTTCGCTATGCTCATTGAGACGACACTGACCGCGCTGAAAAAGACCCCGTTCACTGCGCGTAATCGACTCAATGAAGAGGAAGGACGCCTGGTGAGCATCGACTCAGTTCCGAAAGCTTAATGAGTGCTGAAAGGAAGTGCCAAAGACGATGGGAGAACCAAGAGGGGAAAAACATCGGGATGCAGAGATGTACGATATCAGCCCGATCGATGATACCGAGTTCATCGCCGAGCAGGAGAGACCAGTTGATGAGGTGGAAGATGCCATTGAGTTCTTTGTTTCCGGCGATCCGAAGCCCCAGGGAAGTACCAAATCATTCTACATCAAGAAACTCGAAAGAGTCGTCACCACACACAGCAGCAAGGATACCAGGAAGTGGCAATTGCGAATAGCGATGGAAGCGCAACATGCAAACGAGAAGCGCTCGCAATCCTTCTACTCTGGGGACAGCAGCTTTGGCTATGAATTGACTCTAGTCTTCTTCATGCCAAGGCCGAAGAGCCTTCCGAAGAAAAGACGCCTTAATACAAAGCGACCGGATCTTGACAAACTGATAAGGACCGTCCTTGACGGTTTGACCCATTACATCCTTCCTGACGATTCACAAGTTGTCTCAATCTCGGCAAACAAACGCTATGCAGCCGAGAATCAAACCCCGGGTGTCAATATCAGGATCTCGAGACTCCGCTAGTGCCCCGATCACTCAGACGCCTATCCAATGCCAAAGCATATTCAATGGATCCGCAACGGCGCAAGGAGAGGCGACAATAACGTATGGAATCTCACTGTACCGGGCTGTCGGGCGATTGGACTCTTCTAGCTACAGGCTGCATTGCCTTCTCGACCAGAAGGGGACAAAGGGAGCGATGCTCGGCAGTAATCAGGCAGTCATATTCGTCGCAATCGGCGCAGCTCTCGAGCCTTTTCGAGACCGCGCAGTGGAAGACCTCACAATGGTACCTAGAAGATAACTTCATCTCTTGAACGCACCCCTCGCACTCGGCCCCGTAGAGGGGACACTTGTCACAGAGCTTTCCGCAAACGCCTACGACCGACATCGTGTAGTTCTTTGGACAAACAAATATATGAATTCTCTTCCGCGGCAGCGAACCTAGCTTGTCAGGACCGCTGCTCGACTCTGGTGAAGATTGGAAGATAAGAGGTTTGGCCGATGGAATCTGCACTCATAGGGCTCATCATCTCCTTGCGGATCAGCTGATCCTCTTCTCTTCATCCTTGAACGTTCATGCTTGATTTTCATCGGCCGCATCTTGTCTCCGTGATTCCACTAACTGAGGAATCGTATTTAGAACTGCCTACATGCTCAATCGAGCAGTCTCTTCTCGCCTTGAACCTTCTGGATTGGCGCTATGTCCTGAGACACCTCGAGACATCCGAGGTACTTGCCGTTCCTGTTCCTCACGGCGAAATACTCTATGGCGACGTACTTGTCGCCCAAATGCAGCCAGAACTTAGCGGAGTCCCTCTTCATCGCCTTGAAATCCTTGAGGATACGTTCGACGACGTCCACGCTCTTCTGGGGATGACACTTCTGGACCTTGCGCCCGATTATCGCCTTCGTGCGCGGGAATATCCTATCCTTCGCCTGATTGAAGAACCGGACAGTGTCCTCATCGTCGACGAAGGTGATGTCCACTGGAAGTGTGTTGAGAATGCACTCAAGTTGGTTGACCGTGAACACACCAGACTCGAGCATGATCTCGATTCCGCGCTTCTTCGCCTCGGCCGTGGTGGTCCTAATCTCTCCCACGGCGCTGCTCGGCGTGAAGTAGCAGTATCCGAGGTCGTCCATCGAGGCCCTGATCTCCTTCCATTCCGTCTCCTCGATAATCTTCAATGCGGTCGGATAGAGGATGTTCTCCTCCTTGTAGAAGTGCGATGGTATGTGTTCCATGAGAGCGCGCAGGCCGGGAATCATCCTTTCCTTGAACTTCGATACGCCAAGCTCCTCCCTTTTCTTCAGCGTGTTCGTAGCGTCCTTGATAAGCTTTCTCTGCTGGTCATGTTCGGACCACATGACCGCTGGCGGCTGAGTCACGCCATGTTTTTCTATGAAAGGGAAAAGGGCATTCTCCTCTCTCACCTTGTGTTTGTCGTACTCTCTCAAGTGACCAAATAGCTGGTCGAGCCGTGCGAGCGTTTCCTTCATCTCTGGAAAGTCTTTGGTCTTCTCGATGATCGGGAGAGTCCTCGATATCTCCTCCACCACGTCCCTGACGAACCGATGTTCTTCGAGGAGTATGTAAATGGGATGCCCGGTAACACCTCGACCTTCGCTTTCTCAGTGGCCTCTTTGAATACCGCGAGGTGCACATCGCACAACCTGTGAATCTCTTCCGGTGGAAGACCGTCCGCCACAAGCTCGTCCTCGATCACAGTTATGTCGGGGGATTCCATCCCACCCAAAATGTCCTTGAATTCCGCCTTGACCTTCTCAGGGTCCGCACCCGCACGCAGTGCCTCGATCAGTCTCCTGACTCGCTCTTTGGGTTCCCTAGATTCCTCACTCACAACCCCACCTCCATAACAAACACAATTCTAATCGCACTGGGCTGGAAAGGAATTGTTCCTTATATGTGTTCCATCCGGCCTATCCTCCTTTGGAATCAATGGCAGCAAGGAATACTTTAACATTTTGCATTTCGCAATGAGCTGAGGCCCGAGTCTGTGACTATGCGAGAATCGGAATGCCGAGAGTATGCCAAGAACCGAGTTTGGACGGACGCGATTAGGTTAAAGACCCGCACAGCAATCTAATATACATGCCTACCGCGATTGTCCTCGCCAATTCTGAGGTTGGGAAGGAAACGGATATCATCGATGCATTGGCCAGATTCAAAGAGGTCGAGGAGGCCTATCTCGTCTACGGTGTATACGACATCGTGGCCAAGGTCAATTCCGACACGATGGAGGGGTTGGAGAGCGTCATTACCCAGAGAGTCAGACAGATTCCCGCAATCCGCTCCACGCTCACCCTGATCGTCAGCAGGCGAGAGAAATGACATCGACCGGCCGATCCATGGACGGGTACTGGATGACGCCTGAAGAGGCGAGACCGATCACAGACCTAGTGATTCGGAGAGGATGACTCATTGAATGAGTTCGACAAAGACATACAGACGCTCATAGAGAGACTGAAAGCTGATACCACCCCGAAGGTGGAAGAGAAGATTGCCGGCCTTGCCGAGCGGCTTGTTGAGCTTCGTGACAAGAACCTGCTGAAGATAAACCACTCGGTCTTGGAGATGATCGTGGCTAAGAACCTCATCGTCAGCGGTTACGATGTGAACCTGGAATGCACCGTGGGGGACAATCTAGCATGCGATGTCCTTGCCACCAAGGGCATGGGGACAATGATAGTTGAGATAGAGACCGGATACGTTCCTCCTGCTCACGCCCTTGATCCCACCAACTACATCCAAGCCAGGATTGCGAGCAAGATAGCGAGATACAGCAACTACTCCAACAAGTTCGCGCTTGGCGCGCCTCCACATTACATACTCCCGATTCCCAAGTGTCTGACAAAACCGCCGAGATACAGGACCGAGGAAGAGATTCGGATGATCAAGTCATACTGCGACATGTACTACTCGAATCCCCCAGTATCAAGAGAGGAGATCCTCAACTCTAGGATTCACAGCGTCCACGTTATTGACGTCGAGAACATGGTCGTCAGAGAGACGGATCCTGGCGATTATTTGAAACGATGTGCGCAGTGGGGTGTGTGACGGAATCTCCATGATCACGAATGACATGAGAATCTTCATACACACTGCTCTTTGGCAGGTCGGAACATGACCCTACCAGATTCGCCTCTGTTGTTTCTGGCAATCGTGGCGTTCGTTTCTCTCTCCGGGGTGATTATGCCGGGTCCCGTATTCGCGGCGACAGTTGCGAAAGGCTATGGCGACCTGAAGGCGGGGCTCAAGATTGCCGCAGGACACGCGGTGATAGAGGTCCCATTGATCGCGGCGATATTCCTAGGGTTTGACACAGTCTTGAATGACCGCTACGTCTTTGCCGTCGTAGGCATCGTCGGGGGTCTTCTTCTCTTTTACATGGGAGCGGAGATGGTGCGGTCGAGAGAGAAACTCGTTCGAGGGAAAACCGAAATGAAATACAGTTCTTTCACGGCTGGTATCCTTACGACGATCGCGAATCCGTATTTCCTCCTTTGGTGGGCGACCGTCGGGGCTGCGCTGATCACCGGTGCCGTTCAGTTCGGACTGATAATGCTCCCAGTCTTCGCCATCGTCCACATCTCGTGCGACTTCGGCTGGGACCACTTCGTTTCCGTCACTGTCTTCAAATCCAAGGGGCTTTGGAACGAGAGGAGACACCACTACCTATTCGTCATCTCTGGGATCATAATGCTGTTCTTCGCGGTCTATTTCATCGCCAGCTCGGTACTGGGTTTGTTCTGAGAAGCCAATAAGTATGCACTCCTCAATATATGTCAGAATCCTCGATGGCCAGGACCTACAAGGACTACAAGATCTACTGCTGTCTCGCACTGAATAGGCTCGTCTCAGAAATGGGGATAGACCTTTACCAACCAGACCTCGAGAGCAAGCTCGACCAGATCCTGGCATCGTCTCTGAGAGGAGTCTCAAAGGAAGACATCAAGCACGAGATCCGTTCTAACCACTTCATGACGAACAAGGTCATCGAGGAGCTGGAGAAGCAGCGCCTGGTTCGCGTTGAGATGAAGGATGGTCGGTACGAGATAAGGATCACGAAGGAAGGAGTACTCTACATCAGAACGTACAACGAATTCTTCCTAAGGATCTACGAGGAGCAGATCAGGGACCACTACAAGTATCACGGGATACCTCACTGGGCTCGGGGCGCGGGGAAGTGAAGTCCCTCGACTATGTACGGTATGAACTCGTAGCTCCTGTCCTCGTTTTCTACTATGAGTTCCAATGAGCAGGCGAAGTGCTTTCTTCCGTGAGAGAAAATCGCAGCTTGAGACGTCACAACCGCGTATGCGTCCTCGGAGAGGTCGTCATCCGGTTTCCTCGTCCACAGAGCGATGACTCTCGAGGGCGGCACCTTGGTCGACTGCGATACGTCCTCCGCTGCATGCTTCAGGAACATGAAGTCCTCGGCTTTTGGTTTCTGATCGAACGCCTTGATGAATATCTGGTAACCAGGGTAGCCGATTCCGAGAGTACGCCATAGAATGCCTGGTTTCCCGACAAAGTAGCCGTCGAAGGCGTAGTATATCCCCGATGCTCCCCTAATCCTCTGAGGGGTAATTGGCCGCCCGCCCAATGAGGTTCCAAGCGGCGGGTTCCTTAAGGAAAGGAGCTTGGACAGCCTCTCGAGCGTGGTATTGCCATCCGGGGCGTAGACGACGGGGTCGTCGCTCCGCACGCTTATGATGACGCTGTGGCGCATGACGTAGTATCTGAAGAAACCCCTGAGCTCTCCGAGCAATCCGACAGCAAGGACGCCTATCACGAATAGAACTATCAGGAACACGCCGATGAGGAAACTCTCCCTAAGCGCGACGATTATGAGCGGTATCTCCACTATCAGCCAGAGGACAATGAAAATGGAGGCGTACGTGACGAGCTTCCTTATCCTCGGCGCCTCCCTGTTGACGTCCTCCGCGAGGTCGAATATGGCAGAGATGGGATTCTCGACCGCCCGGATGTCCCTGGAAGTCATTTCTGAACGGACTCGGACTCTCGATATTTAAAACCGTCAGGAAGATTGTTCAGCAAGAATCCTGCCTGAAGGTATATCCCCCCAGTTCCGGATCGCATCCTCCGAGGTGAAACAACATGGGCAAGCTACTTGCGAGTGTCTCCGCGGTCATCCTTGCATCCCTGTTCCTTTTTTCAGGCCTAGCAGGGGTGACGTCTGCGGCATCCGAGACCGATCCACTCGAAAGGATCACGCTTGAGCAAGGTACTTCCGACGCATTCGGCGGAAGCAGGTACGTTGCGGTCAACATGACCAAGGACGATTCTGCCGCGTGGTTCGGTGTGTTGTATGGAACGGAGGAGAACCCCGCCCCAATCACATTGGTCGGAGCGTACGTGAGGTACCTTGGCGGGGCTGAGGTCAGGGACGAGAACGGAGGAATGATAGTTCCTGCCGTCCCGATACCGGTCGTCACGGTCTTTGCCCAATGCCTCGGGGCGATAGTCGAATTCAACGACACCGGATATGCGTTCGATGGAGAGCGCGTCGGTGCTGGCAACGGTTTGTATGATTTCCTAGGTAACAGGTCGCTGAGCAACTTCGGCATACTCACGATGGAACCGATATACAAGCTCGTGAACCTTTCGAGGGCGTGGGAACTGTCGGACATAGAAGAAATCGTTGACGAAGCGAACCAGACTAAGCACTACGAGTTCAGCCTGTCCTCCGAGAACATCGCCTACGACAGAATCTGGGACAATGGGCCAGCTGAGTTCGGAGATGGCAGCAGGAGCGGAACTGAGGAGGATGGTGTTGTAGACAAGATGCAGTTCACCTTCCACGTGGAGGCAAGTGCAAAGACCATTACCGCTGACGTTCCATGGTACAAGGTCAAGATCGATGGCGGAAACAACATCATCTCTTCTGAGCTGGTCGGCACGAAGACCTACACAGGTGTAGGGGTGAACGCAGCGTTCAAGTACGATCACCAGATTCAAGGTTGGGACTACACCGCCAAGTCGCGCGATTCGAGGCTGATGCTTGAGAACCTCGTCCTGTTCGGCACGTTCATACCCGACAAGGTTCAGGAATGGCTCGACGCCCAGTTCGTTAGGAATCAGATAGAGGACGGAACCGGTGTTGCGGAATATGAGACTGAGGATGGACAGCAACAGGCGCGCACGAGCGACGATGTCCCAATGGGATCCGAAAGGGTCGCAAAGAACCGAATCGAGTTCAAGGATAACTGGGAGAGGTGCGGCCTTCTGACCTGGGTCAGTAACGTGACCGTCGATGACGAGGAGACACAGATGTACTATCAGATCCACGCGGGACAAGCCCAGAACGTCATGAGAGAGAATGATGACGGCGAGGTAAAGAGCATCGCAATCCTCGGCGGCTATATCTACCCGGCTGGGTCGGACATACGTCACGATCCGACGTTCGAGGCATCGAGCTTCATGCTCTCGATAGTTCCCAACTTCGGCGGCGCATTCGTGTTCGCCCTGATTATCGGCACGGTCGCATGTGGATCGTCGATCCTCGTGTTCGCGGTGCTGAGGAACAGAATGAAAAGGAGCAACGTCGAATACCAGATGCCTCCGGAGTATCGCAGGCCCTAAAAACGTTTTCAATTCCCCTTATTCTTCTTTCTCTTTCGTCCCATTAGAGCGGTTGGCATGGTCGTCGCTTGTAACTAGAAACTCAGCCGACTAGTCTCCTCTTCCGATATCCATCATTCTCTGCAGTGGTGCTCTCGCTCGTTCCATGGTCTTCGGATCAATCTCGACGACAGGTTCGAGCGTCTCGAGCGCGTTGAGCACCGATTTCAGCGTTATCATCTTCATCGTCGGGCAGACCGCTCCGGGTATGGCATAGAACACCTTTCCGGGGTTCTCCTTCTTCAGACGATAGATGAGTTCCCTCTCGGTGCCGATGATAAATTCATGCTTCTCAGACGACTTAACGAACTTAATCATGCCCTCGGTCGATTTGACCGCGTCCGCAAGGTCGATCACCTCAGGCCTGCATTCTGGATGAACGATCACGACGGCCTCGGGGTGCTCTCGCTTGGCCTTCTGGATCTTCTCAGGGCTTATTCGATCATGGGTCGGGCAGAATCCCGGCCAGAGAACAATCTCCTTGTCTTTGACGAACCTCTGCACATACTTACCTAGGTTCTCGTCAGGGACGAAAATAACCTTCTTCGAATCGACCGACTGCACCACCTTGACCGCATTGGACGAAGTGCAGCAAATGTCCATCTGAGCCTTGCAGGCCGCGGCGGTGTTGACATAGCCCACGACCTTAGCGTCAGGATGCTTTTCCTTCAGCTCGACGAGGCCTGCCGCATCGCACATGGCCGCCATCGGACACTTGGCACCAGGCACCGGGTGCACCACTCTCTTCTCAGGATTGAGTATCTTAGCGCTTTCGGCCATGAAGTCAACGCCGCAGAAGATGATGACTTTCGCATCTACCTTGGTCGCCTGCATGGATAGACCGAGGGAGTCCCCGACGAAGTCCGCCAGGTCCTGAATCTCTGGACGCTGATAGTTGTGAGCCAGTATTACAGCGTCCTTTTCCTTCTTGAGCTCCAGGATGCGTTCCGTCTCTGACATCGCACCCCGGATGACTGGGCGCATATAAGAATCTGATGAAAGGGAACTGCAGGCGATCAGGTCCGGTCAAAATAGGTCCTGCAGGCATTCTCGAGTCGCTTGTTCTCCTCCTCGGTTAGCGCCCATCCCACTGCGCCACAATTGTCCTCCACCTGCTCCGGACTAATAGCGCCAGGTATCGCGACCACATTGTCCTCTCGAAGGAGCCAGTTGAGAGCGCTTTGGGCTTGCGTCTTAGAGTGTACCAGTGAGACAACCTCGAGCTCGTCCAAAAACGGCTTGAGCCTCCTCAGGTTCCTCTTCGAGAACGCAGGTCTGAAGCGTCGTATTCCTCCAGCCTTCACGCCTGGTCTGTACTTCCCGGTCAGAAGACCCTGCTCAAGCGGACTCCACGCAATGATCGCGATATTGTTCTTCCTGCAGTATTCGATGGTGCCGTTAGATTCCGGCTTTCTTGCCAGTAGATTGTAGTGGATCTGGTTCGAGACGACGTCACAGGAAGAGAGAGCTGACTGCACCTTTTCGACGCCCTTTGCTCCGAAGTTGCTCAGGCCTATGTATCTAATCTTGCCATCCTTGACAAGCCTCTCCAGATTCCTCATGAGCTTCTTCAGTGAATTTGTCGGATTGGGATAATGCACCTGATAAAGATCTATCGAATCGACCTTCAGACGGCGGAGCGATTTCTCCACAGACCTGAAGACGCAGTCGGAGGAGGGCTTGAAAGGCCAGTATTTTGTGGCAATGATTGTGCCTTCGTCTTTCGGGACGATATCTCCTATCATTCGCTCCGACATCCCTAGACCGTAGAGCTCAGCCGTGTCGATGAAGTTGATGCCCTGCTCCGTCGATCTGTTCCAGATCCCAGCGACCTCATCCTTTCCATATCTTCTGCCATATCCCCAATAGGTACCAGACCCCCATTGCCAGGCCCCTAGGCCGATGGCTGAGACGACAAGATCGCTTCTCCCGAGCCTTCGATATTCCACGGCGAGGGCATTTTCTTACGAGTATAAGAGAATTGTACAGAGAGATTACGCTGACGACGCTAGTCTAGGTCGCTCCCGTGAGCCGCCGTCATCTGGTTTGTTTCGTGCTCGTAAACCTATAAATTGTCAAAGATAGATGAGGCGTGAGAGCTGAGACTATGCAGGTCCGAGTCGACCCCGAGTACTGCAAAGGATGCCGCCTCTGCGTAATCGTATGTTCGCGCAGCGTCATCGAGGAAGGCACGGAGCTGGGCGAAAAGGGATACGTCCCTCCAATAGTCGCGCACCCAGAGAAATGCGCAAACTGGAAGAGAACCGACAAGAAGAAGGCGGTGTGCGAGTTGTGCATTCTCACTTGTCCGGACCACGCTCTTGGCTGGGATGAGAAGGCGGGAGGACAACAGGAGGCTGCTGAGGAATGAGACTGGATGCAGGTACATACTTCATGCAAGGGAACGAGGCCTGCGTCGAGGGTGCGATCGCCGCGGGACTCCGGTTCTTCGCGGGATATCCGATAACTCCTTCCACAGAAATTGCCGAAGGATTGGCGGAACGGCTGCCTCAGGAGGGCGGCATCTTCATTCAAATGGAGGATGAGATCGCCTCGATATCAGCTGCCATAGGCTCTTCCTGGGTGGGTGCCAAGACGATGACAGCGACCTCAGGCCCTGGGTTCAGCCTCATGCAGGAGAGCATTGGATATGCCGCGATGACGGAGACCCCTCTTGTGATCGTCGACGTCATGAGAGGCGGGCCTTCGACCGGTCTCCCTACGCTGCCATCTCAGGGCGATGTGATGCAGACGAAGTTCGGGTCTCACGGCGACTACGAGGTAGTCGCATTGGCTCCTGCCACGGTGCAGGACATGTTCGACCTTACGATCAAGGCGTTCAATTTCAGCGAGAGTTATAGGGTCCCGGCGATCGTCCTTTCAGACGCGGAAGTGGGGCATATGAGGGCCAAGTTCACCGTCTCAGAAGAGATAGAGGTGGTGGAAAGGAAGATAAGGACGGATAGAGTCTGGCACGATGGCTTTGCGTATGACGAATCCCTGGTCCCGAGATTTCCCGTCTTTGGAAGAGGGTTCCGGGTTCACGTCACCGGCATATCCCACGACATCGCGGGCTATCCGAGGAACGAGCCAGATGTCCATGAGGATCTGGTGAGGCGCTTGACCGAGAAGGTGCTCAAGCATCGGAACGAGATCTGCATCACCGAGAGATACAATGAAGACGCGGATCGCTTCATCGTCACCTACGGGTCTCCAACGCTGTCAGCGATGGAAGTGATTGGTTCCGACTCATCCATCGGACTATTGCAGTTGAAGACCCTCTGGCCGGTGCCAGAGGATGCGATCAGGGATGTCGCGAGGGAAGCGAAAGAGATCGTGGTCCTGGAGATGAACATGGGGCAGGTCTTCAGAGATGTGGAAAGGCTGGCGTGCATGGAAGGATGTATAAACGTCCGTCTGCTCTCGAAGGTCGGCGGCGAGGTCCACACTCCAAAGGAGATCATCCATTTCCTAAAGAGGGGCTGAAATGGAGGACTTCTTTGATCTTTACAGAAAGGATCGATGGCCGACGATATTCTGCCCCGGGTGCGGCATTGGAACGGTCATGAACTGCTTCTACAGGGCGTTCTCCGAGCTCGGTATGGACCAGGATAGGGTCGTGTTCGTGTCGGGAGTCGGCTGCAGCTCAAGAATACCTGGATACATTCGCGCCGACTCTATACACACGACGCATGGAAGGGCGCTCGCGGTCGCAACAGGCCTCAGCCTCTCGAAAGCTGACCTGAAGGTAATCGTCTTCACTGGGGACGGAGACCTGGGAGCAATCGGAGGAAATCACTTCATCCATTCGAGCAGAAGAAACGTTGACATGACCGTGTTCTGCTTGAACAATAACATCTACGGGATGACCGGTGGTCAGGCATCGACGACCACCCCGCACAATGCCTTCAGCACGACGACCCCGTATGGCAACATGGAATTCCCGTTCGACCTGGCCGAGCTGGCTGTGACTGCCGGAGCGAACTATGTTGCCCGGTGGACCGTCCGGAACGTGAAGGAACTGATAGGGTCTATGAAGAGGGCGCTCGTGAAGAACGGGTTCAGCTTCGTGGAGATCGCTTCCCCCTGCCCTACTGGCTTCGGCAGGAGGAACAAGATGGCGGACCCGAGGCAGATGTACGAGTGGTTGAAAATCAAGTCCGTCAGGAAGGAGAAGTCCGAGCTGTGGAGGATGGACCCCGTTGACCTTAACATCAGAGGGCAGATCACGATAGGGGAGTTCGTGGACAGGAGCAGGCCGTCCCTCGGATTGATGTTGAAATCAATGCTGGATGAGAAGAAGTCCGAAGACGGCGAATGAATCAAACGACCTGGAGAGGAACCTACTCGTGCATCGTCGCGTCGACCGGATCTTGCCTCATCGCTTCATCTAGTCTCCTGTTGACAGTGTTCCAGTTCACGATGTTCCAGAAAGCGTCGACGAATTTCGCCCGTTGATTCCTGTAATCGATGTAGTATGCGTGCTCCCAGACATCCAAGACCATCAGGATCTTGAACGCGGGATAGACGTTGGCGTTGTGCTTCTCTATCTGCATTATTATCGGCCGTTTCGTCTGTCTGCAATATGCTAGGGCAGCCCAGCCAGATCCCTCGACGCTGTTGGCGGCCTGGCTGAACTCCTTCTTGAATCTGTCGAGGCTCCCGAACTCCCTGCCTACCTCATCGCCCAGGTAGCCGCCGGGAGCGTCTCCACCTTTCCCAGTTGGTGCCATGTTGTCCCAGAACAACGAATGCAGAAGGTGCCCCCCTATGTGGAATGACAGTTCCTTGAGCGTGGATTTCACGTCGAAATCCACACCATCCTTTCTTGCCTTGTCCATCTTCTCGAGCACCGCGTTGGCGCCATTCACATATGCTAGATGGTGTTTGTCGTGATGTATTGTCAGCTGTTCCTCCGATATGTTCGGTTCCAGATCCTTATATCCAAAGCGCAACTTCGGAAGGGAATATGATTTGGTCGCTTCCATCCAATCACCTATTACGAAACACCTGAGCTCCTCGTATTTCATGGTTTTGGAGGACCTTGTCGATGACGAAAGAAGATAGAAAAGGAGATTTAGTTGAATCTGGATAGGAGTCACGTCGGTGGTATGCGATGACCATCTCCGTGCGTTTCGCTGGCATGGGGGGGCAAGGAATCATATTCTCAGGCATCGTCTTGGCGCATGCAGCATCCCTCTACGAAAAGAGAGAGGGAAGGGAACTCTTCGCAATTCAAACCCAGTCCTACGGCCCTGAGGCGAGGGGAGGATCATCGAAATGCGATGTGAAGATCTCCGAGCATCAGAACTTCTACCCATTTGTCGACATCCCCGATTACCTTGTGCTGATGTCCCAGCCAGCCTACGACAGATTCATCGACATATCGCGCAAGGACACAGTGGTTGTCCTGGACGAGGATGCAGTGGAGGGCAGACCTGAGCTGAGATACTATGAGATCCCGGCGACGAGGAAGGCAGAGGAGATAGGGAAGAGAATCGTCGCCAACATCGTCGTGCTTGGGGCGTTCGTCGAGATTAGCGGGACTGTGAGCGAGGAATCGGTCCTGATGGCTCTCAAGGACGTAGCACCGAAAGGCACTGAGGCGCTCAACAGGAAGGCATTCGAGCTTGGATTGTCGCTCGGTAAGATGGCGATCGAGGCAGACTAGAAAGCGGTCAAGCTTTCGCATCAGACAACTCGAAATGGCGACCTTGAGTCTCGAATAATGCTGCCGGGTTTACTAACAGAGAGAAAAGATTAATCCCGCAACGCCATTGCCCCTCTGATGGAGGGGTACCATTGGACCTAGGTTCGGCAAGAGAACAAGGCAGGAGGGGGCTCTCTGAGAGCGAGGTTAAGGGCCTGCTAAGGAATTATGGGGTCAAGACGACGGACTTCAGGATACCTACGAGGGAAGAGCTAGAATCGCTTGACATCCAGTTCCCGGTTGTGGTCAAGGTATGTTCCCCAGATATCCTTCACAAGACCGAGCTTGGAGGGGTCTTCCTCAATGTGAAGAACAGAACGGAGATGATCGAGAAATTCGACCTAATCAAGTCGAAGTTCCCCGGGGCCTCGGTCCTCATCGAACCAATGGAGAAACCGGGCATCGAAGTGATACTCGGGCTGTTCAAAGACCCCAACTTCGGCCTTAGCATCATGTTCGGCATGGGCGGTGTTCTCACTGAACTTTACAGGGACGTTTCATTTCGTCTCGTGCCGATAGGCGACTTGGACGCAGATGAAATGGTCAGCGAAATCAAGGCCGAGAAGGTGTTCCGCGGATTCAGGGGAATGAGAACGGACCGGGAAGCATTGATTAACCTATTGGTGAAGATCTCCTCGATGGGAGATGAACTCAGAGAGCACATTAACCAGTTGGACCTCAATCCAGTTTTCGTCAGGGAGACCGATTGCGTGGTAGTAGATGCGAAACTCATGATGGAGCCGTGATTCTTGCTGCGCAGACTTCTATCTACACAGAATCACAATGAGAAACACCACACGAGGCTTCAGACAGGGGACTGAGGGCATGGCGACCAGGGACGAGCTTGCAGTCAAGTACTTCCAGTGCACGAAGAGGGAAAGGGCCATATTCGAGGCGGGCATCAAGCTCGGAACGGTCTATCATCAGTTCATCGGGACGCCGGTCAGCGCATCCAATGTGGACAGTCTCGAGAGGGCGATAGAGGAGGGTGTCAAGGTACAGCCTTTCGTCGAGAAGGTGAGGGTCAAGATCGATAGGACATCTCTCAGGAAGAAGAGGAACGAATTCGACTATCAGTCTCTGACTGGACCTATGCTTGACGTTCGTGTCACGATTCGGATCGATGAAATATGTGTCGTCGCTCGAATGCGGTACATCAGGGAGCTGAACTACCCCCTTATGTTTGTAGAGAGGATTGCCGATTCCTGACTGGGTATTTCTTAGAATGCCACAAAGATAATCATACAGAAGCGCCATATATCCTGTTACAATTTCCGCGGTAGGGAGATTTGCACGGCTTATTTGTGCTTTGGTGGCGAAAATGAATCGGGGGATTAAGATTGGCATAACTGGCCTTCCTGGTGCCGGGAAGACCCACGCACTTCTCAAGGTCATCGAGATGCTCGAGGCCGACGACTTGAAGGTTGGCGGCATGATCACTGAGCCGATCATCGATGACAACAAGCGGATCGGTTTCTATGTGATCGACTGGCAGACAAAGAAGAAGGCGGTCCTCGCTGATGTTGAGATCCACAGCAAGTTCATGGTGGGGAAATTTGGCGTCGACCTCAACGCACTCGAGAACGTCGGCGTGGCTGCGCTCACGGGAGCCTGTGAGCAGGCGGACGTCGTCGTCATCGACGAGGTAGGAAAGATGGAGGTCGAGAGCGAGAAGTTCGTTGCTGCGGTCAAGGCGGCCCTCGACGTCGACAAACCGATTATTCTGACTCTTCACAAGAAATCCCGGAATCCTTTGCTCCAGGACATAAGGCGCAGGGATGACATAAGGATCCTGGAGGTCACTCCGATCAACAGAAACCTCCTTCCGTACAAGATAATGAAGCTCATGAAGGGAGAGCTCTTGTGAGTGATATCCCCGACTCGATGCTGATCGTGGAAGGCCAGACGAAGCTCGCCGTCCCGCTTGTTCACTCCGCTGGAGGCCCCGGAAAGAGACAGGGGAGGGTGTTCTACAACGAACAGATGAAGTTCAACCGCGACCTGACCGTCATGGTGTTCGACGCTCTCGGTCTTGCAGAGAGAGAGGCCCTAGACAGCATGGCAGGAACTGGAGCGAGAGGCGTCAGAGTCGCGAACGAAGTGCGAGGGGATTTCAAGTTTTACGTCAACGACAGGGACACGGAAGCTTATCGGTATATTCAGAAAAACATAGACCTGAATAATCTCGAAAACTGCCTAGCTGTGAATTCCGACATGAGGTGCCTGTTGTCTGAGCATGCGTTCGATTACATAGACGTCGACCCCTTCGGGACACCTGTTCCATATATACCAGCGGCCATACAGGGCTGCAAAAGAAAAGGGATTCTCGGGATAACGGCGACAGACACGGCCCCCTTGGCAGGGACTCATCCAAAGAAATGCATCAGGAGATATGGGGCGAGATCTATCAGGTGTGCCTTCGGCCATGAGCTCGGGCTCAGAATCTTGATTGGATACATGGTGCGCAGGGCTGCCGAACTGGATAAGGGCATAAGACCGATGCTATGCTTCTACGTCGACCACTACTTTCGTTTGTATCTGCGCCTGCCGGAGAGCGCGGTAGAGGCAGAAAAATCCCTTGATCAGCTCGGGTACGTACAATACGACCCAGATACCGGCACACGAAGCTACTCGCTAGACCCTGAACCGACTGGGTCCTATGGTCCGATTTGGGGCGGACCGTTGTATGACCGCGCACTCCTAGGTTCGATGGAGACCAAAGAAGGATTGGCGGACAGGTCAAGATGCGAGAAATACCTGGCGATGTGGAGGGAGGAGATGGATGTTCCGTATTTCTTCGACAACGATGAGCTCTCTTCCCTACTTCATGCATCCCCACCACCGATGAGCAGGCTGCTTGAGAGGATCGGGCAGGTGGGGCGAGCATCGAGGACGCACTTCTCCCCGACTGGTTTCAAGACCGATCTCACTCTCGAGGAGCTACTGGGAATCATATCGGATATCGTCTAGATGGCGACCAAACAGTTTATCTATTTCTCACATCATCCGAAGGTCTGGTGTAACTTTGCCAACGCTCGCGATCATCGGCTCCCAGTGGGGCGACGAAGGGAAGGGAAAGATCACTGACTATCTCGCGGAGGATGCGGACCTTGTGGTGAGGTTCCAGGGCGGTACGAACGCAGGGCACACCATCGGGATAGAGAACGAGGTCTTCAAACTCCATCTTCTCCCGTCCGGGATCCTGCGGCGGGGGATGATATCAGTCATTGGGAATGGCGTCGTCCTCGACCCCGAGGAACTTCTCGATGAAATCAAGACAATAGAGGCGAGCGGGAGAACGGTAGACGGTCTAAGAATCTCGGATAGAGCCAATGTCATAATGCCATATCACAAGACCCTGGACGGTGCCGAGGAAAGGTATCGCGGGGCAAAGGGAGTGGGGACCACGGGCCGAGGAATAGGACCTTGCTACTCCGACAAGATCTCGAGATACGGTGTACGCGTGGTGGACCTAGTCGACAAGGCGGCACTGGAAGAGAAGGTCAAGATGATATACCCCATAAAGGAAGGACAGATTGTTGCCTTCGGTGGCGTTACCCAAGACACTATCGACATGATCGTGGACAAGTTCTCATCATATGGCTCAACGCTAGCGAAGTATGTGACCGACACATCAATCTTGGTAAACGACGCGATAAAGAGCGGCAAGAATGTGCTCTTCGAGGGCGCTCAGGGAACAATGTTGGACATCGATCACGGAACCTATCCATACGTGACATCATCAAACTGCATCGCGGGTGGGATATGCACTGGTGCCGGAGTGCCACCTTCCTCGATACGAGAAGTGATAGGTGTGGTGAAGGCTTACACCACTAGGGTTGGCAGCGGACCTTTTGTGACCGAACTCAGTGACGAGCTTGGCGAACAACTGCAGAAGAGGGGCGGAGAGTACGGTACGACCACTGGAAGGGCGAGGAGATGTGGTTGGCTGGACCTCGTCGTCGTCAGGCACGCCGTGCGCCTGAACGGGATCACTTCACTCGCGATCACGAAAATCGACGTGCTGAGCGGCATGAAGAAGTTGAAGGCCGCCATCTCTTACGAAATTGACGGAGACATCGTAAAGGACTTCCCCGCTAGCATTTCGAAGTTGCAGAGAGCGACACCGGTTTACCAGGAGTTCGATGGGTGGGAGGACTGGAGCGAGGAAGACGTCGTGGAGATTGTCCACAATGGATACAAGGACCTCCCCACTCAGATGAAGAAGTACCTGAGGTTCATCTCCTCAAACGTCGGCGCTCCGATCAGCATAGTGAGTATCGGACCGAAGAGAGAAGAGACGGTAGATCTCAGAAAGAGGAAATGGGATAATTAAGGCACCGACTCCTTCTCAAAACCCTCTGCCCCGAGGGGTTTCGTAGCGTCTATCCCCACCTTCGAGGTCAGCCCGTCCGAGCTCGGATCCAGGGAAGAACCCGCCGCGTTGTTGACTACCGTAAGTCCTCTGCTGGCCTGGAATCTCGTTGCTACGGCCCATTCCACCTCTCGATCATTGTAGACATCGATGTCCTTGTCCACAACTGTCACCTTCTTCATTGAGGGGTGGCCCGTGAACGCGGCCATTATCGCGTTGATCCCGTCCCCTTCTTTGTTCTTCGTTATTGATACCACACCATGCAACCAGCAGCATCCTCCCTCAGTCAATCTGACGTTGTGGACGTTGGGAACCACCTGACTGACCGCCCTGTAGATCAGTGGCTCCCTGGGAAGGCCCATCAACAAGTAATGTTCGATACCACCCGGAAGCACTATGTGGAAGATGGGGTCTTTTGCATGGTAGATCCTATCAATCTCCACAACTGGCTGCATTCTCTTCTTATCATATGTTCCGGTGATGTCGACGAAGGGACCCTCTTCCACGGTGGCCGGGGTGATCCTTCCTTCCAGAACGAATTCGGAATAGGCCGGGACGAGGATTCCGCCTCTTGTCCTCGCAACCTGCACCGGCTCCCCCAAGGTCGACCGCCTCAGCGAGCTTGCGATCTCCATCTCATCCTGGCCATATTCCAGAGAGGTCGCCGCGGCAAGCAGAATCGACGGACACACACCGATGCAGAATGCCACATGAAGATCTCTGCCTTCGGAGATGCTGGATCGGTACATCGTGTAAAGATGTCTTGGAACGAGGCGGATGGCAAATCTTCTGTCATCGAGCAGCATGAGCCGGTGGAATGAGAGATTCCTATTGCCCTTGAATTCCGCTGCCGCAACGGCAGCGGTCACGTATCTGCCAGCGTCTCCCGGGAACAACTTTGGAATTGGGAGTTCTCTCAGGTCAAAGTCCTCCTTCACGTTGTCGAAGAACTGAGGCCTGTCGATCTCCATCGGCTTTGACGGATTTGATATCGCATGAAGCATCTTTCTGACGATCTCTTCCTTCCTTATGCCGAAGTAAGATGAAATCCGTTCTCTGTCGCTCCAGAGATTCCCGACGGCCTCATAGCCGTTCAAGTTCATGAATCTGAACGGGATGTCAGGGTTGTCGGAGAGGACCCTTGTCACACCGTACTCCAGCGAGACCTCCTCCTCTATCGTGGAGACGCCTTTCATGCTTGAGACGATGCTCCTCGTGGACATGCGAGTGTAATCGCCGACGCGAATATATTAACCCTGCCCAGATAGGTTGCGGAAGAATTAGGATATGCTTCAAGAGGACTCTGGTCAAGAAGAAAGCTAATATAATGAGATAGGCGATGGCCGTGCAATGTCCAACGGACGCATCGAAGATGTCATCAAGAAATACGCCCTCCAGAACGCTGTTCTCTATGGCGGGAAGGCAAACCCGAAGGCCGTTGTGGGCAAGGTCCTGGCAGAAGAACCTGAAATGAGACCCAGGGCCAGGGAAATCACGTCAATGGCCGAGAACATAGTGAAGCGAATCAACGCCATTTCCTTGGAGGAACAGCGCAAGATGCTCGAAGACATCGATGCGTCCATGCTGAAGAAGGATAAGGTCGAAAGGATCCACGCTCTGCCGGAGCTCCCCGATGCTGTGCAGGGCAAGGTCGTGATGCGATTTGCCCCCGGACCATCGGGTCCTCTTCACATAGGACACACAAGGGTCGCGATTCTGAACGACGAGTACGTCAAGAGATACGACGGCGAGTTCGTCAATAGGATCGAAGACACCAATCCCGAGAAGATCGACCCAGATGCATATCACACGATCCCAGAGGACCTTGCCTGGCTCGGCGTCAAGGTGCATACGACCATCATTCAGACCGACCGATTCCAGCTCTACTACGACATAGCTCGACGGCTGATTGAGATTGGGAAGGCGTACGTCTGCAAATGCCCCGTTGTTGACTGGAGGAAGATGAAGGAGGAGAGCCGGGCTTGCCCCCACCGCGACAACCGCATAGAAGAGAATCTCGAGGAGTTCGACCGGATGCTCGCGGGCGTCTACAAGGATGAGGAGGCAGTGCTGGTGGTCAAGACCGATCTCGACCATCCGAATCCCGCCATCAGGGACTTCGTCGGTCTGAGGATCGTGAGCTCGGTCCCGCACCCCCGAACTGGAACCAGGTATTGCGCCTACCCGATGATGAACTTCAGCGTTGCCATTGATGACCACTTCCTCAAGCTGACGCACGTGCTCAGGGGAAAGGACCACCTCAACAATACTCTCAGACAGGAGTACATCTTCAACTACTTCGGCTGGAGGAAGCCGTGGTATCACCACTATGGTCTAATCTCCATACCCGAGACGATACTGAAGACCTCTCTGGTCGGAAAAGGCATCAGAAGCGGCGAGTACTCCGGTTGGGATGATGTCCGCCTCGGCACCGTAAGAGCGATCAAAAGGAGAGGAATCACACCGGAGGCGATACGGGAGTACTGGGTCGACGTCGGGATGAAGGAAGTGGACATACAGTTCTCCTGGGACGCTCTGTACGCCTTCAACAAGCGACAGATCGATCCCGAGGCGGACAGATACTTCTTCGTGTGGGGCCCTGTCCCAATCGACATCTACGGAATAGAGGAGCTAGAGTCGTATGCTCCTTTGCACCCGGATCATCCGGAAAGGGGCGCCAGGAGGCTTAGGCTCGTAGGCAGCCCGATAAGGATCATGGTCAATCGGGATGATTTCAACACCTTCAAGGAGAGAGGCAAGATCCGACTGAAGGACCTGTGCAATCTCGACATGACGGACGGAAGGGCCATGTTCATCGGCAATGACCTATCGATACTGAAGGACAAGGACAAAGTGCGCATAATCCACTGGGTACCTGAAGACTCCATGGAGGCGATCGTGATGATGCCTGACGGTGAAAGCAGGAAAGGGCTGGTCGAACCCATTCCAGATTTGGAGATTGGCAAGGTCGTCCAGTTCGAGAGATTCGGCTTCGTCAAGATCGAAGAGACGCATCCGGTCCTTAAAGCCGTCTTCACTCAGGACTAACGATCCGGACTAGAATGCGCTAAGGATGAAATGCGCCGCACCTCCCAGTGTGAATGCAAGGACGATCGATCCAATCGTGACCTTGAGCGTGTCCTTCAGACCGAATTCCTTGACCATCACGGTGAAGGCTGCTATGCATGGTACGTAGGTCGCCATTATGAGGGCGAAAACGAAAAGCTGGTCTGCCGTGAGAACGGCAGACAGTTCCGCCGTTCCGAACAGCAGGACGAGCATCTGCATGGACATTTCCTTTCTGAGAATCCCAAAGATGAGGGCGATGATGATGACTGCGGGAAGCCCGAGGAACCCCACTGTGAAGGGAGCGAAAGGCCTGACGATTGCATCAAGAATCCCGTATTCAGCCAGCAGTTCGAGCACAATGCTCCCGACAACAAGTATCGGGAAGGCAATCACGAAGAAATCTTTGATCCGGACATAAGTCTTGTAAAGGACGTTCTTCGGTCTTGGGACGGACAGCTCAGGAATCTCAATCGCCAGACTGGATGGTTCGAGCTTCATGGCCCTGTGAAGCAAGCGCCCCAGGATCAACAGTATCGAGAGGAGTACGAGGAATATCAATACCGCATACCATATCCCTCCGAACTTGCCGACGGTGCCGAGAATGACCGCCACTTGCGCCGAACAAGGCACCGCCATGATAGTGATGGTAGCGAGTATGAGCCTCTCTCTTCTTGATTCTATGACTCTCATAGCAAGTATAGCAGGGACGTTGCACCCGATCCCGACCATCATCGGTATTATCGCCCTGCCGTGCAACCCGATCTTATGCATCACTCCATCCAGCAAGGCGACGACCCTCGGAAGATATCCTGAGTCCTCAAGAATGCCGAGGACTATGTAGAAAACGAGGATGTACGGGACGGCGATAGAGAGGATGGCCTGGATGCTGAGATCTATGCCATTTGACAAGGCCAATCCGAACCGTCCTCCGATGAGAGATGCAAGGTTGCCGAACGAGTCTCCGACTACCGAATGATACGTCCTTAAGAGACCGGTCTCGATCATTCCACCTAGATACACCACGGAGAGGAAAACGACGGCAAGAACGGCCAGCATTATCGGGATCCCTGTCCTTGGCCTAAGGGTCAGATCTGATATCCTGTCTGCTAACGTGGGAACGGTGTCGAGCCTTCCAATGACCTCCGAAGCAACTTTCCCCGCCTCGCCGTACCTGTCCCTACCGATGTGGACCTCGATATCCTCAAGATGTTTCTCGTGAAAGGCCAACCGGACGTCGGCCGCCATCTTCTTGATACTCTCAGGGAATCTGGCGGTGAAGTGCTCGTTACCCTCGAGCAACTTCAGGACGGCTCCCCGCATCGGAAAGCCAATCCTCTCCTCATCGCTACCTTCTGACATTTCGGCAACAATCGACTCGATGTGACTATCATATCTGACGGCATAATCGGAAAGAGCGACGGGTCCGTAGATGACCGCGTCAACAAGCTCATCGATCCCCTCTCCCGTCACCGCAACGGTCTCCACGACCGGAATTCGCAGAATTTCAGACAGCTTTCCAACATCGACACTGAATCGCTTTCGCGCCAGGTCCATGAAGTTCAACGCTAGAACGACTCTATAGCCGAGTTCGATGAGCTGGAACACCAGGACGAGGCTCTGTTCGATTCGCGTCGCATCCGCAACCGCGATGACGCGATACGGTCTCTTCTCTGAGAGGAGCCTCCATGTTACGAGCTCATCTTCGGATGCACCTGCCAATGAATAAGTCCCTGGGAGGTCATAGAACGTCAGTGTCTCCTTGCCCTTGACCACCTTTGCCTCCTCGAATTCGACCGTGGTCCCTGGATAATTCGAAGATATGGCACCGATTCCGGTTATCCTGCTGAACAGTAGGGACTTGCCGACATTGGGATTCCCTACGAGAGCGATGTCCATGGACAGTCCCTTTTCAAACCCTTCCGCGGACCCTTTTCCTTCGCCCGATTCCAGAGGTCCTGGGAGACCTCACACTCCCAACATGTACAAGTGAGCCGTACTCTCTTCCAACCGCGACCCTCCCATCACCTAGCCTGACGATGAACGGTCCTCTGACGGGGGTTTTCTCCTCAACGCAGACCTTGCGCCCGGGAACGAAGCCCATGGAGATCAACCTCCTGATCCTCTCAGGGCTCTTATCGCACTGGAGGTGCGTGATCAGCCCCTCGTCCCCTACCTCCATCATGGAAAGCGCAATCGAAGGCTCGCTGGCGCACAAGCCGCAATCGTCTTCACATACCGGGATTGGCTCTCCGTCCGGGCACAACTGTGGATTGTTCATCATCTGACATATCCGCTTCTCGGACTCATCGGAAATCGTATGCTCAAGGCGACATGCTTCCTGATGACTCTCCTTCTTGTTCATTCCCAGAACGTTGACGAGGAATGACTCAAGGAGTCTGTGTTTCCTCTTGATCTTGGTCGCGACGATCATACCCTTTCCTGTAAGCGCCACGCCTCTGTATTTCTCATAGTCCAGATATCCTGTGTCTGCAAGCTTCTGGACCATCTCCGTTACGCTTCCTGGGGTGATCATCAGACGGCCTGCAATATCATTGGTCTTGGCAGGCATGCCGTCCCGGGTAAGATCATAGACACACTCTAGGTACTCTTCAACGCTCTCGCCCGACATCAGTCACTATTAGCACGTGGCTGTTATTATTATTTTCGGTGTACCTAAATCCAATCCACGCCTCAGGAGTCCAGCAATTAGAAAGGATTCTTCGTGTTCTTGCATCGAACGACGGGATCGAATCAGATGTCCCTAAACGGCACGATATCGCAGCAGGCGCACGCGTGACACATGGTCCTGAACGACGCAGGGTTTACGTCGTAGAGCTCGAAGACCGATCTCTGTCCCTCTGCTAGCCTTATGATTCGCTCCGGCGTTACCGGTTCGAGATGCCCCAGCACGTTCTCCAGAGCCTTCAAGTTCATGTCGTTTATCCTCAAGGCCCTCAGGGTGGAGACGCATCCCATTTTGGCGAGACGGTCGACTCCGTCCAACACATTCTCATCCGTCTCACCTAGCCCGACTATGATGTTCGAGCATACCCTTCCCGCGCCGAATACCCCGACCGCATACCTGACCGCCTTCAACAACCAGTCGAAATCACGCTTACCACAGACCCTCTTGAATATGTCCCTATCGTAGGTCTCGATGTTTATCTTGATCTCGTCTGCGCCTGCTGCCCTGAGGCGATCTATGTCGTCGAAACAGTCAACGTAGGGCTCGACGCCGATCGGTATGGCAGGGTCAAGCTGCTCCCTAACCCGACTTATCACATATGCCAGTCTTCTTACCGTCTCTGATGGGGAATCAACCACGGCGCTTGTGAACGCGACCGCCTTGAAGTCGTCCCTCTTGGACGCTTCCATCACAAGGTCCACAATCCTGTCGAGATTGAGATTCTTCGTTATTCGCTTGTCGAGCTTCCTCGACGTACAGAACTTGCAGTCGTACATGCAATCGGTGTCCAGGTTGAAGAAAGCCTGTTCGGGAGAGTGGAAAATGGTGGGTTCTATCTCAACGTCCGAAAGGAACGCGCGGCCATTCCTCAATAGCCTGAAGCCCCCGTCCCTCTGAATCAGCTCGAACTCCCCAACCTCCCTGGACATGGCCTTCTTTACCCGCATCCCCTCGAACGACAGGACAACCGAGGCGGAACCGGCACCAGGCCCCGCTGTGGACCTGCTCGGATGGAAGGGGAGTCTGATGTCGACCCCGATCTTCACCGGCCCGCCAGTGATGAGGATCGCTTTCTTCATCACTGGACTCTCTACTTCCTCTTCCATTTGATGCCCTCAGCCGTATCCTCTAGCTCGATGCCCTTCTGAAGGAGCTTGTCCCTTATGCTGTCCGCGAGGTCGAACAGCTTCCGCTCCCTCAGTTCCTGCCTTACCTCTATCAGGATCTGGATGATATCCGATGAGACGTCCACCCTCTCTTCGTCCCCCGCAAGTACTCCGAGCACTTGGTCTACCTCCTCGAAGAACCCGACGATGTTCGCTGCACCTTCTCTGCTGAGGACACCTTCCGCCAACAGGCGATTGGTCTCCCTTGCCAGATCAAAAATGCCCGATATTGCCGCCCGGGTATTGAAATCATCATCCATGGATTCGATGAATCCCTGTCTCGCTTTCTCAACAAGTTCAGCCGCATCGTTGTCGCCGTCCGCAGCCCCGATCGCTCCCTTCAGTGCGCAATAGGTGTTGTTGAGTCTTCTCAGGCTCGCAGCGGACTCTTCCATCGCGGCCTCGCTGAAGTTGAGTGGTCCCCGGTAGTGCGTGTTCAGGATGAAGAACCGGATGTCCTCTTTCGTGAAATCAACCAGTACCTGCCTGACAGTGAAGAAGTTCTTCAGAGATTTCGACATCTTCTCTTCTTGGATCTGCAGCATTCCGTTGTGTATCCAGTAGTTGGCAAGAGGCTTGTGAGTGACCGACCACGACTGGAGTATTTCGTTCTCATGGTGCGGGAAAATGAGGTCGTTGCCCCCGCCGTGGATGTCGATCGTGTCCCCCAAGAGATTCATGCACATCGCAGAGCACTCTATGTGCCATCCCGGCCTCCCCGGCCCCCACGGACTGGGCCACGAAATCTCGCCGGTTTTGACCGCCTTCCACAGGGCAAAGTCCATGGGACTCCTCTTGCTCTCATCCACACCGACCCTGGCACCAGCGATGAGCTCCTCCATCTTCATGCCTGAGAGCTTCCCATAATCCCTGACTTTGTCCATACTGAAATAGACGCTCCCATCCCCCGCTTGATAAGCAAAACCCGCTGCCTCAATTCTCCTAACCATGTCGATTATCTGCGGTATGAACTCGCTCGCCTTCGGGTAGACGTCAGCTCTTTTCACACCGAGCAGCTCGACCTCACTGAAGTACCGATCGATGTATGTTTTCGACAGCTGGAGCGGCGGCACCCCGAGCTCTTTCGCTCTGTTTATTATCTTATCGTCAACGTCGGTGAAGTTCGTGACATGAGTCACACGAAAGCCACTGTACCGGAGGTAACGGACTATCATGTCGAACACGACGATGTGCCTTGCGTGGCCCATGTGAATGTCGTCGTAGACGGTGACACCGCAGACGTACATCTTGATCTTCTTATCGTCTATAGGCTTGAATTCCTCCTTCCTCTTCGTCAGGGTGTTGTGCACTTGAAGAGCCATTGTAGCGGCCTCAGACACCAATGAAAGTCTGGTTATTTTTCCTTTTTCACGAGCTTCTCGAGCTCAGCGAGGCGATTCTCCAATTCGGCAATGTTGTTGAAAACGTTCATGAAGGCATCCACCAGCGGATCTGGTAGCAAATCATGCCTGAGATCGATCTTCATCTCACCATCTCTCTTCACAACCTTGCCAGGCACACCGACCACCGTGGAGTTTGGAGGGACGTCCTTCACCACGACCGATCCGGCGCCGATCTTGACGTTGTCTCCGACATGGATGTTGCCCAAGACCGTAGCGTTCGCTCCGACCACTACGTTGTTGCCGAGCGTCGGGTGGCGCTTGCCCTTGTAGGTGCTTACACCTCCGAGGGTAACTCCTTGGAAGATGCAGACGTTGTCTCCGATCTCGGATGTCTCACCGATCACGACACCAGTGGCATGGTCTATGAAAAATCCCTTTCCGATCGTCGCGCCCGGATGGATGTCGGCGCCAGTCAGTATCCTAGAGAAGTAGTTTACAGCCCTAGCCAGTATGAATTGTCTCTTGACGTACAAGCGATGCGAGATGCGATGAAACAGGATCGCATGGAGTCCAGGGCTGAACAGAAGAGCCTCCCTGAACGACTTCGGGGCAGGGTCCCGTTCGAGAACGGTGTTAACGTCGTCTTTCCAGCTCATTTCAATGCTCACTCCAGGAACAAGTCCGTGCTCAAATACCTTTCTCCGCTGTCTGGAAGTAGTACAACGACCTTCCTTCCAGGGCCCATCTCCCTTCCGATTTCGAGCCCTGCATGCAACGCAGCTCCGGATGAGATTCCCGCCAATATGCCTTCCTTCATCGCAAGTTCCCTGGACGTCCTCTTGGCGTCCTCATCCTTGACCTTGATGACCCTGTCAACCAAAGACATGTCCATGACCTTCGGGATGAATCCCGCACCAATCCCCTGTATGCCGTGCGGCCCGGCCTTCCCTCCTGATAGCACAGGAGAGGACGCTGGCTCTACGGCGACTATCATCGTCCTCGGCGTCTCGGCCTTCAGGACCCTCCCAACACCAGTTATCGTTCCACCAGTGCCGACACCTGCGACGAAAGCATCGATGTCTGGGACATCTGCGAGTATCTCTCTCGCTGTCGTGGCCATGTGTACTTCGGGATTTGCGGAGTTTTCGAACTGCTGGGGCATGAACGTTTTCTGGTCGTTGCGACAAATGGCCGCAGCGCACTCGATTGCACCTTCCATGCGGCTCGCTGAGGTTGTCAGCACCAGTTCAGCGCCCAGGGCTCTAAGGAGATTTCTCCTTTCCATGCTCATGCTCTCAGGCATCGTCAGTATGAGACGATATCCCTTGGCGGCGCAGACCATCGCCAGCCCTATGCCAGTATTGCCAGAGGTCGGCTCGACGACGCACATGCCCTTCTTCAATCTCCCGTCCTTCTCCGCCTTCTCGATCATTGCCAGCGCAATCCTGTCCTTGACCGAGGACATGGGGTTGAAGGATTCCAACTTGCAGTAAAGCTGCGCGGACCCGTCATCCAACAGTCTGTGCAGCCTCACTATGGGGGTTCTCCCAATCGTTTCGAGAATGTTATTGTAGAGCATAGCGTTCACCATCGTTAAGTTGGACGCGACATCTTCAATGTTGCGCCCCTTCGAGGTTCTGATGAGAATGGCCATTCAGGATTATCAAGGTTCTTGGAGAAAGTGGAACTGTGGGCGCGCACTCTACTTCCCCTTCTTGGAATATATGATTGCAGCAGTGGCTGTGACAGCTAGGACGAACACAGCGCCTGCAATCACGCATGCTATACCAGAATCGTTACTTCCATTCGCTCGAGAATCGGGAGAAAGCCTGAGCAGAGAGAGCAGCGAGACCTTCATGTGATCCTCCATGTTCTGTTCATTGACCCAGTTCAACGCGGGAGTGGATGAGGAACGGTCGTAGGACGTGTGGATCCATCCAGGAGTCCCCAAGGTCCAGATGTCAGAGTATGAAACCGGGGAGGATGTGAGCATCGCACTTGCGGCAACTGAGTGAGACCCAGATATGCCGATACGTACTCCCCAATTGTGGTAGCAGACGCCGTCCGAACCCGCCGGGTCCCTGAACGATTCCTGGTCAGAGCCGCCGGTTCCCTCTTGCGAGGCGGAAACACTGAGATCCTCGGCAGCCTTCAACACAACCTCGTCCAGGTCGAGGCCGTCGGAAGACTCCGTCATCGAAATCCTTAGCTCGTCGCTCCCGATGCAATCCAGATTGAGGACGGCGACGAAGTTCTGCATTTCCGCCATGTGTGCTTTCACGAAGTTGACCGAACCCACCATTCCCAGCTCTTCCGCGGCGAAGGCCACATAAAGGAGAGAATGTCTGGGCGCGTAGAGTCCGTTTCTGACTGCCCCCGCGGTCACGTTGGCCAGCTCCAACAAACCGGCCACTCCCGCCCCATTATCGCAGAAGCCTGCGTCCATTACTGTGTCATAATGTCCCGAGACTATGATCATCTCGTCAGACATCTCTTGTCCCGACAGTCTGCCGACGACATTGTAGTGAGTCCCAGACGCGATGGTGGAAGGTATCGAGACGTATGCGGACGCGCTGCGCTCATGAATCATGCTCTTTATCCACATACTCTCAGTGAAGTTGACCGATCCAGTTGGAATACTTAGGCTCCAATAGTAGTTGGCCATTGTTCCCAGCGGGCGTCCACCTGTGGAAGGATAGAAAGCCGGGGGGATCCCGTTCATCCAATCATACCACCAAATCAGCACCAGCGCGGCGGGGGTCTCGGCGACCATCTTCTGGAAGAACTTCTTCTCCCAATCACCGTTCCAGCGGACCTCCCTTCCGACAAAAACGATCTTGCCCCTTGTGCTCAAATCGTCCCATGCCTTTTCGTCAATCGGGGAATAACCAATCGACCCTCGACTGGAGGCCGCTGGAAGGGGAAGAACAACCGCATCAGCCGAACACCCTCCGTCCGGCGTGGGCCAGCTGAAATGCTCCGACTGGAATGAATCGAGATCCACCCAACCACCGTCGCTCGTGTCATTACCATCGACACGGACAACCAGTTCCGGCTTGCCGAGCAGATCCCACGTCGTGAATTCGAACGGTTCAGTCCACGCCTCGAGCCCGAAATCCTCGAACTTCTCCTTTATCCAGACTGCACTCTCGTTCGCCCCAGAAGAGCCGGCGGAGCGGAAGGCGAAGTGACTGACGGAGATCTCCTCTAGTGCTATGTCATAAGCCCATGCCGTCGAACCACTTATCTGGTCCAGCATTCCGATTTCAAAGGGAGTGAGCGCATCGCTCTCGGCCGATACCATGACGGGACTCTGAAAGCCCTCACCCGCTAGAACGGCGAATGCTCCTGTGAGGACGACGAGAGAAAGCGCTAAGCCAACTGGTTTCTTCGGATTTAGTTTCGAAACATCTCCCAACGAGGCTGGCAGCATCGTCTCTGAAATAAGCAAAAGAATTCGATGCTATAAGAAAGGTTCATTCGAACGTGGCGCGACGAGCCATATGCTTGAAAAAGGAGAGAATGATTTCTGTGTGAGTCAATCTCCACATTGTTGAAAGCGGCTGCAATCCCAACACGCGGTCCTATCATATGGAGAATGCATAAGACCAGCAGTTCGAGCACGGTTTATCGTACAGAATGGTGGAGCCGGGACCGAGATTTGAACTCGGGTATGCGGATTCCTGCCATAACGGACTGCAGTCCGCCACATGGCCGCTCTGTCATCCCGGCGTGTTCCGGCCTATTCTGTTCCATCATATATTTACTTTGTGCAATCGCTGGCATTCCGGCAAAGTCAAACGAAGTCGACCAAAGAACGGACCGCACGCTCCTAACGAACACGACTTCACGCAGTGGACATCGAGTTGCGACCGCAGCACAGCTGGAGAAGCTGGATCCAGAACATCCATTGAGCGATCTGGGATCGTGTGCCTGTGGATTCGAGAAAAGGCTCACCGACCTTCGAGCCAGCACAAGGGATTTAAGCGGGTTTGCATCTTGAGGTATGCGATGATCCCCGGACACTGCAAGAGCGTGTCGGTCAGGAACGTCACTTTTCCGCTGACCGTTGAGAGTATCGCTAGAAATGTCGAGGGAAAGAAAGCATACACACGAACGGAGTACCTGGTTCTGAGGAACGGGCCAGACCTTGCCGTAATAGGAATCGAAAAGGAAAGCGGAATGGAATTATTCCGTTCCATCACACATTTTGAGTTCATCTCACTTCCCTCGGAGACTATCTATGTTGAGGACCAGACGATCGACGTTCTCAACGCATCACACATGACGAGACTGAGCCGAGAGCATGGAGGGAAGACCGTCGTGGTGTCGGGGATGTTCAATCACGTCTCGTTTATTAAGGATGAAAGCGGACTGGAACTCAGAGTGTTTGACGTCGTGCCACCTTATCCCTCGAAGCTCGCGGTCCTTGTGGAAAAGGCACTCGGATCCATACTGTTCGAATCTTCAATCGTCCCGATAGTCGAGAACATCGACTTGAACCAGCTCGCCAGGAGTGCAAATACACCAGGCATCATCTTTCCCTGCAGAGCTTCGGGAATCACCTCCAATAAATCGATCTACTTCCTCGATGAGACGCCTGAAATCAAGGAGGAATGCACCCTCGTCGGATGCGACCTCTCAGGAAGGATTTTCGAATCTGTGTACAGGAAGAGAATTGGACGGATCAACATGTGTCCCAGAGATCTTGCGCCGAAGGACGGGCTCCCAAGGATCGTGAAATGCTGCAAGGTCAAAGAAAGATACGAGCTGGATGGGCGGACTGCTGTCGTTCCTTGGGGTGCAACAGTGAAAGAAGTAGCCGAGGCGGTGCGAGTATTGTTCGGTCAGAACACGTCTAGCCCCGTTTGACTTCCTTCCGTTTCTCCAGTGCGAGCGAAATAGGAAGATACCCCTCCTCAGATCTTCCATCCTTGTACAAGGCCTCCCCTCTGACCTGCCAAGCGTCGAAATCATCAGGATGATCCCTAAGGTGCTTGTCGAGACTTCCAACGGCCTCGCCATATCTTCCGGCGGATACAAGCTCCCTTCTCTTCTGAACCGGAGTCTCCTCCTTGTCTATCTGCTCCGCACGGACCCGTCCTGCCTCTGCCATGATGCCCCTTGTCGCATCCGAGGAAAGCCAAGGATATCTGCCTGAGAGTTTCTGCTTGAACTCATCTGCTTGAGATTGGTCGATTGCTGACTATCTCCCCTTGAAGAGCCGAAGAGAGATGTTCGTGACCATCTTACCACGTGCTACTTGAATGAAGTCCGGGTTCTTCTCATCCCTATCGGTTGACACGACCTCCGACCAATGCGTCCCGTATTGAATGTTCATCTCTCTTCCTATTCGGCATTTCTCCTCAGCTCGCTCTCCGAGCCCGAAATGATCGCATCTAAGAATCCCACCGAAAGACTTGGTGATGAACCGAAAATCGTTGTCATCACGCGATTTCGCCCGTGCTTCTCGAAGCAATCGATGGAAGATTAAAGAATCAAAACGGAGAATACACGATGCGATGGATTTCATTGCCCTCAGCCCTTACAACCCGCGCCTTGACCTTCAGAATGTGATCGTCTACGATTCGACTCTGAGGGACGGCGAGCAGATGCCGGGCATCGCCTTCAGTCTGGAGCAGAAGATCGCGATCGCAAGACTCCTCGATGAGGCGAAGGTCCATCAGATAGAAGCAGGTTTCCCAGCGGTGTCAGAGGGCGAGTTCAAGACGATAAAGGAGATCACTTGCCTCGGTCTCTCTGCAGACATACTGGCTCTTTCCAGGATCACAAAGAACGATATCGATGCTGCTGTCGAAAGCGGGGTCGATATCGTTCTGCTTTTCGTCGCAACTTCGGACATTCACCTCAAGTACAAACTGAAGAAGAGCAGGGAGGAAATCCTGTCCAAGTCAGTCGAAGCCGTGGAGTATTGCAGAGAGAGGGGAGTGAGAGCGAGCATAAGCTCAGAAGACAGCACTAGAACCGACCTTGAGTTCCTTCTGCATTTCTTCGAGGAGGCAGAGAAGGCAGGCGCGATCAGACTCGGGATTACCGACACCGTCGGATGCGCCTCCCCCGAAGCAATATCATACTTGGTGACGAGAGTTGCAGCGGAGGTGCGCACTCCTATCTCGATTCATTTACACAACGACTTCGGATTCGCACTGGCGAACGCCATCGCGGCCGTGAAGAGCGGGGCGATGGCGGTCACCACGACCGTCAACGGCATTGGTGAGAGGGCAGGAAACGTCCCCCTCGAGCAGTTCGTGGCCTCGATGAAATTCCTCTACGATCATGACCTCGGAATCGATTGCACGAAACTCAAGAGCCTTTCCGAAATGGTGGCAAGCCTCTCAAAATGCCCTATCTCGAGGAATCAGCCGCTGGTAGGGGATAACGCATTCTCGCATGAGTCCGGGATACACGTGGCCGCGGTCCTCAACTGCCCGATGACCTACGAGTGCATTCCCCCAGAGGCGGTCGGCAACCAACGCCACCTGAAGATGGGAAAGCACACTGGCGTGACGTACATCAAGAAGCGCCTCGAAGACATGAAGGTTGAGGCGACAGAGGAGCAGGTGTGCCAGACACTACTGAGAATCAAGAAGCTTGGCGAGATACGGGGAAGGGTAAGCGACAAGGAGTTCGAGAGGATTGTCGATGAGGTCATGAGGTCCAAGTAGGCTACAGATTCACCTTCAGCCCGGCCTCGTTCCTCTTGCACCTTCCAAACTCTGATATCGAATCCAGCTCGTGCCCCCAAAATACTGGTCCATCCGCACACACTCTTCGACCGTCCAGTGCACACGACCCGCACAGACCGACACCGCATTTCATTAACCTCTCCAGAGAGAACTGGCATTTAATCCCATGGGCCTTGCTGAGCATCAGAAGGCTGCTCAGCATCATCTCTGGGCCACAGGCCAGTATCATTCCATATTCCTTCTCTTTCAGCATGGACCCGGCAAGATCCACCGCTGTGCCCTTCATGCCCTGACTCCCGTCATCAGTCGATGTCCTCACATCCGCGGAGCAGCGTTTGGCCCTATCCTCGAAAATCAGTTCTTCCCTGGTCCTGGCCCCGATCACGACGTCGACCCTCCTCTTGTCACGGATTGCCTCCACGGCGGGCATCACGGATGCCGCCCCAATCCCCCCGCAAACGGACAATACTCTGCCAGGAGGAAGTTCGAATCCTCTTCCAAAAGGACCCCTGAGGCCTATCGAATCGCCGACGCGAAGTAAGGACAAGGCTCTTGTTGCCTCACCAACCTCCTTGATCGTGACACCCTTTAGACCGTCGATATAGGAAAGTGACATCGGGATCTCGTCGACCCCCGGCAACCAGACCATCACGAACTGCCCTGGCAGCGCCTTCCTGTCGAATCTGAATCTGAGGGTCGCGAACCCCTTACCCTCGACCAGGACTTCCCGTATGCTTGTGACGACCTGGCTACCCATGAGCCACCCCCACGAGACCGTCGAGCTTGTCAAGGCCTTTCGATTCCAGATATTTCTTCAACCCCGAGCTTATCTCACCGAAGACTTCCAAGCCTTTCCTTCCGACAGCGCTTCCGATCTCGACCGCTACGGCTCCTGCCATGATGTACTCCATCGCATCCCGCCAGCTCTCGATGCCCCCTGCCCCAATAACAGGGATATCCAGCGCCTCGTAGAGTTCATACACACACCTGAGTCCGACCGGCTTAACCGCTGGGCCAGAGAGACCCCCGAACTTGTTCGAGAGAATCGGTCCTCGGGCCTCGATCGATATCGCCATCGCCTTCAGCGTGTTTATGGCAACGACAGCGTCCCCTCCCGCCTCCTGGACTGCCATGCCGACTTCGACGATCCTGTGGGTGTTCGGGGTGAGCTTGGCAAAGATTGGGACATCAATCGACTTCCTGACGGCTTCCACGATCCGACGGACGCTTTCAGGCTCAATGCCGATCTCCATTCCAAATCCCGACGCATGAGGACAGCTAAGGTTCAGCTCCACGGCCGAAGCCCCGTATTTCTGCATCTTCGAGCTAAGGAGCGCAAAGTTCTCAGGGTTCGAGGCGAAAACGCTGCCTATGATAGGCGCTTTGCCAAGCACGGCGGCAGACATCTCCTCGCCGAACGCTTCTATGCCCGGGTTGGGCAAGCCCATTGCGTTTATGTAGCCGTAAGGAAGCTCGACGACCGTCGGATTGGCATAGCCCTTACGCGTTTCCATTCCAATCGACTTCGTGACGACGGCGCCAGCCCCCGCCTCAATCGCGCGAAGAAGGGAACTGCCGGTCTCCCCGATGATGCCTGAAGCGAGGATGGTCGGGTTCTCAAGAACAATCCCGGCCACGCTCACCCTCAAGGATGTCATGGTACCGGGTCATAATGTCCGTAGGTGATATTAATACTCCTAACCCTGGTGGCTCTGAAATGAATCCTTCATAAATGGAATTCATAAGAGGGTTCGGTGATGATGCCTCCGGACGGATAAACCCTAGATAAGCCGATTTCACATACTTGACCATCGTGGAAGCAGATATATATGGCATATTTCTCTTTCCCGGGAGATATGATGGACGTTGAGAGGGTTCGAAGGGATTTCCCAATTTACTCCTCCCGAAGAGGCGATATCGTATACTTCGACAACGCCTGTCAGACCTTCAGACCCCGACAGGTCATCGAAGCCTGCAACGAATACTACTTTGATTTTCCAGCATGCGGAGGAAGGAGCATCCATCGTCTTGCGACTCAAGTCTCGATCAAGGTCGATGAAACGAGGGAGAAGATCGCACGATTCATCGGATGTCCGAACCCCAATGAGATCATATTCACGAAGAACTGCACAGAGGCCCTCAATTTGGTCGCAAAGGGGACGAGGCACAAGAAGGGGGACGTGATTCTGACAACGGACATGGAGCACAACAGCAATCACGTGCCGTGGATCCAATTGGCCAAGTCTGAAGGAATCAAGAGGAAGTTCATCAAGACACCCCCGAACGGTGTCTTCGACGTCGAGGCGTTCAAGGAGGCTATGACGAAGGAGATCAAGTTCGTAAGCCTCGTGCACACGAACAACGTCACAGGAACGACGATCCCGGCAAAAGAGATTGTCGAAATCGCACATGATCAGGGATCCACAGTAATGTTAGATGGGGCTCAGGCAGCCCCTCACATGAAAATCGACGCTAAGAAACTCGATGTCGACTTCTACGCATTTTCCATGCACAAGATGCTCGGGCCCTCGGGGGTCGGTGTGTTGTACGCGAAGGAAGAGATCGCCAAAGACCTCGAGCCGCTAATCACAGGAGGCGGCGGAGTAAGCCTCACGGAGTACGACAGCGCGAAATACCTCCCGATGCCAGATCGATTCGAGGCGGGGCTTATGAACTACTCTGGGGTAATCGGGTCGGCCGCCGCTGTGGATTACCTCTCAACCCTCGGGATGGACGATATCAGGGAACATGAAGTTGCCCTGAACACCTATGTGACGAGTGAGCTGAAGGACATCGAGCTAATCAAGATACTGGAACCTCTCGATCCCAAGATGCGCGGGAGCATCTTCTCGTTCAACGTGAAAGGGTTGGGATCGCACGATGTGGCGATGATTCTAGACGAAGTAGACAAGATAATGGTACGGTCTGGAATGCACTGCACTCACCCGTTCTTCATATCAAGAGGAATAGACGGATGCGCCAGGGCGTCCTTCTACATCTACAACACAATCTCCGAGTGCGAGAGGTTTGTGAAAGCTATGAGAGTGCTGGTTGACACATTCTCTATGTGAACTGATAGCATCCTCTTATCGCGGATGAAATGCGATTCGACTATCAACACATCTCCATACCCACAAGATAACCTCTCCGCTTGCATCGTCGAACTGTTCACCTCTTCAACCAACGCGAATTCTTGAGATATCTCCGCCGGACATCTCAAGTCATTCCAGATCAACCACAGAGAGCCTCTGGCAATCTCCAGCCTGCAATCCTTGGACGGCAGCATTTCACTCATGACCAGTCTACACTCAGCTACCCCATTCGAGGAGCCTATTCTATTGAATACCTCCGCCAGGCGCGAAACACAATCCTTTGCTGACCGCAACTCTGTCCTTTCGTCTAGACCGCCGAACATTCCAGCAAATGATGCGATAATAGCAACGCCAAGCACGACCAACAACAGCTTCGACAGCACGAACTCCATCAATTCCTACCCACTCCGATCAATACTATCATCTCGCCATCAAGTGCAACGCATGAGACCTCCAGATGGGAGCCAGGACCGTGGACAGTCATGACACTCCCGCTCTGTGAGGTCATTCGAACCGGAGGATCGCTCACGTACAAGGTCCCGATCAGATGGTCTCCTACCCAGCATCTTATAGAGAACGATTCAATCGATTCCTTGGGCCCGCCGATCTCCATCCAGCCCTGCGCATCGCGAGACGAGATAGGGATGGTCACCTCAACCGACCTAATGTTGCCAGGGCCTGCTACGTATGCCGACAACACGGCAGACCTTACCCTCTCGCCCATCGTCCTCAGAACCTCAACGATGACGGTATACTCGTGATATTGCAGGCTCTCAATGACAACTGGAGAAGATATGGAAATCAGGAGGAGCACGATGAGCAGTCTCAGCGGGAGGCCCTCCAATCCCCTTATGTCAAGACGTTTCATCCGATTCACTCAGATATCACCGGAATCGTCAGACTTGAGTCCGTACCGTATCCGTTTTTCGTTACGGTCACCGAGACGAACCCAATCACTTCTCCGGCTTGAGAGGCGTGCAATCCGGAGAACTCGACCTTTCCCGTTCCATCCGTCACACCGTGAGCGCGTTTGCCGTTCTCAGAAGCGACAAGGCTCGCTCCATCGAGGACCACGCTCGCGCCTTGTATACCATCACCGTTCTGGTCGAGCACCGTGATCGTAATGCCTATGTCATCCTTCTCGTGGATCCCATCATTGTCGTCATCCTCAAGCACAATCTCTGAGGGAGACGAATAGACCGCTCCTATCGCGTTGGGGGCCTGCAGGTTGGTCATCCATCCCAAGATAACAGCAGTCCCCACTCCGGCTATCAAGACCATAATCATGAGCTGCAGCGGCAAGCCCTCTATTCCGCCCTCCTTACTCTTCTTCATCCTTTTCCAACCGTGAAACATGGAAATCCCAGGCTCGAGAAATCAACCGTGTCCTATTAACCGGGGGAACTACTGTTAGCATTCATCTGCAGATTCAGAGAATACAGGATTGCCCGATGCCGCAAGACCCTGACGTCAGACGACCTTCAGCCTGACCTCTTCTACCATCGAGTATGTGGGCCCTTTGGGGCTCAGAACGCTCTTCTTCAGTTTCAGAGTGTCCATCAACTGCTCCCCGAACACCTCATCCCTGAGGTTCTCGAGTAGTTCCCTGGCGGACCCCGCCGAACCTCCCTCTCTGACCCTTGCAAGTGTGACATGTGGTGCGAAGGGTCTCTCTTCCCGATTGAATCCTAGGATTGAGAGTCCGTCATCGAGCCTTCTAGATATGAGACCCATGTTCTCCGCTCCCTCAAGGCCGATCCAGATCACCCTTATCCTCGACATACTGGGGAAGGCCCCGACGCCCTTGAATCTCACAGGCATCGGTGCCACGTCCTCAACGGATTTCTCCATCGCCTCCCTTATCCTCGGAATGAGGGCCTCGTCCGTCTCGCCGAGGAACTTGAGAGTTAGGTGGATGATGTTCGGGTCGACGACCTTGAGCGACGACCCGTGGCGTCTTAGCTCCTGGGAAAGCTCCACGATCTTGGAATGGACGTCAACGTCCATCGATATGAACGCCCTGAAGTTCAAATCCGATCCCCCGACCTTTCTAGTGCGACCTCGAACGCTTTTTCTGTCTCATCGTCGAAAAGCGTGAACCTTATGAGCCGGACCTTCGTGCCCTTGTGCACATGCTCGATAGCCGCACCGATCATGACGGACGCCGCCTCATCTAGAGGGAACCCGCCGACGCCGGTGCCAATCGCTGGGAACGATATGCTCCTTGCCCCAACCTCATCTGCCCTCTGGAGGCTCGCCTTCGTGCAAGAGGAGATCTTCCTGGCGTCAGTGGTCAAGTCCTGCCCCATCCCTGCGGCGTGAATGACGTATTTTGCCTTAAGTCGGCCAGCGCCCGTGATGACAGCCTCGCCGATCGGAATCGGACCCTTGGACACGGCCTCACCCTCGATCGCGTTCCCTCCCTTCCGCTTTATCGCTCCCGCCACGCCCGCTCCCATCCAGAGCCTGTTATTCGCGGCGTTCACGATGGCGTCGGTGTCCATCTCGGTTATGTCTCCCTTGATGACCTCGAAATCCACTCCCTCGATGGTCCTTCTCCTAGTCATGGCCTAGTCCCCCTTTCTAATGTCGTCCATTATGTCAGCAACGATATTTCGAGCAAACCTTAAAGAAGTGCTTATTTAAGTGAGACATACGTCGGGACGGCAATGATTTACGACTTGGTCATCATCGGCGCGGGACCAGGCGGTCTTACCGCCGGGGTATTCGCACGGTCACGGAAGCTCAGCACACTTATTCTTGAAGCGGGAGCGACAGGGGGGCAGCTCGTGACACTCTACCCGGATAAGGGGATAGAGAACTACCCAGGCTGCGTGATGACCCAGGCGGCGAAGCTCGCTCAGAGACTCAGGACCCACGCTCAGAGCATGGGTTGCGAGATTCACGAGAACGAGAAAGTCCTTGACATAGTCGACAAGGACGGTCACCTTGCCGTTGTCTCGGACCAGGGGGAATATGAGGCCAAGGGCGTGATAATCGCGATCGGCATCGGCCTCTTCAAGCCGAAGAAGCTAGGATCCCCAGGAGAGGAGAAGTTCACAGAGCGTGGCGTCTTCTACAAGCTTCCAGATAAGGACGGACTTGTCAACAAACGGGTGCTGTTCGTCGGCGGAGGCAATAGTGCTCTCGAGATGGCGCTCATCGCCAAGGATGTAGCAGAGGTTTCCATTGTTCACCGGCGTGAGAAGTTCAGAGCTGACGAGAGCATCGTGGAGCGAGTCCAGGCATCAAAGATCAGGACGATAATGAATGCCGAGGTCGAGGAGATGGCGGGCCGGGACGGCGTCGAACATGTGTATGTGAAGGCGGGGAACCCCCCGGAGAGGATTAAGATCGACGTCGACATGGTCGTGATAAACATTGGGTTCACTCCGGAGGTCGAGTACCTCGAAAGATGGGGAGTCGATATCGAGGAGAACCAGATCAAGGTCGATCCCGACATGCGCACATCCAGACAAGGCGTCTTCGCTTGCGGGGACATCGTCACTTACAAGGGGAAGTACAAGCAGATTGTGACGGCTTGTGGGGAGGCCGCGACCGCCGCCAACAGTGCCTACAAGTACATCATGAAACCTTACTGGGCGTAGGTCGGCTCTTCCCCAAGGACGTCATTCTCACGAACTGATCTTAGCCCGGACCGTCTTCACCGAGATTATGACCAAGACGAACGCGAATGCCAGTCCTACCAAGTCTGCAATGGATCCCAACTCCGACTCGAACAAACCACCAAACGAGGCGAACAGATTGAAGGTAGCATGCATAAGAACAGCCAACAGGTAGTATGGCACCCATGATTTCCCTCCGAACATGCTCCTTGCGAGGCCGTACCCGCTCATCGACGTCGCGCTGCCGTGCATCAGGGCGGATGAGAAGCTACGGACGAGCGCCGTCGTGAGGAAAAGCACTACGCCTCCCCCGAGTAGTGCCGACCCTTCGTAAAGCATATTCTCGGTGGCCGCGAATCCCAGACCGACCGCCGCACCGAACACGAGCCCGCTCCTCGGATGATCAATGAATCTAGATGTCCGTAGGAGCCCGAAGAGCTTCGCGAATTCCTCGACGAATGGCGCAACTACGACCGCCATCACAAATGTCATCGCTGACGGGTTCTTTGCGAACAGATCGTACTCCCTCACGATCGGAAGCGACAATAGCGCCATCGCGAGGACCTCGAGGGTGATTGCGACTACGACCGCGACGATCGCCCCGAAGAGGAACACGATCCATAGCTGGAACCAGGGCTCCTTTCTTCCCCTCGCTCCTGACCTGATCCAAGCCAGGAATATCATGGCCGGGACGAAGGAGGCAAGGGTTATGATCAACAACGTGGCGACGCCGGTCGGGTCCATCCAGATAGGAATATTATGCTTCCGTATTAATGGTTCGCCACCAAATCACCTGCTTGAGATCCGCGACGGAATCTTGGAAGAGAATCGGAAAAACCAGTATAGGAATGAAAGAATCCCAACGATTGTTGGGATCCGGATGGGATTCGAATCCGCTTGATGATCAAATCAGTCGTCTTACTTCTTCACAACAGTCACCGCGTTGTTCGGACACTCGTCTGCGCACGCGCCGCAGTCCACGCATTCTGCTTCGTTGACGACAGCGACATCATCGACCGCAATTGCCTCTTGAGGGCAGACATCCGCGCATGCACCGCATCCAACACATTCGTCAACATTGACCTTGGCTACCATAGTGATACCTCTCCGCCCCTTACAGGAAATGGGATATAAAATGCTTTTGAAAGAACTTGGAAATGAAAGTGCGCACAGATTAAAATATCCAGCCCTCCATTCATCGCTGATGCTGTACGTGGAGGGGTCCGTCCTTACCGAATGTGGTTTCATTGACGGATATGTCGGTTTCGAGGCCGGAGTGATCAAGGAGGTGGGAAGGGGTCGCGTCGATTCTCCCATGGCAAGGGGGATTGTCCTCCCTACCCTCTTGAACTCCCACACGCACCTTGCTGACCATGTTGTTCCGGTAGATCTGAACCTCAGTCTCGAGGAGATCGTCGCGCCGCCCTCCGGGCTGAAGCACCGGATCCTTAGGGAGACGCCGTCAGGAGTCCTTGTCCGTTCGATGAGATTGCTTTCGAAGTATATGCTCCACCGAGGCACGTCAAGATTCATAGATTTCAGAGAAGGAGGGCTTGATGGTGCCCGTGAACTGTCCTCAGTGGGGGACGATGGGTGCAGACCAGTCATCCTCGGCAGGCCGAAAGACCTCGATTTCGACAAAGAGGAGATGATGAGACTCCTGAAAGCCGTCGACGGTGTAGGACTCTCGAGCGTCTCCGACTGGGACGCCGGAACGATTGCCGATCTGGCATCTTTCGTCAGGTCAAAGAGGAAGACGTTCGCGATTCACGCTAGTGAGAGAGTGAGAGAGGACCTGGACCAGATACTCGACCTCAAACCATCTTTCCTCGTGCACATGACCATGGCCTCTCGCCATGACCTTGCGACCTGCGCGCAGGAGAGCATACCGATTGTCGTTTGCCCCCGTTCGAACCTTTTCTTCGGGAAGATGCCCCCTCTGAAGGAGATGATCGAGGCCGGGGTGACGCTGGCTCTCGGGACGGATAATGCTATGTTCTCCGTGCCCGACATGCTCACCGAGATGGAATTCGCAGGCAGACTGCTCCGTCATCAAGGCATTAGAAACGTCGATTGTGTGATCGATATGGCTGTGAAGACTGGGAGAAAAATATTAAATCAGAAGGTCGCAATAAGTATTGAACCCGACTCACCATGTGACTTCATGGTGGTGGGCAGCAAGAATGGCGATGCCGCGACGGACCTGGTCTTGCGGTCCGCTGCGGACGACCCGAAGCTAATATGCTTAGGCAAGAAGGTCTGGAGAGTAAACAAATGAGTCTATTCAAGAAGATACTGATACCGACCGATGGCAGCGAATACACGAAAGCGGCCATAGGCAAGGGCCTTGAACTTGCCAGGCTGATGGGCGCTGAGGTCACCGCCTTTTATGTTGTTGATCAGACCTCATTCATCAATTTCCCGATGGATTCGACGATCGTCAGCGTGTACTCCCTTCTTGAGAAGGAGGGCAAGGATGCGGTGGATTACGTGAAGACGGAGGGCGGGAAGATCGGCGTCAATGTGGATGCAATCGTGGAGGAGGGTTCTCCTGTGAGGAAGATCGTCGAGGCCTCTCGGGCCCATGACCTGATCGTCATGGGAACGCTCGGCCGGACCGGCATGTCGAAGATACTGCTGGGCAGCGTAGCCGAGCGCGTTGTGAGATATGCTCATTGCCCTGTGCTCATCGTCAGGGCGACGAGGGAGGAATCACCATGACCACGGTAGAGGAGGTAATGACCCCGAACCCGATAGTCGCCCAGGTGCCAGGCAACAGGAATGATGTGCTCAAGATAATGGTCAAACACAACCTGACCGGCCTGCCCGTCGTCAGGAGGAACGACGGTTCACTGGCGGGGATGATAACTCGACAAGACATATTCGAGAAGCCCGACGAGGACCAGTTGGCGTTGATCATGAATAGGGATCCGTCGTTCATCGGTCCGAAGGACAACGTGAAGAAGGCGGCCCAGATATTCTGCACGAAGCATATCCGCCATCTGCCTGTGATCGAATCAAAGAGACTCGTAGGCATTGTCACCCCGACCGATCTTCTCTCAGTTGTCGAGAAGAGCGCAACGGACGTCCCGGTCGAGAACGTAATCCGCTCCCCTTGCGTTCCGATCTATCAGGACGCACCATTGGCGGTCGCTCTGGTGACCTTCAAGGTCACGAAGGCGAGCGCTTTGCCGGTCCTAGACGACACTGGCAGGTTGTCCGGCATACTCACGGACAGGGATATTTTCAACAAGTCTTACATAAATGGCTCGGTCGCGATGGCCGATCTCGGGATAGGACAGGACGAGGACGAGTGGACCTGGGAGGGGCTGAGGAACGTCATGAAGCTGTGGTACGAGGTGTCGAAGATTGAGCTTCCCGGTCTGCCTGTCAGAGAGATCATGATCCGCTCCCCGGTCACGGTCTTCAAGAAGACAAGCGTCTCCGAGGCAGCGAGAATAATGAGAAAGAACGACTTTGGACAACTACCAGTCCGGGACTCGAAGGACAATCTCCTTGCCATGATCTATGATTTCGATGTCATATCGGTTCTAGCTGGGGACTTGTGATGGAAGCTACGGACGTTCTTTCGCTGTGCAAGCGAAGAGGATTCATTTGGCCAGCCTATGAGATTTACGGCGGCGTTGCGGGCATGTACGACTACGGGCCGCTGGGTGTGAGACTGAAGAACAACATCATCGAAGTCTGGCGGAATGCCTACACCCTAGGTGAGGGCTTCATCGAGATCGATGGTGATACTATCGGACCTGATATCGTCTTCAAGGCCTCGGGCCACGTCGACGCATTCTCGGACAAGATCATCTCCTGCCTGTCCTGCAAGGAGTCCTTCAGGGCGGACCACCTGGCGAAGGATCTTCACCCGAGCCCCGGTGCCCTCTCTATGAGGGAGCTAGAGGACCGTCTCAAAGAGAACGGTGTGAAGTGCCCCCAGTGCGGAGGGGACCTCTCGAACGTCGAGGAGTTCAATCTCATGTTCAAGACCACGATAGGCCCCGGATTTGGCAGGAAAGGATATCTGAGACCGGAGACCGCCCAGGGGATTTTCGTCGACTACATCCCGCTATATCGATACATGAGGGAGAGGTTGCCCTTCGGTGCCATACAGATAGGGAGGGGATACAGGAACGAGATCTCCCCTCGACAGGGCGTCATCAGGTTGAGGGAGTTCAACATGATGGAGGCGGAGCTTTTTGTGGACCCTGAGAACAAGACCTGGCCTCGCTTCGACAATGTGCGGGACGTGAAGATGAAGCTCGTCCCGAATGATGGCTCCGAGGTGGAAATGACGGTCGGAGAGGCCGTTGACAAGGGCGTGATCGCCCATGCAACGCTCGGTTACTTCATGTGTTTCACCCAGGAATTCCTGAAGACAGTTGGTGTCGACCCTGAGAGAATGAGGTTCCGTCAGCACTTGAAATCGGAGATGGCACACTATGCGATCGACTGCTGGGACGCCGAGGCGCTGCTCAGCTATGGTTGGACGGAGATCGTCGGCATCGCGGACAGAGGCTCATGGGACCTGTCTAGGCACATCGAGTTCTCAAACGCGGATATGACCGCTTTCAAGCGCTTTGATGAGCCGCAGGAGGTCGAGCGCGAGGTAATCAAGGCCAGGTACGATGCTCTCGGCCCTGTGTTTAAGGGCAAATCCGCGAAGATCGGGAAGGCGCTCGAGGCTGCGGACACATCGAAAGCGAGTGGGGGCCAGGTTACCGTGGAGGTCGACGGGGAGCCCATCACCCTCGAAAGCAAGTACTTCGAGGTAACGAAGGTCAAGGAGAAGGTCAGCGGGAAGAGGGTCGTGCCACACGTGATCGAGCCTTCCCACGGCCTGGACCGGATACTGTACACCTGCCTTGAACACGCGTACAGTCAATCGGTAGAAGGGTACATCGTGCTTCATCTGAAGCCCGTTGTCGCACCGATAAAGGTCGGGGTGTTCCCCCTGATGTCCAAGGATGATCTTGACATGAAGGCGGCCGAGATTGACGAGAGGCTCAGGTTGAGCGACATCACGACCTACTTCGATGACTCAGGCTCGATCGGCAGGCGCTATGCGAGGATGGACGAAGCGGGCACGCCTTGGTGCGTCACCGTGGATTATGACACGCTGAAGGATGGATCGATAACGGTCCGCGACAGGGACACGACCGAGCAAGTTCGCATTCAGGCCGAGAATGTCGTGTCGGTGGTGAACGCGTTGCTCTGCGGGAGCCCGTTCAACGACCTGAAAAGATGAAGGGGCGAGTTCGGAGGGACCAGAGGCTAGAATGCAGCTCTGGAGCGGATCGATCTTGAGGGAGAAACGACCCGCGAAAATGGTGGACATTGTTTAAGTAACTTTGGCTCCAATATGCAAGAACGGGGTGAGAGGAAGTGAACGGCGAAGGTTTGGAGACGATGAAAGCACGAGAGAAGCTCAGGTCCGTGATCGAGTCCTACAAGACCGAAGACCTGATGGCGAAGCAGTACGAGACTGCGGACCCGGAAATGACGATTTCGGACGTCGTCGCAAGGATGCGAGCTATGGACCTGCACGAGATACCAGTGGTTGAGGACAGAAACAAACTGATGGGCATAATCAGCTACGGCTCATTGCTGAAGAGGAAGAACCTCTCGGTTAGCACGAAGGCCAAGTCGGTGATGGAAAGCCCGCCGGAAATCAAGGAGGAGACAGCGATCACGGAGGTCGCGGAGAAGATCGTCTCCACAGGATACCGCCAGATCCCCGTGGTGCGAGGCAAGAAGATACTCGGTGTGATCTCGAGAGAGGACATCGTGAGAATGATTCTGGACCTCAAAGATCTGAAGAACATCCCGGTCAAGGAGGTCATGACCACCGAGGTTCAGACGGTGATGTCGAAGGACTCGCTGAAGCGGGCCATCGAGCTCATGGGAAAGCTGGACGTAAGAGCGTTGCCGGTCGTCGACGAGACGAACAGATTCGTCGGGATCATCGGAGTCAAGGACATCGTGAACTATGGCTGGGCCAGTCGAACGGGAGAGACGGTCGGGGAGCTGTCAGGCAGGAGTGGGCCGGTCGAGGTGGAGGTAGGGTCGCTATCGGTGGATAATCCGGTCACAGTTGGACCCGAGAGTTCCATCGGGCAAGCAGCGAGCATGATGCTCGAAAGGAAGATATCCATCCTCCCGGTTGTGGAGAAGGACCAGATCAGAGGGATACTGACAACCTACGACGTCGTCGAGCTGATAGCCTCATTCAGAGCTAGGGAGATGGTCTACGTCCAGATCACCGGTCTCGAAGAGGAGGAACGCCATTCCCTGGATGTCATGGACAAGGAGATAGAGGCGGAGCTGAAGAAGATCGCCAGGCTGTCGAAGCCTCTACTATTCACATTACATGTCGCGAAGCACAATCCCGCTGGTAACGTGGCCAAGTACAGCCTGAGCGGCCGGCTGATAACCGAGGACAAGATATTCATCGCGAAGGCGATCGAGTGGAACCTGATCAAAGCCACGATCGCGACGATGGAACGGCTCCAGAACATGGTCAGAGAGATGAAGGAGTCGAGGCTGGACCAGCGGAGAAAGACGAAGGGTTGAGCTCTTGGCCTCCCAGCAACTTTTTAAAGCGGGCCAATAGTATTCCCCCCTGCTCATGACCCAATACGAACCCGTGCCCACCGAGAGGAAGTGGCAGAGAAAGTGGAAGGAGTGGAAGCTTTACAGGTTCGATCAGTCGTCCTCGACGCCTGTGTACAGCGTTGACAACCCGCCGAGGTACACATCCGGCTCCTTGCACTTAGGACATGCCACTGGATATTCGCTGATTGATTTCGCGGCTAGATATCACAGAATGAGGGGATACAACGTCTTCTTCCCCCTGTGCTTCGACGTGAACGGGACGCCCACGGAGGTCAGGGTCGAGAAGAAGTACGGGATCACGAAGCTGTCAATACCCCGGCAGGAATACATCAAGCTCTGCAGTCAGTACGCGAACAGCTTCATCAAGGAGATGACCCACCACTTCGAGGTCCTTGGGGAGTCTATGGACCCGAGCATCTACTATCAAACCGACGCACCCTACTACAGGAGGGTCACCCAGATATCGTTCCTGAGGATGCTCGAGAAGGGGCTCGTGTACAAAGGGACTTACCCCGTCAACTGGTGCCCGAGGTGTATCACCGCCCTGGCGGATGCCGAGATCGAGTACCAGCAGAACGTCACGAAGCTCAATTTCATGAAGTTCCGAATAAGAGGCACGGACGAATACGCTATCATAGCTACCACGAGACCAGAGCTCATCTGCACGTGCCAGCTGGTGGCGGTCCATCCCGAAGACAAGGCCAAGAAGGGATTGGTCGGAAAGACACTCCTCACCCCTCTCTATGACAGAGAGGTCAGGGTCATCGCGGATCCGAAGGTCGACCCTAAGTTCGGCTCGGGCATCGTCATGATCTGCACGATCGGGGACAAGGACGACCTGGAATGGGTCATGAGGTATGATCTTCCACTCGAGAAAGGAATCGACGAGCAGGGGAAGATGACAGAGGTCGCGGGAAAGTACATTGGACTGCCAGTGAAGGAGGCGAGAAGGAGGGCGATCGAGGATCTGAAAGAGGCGGGGCTCATGGTCAAGCAGGAAGACACGGAACAGAACGTGGGCACCTGCTGGCGTTGTCACGAACCGATCGAGTTCCTCCAGGTTCCCCAGTGGTTCCTGAAGACCCTCGATTTCAAGGACGAGGTCTTAGCGAAATCCGACGAGCTCAGGTGGTTCCCCGACTTCATGAAGGTACGCCTGCGCGATTGGGTGGATTCCCTTGAATGGGACTGGGTGATATCCAGACAGCGGTACTTTGCCACCCCGATCCCTATATGGGAGTGCATGGAGTGCGGCCAGGTGGTTCCGGCGAGGGAAGAGGACTGCTATGTTGATCCCACCGCGGCCCCTCCTCCAGTTGATAAGTGCCCGAAATGCGGTGGCAAGCTCAAAGGCTGCGAGGACGTGTTCGACACCTGGATGGACTCGAGCGTCTCGCCCCTCTACAATACCTTCTGGCTCCGAGACATGGAGAAGTTCAAGAGACTGTATCCGATGTCCCTGCGCCCTCAGTCACACGACATCATCCGGACCTGGGCGTTCTACACAATCTTGAGAGAGCACCTGCTCGTGGGGCAGAGGCCCTGGGACGATATCATGATCCACGGATTCATCATGGCCGCCGACGGCACACCGATGCACTCCTCACTGGGGAACGTGATCGACCCAATGCCAATCCTGGAGAAAAACGGGGCAGATGCCCTTCGGTACTACGCATGCACTTGCTCGCTCGGCGAGGACAATGCGTTCAGGGAGAAGGACGTCGTTCACGGCGGCAGACTCTGCACGAAGCTCTGGAACATTGGCAAGTTCGTCGGGAGTGTCGTCACGGAGAAGCCGAGGATGGAGGGGCTGCACCCCACCGACAAGTGGATGCTGAGTAGGTACAGCAAGGTGGTCCAATCCGCCACAAGACACTACGACAATTACTCCTTCGATAAGGCAATGAGGGTAGTAGAGGACTTCGCATGGCACGAATTCGCCGACCACTATCTTGAAATGATCAAGTTCAGGACCAGGGATCCGAATGATGAGGGCGTCAAGTTCACGCTTTACACCGTCTGCCTCGGTGTGATGAAGATGCTCGCGCCGCTCTTGCCCCATGTGACAGAAGAGGTGTACCAGACGAGCTTCCTGGCCGGCGAAGGGGACAAAAGCATTCACGTAAGCAAGTGGCCTGAGCCAGTTCTAATCGATGCTGTGGAAGAAGAGCGCGGCGAGTTCGTGAAAGAGGTGATTGGCGCCTTGAGATCCTGGAAGGCCGAGAATGGAATTCCCCTCAACGAGCAGATAACCCTAATCGAACTCATTGGAGAGGGAGCGGAACGGCTGTCCGGCTACGAGAAGGACATAGTCCAGACGATCAGGGCGAAAGAGCTCAAGATAGCGAGACAGGTAGAGCTGGAAGAGAGGATAGTCGCGCTGAGACCAGTATTGTCGAAGATCGGACCGATGTTCAAGCAGAGGGCAAAGGAAATCGTCGGCAAGCTGCAGGAGCTCGTCCCCGGTGAGGTCGCCGCGTCGATCGAGACCGCGCCGGTCGAGGTCATGTTATCGGACGGATCTACCGTTCAGGTGGACAAGGACCTCGTGACATTCGAGAAGAAGCTCATCCTTCACGGCAAAGAAGTGAAGACGTTCCAGGTCAAGGAAGTGCTGGTCGCAGTGCAGAGATGAATCGGCAGCACCCCAACTCGGACTTCGTCGAGATCCGATGGCTAACTGGCCGAACGGTGCGGCACCGGATCCACTCTGAGCCTCTTTCCACGGAAATCCGACTGGTCAAGGCTCTTCATTGCTTTGTACGCCACGTCCTTATGAATCTCGAACTCACTGGACTTTTCCCCCAGCTCGACGTGGCCGATGGCAATCTCGCTGATGTCCCCCCTGTTCCGAACGACTTCGACGATGTCGTTCATCCCAATCCCGTCCGCCTTCCCGAGATTGATCCTGAACTTCACCATGCCGAATATGTCCACGTACTCGTCGAAGTCCCACACCTTTCGGACAACATCCCTTTCGCCGGTCGTCGGAACCTCCGCTTGCTCGATTCCCGCCCCTCCGAATTCCTTGATGCCTTCGAGCAAATGCTCCTCGTCAGAGCTCACAAAGGTGATCGCTTTTCCTTCCTTACCGGCCCTGCCCGTCCTGCCGATGCGGTGCACGTACCACTCGGGGCTCTCAGGAATGTCGTAGTTGAAGACGATGGTGACGTCCTCGATATCCAGACCCCTCGCGGCCACGTCCGTGGCGATGAGTACTTTCACCTTACCCTTGCGGAACTCGGTCAGGACCCTTTCTCTCTGAGCCTGCGAGAGATCGCCGTGGAGCGCCTCGGCCGGATAGCCGTAGGATTTCAACCGCTGATCTAGGATGTCTACCATCCGCTTCGTGGAACAGAAGACGATGGCCTTAGGCTTCTCCCTGTCGAGGACCCTGCAGAGCGCCCATATCTTGTTCTTCCTGCCGACCTTGAAGTAGATCTGTTTGGTCGACGGAAGGACGAGCTCTTCCTCACTGATGATGACCATTTCTGGGTCCTTCGTGTGGTCCCTACCGAGCCTTCTGACCCCTTCCGGGATCGTGGCAGAGAAGAGGTATGTGTTCCGTTCCTTCGGGATCTGCCTCATGATGTAGTCTATGTCCTCTATGAAACCCATGTCGAGCATTCGGTCCGCCTCGTCGAGCACCAGGAAGCGGATGCCGCTTAGGTCCAGGGTCCTGCGCTTTATATGGTCTATGACCCTGCCTGGGGTCCCTGCTATGACATCGACACCTCTTTTCAGAGCCTCGAACTGAACGGATATCGCCTGTCCACCATACACCGGAATAGTCTTTACGTCGAGGTGGCTTCCGAGCTTCTTGATCTCTTCAGAGACCTGAATAGCGAGTTCGCGGGTAGGCACGAGTACGAGTACGCTTGGTTTCTTCCCGTGCTGTATCTTCTGGAGGATCGGTATCGCGAAGGCTGCGGTCTTTCCGGTTCCTGTCTGTGCCTGCGATATGACGTCTCTGCCCTGCATAATCAATGGAATCGCGGCCAGTTGTACCGGAGTCGGCTCGCTGAACCCCATCTCCTCGATTGATTTCATTATTCGAGGGTCTATGTTCAATGATTCGAAACTATCGCTCATATCTTATCACGCTAACAAGGAGTGCGATATCACTCCCATTCTATAACATTTCGCTCTGTGTAGAGGTGTGACCATGTCTGCGAACTGCACTCGCAAATGAAAAAAAGTTTAAAAGGGGAAAGGACGTTCAGAGTGTCAGAACCACGCGGGCGTGGTGTAGACTGGTTATCATTTAAGCTTGCCAAGCTTAAAACTCGGGTTCAAATCCCGACGCCCGCACTTTCTGAGACTTCCGACGGTTCTGATGGCCGTCATGGAGAAGCGAAAATAAGGAACAGGCAAGTGGCTGTGACTTTGAATGTTGATGTCCTTCTCCATCTCCTATTGAGACGAAGAAAAGCCTTATGTTAGCAGGCCGTTGATGACAATCTGAGGATTGGGAGACTGAGGCTCAAGCGGATAGCAACTGTCGTCAACGGAATAGCAAGAATGCCAGAATGTGATTGGCACAAGACCGAGTCCAGACTGGTGTTCTTGGATGAATACGTCGACGGTCTCTACAGACTCAAAGAATGCAAGCGCGTTTGGGTGATTTTCGGTCTTCATCATTACCGAGGATGGGAATCAAGAGTTCGTCCAAGAAGGGCAGAAGACAACTCCCTGGTAGGTGTT
>CAZJDY010000036.1:0-91797 GCA_964544915.1 uncultured Methanomassiliicoccaceae archaeon | reverse complement strand
AGGAACTCGACGTCCAACATTGGGTCGCGTGTCCCGACAGGGACCTTGTTGCCATCGCTGTCGGTCCCCCCGCTGGCGTCCACCACATGAATGAGCGCATCGGCCTGTCTCAGGTCATCGAGGAACTGGTTCCCCAATCCTTTCCCCTTCCACGCGTCCGGGACAAGGCCCGCGACATCGAGCAACTCGACAGGAACCAGTCTGATCCCGTCCTCGCAAGCGGAGTTCTTCGGGTCGCACTTCGTTCCGAACTCCTTGTGCGGGCACTTCCCCCTTACGAAAGCGACCCCCCTGTTCGGCTTGATAGTCGTGAATGGATAGTCCGCGATCTCCGCCGTCGCCAACGTGGCAGCGCTGAAGAATGTGGACTTGCCAACATTAGGCTTCCCGACTATTCCGATCTGCATGTTATCGAGTACATATGCATGCGGAGTTAGAAAATCATTGCCTTCGTTGGCCGAAGGAGATCACGACACTGCCCGCTGCATCCTAGACAACGTATAACTACTGGCAGATTCCTAGACAATAGACGACATGGCGATCGGAACAGTCGAGACTGTCGCGGTCGTGCTGGCCGCTGTCCTCCCCTCCTTTCTGTACGTGGTACTGATTCGCAACACGGAGCTTCGCCAGAGGGAACCGATGTCAGTGGTGTTCCTCGCCCTCCTCTATGGTGGTACCGGAGCTTTCGGCATCGCTCTTCTTCTGGAATCGTTGACGGTCTTCGGTCTATTCACAGACACGAGCATCCTTAACAGATATCTTTGGGGGCCCGAGGGACCAAGCCCCGAGTTGGAGCTCCTATTACTGGCAGTTGTCATCGCCCCGATAGTCGAGGAAGTGGTCAAGGCCCTAGGCTTGTTCGCATTTCGCAAGCGGCTGACCGAGCTGGAGAACGGCATGATTTACGGCGCCGCCATAGGCCTGGGATTCGCGGCTGCGGAGAACGTCCTATACTTCGGGGATGCCATTCTGACGGGGTTGGAGGTGTTCCTCATCACGGCGGTCTTGAGGACCCTCACTTCGACGGTCCTTCATGCGAGCGCTACGGCCGTTTCGGGATATGGCATCGCGAGGCATAGGCTGTTGAGGCAACAGGGGAGGAGCGCCCATTGGGTCCAATACGTTCTGATGGCCATGGCAATCCACGCCGCGTTCAATCTCTTCGCGATAATCAGCGTGATACTGCCGATGGGAACGATGGAGATCTACGTGCTCGGTCTACTGGGGAGCTTCGCCATCGCCGGCATCGCGTTCCGCCTGATGAGATTGAGGATCAGGCAGCTCGACGCGTCAAGCTAGAACTTCGATACTGAACCCGTCTTGCGACAGCTCACTCTGGCATCGAACCAACTTCTATGTTCTCAAACGTCACTGCCAGCAAGAAATCATCATGAAGCAGGGCCCGTTCCTCTCTTGGTATCCTTGAATCGCCGGGTCGTTCCTTGCCTGCTTCTTACTGCAGCGCTCTCCTCCTGGGGTACGCCAATCCAGGTTTCTTCACAATGAATGAGTCATCCAGGTCCTCGCACATCTGCCTCGCTATCTTGATCGGGATCCCAATCACGAGGTGGGACTCAGGGAACCATGAGTTGCCAGTGGGATCTGTCGGGCCGACGAACGCAGCACCGTCCGGGGCCTTCTCCGCGATTCCGGCCGGATAAGTAAGCATCGTCGCGCAGGCTGCACCCCACGGGACGACGATCGAGTTGAACGGTCTCGTGCTGCGGAACTGGATCAGACCGCAGAGGTTCCTGATCTGCTGAGCGCTGCCGAAACAGATGATGGCCTTGACGCCGGGATCTCCGAAAGGTAGGTTCTCGCAACCCGATATGACGACATATTTTCCCAGAGGGGTGAGCTTTCCAACAGCTCCAATGCTCTTCTCTGCGATCTCGGAGCTCGTCTTGTAGTACTCGGCCATGCCTCCCCTGAACTCCGGGGAACCAGTGGAGATGAAGTCCTTGAGGTGCGGATGGAACGGGGTGTAGCCGAGCCAGGATTGTCCGCCAGGGCAGACACCTTCGAGCATGTTCTCACCCAGATATATCGGAGGCATGTCCTTCTTGACCGATATTTCGAGAACCGCCTCCGAAAGACACCTGTTCACCTTTGCTGCCGCAACGGATTCACAGGAAACGATATCCGCTCCGTAGACGCAGAGCGGTCTCATCTCGAGCCGCCCAGCCTTGGTGAGTTTCTTCCCTATGTCAGCGATCGACAGTTCGGACATCGTTCTTCACCGTCGGAAGGATGTTAGCGAGCTGCGAGGCTAAAGGATTGCCTCACCTCACCAGACGGAATTCGTAGAAGACGACTTCTGCCATCAGCAAGTTCTTATCATCACCATATATTCCCTTGCTGAGCTCCGATGAACGAAGCGATGGTCCTCTGCGAAGGCAAGCTGGCAACATCAACGGGAAAGACCGCGCGCGGGCTTGTGAGATACTCGAAGAAGTACGAGATCGTCGGCGTGATAGACAGCACTCAGGCCGGAAAGGACGCGGGGGAGGTCGTCGACGGGAAGAAGAGGGACGTCCCCGTATTCGCTTCGCTCGAAGAGGCAATAGCTTCTCTGACGCAGAGACCATCCTACCTGATAATCGGCGTAGCAACGACAGGAGGATTCCTGCCGAAGGATTTCAGACCGACAATCAAGAAGGCGTTGTCGGAAGGGATCAATGTCATAGCTGGATTGCACGAGTTCCTGGGGGAGGATCCGGAGTTCGTCCAGGCGGCGAAGGAAGGCGGAGCGAGCATCGAAGACATCAGGAAGGAGCCGCCGCTGGAACAGATGCACAGGTATCGCAACCTCGCGAGCAGGATCGATGCGGTGAAGATACCGGTGCTCGGGACGGACAGCTCCATCGGGAAGAGAACGACAGCGATCGAGCTCGTCGAGACTCTGAACAAGATGGGCGTCAAGACCGAGTTCGTCGCGACCGGCCAGACCGGATTGCTGCAAGGTGCGAAGTACGGGGTTCCTCTGGACGCGATCCAAGGCGACTACATGGTCGGCGAGCTCGAGACCGCGATCTACGAGGCGTACGTGAACGAGAAGCCGAAGGTCATCATCATCGAGGGCCAGGGAAGCCTGACGCATCCGGTGTACGTCTGCGGCACCAGGGCGATAATCCAGGCATCGAAACCGAACGCGATCATCATCCAGCACGCGCCCGGCAGGAAGTACCGGAACTACGACGTATCACTGAAGCTGCCGTTGCCTAACCTGCGCAATGAGGTGGCCTCGATGGAGGTCTACTCCCGAGCGCCAGTGATCGCTCTGGGCATCAATCACGAGGGCCTCGATCCGGACAAGATCGACGAGGTCTGCAGGCAGCACGAGACACTGTACGGCGTCCCGGCGGTGGACGTCCTCAAGGAAGGAGCGGACAGGCTGGCGAAGGCGGTCATCGACCGCTTCCCTTACCTGGCTGACTGAGGGCGGATATCGAATCGGACAGCTCCCCGATCTGTTCTGGCGATAGTGCTTCTACTCTGAGGTCGACGTATGGCAGCGAGGGTATGCGGTCCACGGCGATGCGCTTCATCTTGAGGATCGTAGATATCTTCTTTCTCCGGTACTGGAAGAGCACGTCGACCAGCCTGACGAACAGCTTCTCGTCCTTGACCTCGAAGGGCGGGGGTCTCGGGGAGAGCATTATGATCGTCGAGTCGACCTCCGGCTCAGGCCAGAATCTCGATTTCGGGACGTGCTCCAGCACTCTGCACTCCGCCCGGTAGTACGTGTTCACGGTCAGTCTGGAGTAATCGTCCGTATCGGGCTTCGCGACCATTCTTTCCGCGAACTCCTTCTGGATCATGATGATGGCCCTATCGAAATGATAGCCCAGGAGTTTGAAAATGAGAGGGGAGGAGATGTTGTACGGTATGTTCGAGACCATCTTGTCGAACTTGGGTATGTCGATCTCGAGGGCGTCGCCCTCGATTAGCTCGATCTCATCCCCGTACCTCTCCCTGAGGAACCTGCAGAGCCCCGGGTCATATTCGATGCCCACGACCCTCTTCGCTTTGGGAATGAGTCTCTCGGTCAGCATCCCCAGGCCCGGGCCGATCTCCAGGACCGTGTCAATAGGTTCTATCTCAGCGTAACCGACCTCGCGGTCCGCGACCCTTTCGTCGGTGAGAAAGTTCTGTCCCTTCTGCTTGCCAGGTTTGACAGAATAGTCGCTTAGGATCGCTTTGATCTCAGAGGGCTTCATCCTAGGGCAATCATCTAGCTACGAATAGATGATATTTCTGGCCCGGGTCGGACAGCTCGATCTCGATCCGCTTGGCAATGAGCTTCTCCGGGTGCTTGACCGATGGGATCCGCTTCGCCATATCCTCGAAGCTCGCGAACTTGCCCTTCTTCCTCTCTTCGATTATTGACCACATCGTCTTCTTTCCTAGACCCGGAAGCAGCTCGAGCATGTGGAATCTCGTGGTAATGGCCTGAGCCTCGTTGAAGAACTGCACGAACCGCACCTCCTGGATCTTCACGACGTCGACGATGACGAAAGGAAGCTCCTTCTGCGCGGAGGTCGTGAGCTCCTCGAAGCTGACCCTCCTCTTGACGTGCTGTATCTCCGCCCTCTTCTCCGCTTCCTTCCCGATGTAGACCCGCTGCCCTATCTGCAGCGGGGCATTGGGCTTCGGAACGAGCTCGAATAGCTTGAACTCGCTCTCGCCCAGGGCGTATGCTAGAGGCTCCCTTTTGAAGGTCCTCTCAGTGGCAAGTCCCTGGGGTAAATAGTCAAGAAGGTGCGCAAAATCTTCCAAGGTATCACGCCCTAGAGGTACTTCTCCACGGTCTTGAGGATCTGGTCGATGTGCTTCTTCTCCAAGATCAATCGTTCCTTGGCGAAGAGAATGCGAACGTCATCGTTGTGAGTCGGCAGGATGTCCACTATCTTAGTGGTGATTGCATCGGAAATGAAGTCGAGAGCTTTGAGCTCCTTGTAGAGCTTCTGAGCCTTGTCGAGCGAAAGTTTCTTTATCTTGTCGGCGTGGTCCTTCGCGAGCTTCTGCTCGCTCGTGAGCTCACGCTCCTTGCTCTCTTCCGTCAGCATGTGCTCGACCTCGCTGAGAGTGACGAAACGCTCCTCGGACATTGTGAACACCGCCTACGCAGCCCTTCTCAAATGCTCGGGGGTGGCGACGACCTTCTTGATCTTGTTGCCGTCCAGGACTTCTAGCACGAAGGCCCTTCCCTGGCTGGCCACCACCGTGCCGGTCTTGCCCTGGAACCGTATGTCCGGAGCCCCATGATGGACACTAGGGTCGATGATGATGTTGACCTTCTCGCCATCTTCGAACTGTTGAAACTCACGAGTGATCGGTGATAGCCCCCGCTCCCTCGGGCGCCTCCTCATTATGCTCCTCGATTTGTTCCTACTTCCACTCGACGCCTTTACCATGTTCATTCCTCGCTAGTGTCATCGTTCACTTCGATCACGTCCAGAGACCTCACCTCACAGGGCACGCCGAGAGCTTCGGAGAGGTTGGGTTTCGTCCGTCCGTTGTCCCCGTGGACGAACTCTTTGATGTACGTCCCTGCCTCCGTTCTCACGACGAAGGTGAAGGAGCCCTCACCGAGTTCTTCCAGATGAAGATCGATGATCTCCCGCTTCCTCGCCATGTCAGCTCTTCTGTGGGCCACCCTAGAGGGCGTCTGCTGCGTGATACGAGTGCGTTTGAATGACTGAAGTACCTCATTAATCTTTGCTTTATCAACTTTGCCATGGACGACGACGTCCACTCTGTAGGTCTTGTTCGGGCTGGCGGTCTTGACCTTCCTCACTTCCTCTCTGGATGAGGGTCTGAGGCCGATCACTTCGACACGGTCTTTTCCGTTCTCGTTGATGATGTTCTCAAGCGATTCGAGGTCCAAGTTCCGCTTCTTAGGTCCTCGGATCTCGATGACGAACGGTCGGCCGTTCCCGAGCATCCTGGCGTCGATGTCCTCCCGGCCCATGCCGTGGAAGAAGTGGTTCGTGCCCTCCGCTGCGGTTTGGACCGGGTCCCCGATGATCTCTTGGACGCTGGTGGGGTACATCTTCCCGGTGAAGTTGCACCGCTCGCAGCCCTTGCCCCTGCACTGTCTGCACGGCCATCTGGTCTGGGGTGTGTCCCTGACCAGCTTCCTGTAGCGGCCGTAGATGAACAATGGCGATACGTCGAGGTCGACCTGGGCGAAGCGGGTGTCAATGAGAGCGACGACATCTGGTGTATCGAACTCGACCGGCTTCTCGACCCTCGCCTCCACGATCTTCCCGATCTCACGATTCAGCTCGGCCTTGATCGGTTCCGCGGTGTCCTGACCGACCTCGCTCCAGAGCCGCTCCTCCTTCTCCTGGATCTCCGGGTCCACTCTGGTCCCGATGAGGAAGTTGTTGTACTCCACCTTTGAGAGTGCCTTGATGACCGCTTCTGCGAATCGAGGAAGCGAGTCGAAGATATCCCCGCATAGCCAGCATTTCTCGTGAGGCGGAAGCTCCTCCCCATTCTTTTCGCGTTCCAGCCTGACCTCCGCACGAGCCGACCGTCCCCTGGCTTCGTTCGTCGTTCCCGTGCCGACAAGAGCGAATGCTCTACCGAGACAGTGGTCGCACAGGTCCCTCTTGAGGGCGATGTCAGCTCGTGAGACGATGTCGGTCATCCGGTGGACTAATCGCCTGCCTTTCTTAAAGATTGTCCGGGACGGCGGGAGGCGATGCCTTCTGGTAGCTCTTCTCGCAGAACTCCCTGAGCGGAGCGATGTCTCCCCTCAGGACGGAATCGTACCACATTTCCACGCCCTTACGGAGGTCGCTCCATATCTTTGACAACGATGCCTTCGGGATACTCGTTTCGTTCGCGACGAAGAAGGTCCACTTCTTCTTCCCTCCGATCGTCTCAGGCAGCAGGAAACCGCTACGGACGTAATCGAACCCCTTCTTCGAGAAGAACTCGGTCAGCATGGCGGAGCCGTGCGGCCTGTCGTCGGCGATGATCAGCTCATCGATCTGCCCGAAGTCGGTCTTCTTCTTGATATCCCACTTCTTGTCCCCGTGGTAGGTGGCGATGTCCCACTGGTTGGGTAGCATCTTCATCTCGGCGTCGGTGTTCAGAGCAAAGCGGACCATGACGTTCAGGTAGATGACCGATATGTCCTTGGTCAGATCGGAGCGGCCGTCCTTCTTCTTCGTCCTCTTCTCTTCCAGGCTTTTCAGCTCCGTGTCAAGGCTATCGATCCAATCCATCGCTACAGGAATGTGTTTACTGATATCTAATCTACGCGAACCCCATCTCCCCCATCCTGAGCTGAGGCCTGCATCTCTCCAGGTACCGATACACTGTGGCGTGCTCGCTGCCCCTCAGCAGCATATCGATGGCGGTCCTCGCGATCGGAAGCTGGAGATCGTTGGCTATGATCGACACGGTGCTGCCGAAGATGGAGACGGAGGCCCCGGTCAGCTCCTCGATGATCCTCCGGGTCTTGCCATTGGAGCCGATGATCCTCGCCCTCATCCTGACGACGTTGTTCGTCTTCTTCCCGACGTAGTCCCTGATGTCGATCGTCTCGAGGTACTCGTCGTCGTCCAGAAGCCTGAACGCCCTGTGCGGGGAGAAGCCCCTGCCGACGGCCTTGACGACGTCGGCGATCTTCATTCCCATGACCGGGTCTTCGGTCGTCGACTCGTCGATGGTCACCTCCCCCTCCGAATCGATGAAGAGCGCGACCTTCGACCGCTCCTCGATGAACTTCTTCGTCTCGCCCCCCTTCCCGATGAGGGCCCCCACCCTTTCCTTCGGTATCCTGATGATTCTCATTTCGCGCCTCCCGTGACCATCTGGAACAGCTGTTCAGGATCAATCACCTCGACCCCGAGCGACCTGAAGTACCTGTTGAGATTAACGATGTCCCTCCTCAAGAACTCTGAGGAGTTGGGGTGGTCGATCATCATCGACTGCCCGCAGTCGATTAGGACAGGCTTGTTTTCGTGAATGAGGACGTTGTACTCACTGAGGTCCCCGTGAACGAGCTCTGCCTTCTTGTATGCCAGCTTGACGAATCTGACAAGGGTCTTGTACGTCCTCTCAGGATTCTTCAACTTGACGTCCCTCATCAGCGGAGCCGGAGCTTGCTCTGTGCCGATGTACTCCATCGCTAGGAGGTTGCGGTAGAATCGGATAGGGGATGGAACTCGGACGCCGGCCTTCTCCAACCTCAGGAGATTCCTGAATTCCTTGGTCGCCCAGGCGAATACGATCTTCCTATGGCTGCCCATAAGACCCTTGAAGCGGGGATCGCCCTCGATGTACTTCGATATCCGCTTGAAAGTGGAATTCGATATCCGGTAGATCTTCAATGCCAGGAGGCCTTTTTCGGGAGAAGTGCACAAGAAAACGTTCCCTTCCTTCCCGGTCGAGATAGAGAACTCGACGGTCTCGATGATCTTGTCGGTCATGAGCTTGTAGATCGCCAGCAAGGTCTCCTTGTCGAACACCTCGTCCATGACCTGGCGGTCGTCCGTGCTCTTGTCCTTGACTCGAAGGGCCTCGATCTTCCGTTCGTGGATGGAATACGACTCTCTTCGGGTCATGTTCAGACCCTCTATCTCAGAACACGTCCAGGTTCTTCGGGATCATCTTCCTTCTGCTGAGGTAGCTGGCCTGAGTCTTCGTGTATCGGTATAGGATGTCCCCCTTGTCGTCCTGGAATTCCCAAGGCTTGATGATGACCAGGTCCCCCTCCCTTATCCACATGCGCTTCCGGATCTTTCCTGGGATGCGACCCATTCTTGATTTTCCGTCAGCGCACATGATCTTGATGCGTGAGGCGCCGAGCAGCTGGTCAGCTACTCCGAACATCTCCCCTTCCTTGCGACTCGGGAAGGGGCATCGGAGTATCTCCTCGCTCTGCTCTTCCTCATTATACGGAGCCAAATGAATCCTCCATCGTGATGAAGTCGAGATAAGTCAATCGGGTATATAATGGTGTATTGGATGCTGACTTCCGATAGCGTTTCGTTCTGGACTTTCTTATGATCGTTCTTGAGATGCGATTTGTCGGAGGATGTGGCATTCCATTTTGAGCAATGGAATCTCCCGGCTAAGATTTAAGTATGCATTCCGGTATCAACGCATGCTCCAAGCTCCCGTAGTGTAGACCGGTCAATCATGTTGGCCTTTCGAGTCAACGACTCGGGTTCGAATCCCGACGGGAGCACTTCATCTAACGCTAGAAGGCTTGATCCAATAATGATGTGTTCTTTGAATTCATCAGTCAAATCCCTCTCACTATGTTGCATTGTGTCCAGTTACAGCAAAGGGCAAATCCGGGTGGATTTGAACTTGGAGTATCTGGAGTCAATTTCAATCGAGATCAAAGTCACCTAAGAATTCCATCTAGATGATTTGACTATTTGGTCTATTTTCTCAGTATCTTGAATAGACTAGCAGCGCCTCTTCAACTTCGTGGTCTCTGAACCAATAGCCTTTCAATTCCACGCGAAAGACACTCCCCGTGTCCGTCAGCAGGTCCCCCACGATTTCCGGGGTAACATTCCAGGGATAGAACCCGGGATTTGGCTCTTTCCCTTTATAGTGCTTCTTAAGGAACTTTGACTTCTCAGGCCTCTTGATTCTTCTAACGCCTATCACTATTTCCAGCCATGTTTCCAATCCAGTCTTCGAGTAGACTTCTTTGAACTCATCGAAGATGAACTCCTTATCCGCCGTGGAAAGGGCGGTTCCTGAGTTCGGATGTGAATGGAAACCTCCGACAATCACAAATCCGACAGCGCTCACAGTGCTATCGAGTCGCTTCCGCGCGGCGAAGTTGCCATAGCCGACTGTGCTTCTTCCCCTTTGCGCACTCTGGATAGGATATGAGGCCCGCACAGCAAGACATTCGACGACTCTGCCTTGAATGAACTGTCTGTCAGGATGCCCTATCAGCAGACCCATAGATTCTCTGCCATGGATTTCGATCGCGGACATGAGCAAGGAGGAAAAGGCGTATGGCTCAAGAACAACAGGTCTTTCTTTCACGTCTATCATATTCCTTAAACCGTACAATTAACCTTTGTCTCGCCTCCAATCCTTTCTTAATGTCTCATGTCTCCAATTGATATTGAACTGGATTGACTCATGTCTGGAATTGAGATTTTCTCTTTGTTTGGTATCTACGTTGGGATGGGGTCAATTGAATGTGTTTCAGTATGATCGCGACCGACAACAAGATCAAAGACCCCATAAGGCAATCGCATTGACTGATGAACCTGAGTCTTGATTTCGCCAAAGGCTTCGGATACAAAAGCCGATCTCAGCAATCCCGTGTTGTCACCGAGGCCTGGGTTGAACAAGAAATGTACTGCCCGTCATGCGATTCTTCCGAGCTAGAGAGACTTCCTCATGGAGCAAAAGTGATCGATTTCCGATGCGCAGAATGCTCCGAGCCATTTCAGCTCAAGAGTTCTTCAAAGCCCATGGGACACAAGGTCATGGATTCAGAGTACAACACGATGATGAGGGCAATCGAGAGCAATCGTTCACCAAATCTCATTCTCATGCACTACTCAACCGATATCCTGCAGGTCCGGGATCTCCTTCTGATTCCTCGTCAACTGATTGTTCCTTCTACGATCGAGAAACGAAATCCCCTCAATCTGACAGCGAGGCGAGCAGGCTGGACGGGCTGCAACATACTTCTCCAGAATATTCCATCGACTGCACAGCTGTTTGCGGTCAGAACCTTCAGAGTTCGAGAACCCAATGAGATTCGGGAAGAATGGAAAAGACTCGCTTTCGTCAAAGAAATCGGATCGGAGGCAAGAGGATGGGTGGTCGATGTGCTCAGATGTATCCAGTCGCTCGAGAAGAAGCAGTTCACTCTAAGGGAGATGTACGACCGGTTCGAGCAAGAACTCTCGAAATTGCATCCACAGAACAGGCATGTCAGACCTAAGATAAGACAGCAGTTGCAGGTGCTCAGGGACAGAGGAATCGTTCGCTTCGTCGGAGAAGGCATCTACGAGATAACAGACTAGACCACACAGAAATCCAGTAGTGTCGTTTCAATCATCCCAAAGTGCCTATCGCTTCCCCTCTCACAGTCTTTCTAAATCTAGAACTCAATTGCGACAACTCCGACATGTTCTCTGCGGTGACTCTGACAACTGCGGGAAGCTCTCCTGGGAAAATCCTCCCAAGCTCCTTTGTAAGATAATCATGGACAAACCCAGTCTTCTTTATGTGATCCATGTTCCAGTTCTCTATCAGCTCCATCACGCTCTCCTTTCCTCCTTTGTAGAACGTCTCTGCGATCACCGAGGTGACGATAGTATCTCCGGACATGACCGCGACTTCCGCCTCCCTCACAGCGTACGAGTTACCGTTGAACGAGACGGACAATCCCCCTCCATCCCTGACCAACTTGAACGCCTGGACATCCGTTATGCTGTCCCCCACGTACATCGTGTCCTCCAGGCTCGCCCCCGTCTTTCTGCAGATGTCCACTATCGAAGCCGCCTTTTCGTCCCCACCGACAGGATTGACTTCAAGGATCAGCTGATATGAAGGCAGGTCGGTCATTTCCTGCCAGAAGATCTCATCCAATCTCCGTATCGTCCTCTGATCCCTTGGATCGAAATCATCGATCCCCTTCGTCTCCCTCGGGAGATCGATCATCGGCATCTGAGCGATCTCCTGCGCGTAATTCTTCAGTGTCTGTCGCTCCCAATCGTCCATCTCCTTCTCGTCCAAGTTGACCTTCGTGCAGTAGACGCTTTCGAACGGGAAGCTGATCGCCTCGCATACCGCGCTCACGTAGTGCTCGTAGCTCGTGCTCACGATGAACGACTGCATGAACTCGTGCACGAACCGCATCGTCCTCTCCGCTCCAGGGACGAGGAGAATGTTCGCCTTCGAGAGCTCGATCATCTTCCGGTTCGTCGCCCCGTAGGCCTTCAGGAAAGGAAGTATCAGTCTGAGGGTGTCCCCGGCCTTGTATCCTCTCTTGTGGAACACATCTGCCAGGACGTCGTCGTACTTGCTGACCAAGCTGAAGAACTTGTCCCCGTTCTCAATCAGCTGGCAGGATAGCTCGAAGGCATTGTCGTTCTTAGTTATCGGACCTTCGCCGTCCGTCACGAACTGCCTTACCGATTGACCGGCCAATTCCTCAAGGTCCTCAAACTCCACAGGATCACCCCCCGAACTCCCTCTTCCTCACGGCCTCATCGACCGACTTGCTCAGGTCGTATGGCTTTCCAAGCAACTTGCCGTTTTCGTACAGCTGACCGGTCTTGATATCGACCTTCCCGTCCGCGAAGAGCTTGATCGAATGGGCAATGAGCGGCAGTTCCCTCACCTCGCCATCCTTCCTTATCTGTCGGAACAATGGTTCGGCCTCCCCCTCCTCCCTCTTGATCTGCTCAAAGGCCTTCGTCTTGAGCTTGAACTCCATCCACCCCCAGAGCTTGTTGTACCTCCGAGTCGTAAGCGAGAATCCGCAATATGTCAAGGGAGGGCCCTCATCCCAGTCCGGCGTGCAAAGGTGGATCATCGCCCCCTGCCTGTCCGCCTTGACTTCTATGAGCTTCCAGATGACCTCCTGCCAGGTCCCCTTCGGCCCGCCTGGCAGTGCAGGGTGTAAGTTGATGAGATTGAACATCTGGCATGATTCGTTGTCCATCCACAGCATGTATCCCGCCAGTACCCCAAGGTCGAAAGGATACGGCTTGGTCGCTTCCCTCATCGCCTTCCCGTACTCCGTCCTCCATTTCTCTCTGTCCTGCTTCTTCAGGGCGGGCATGAACTTCTTCCAGGAAAGGCACACCAGCGGAATGCCGTAGCTGTGAACTAGATCGCAGAACTTCTCCCTCTCCTCGTAGTCCGGATGGCTCGGCTCCTCGCCCTCCTCCCAGTTTGAGAACACGAACGATATCGAGATGTCGAAGAACCCCTCCGCCTTTTTCCTCATGACCGTCGTGAGCAGGTTTCTCGCCGCCTCGTCCCTCCCGGTCGAGAACCATCCGATCCTCATCATATCGGGATCAATCCTCCTCGAACTCCATCAGCGTCCTCTCGTCCGGATAACCTTCCCTTCCGTATCGGGATATGCTCTTCGCAGCGGCGAACGAAGCGAACTCGCCGCATCGTTCGAGAGGCCAGTTGTTGAGCATTCCCGCGAGGAATCCCGCGTCGTACACGTCCCCCGCTCCCGTCTTGTCAACGACCTTCGCCTCGAACACATCGATGAAGATCTCCTGGTTCTTCGTGAATATCATCGACCCCTTCTCCCCCATCTTGCAGACGACCGTCCTGGGGCCCATCGCCAAGAGCTTCCTGCTCCCGTCGAGGCGATCTAAGCCAGTGAGCATTCCGACCTCCCTCTCGCTGATGAAGACTATGTTGGCTCTTTCGATCATAGGCTTGAGCGGAACGATCCCCCTCTTTGCATACAGCTCCCCGGGATCGAATGACAGTATCACATCCTTGCCGAGGGATGCTGCGATCTTCTTCTGGGTTTCGAGGCCGTTCGCCGCAACGAACGACGTCATGTGGACGATCTTCGAGTCATTAGCATATTCTATATCATCTTCGTTCACGTAGAACCAGTCGTTGGAGTTCGGCAGTATCAGGAGGGACCTGTCCTCCTGGGCGACCATTGAGATGGCGAGCCCCGTTCCGTCGAACCTCTTCACCCTGCTGGTGTCCACCTTCCCCATCGACCTCAGGATGAAGTCCCGGTGCTCGTCGTCCCCGACCATCCCGAGGTATCCTACCTTGTACCCCATGTTCCCGAGGGCGTACATGCAGTTCGCGGCCGAGCCTCCCCCGCTCTTGTTCATCAACTTCCCCTGCTTCTCCAATCTCCTGACAACGTCCGAGAACTCCTCCGCGCTTCCGAATATCTCGCCTCCCGGCGCGAACTCCCTATCCCCTATCCTGAGGTCCTTGACGCTGTAGATCAAGTCCAGATTGAGCGCTCCGATACCGACCGCGTCCTTCATCGGGACTCTAATGGGCCATGATGGCAAATAAAGTTAGCCCAATGTAAATTTCAGTATCATCTCGTCCTCCTGACACTTCTCACAGTTCTGATGGCAGATGAGGCGACAATAGAAGAGAAAAAGGGGAAGAGATTTCTTCGCTCACTTTATGACCACATGGACATGACCTGTATTTACCCCCTGAAGCATTTCTAATGTCATACCCACACCATTAGTGGCGAAGTTGTTTGCCTCGATTTCCTCAACAATGCAATAGGTGAACGGAAGTGCGTTCTCTTTGGGGTTTGGGCGACACTCAATCTCGGCCACAACTTCTGAGACTCGCTTGACCATTTCGGCCTTTTGCGCTTGGTCCAAACTACCTTTGATTATCTGGATAGTAATAACCGGCATCTTTTCTTTCACCTCCTCCTCTTCTCGAGGTCTTGAGGTTCATCCAAATGTTGGGCTTGGCTTCCCTCATAAGCCTCCCCCTAAAATCAATAGCCGAAGCTAATCCCTGCAACTTCCCCTGATTGATGAACGGAAACGAGGAAATGGTCAAAGGAGCCTTTTTCATCTCATGTTCTCGAAACGGACTCTGCACCTGGCTGTGAACCAATTGCAGAACTAGATCACCACGTCCGCTTCCTCTTCGAGCTGCTTGAGCTTGTGAGGCTCGAGGGTGTTCGGGCTGACCGGTATCAGAAGCAACGCGTTCTTCAGAGTGACCTCGTCCCTCAGTCCCTGCACGAACTTCAGCACCATCGAGAAGTCGTTGCTCGTGATGAGGTACTCTATGCCATCCAGAAGTATGACGCCCTTCTCCGCCGACAACAGGAACTTGTCGAGCTTCATGCTCAGTTCCTCGAGGTCCTTCGGTCTCAGCGTGCAGTCCATATTCACGTTCGAGAGCCAGAGTATTGGGGTATCGCCGAGGTCGTACCTCTTCTTGATGTGCTCGGGATAGGACCTCGTGATGAAGAGTCCCTTGAATCCCTCATTCAACGCTCGAACGAACAGGGCGAAGGAGAGCTCTGATTTCCTCTCCCGTATCAGGTAAGTATACGAGCGCTCGAGCGTTATGCCCTCCGGCACTGTTCCAGCCTCCCAAGTCCCTTCTGTTCGCCTGTCGAACTCTCTCCTTACTTCCCGTCGATTCCGATAAGGTATTGGAGAGTGGTCTTTTGTAGTCTTCGCATATCCCATGAGGACGGTATCGTCGAGCTCAGAACAGGTGTTCCTCGACGACCCTCGCACTATCCCCGACGTGACATTCCAGCGTGTCGATCTCCAGAGCCTCGATCCTCTTCTTCACCTTCGGAAGATCCTCGATCCTCGAGTTGACGTAGACAGTCGCACCAGTATCGATTGAGAAGTAGCATCGGATACCCTCCTGCCGCATCGCCCTGACCTCGAGGATGATCTTGACCGTCTCCGGCCTCCAGAGGATCAATTTGTCGATGCCTGTCATCGTGATCCCGTGCAGGAGGAGCGTGTCCATCTCGGCCAGTTCTCCGATGCGGTCAATGTCCCTGTCCGCGATCGCCTTCTCCATCTTGTCCAGTGCTCCGCCGATGTACTCCAGTCTTGCCTTGAAGAATGGGGAGGTCAGCACTTCTTTATGTGCGGTCTCGGTGAACTTCATCGCCGGGACGAGGGCGCAGAGTATGCCCATGTCCAATTCGTTCGAGGAAGCAAGCTGCTTCGAGTAGCTGTCCTCGTCCTTCGTCCCTGCGTACCACCTAGAGAATCCGCCGGTCACCGCCCTGGATGCCGATCCGGCTCCCCTCCTTGCAACCTTCGAGATGCCCTCGAGGGACAAATCCAGTCCCAACGCCTCGGAAGCGGCCACTGCCAGGGCGGCGAACCCCGAAGCGCTCGCTCCCAGCCCGATGTTCGACGGGAAGTTGTTCTTCGAGACCATCCTCATTCTCGAATCGGTCTTGGCCATCCTCCTGAGAGGATTCACGACATCCAGTATCCTCTCCATCTCCCGCTTACCCGCGGCCTTACAGTCGATCTCCGCCGTGTCCTTCTTCTGTCCGAACTCGACTGTCGTGTGCGTCTGGAGAGGTGCCGTGCACACAGAGATCGAATCGTGAAAAGGAATGCGGAGCTTCTCGTCCCTAAGGCCGTGATACTTGATCAGACCCTGGATGGGATACGCGACCGCCGAAGCTTTCATAATGGCCTCATATGTCGAACAGGACCGTCACCGACGGCTCGTTGACGTCCACTTTGAGCATGTGATACGTGACCGCCTTGATCTCCGTCTTCGGGGAGTGTTTCTTCAGGTCGAGTTGCTCGCCTTTGGCCGTGCAGGTCAGCCTGTTCCCCTTGATCGAGACCTTGAACTCGCAAAATGCCAGTTTCTTCGTGTCGAAGACGTACAGTAGCTCCGACAGGAAGTTGACCAGCAGTTCGTCGAGGTCCTCACCTTCAGCCTTGATCTTGACGCTCTCCTTCGCCTTGACCTTCCTGACATCGACCATCTGGTCGAACATCGCGTAGGCGGCGTTCTCGAAGCACTCCTCCAGCGTGGAACCGCGAGCCTTGATCAGCGAATCGGCGGTGTGCTCCAGCTGCTCGTACCTCATGCGGGCATAAGATTGAGCGACCGTCCATAAAAGGGTTGTGCATTTCTCACGCATCTTTGACCATTTCCTTCGGCCCGTGGTTGAATCAGGCCGATTCACAAGACTCATGCATAGGAGCGTTCCGAGGAATTACTGGGGTAGGAAATGTCAAAGTTCGAAGAGCAAGCCATGAAGACAGTCGGAACGTTGGGTTTGCGATGGGAACCGATGGCCATCAGGTTCTCGAATAGAGGCGACCCGAGAGGGGACAGCACGAGGAGTATGCGTGTCTGCGAAGCGTTCGACGTGATCAGGCGCGAGAACGTTGTACTCAACTTCTCGAAGGACAACTGCATCTACCCGGGTGCCAGACACTACGCGGGCTTGGAGCCCTTGCCGCTCGAGATGGTCGCCAACGTGTGGACGAAGACTCACAAGGCGTTCGAGTCGGCCAATACATCGTTGGCGTCGATCAGGAGGCAGCCGCAGCCGGTGAAGAGGGGAGACTTCGTCATCCTCAGCCCTCTGAGAAAGGCGGAGTCAGACCCGAATCTCGTTGCGCTTTTCTTGAATCCCGAGCAGGCTGACAGGTTGTTGGGGCTCGTATCGTTCAAGGGGGCCGAACGGTTCGAATACTACCCCGTCAGCAACATCTGCTCCGCGATATCCAACACACTGGCGAAGGGGCGGCCAGAGATCAACTTCCTCGCAGCGCATTCCAGGCGATTGGCCAAGTGGTCCCCGAACGAGCTCATGGTTTCGATGCCGTTCAGAGACTTCGAAACGGCGCTCGATAACGTACCGCTCTCCGGATATGGATCGGCATCTGGCGGGCAGCCGAGGGTGTAGGTCCCGGAAGGCTAGCCAAGTAATATATCTCCGACCGCCAATGGTTTCATGGAGAGCATGGGAAAGGTGTTCGAGTTCTCGTTCGGCGAAGACCCGGCGAAGTGGCTCCATAGGTTCAAGGCGAACGCGTCTGGAAAGGAGATCACGGTCTGGGGAGACGCGAAGGCCGGATGGCTGTCCGGCGGAGAATCCGGCGTAGGGTTCTCAGTCGAAGGCACCTACAAGATCGTCGAAGGAAAGGTCATGATCTCCATCAAGAGCAAGTCGGCGCTCTACTCGTGGGAGCAGGTCGGGTCAGTCCTGAAGGACCTGGTCGAAGGATGATCCGTCGGAAAAATGGACGGTCCCTTCTCAGACGGTGAACGAGACCGTTGCCAGTTCATTCCCGGTCGCGGCGTGGAGCAGCTTGACAGTCCACTGACCTGCGGGCGTGTACCCAGAGCCCCAGGTTATCGTCACGTGGTCCCCCTGGCTTATCTTCCCGTCCTGGGCGAGGTCGGTGACAGTGATGGTGACGGTCCCGTTGTAGATGTAAGGCGTCGTGAGATTATCGGTGAAGCTCCACAACTCTGAGGCGCCGGCATCGGCGGCGTCGCCGGGCGGGTCGATGCGCAACTGGCATTGCAAGAACTTCACCTCCGGTCTGAAGCTGCTGAATGCGAGCTTCTCTGAGTTCGGCGTCGACCTCGTCGCGCTGGTGAAAGTCCCTATCGGCTCCCTAGGGATGATGTCGCCATAGGTCATTACGATCACGTACAAAACGGAAGCCAGAACGACCGTGATTGCCACCATCAGCAGCGTCGCTACCACCGGCTCCACTGCTCTCTTCTCCCTCCTGATGCCGTGGCGTCTCTTCGTCCTCTTCCCCTCTGATTATAATAGTATTGCTTCTCCTCGATATAAGTAGTCTGCGTGGTGATTCCAAAACGTGGAGGGACCTCCGACGAGATTCTGTCGAGTGACAACATCCTTGCATATCCGTCGGACCGAGATGAATTGTAGGGGATGATTAGGAGTGAAACTGGTCGGATTCTGGAAATCAACATGGAGATGGATGTCAAGAAGCTCGCTGACGTCGCGGCCAAGCTGCTTGAGAAATGTGCTTTTTCGCCTGAGGGCAAGGAGATCAAAGAGTGGCTCAGGTGTCCTGGAGGAAACGGAATGATTGTCGTCGAAGTACCGGACGAGAATATTGCCCACATGTCATGTGCGGCATGGAATTGAGCGATACCTGGTTACTTCGAATACCTGGAAGTGATGCCGGCCGTAGAGGTGCAGGACGTCATCGCAATGTCGCTTGCGCTACCGGAGAAGGAATAGTCCCAAACCACTTCCATTTCTTTTCATTTTAGACTCCCTTATTAGTTGTCCACCCCCTGACCTAGGCTTGATCGAGCATTCCAGATAAGAATCCATTTGTCTTTCGGTGAGACCGTATGGGCTCCTCATCTCTCTATTCAAGATCTCTCCTCGACGCAGGTTTATTATGCTTTAGGGTCGTATGCCTCAACTTGGACGGTGCTTCCTAATGATGGGGCTCGTTTTCTACGACAGCGTTCACGGCAATACGAAGCAGGTCGCCGAGGCGATAGCGGAGCAGATAAAGGCAGACGGACACCAGGCCAGGATGATCAACCTCAGCAGCGATCCGGCAGGCACGATGGAGGGCGATTTCATGTTCATCGGGTCGCCGACGCGATATACGACCATGACCGGTCATGCGAAGAAGTTCGTCAAGAAGCTCGACCCGGCGGCTTGGGGGAACAAGTCAATCTGTGCCTTCGAGACTTACGGGCCCGTAGAAGAGGGGAAGCTCGCCGAGAGCAAGGCGAAAGAGAAGTGGATTGCGCACGGGGCCGCGAAGAAAATCCAGGAGATGTTGAAGGAGAGGGGATTCAACGCTCGCACGCCGGTTCTGCGGCTCGCAGTGACCGGGTTGAAGGGGCCGCTTGCTACTGGCCAGATCGAGGAAGCGAAGAGGTACGTCCACGAGTTCATCTTATCTCTGGGCAAGTAACGGCTGCGTGTTCGTTCTTGCAGAGCAAAACGCCTTGGTCGAACGTATTTGTCTGAAGAGGATCCCTTCCCACGTCTCTCCAGATCATTTTTCCTGTAGTACGATTACGGCCGTTTATCCCAACGGAACGAAATCCTGGGCGTTTGACCTGAGCGGAGGATGGCCAGGTACCGTCCTCGTTATTTCGAACGACGGAACTATCTTTGCAGGATCTGGTAGATTCCTGCTCTTTTTGCATCTAAATGAGACTCCAGCCTGGGAATTCGAGATCGATTACGTTGTACTGGTCGACATCGTGGTAGGTAAGAAGGGAACTGTCTATTTCACTACGGTCAGCCCGGGCGCGCTCAGGGCTCTCTGTACACTCCGAATCCCAACGGCACAGGGAGATGGAAGCTCCCTGTTGGCGGAGGGGGTGTGCTCTCATCCTGAGGAAACGCCTTCGGATTCATATCGCACAATTACGAATGCGGTTTTCCGCGGATTTCGCACTTGATGATCTGATTCTCGAATTCCTGGGCCAATACTGTTATATTTCACCTTTGCGTTCGGTGGAGAACACATGCGCCTGCTCATCATTGGATGCGGCTCAATAGGTACAACACTGGCAAAGGCCGTCGACGAGATTCCTGAGATCGAGAGGATCTACATCACTGACAAGAGCAAGGTGTGCGCCGCCCACCTAGTCGAGAAGCTCCACAAGGTCAAGTACGTCGACAACAGCGACGAGAGTCTCCTCGCCATGATCCCGAACATAGACCTCGTAGTGGAAGCTGCAAGCCAGGAGGCCGCGAAGCACTTCATTCCTTTCTTCCTGGAGCATGGCGTGGATGTGATGATGATGAGCGTCGGATCGCTCGCCGATGACGCCTTCAGGGAGAAGTGCTTCACGCTCGCAAAGACGAAGGGAGGGCGGATATACGCGCCATCTGGTGCCGTGACCGGGACAGACGGACTGCGTGCAGCATCGGTCGGCACGATCGACGAGGTCCTTTTGGTCACGACGAAGAGCCCGAAGAGTTTCACCAACACGGAATACCTTAAGAGCAAGGGTATCGACATCAGCACCCTGACCGAGCCTACGGTGGTATTCGAGGGTACTGCCAGGGAAGCTGCCACGCTCTTCCCGCGGAACATGAACGTGTCGGCGACGCTAAGTGTTCTAGGGGTCGGATTCGATAAGACGAAGGTCAGGATCGTGCTCGACCCGAAGACAGACAAGAACACCCACAAGGTCATCGTGAGGGGACCGTTCGGCGAGGTCGTTTCTGAGACGAAGAACGTCCCCTTCCCAAAGAACCCTTCGACGAGCTACCTAGCAGCATTGTCCGCACTGGCCACGATAAAGAGACTCATTGGGAACATCTGGATCGGCGTTTGAATTCGATGCCCGGTCCATTTCTACGCCATTCTGGACTGGTTGGGAAGTTATAAATGATTTGTAGTGGTTCTCCGGCTTGGTGGATACGATGAAGCAGAGGGTCCAGCGCATCTTTTCTAGTCTGACGGACCAGGTGGACGCGGTGCTTTTGATGAACGGCGAGGAGCCGAACGTGGACCTGTCGTTCTTCTACGTGACCGGCTACGAATCCGGCCTGTTCGAGGGCTGCATCGCTATCCTTTGGCCAGACGGAAACCTGGAGGTCATATCCTCGATCCTCGAGGAAACGAGCACAAGGAGCGGGGACGCCGAAGTCAAGGTGTTTGCGAAGAAGGTCGAGAGGGCGCAGTTGCTAAGGGAGGCGGTGAAGGGCGTCAAGCGCGTGGGAATAAACGGCGCTGGGCTGACGGTTGGCAATCTGGAAGAGATCAAGCGGTGGGCGCCCGGTCTTGAGACCGTCGACATATCGAAGGCGGTCGAGAAGGCGAGGATCGTCAAGGACGACGGCGAGGTCGAGCTCATTAGGAAAGCCTGCAAGATCGCCTCCGAGGTCGCCGACGAGATCCCCGACTTCACAAAGGTCGGCATGAAGGAGTATGAAGTGGCCGCGGAGATATCCTACAGGATGCAGAAGAGAGGCGCCAGCTCTCCATCATTTGAAACGATATCATCATTCGGGAAGAACTCGGCCGAGCCGCACCACTCGCCAGACGACACGGTGCTGAAGAAGGGCGAGTTCGCACTTTTCGACTTCGGGGCGAGGTATCGTCGATATTGCTCTGACCTTACACGCACTTTCATATCCAGCGAGTTGGACAGGAAGCAGAAGGAGATGTACGAGACTGTGCTGGAAGCACAGGCGACTGCATTGGCGAACATCCGAGCCGGTATCAACGGAAAGGATGTGGATGCCACGGCCCGGGCAATCATAGACCGGTCGAAATCGAAGGGCACGATGCCCCACTCCCTCGGTCACGGTCTCGGACTGTCGGTCCACGACGGCGGAAGCATGGCGCCGGAGATCGATCTTCCGCTTGAGGAGAACATGATACTCACGGTCGAACCGGGAATCTACATTCCCGGATATGGCGGGATCAGGATCGAGGACGTGGTGTGCGTCAAGGCGAACGGTTGCGAGGTCCTGACGAGCGCATTAAAAGAACTAACGGTGATCTAGATGGAAGACATACTGCGTACCGCAATTGACCGGATGGAGTCGGAGGGCGCCGAGTTCTGTGATGCCAAGTACCAGGTACTGAAGAATGCATCCATCAGGATCGTGGACGGCTCCGTCAGGTCTCTTACGGAGCAGAGCCTGGGAGGAGTGTGTTTCCGGGCAAGGATCGGAGGAGCCTGGGGATACGCGACCACGGTCGAGTTGGACAAGAAGACGCTTCTCGAATCTTGCCTGCACGCTGCGAAGAACGCCAAGCTCGGTGGGGCGAAAGGGGCCATGATCCCCGACATGCCTTCCAGCAACAGGCAGGTGAGGACCGACGTCCGTATTCATCCCGACAACGTCCCGATCGAAGAGAAGCTGGGTTACGTCGCCGATCTGGACAAGGCCCAGAAGGTCGATCCTCGAGTAGTCAATTCGAACTCAGACTACAGGGACGAGGTCAGGACGACTCTCCTCGTCAATTCCTTCGGATCTTCCTTGAAGTGGGAAGAGGTCAGGATCCGCATGATAGCGTTCGCTGTCGCCTCCGACAACGGACATCAGGAGTTGTACTTCGAGATCGTCGATGGCACCAAGGGGTTCGAACTGATCAAAGAGAAGGACGTCACGGCGATGGGGAAGTGTGTCGGTGAGGAGGCGGTGAAGATGTTGGCGGCCAAGAAGCCGCCTTCTGGATATATGACCTGCATCAGCGACCCGAAGATCAGCGGGACGCTTGCGCACGAGGTCATGGGTCATGCGTCCGAAGCTGATGAGATCGTGAAGAAGCGGTCGTTCCTGACGGGTGTTGTCGGCAAGAGAGTGGCCAGCGAGCAGATAACGATGGTCGATGACGGGACGATCAAGGGCGCGTATGGAACGATACCTTTCGATGACGAGGGGACTCCGAGTTCAAGAACGGTCATAATCGAGAATGGGACCTACAAGGGATACCTGCAGAACCTGGAGACAGCTGCGGAGATGAGGGTGGCACCGACCGGCAACGGCAGGGCACAGGACTTCGGGAGGAGGGTCTGGGTCCGCATGACCAACACATTCTTCGAGGCGGGCGACTGGACCCTTGAGGAGATGATCGAGGGAGTCAAGTACGGGGTTCTGGCAGACAAGTCGATGAGCGGAATGGAGGATCCGGTCGGAGGGGGATTCGAAGCGAAGACGTTAAGGGGTTTCATCATCGAGAATGGGAAGGTCACCGACATGATAAGGTCGTTCACGCTCACGGGTAGCGCGCTGGAGATCCTCAAGACGACCGATGCCGTCGGGAACAGGATCCAGTTGGACGGAGGGATCTGCGGGAAGGGGATCGAGGATTTCGTGCCGATAACGAGCGGCGGTCCTTACTGCAGGTCCAAGCTCGTCGTAGGGGGTGGCTGAACGGACCTCGACTCGATCATCAGCAGCGCGTACAGGGTAGCGACCAGGGAGGGTCTGGACCAGGTGGAGATCTTCGCCATCAGGACCAGGACACTCAGCCTATACGTTGACGATTCCGCGGTGAAGAACATCGAGGAGAAGATCGACCAGGGACTGGCCGTGAGGGTCGCGAAGGGAAAGAGGCTCGGCCAGTCATCGGCCGCATGCAGCACGCTGAAGGAAGCGGAGATGACCGCAATGACCGCGGTCAGGATGGCAGGGCTCTCGCCCGTGGACAAGGGTTTTAGGCAGTTACCGGCGGTGGGTGGCAAGGTATCTATCAAACCGAATGTGTGGGATGAAAAGGTTGCTCAACTGACTGGGGGGCAGCTCGCGGACATTGCGAGGCATGTCGTCGAGAGTTCGATGGAGGCGGACCGACTCAAGGTCCCGAAGGGGATGATCAAAACTGCAGCGGTCCAATCTAGGATCCGGAACTCCAACGGGGTCGAGGTCGATCACAAGAACACTATGGTATACCTCGATTTCACAACGATGACCACAGGGACGAAACCGGGAGAAGGCATCGAGAGCTTCTACTCCCCACACCTTTCCATGATTGATCCGGTTGCGATTGGAAGATCGCTGAAGGAGAAGGCCCTGGCGTCGTCGATGACGGTCGCCTTCAAAGGCAGGATGAATGGTGAGACGGTTATCCTACCGGACGATCTCGCGGACATGTTGATGTCTTCTGCGGGCGCCGCCTTGAGCGCTGAGAACGTTCACAGACATAGAAGCGCGTGGATGGGCAAGGCGGGAGAGGAGGTCGCATCCCGGTCGATTACATTGATGGACGACCCGAGCGACGGAAGAGGGATGCTCTCTTCAAGCTACGATGATGAGGGCGTTCCCTCCTCAAAGAAGACGCTCGTGGACAACGGGGTTCTCAGGTCTTACTTGTACGACAGTTACAATGCCGGCCTGGAGTCGATTGAGCCCTCAGGGAACGGCATCAGGAGGCGCCCGGAGGACGCTCAAGGGATCTACCTTGAATCAATCGGGGTCTGGCCAATGAACCTGGTACTGGCACCGGGAAGTATGAACAGGGAGGAACTGATTGCGTCGGTAGATGACGGTGTGCTGATCGAACGACTCGCGTCTCCAGAGGTCAATCCTATCACGGGCGCCTTCGGTCTGGAGGTCCGTTGTGGGCGCGTAATCAAGAAGGGGGAGATCGTCCAGACGATTGACCGCGCCCTGCTCGTCGGAAACATGTTCGAAGCGCTGAGGAACGTGAGGGAACTGGCGAACGACTCGACCGTGTTCAAGTCCTGCATCGTCCCGACAGTCAGCTTCGGCGAGATCGAGCTGGTCGGCAGCGCCTAGGGCCTCAGGCTTTCTCGACGGTGAGCCTGCTTCGGTCCCCGACCTTTCTTAGTCCACCGATGTCACTGGTTACCTTTCCGACCGGGGTCACGTCGCTGTATGCCACGGGTTTGTCCCCATCGCTCACTGGCGTAGGACCGAAGAAGAAGCACAGGGCACTGCCGTCCGGCCAGAACGCCACCTCTCCCACGTCCATAACCCTCTTCCCACGCTCCAGCGGCATGCTGACCGGTATCTCGAAATATATCTCCTCACCCCAGCAGTTCGCATAGGCCTCGAAGGGCAGCGCCAGCCATATGGCGTCGGCGGTATCGGTGTCATTCAGCTCGACGAGGAAATCCTGTTTAGGAGTCTTCAGCTTCATTCTCTTCAATCTAGTCATCCCCCATTCCCATCGAGGATAATCCATCTGCGAATATTTGAGAACTGCAGAGGGTCAGAAAGAAGATGAAAAGACGAATGACGCCGTCGGTCAGGGCGGCGGAAGAAAAGGGAAGAGGTTGCGACGCTACTTCTTCATCTCGAACAGCGAGCGGATCTCCTTGCCGACGACCTCTATCTGCCTCTCGGACTCTTCCTTCTCGAGCTCCTTCATCTTCTTGAGGCCGTTCTTCCAGTCGGCCATCCATTCCTTCGAGAATTCTCCGGACAGGATCTTGTCGAGCATCTTGTCCATCGCCTTCTTCGTGTCGTCGGTGATGATGTAGTCTCTCTGGGTGAGACCGCCGAACTCCGCGGTGTTGCTGACGTTCTTCCACATGTGCAAGAGTCCTCCCGCCTGGATAAGGTCCACGATTAGCTTCAGCTCGTGCAGGCACTCGAAGTAGGCAAGCTCCGGCTGGTATCCCCTCTTCACGAGGGTGTCGAAACCTGCGAGTATGAGGGCGGTCACTCCCCCGCAGAGGACGGCCTGCTCTCCGAACAGGTCCGATGTCACTTCGTCGTGGAAGTTCGTCTCGATGACGCCCGCCCTCGTGCACCCTATTCCCTTCGCGATCGCGAGGACGATGTCCCTCGCTTTCCCGGTGTAGTCCCGCTCGACTGCGAAGAGCGCGGGGACTCCGAAACCTTCCAGGTACATCTCCCTCTCCCTCTTGCCCGGGGACTTGGGGGCGACCATTATTACGTCCACGTTCTTCGGTGGCTTGACGGTGCCATAGGTTATGGCGAATCCGTGTGAGAAGTACAGCGCTGCCCCTTCCTCCAGGTTGGGCGCGACCTGGTCCTTGTACACTCCTTCCTGCACCTCGTCAGGCAGCAGGATCATGACTATGTCAGCGCCCTTGACGGCCTTCGAAACCTCCGCTACCTTCACACCGTCCTTCTTCGCGGCGTCCCAGGACTTGCCGTCCTTCCTCAGCCCAACGACGACGTCCATGCCGCTGTCCTTGAGGGACAGCGCCTGGGCCCTTCCCTGGCTCCCATAGCCGAGGACCGCGATTTTCTTTCCCTTCAGCACTTTCAGATCAGCATCCGCATCGTGATAGATCTTAACCATCGTCTCACCTGCTACTTCTTGTCACTCTGCGACCGTAAGGTCGGTCCCATATAAACAATGTTCGGCATCTTTCTTTGAGCCGTCGGAGTGCTTGCCATTGGTGCCCATTAGGACGTGCTCGGACTTCGTTGAAGGGGACATCTCCCAATAGCAGAGGTAGTCCTCCTTGAGGTACTCGGCCGACGTCACGTCCTGAAGATTCCGCAGCGCGTGCAGCAATTTCCCGTTCAAGAAGGCATTCTTGACCTCGATGATGATGGTGACCTTCCCGTGTTCCTTCCCAAAGAACGCCTTGTCCACATCCACCTTTCTTCTCACGAGTTCCGCGAGAATCCTCGAGAGCACTCCCTGCGCGTCATTTACGACGAGTCGTATCACTTCCATCTGCATCTACCTCTCACGATCTCCACTCCCTTCATTGGCGGAATCATCGGCAGTACGTCCTCCTCCGGATCCACCACGACGTCAACTATGAATGGCACGTCCGACTTCAGCCCGGCCAGCAACGCAGGCCTGAGATCCGACGGTTCTTCCACCCTCACTCCATCCGCCCCGAACGCCTGTGCGAGCTTGACGAAATCGGGATTCTTCTTCAACTCGGTCCCGCTGTACCTTCTGTTCCAGAAGAGCTTCTGCCACTGCTTCACCATCCCGAGCCATCCGTTGTTCATCAGGCAGACGAGGACGGGCAAGTTCTCCGAAACCGCCGTTGCGAACTCCTGAAAGACCATCTGGAGGCTGCCGTCCCCCGCTATGTCCACAACGGGATTGTTCGGGAACGCGACCTTGACGCCGAGCGCAGCAGGGAACCCGAAGCCCATTGTGCCAAATCCCCCCGAGGTTATGAAATGCCTCGGGTGCCTGATCTTCAAGAAGTGCGCAGCCCACATCTGGTTCTGCCCGACCTCCGTGGTGATGAAAGCGTTGTCGGAAAGAACGGTCATGAGATCGCGTATGACCTTCTGAGGTTTGATCGGATTGCCGGGAAGATCTATGTCACAGCCGCATTCCTTGATGTAGGACCTTACCCTTCTGGACCACTCGCTCTCGCCCTTCGGCGAAGTAAGTCCCTCAATCATAATCCGAAGGGCCTTCCTCGCATCGCCTACGATCTTCACAAGGGAGTTCGAGGCCTTACTGACCTCTCCAGAATCGATGTCGACATGAATGATCCTCGTGTTATCCCCTAGCACATTCCGGTTGCCGGCACTCCTGTCTGAGAACCTCGTGCCGACGGCAAGAACCAGGTCGCACTCGGAGAAAGCCCTTCTTGCGCACTCTCGTCCATGCATGCCTATCACGCCTAGACAAAGAGGGTGATCCTCTGGTACCGCGCCCTTCCCCATTATGGTGGTCACGATCGGCGCCATCAGCATCTGTGAGATCTTGAGGACTTCCTGCGTGGCGTTTGACCATATGACACCACCTCCCACGAGTATCAGCGGCCTCTCGGCGTTTCGCAGCATCCTGACCGCCTCCGGCAAGCCCGAGAAGTCCTCGGCGGGCGGAGCGACGTAGAACTCCCTGCGCATCATTTCGTCAGGGACCTCGGCCCTCATGATGTCTACGGGGAGGTCGACATGCACCGGACCTTTCCTTCCGGTCGTTGCGATCGCAACGCCCCTCTTTATCGCCTCTGGGATGTCCTTCGGGTCCAGGACCCTATAGTTGTGCTTCGTTATCGGCATCATGAGGCTGAAGGAGTCGGCCTCCTGGAACGCATCGTTGCCTATCATGGGTGTCGCGACCTGCCCAGTGAGGACGAGCATCGGAGAAGAATCGACGTAGGCGGTGGCGACGCCTGTCATAAGGTTGGTCACACCTGGACCGGAGGTGGAGGTGCATACTCCGATCTTCCCGGTCGCGCGAGCGTACCCGTCGGCCATGTGCGCGGCGCACTGCTCGTGCCGGACCAGCACATGGCGTATCTTCGAGTCCAGGAGATCGTTGTACAGAGGTATCGTCGTACCCCCTGGCAACCCGAACATCACATCGACGCCTTGTCTCTCCAGCAATGCAAGTGCAGCTTTGGAGCCATTCAAAAAACTGTCCCCCTCATAACGACAATGATTGAGGACACCCAGGATCTGGATGCCTCTAACTAATAATGATTACCACTGCGCCTATGATCGAGAAATCCGAGATATTGCTGCGCGTGGCTGTCATTGACACGCTTCCCATAAAGAGGGGGCTACTATATAACCCTTGCTCAATTCATGCCAGAAAACGGAGTGTTGGCATTGCTTGATACGTTGTATTGGCACCCATCCTCAGCGAGATCACACGAAACAGACAAGCATTTAATGTCTCGGCACCCATTGTTTGCATCACATGGCGATCGTATTCCACGAGCGTTATTTTGATCATGTTCAATATGAGGGGCATCCAGAATCGCCAGAGCGGCTCGCGGTCCCCATCAAGAGGATGCTGGAGCTCGACCTGTGGAGGGACGTGACGAGACCTGAACCGGCGTGCGAGGAGGACATCTTATTGGCGCACACTCCACACCACTTCGCGGCAATCAAGGACTCACCCGAGGGCTTCCTCGACCCGGACACGTACATTCACAAGGACACTTTCGAGATCGCCTTGCTAGCCGCCGGAGGAACGATCGAGGCGGCGAGGACCGCGCACGATTTCGGGAAGCCGACCTTGGCGCTGGTCCGGCCTCCTGGTCACCACGCAGGCAGGGATTTCTGCGGCGGTTTTTGTTACTTCAACAACATCGCGATCGCGGCGAGGAAGATGGATCTGGAAAGAGCAGCGATCGTTGACATAGATGTCCATCACGGCAACGGGACCGAGGACATATTCATCGAGGACGACAAGGTCCTGTTCATGTCCACCCATCAGCGCGGGATCTACCCCGGCAGCGGGGATGCCGGAACGGTCGGCAGGGGAAAGGGAGAGGGATACACGGTCAACATCCCGATGCGGGGCGGCATAGGGGACGCGACTTACATGATGATATTCGACCGGATAATCGAACCGATCCTCCATCAGTACGATCCGCAGATGATACTAGTCAGCATCGGTGTCGATGCTCATTACGCGGATCCCTTGGCTAGCCTAGCGCTGTCGTCGAAGGCGTACCTGGAGATGTGCAAGCGGCTCATCAACATGGCCCCGGAGAAGAGGATAGCGTTCGCGTTGGAGGGCGGCTATGCGTTGGAGGCGACCGCCGAGGTGCTGTCGGCGCTGGCCGGCGAGTTCTGCGGAGTGGAGGTCCCGCTCTGCCAGATATACTCGAAGGACGTCGAAGTGCTGGGAAAGGAAGAGGTCGAGTCCGTTATCGAGATCCAGAAGGAATATTGGGACCTGTGATCCTTCAATTGCGCGGATTGTCGCATGACACGCTATACCAATGTGGCTGACCGTAAGGGAGATATTGTTTGATTCGTATTTCGTAGCGGGGCTAGGAGATGGGAAGATGAAGGTCAGGGTCGGCATAAACGGTTACGGGACCATCGGAAAGCGGGTCGCATTCGCCATAGCCAAGCAAGATGACATGGAGATCGTCGGAGTCACGAAGACGAAGCCAAGTTATGAGGCGAGGCTTGCAAACAAGGAGAACATCCCGCTGTACGCTGCGAAACAGGAGTTCGTCGAAGCCTTTGAGAAGGAAGGCATCAAGATGGCCGGCACATTAGTCGACCTCCTGGCGAAGGTCGACATAATCGTCGATGCTACGCCCGGGAAGACGGGGAAGGAGTACAAGCCGATGTATGAGAAGGCGGGCGTCAAGGCGATATTCCAAGGCGGAGAGGATCACGGCATTGCCGGCATTTCGTTCAACTCGTTCGCAAACTATCATGAGGCATGGGGGGCGCAGTTTGTCAGGGTCGTTTCCTGCAACACCACGGGTCTGATCAGGACGCTGTTCCCGATCGACAGTGTTTTCGGGACCGAGAAAGTCTTCGCGGCACTGGTGAGAAGAGGGGCAGATCCTGCGGACAAGAAGGGGGCGCTTCTGAACGCCGTAGAACCGACTCTCAAACTGCCGACCCACCACGGACCGGATGTGCAGACCGTGATGCCCTGGCTCAACATCCAAACGATGTCGGTCACAGCTCCGACCACAATGATGCACATTCACTGCGTCACCGCGGACCTGAAGAAGAAGGTGAAGGGGGAAGATATCGTGGCAGTATGGGACAATACCCCGAGGATCAAGTTCGTGAGCGGAAAGCACGGCATCAGATCCTCCGCTCAGATCATGGAGCTCGCAAGGGATCTGAACCGACCTAGGGGCGACTTCATGGAGATTATCGTATGGGAGGATGGCGTGAAGGTCGTCGAGAAGACGCTCTACTACTACCAAGCGATCCACCAGGAGAGCGATGTTATCCCAGAGAACATCGACTGCATCAGATCGATGATGAAGCTGGAGAAGGATCCGCTGAGGTCGATTAGGAAGACCGACAAGACGCTCGGCATAGGAAAGTGATGCTGAGTCGATCGCGGGTGTGCACAGATCCCTCCTAGTCTACAAAGGATTATTACAGGCTAGAGCCCCTGATATACGGAATCGATGATGCTGAAAGTTGCCATAAACGGCTTCGGGCGCATAGGAAGGTCCTTCCTGCGGGCGGCGATGGAGCGCCCCGCCTATGGTAAGGATTTCGAGGTGAAGGTCGTGAACGACCTCGCCAACGCGAAGACCCTCGCATACTTGATGAAATATGATTCTGTTCACGGCGTTCTTGGTTCTGACGTGAAAGCGATAGACGGAGGGATGAGGGTCGGCGAGCAGTTCATCAGATTTACATCCGAGAAGGAACCTGGAAAGTTGCCATGGGCGAGCGAGGGCATCGACGTCGTCGTCGAGTCCACCGGATTCTTCACGAGTCGACCCGCGAGCAAGCTGCACCTCGACGCCGGGGCGAGGAAGGTACTGATTTCGGCCCCTGCCACGGACCCGGACATAACGGTGGTCCTGGGTGCGAACCTCGACGCTTACGATAGGAGAAGGCACAACATCATCTCGATGGCGTCCTGCACGACAAACAGCGTCGCGCTACCCGCCAAGGTCCTGAACGACAACTTCAAGATCGTCTGCGGGCTGATGACGACCGTCCACGCTTACACGGGAGACCAGAGGCTCGTCGATTTCCCTCATACGGACCTCCGTAGGGCGAGAGCCGCAGCGCTTTCGATAGTCCCGACGACGACAGGCGCTGCTATGGCCGTGTCCTACGTCCTGCCGGAGCTCGAGGGCAAGCTGAACGGTCTATCTCTCAGAGTCCCGGTCGCTGACGGCTCGATCACCGATCTGACCGCTTGGGTGATGGAGGACGTGGACAGGGACGAGGTGAATGGAGCTTTGAAGAGCGCGTCGGAAGGCGAGATGAAGGGCCTCCTTGGCTACTCCGAGGAACCGATAGTCTCCGTTGACGTCGTCGGTGACCCCCGTTCTTCGATCGTCGATGCGCCAAGCACGATGGTCTCGAGAGAAAAAGGCAATCTAATTAAGGTCCTATGTTGGTACGATAACGAATGGGGATATTCGAACAGATTGGTGGACTTCCTCGCGCACATCTGAATCGGTGATGGTATGAAGGAGTTCAGCACTTTGGACGATTTCGACTTCCAGGACAAGACTGTTTTGTTGAGGGTGGACATAAACTGCCCGTTGGCGAAGGATACGCTCGAGATCGAGGACGACAACCGCATACGGCAGATCATGCCGACGGTGAAGGAGCTCATGAACAAGGGTGCCAAGGTGGTCATCCTTGCTCACCAGGGAAGGCCGGGGGACTGGGACTTCGCCCCTCTGGATAGGCATGCAATGGTCCTGAGTACGGTCATGGGGAAGGAGATCAGGTACGTGGATGACCTGATCGGGCAGATCGCTGTCTCGGCGATAAGATCGCTCCAGCCCGGGGAGGCAATCATGCTGAAGAACGTGAGGGAGCTCCCTTACGAGCAGGAGAAGAAGACGATGGAGGAGCACGCTCAGTCGGATCTGGTGAAGGTCCTCGCTCCCCTGGCGGACTACTACGTCTGCGATGCGTTCGCAGCAGCGCACAGGGCCCATTGCTCCCTCGTAGGTTTCGAGGCGGTCCTTCCGTCGGCCGCTGGTCGGTTGATGGAGAAGGAGCTGAACGCGTTGAAGAACGTGTTCGACAGTCCGGCTAAGCCGTCGATATTCGTGCTCGGCGGAGCGAAGTTCGGGGACTCCGTCAAGGTCGTCGATCGCGTCATCAGCAAGAAGATTGCGAGCATGGTGATACTGGTGGGACTGACCGGCAACGCTTTCTTGAAGGCAAGGGGCGTCAAGCTCGGGAAGCCTAACGAGGATGCGCTCGCAAAGGAAGTAACGCCGGAGGCGCTCGCTGAGGCGAAGAAGCTCCTGGAGGAGAAAGGCGGGAAGGTGCTGCTTCCGTACGACATCGCGATCGAGATGGACGGGAAGCGGAAGGAGATACTGGTCGGAGAGCTCCCGCTGGACTATCCCATACTCGATATCGGAAAAGGGTCGATCTACAATTTCGCAAGGGTGATCTCCGGCGCGAAGACCGTCTTCATGTCCGGGCCTGCCGGCATGATCGAGAAGAAGAACTTCGCCCTTGGGACTAAAGAACTCATGGTCGCGATCACGAAGTCTAAGGCGTACTCGGTCATTGGCGGAGGACACACCGTCGGCGCGGCGGAGGGCCTCGGCCTTGTCAACTCGTTCTCGTACGTGAGCACCGCGGGAGGCGCTCTGGAGACGTATCTGCTTGGCAAACCGCTGCCGGCCGTCGAAGCGCTGAAGGCAGCGTTCAAGCGGGGGACCTGAGGATCTTCTCGACCCTTTCCAGCGCTTCCTCGATTCTCTTCACTGGCTGGGTCAGGGACATCCGCACAAATCCCTCCCCGTGTTCCCCGAACCCTATGCCGGGCGTCACGACCACTCCGACGTCGAGCAGTCTCTTCGCGAAGTCCATCGACTTTCCGTTGCAGTTGAACCATAGATAGAATGTTCCGAGCGGTGGAGTGACCTTGAACCCCATCTCCTTCAGGCCCGCGACAACGACGTCCCTTCTCTCCTTGTAGACCGCCAGGTTCTTCTCCACGATCGGCGGCCTCTTGCCGTTCTTGTACAGCCCGAGGGCGAAGACGGCGGCCTTCTGGATGAACTTCGGCACCCCAGAGTCCACCTGCGATTTCACCTTCTTCAGGCCGGATATGAGGTCCGGGTCCCCGACCGCGTACCCAATCCTGTATCCGGTCATGTTGAATGTCTTTGAGAGCGAACCGAATTCGATGCAGTCCCTGCCGACCTCTAGGATGCTTGGGGCCACATAGCCGTCGAAGGTCATCTCCGAGTACGCGTTGTCGTAGCAGACGATCGTTTCGGTGGACCTTCCCCACTTGACCAGCTCCTTCAAGTAGTCCCTTGTGGCCACCGCAGTGGTGGGATTGTTCGGGTAGTTGACGAAAGCGATCTTCGAATCAGTCGGGACTGAAGCGAGATCCATGAGGAACGATTTCTCCGGAAGCAGCGGCACCCTGACCGGAACGCCCTCGGAAAGGAGCGCCCCTCCCTGAGCGTAGACTGGATAAGCAGGATCGGGGACGAGCACCTTGTCTCCCCGATCGACGAACGCGCGGCAGAAGTTCACGAGTCCTTCCTTGCTTCCCATCGTTATGACGACCTCTCTATCCGGGTCCAGCTGTACTCCGAACCTCATCTCGTACCAATCGGCGACAGCCTTCCTGGTCTCTGCCTCACCAGCGCTGGTCGAGTACTGGTTGTTGCCTAGGGCCTTAGCCTGCTTCCTCAGCTCTTCCACTATCTCGTTCGGGGTCGGCAGGTCCGGATCCCCGATGCCGAAGTCGATTATGTCCACTCCCTGAGTCATCTTCGCTCGCACCTTCGCCTCTATGTCGGCGAACAGGTACGGTGGTATCCTCTTCAGTCTTGCAGCTGTCTCCCGCGCCATGGCCATCACCCAGTCTCTATCTCTCCTTTGAATACTCTGACCGCAGGACCTCTCATCGTCACGGAGGAGAGGTCTCTCGCGACCCTGACCCAGAGACTCCCACCCGGAAGGCGGACCTCCACATCTTCGTCGTAACATATCAAACCGCCCACCGCCGCGGCGACCGCGGACGCGCAGGCCCCAGTCCCGCATGCGAGGGTCCAGCCCGCCCCTCTCTCGTGCACGACCACATCCAACCTTCCGTCGACGAGCCTCACGAACTCGGTGTTCGTCCTCCTCGGGAACAAAGGGTGGATCTCGATCTTAGGGCCCAGCTCTCTCATCTTCTTCTCTGTGATCTTCTGGAAAGTGACGAAGTGCGGATTGCCCATCGAGACGGCCGTGCCCCTGACCGTAGCCCCTCCCACCTTGATGGTCCTATCGATGAGCCTTCCTGAGCACTTCATCGGGATGTCCCGGCAATCCAAGGAAGGCGCTCCCATGTCCACGCTGACCTCCTTGACCTCTCCCTTCTGGACCCTGCATTCGATCTTCTTCAGACCGGCAAGGGTCCTTATCTCCATTCTCTTTTTCCTGATGATCGAGAAGTCGTAGAGATGCTTGGCGACGCATCGGATTCCGTTACCGCACATCTCCGCCTCGCTTCCGTCCGCGTTGATGATCCTCATCGTCGCGTCGGCGTCCTCGGCCGGGTTGATGTACAGTATGCCGTTCGCGCCGACGCCGAACCTGCGGTCGCACAGCTTCCGGACCGTTTCGGGATCGTCCGGAGCGTCCAGCTTGAAGTCCTCGAATAGAATGAAGTCGTTCCCGGTCCCGTGGTACTTCCAGAACATCAAACCATCAGCCTCGATGGCATCCTCTCGTGCCTCAGGATATCTTCCAGCGATTCCCGGTCCCTTATGATGCTCGCACTTCCTTCCTTGACCAGCACCTCGGCGCACCTCGGTCTGGAGTTGTACTGCGAGCTCATCGCGAACCCGTAAGCGCCGGCGTCGTAGACCGCGATGATGTCACCCTCGGCGACCTTCGGGAGGAGGCGGTCCTTCGCAAGGAAGTCCCCGGATTCGCATATCGGGCCGACGACATCGTACGTGACCTCTACAGGCATCCCGAACTTGTTCGCAACGGCGACGTGGTGGTATGAGCCGTAGAATGAGGGGCGAATGAGCGTATTGAATCCGGCGTCAACGCCGGCGAACCTCTTCTCGGGCGTATCCTTGACGTCGACGACCTTCGTGATCAGCACGGTCGTGTCGGCGACTATGTATCGGCCCGGCTCGACCGCGATGGACTTCGCAGAGCATCCGGACTTGACCCTCGAGGTCACCTCCCTCGCGAGAAGCTCGACGTCCATGGCCTTCTCCTCCGGCCTGTATGGAATACCGATGCCCCCTCCGATGTCGAGGAATTCGAGAGAGAGGCCGAGTGAGTCTTCCAACTCCTTCGCGAGCGACACGAGCACCTCGGTCACCTGAACGAACGGAGCGACGTCCTGCACCCCCGCACCTATGTGCGCGTGCACCCCGATCGGTCTGAAGCCAAGGTCCAGGGCCTCGGAGTATGTCCCCAGCAGGTCCCCCTTCGGTATCCCGAACTTGGCCATCTTGCTTCCGGTGACAACGTGGTCGTGATGACCGGCGCCCACGTCTGGATTGACCCTGATCGATATCGGGTTGTGCGTCCCTATCTTCGACAGTCTCCTGAGCTGCGACAGCGAATCGATGTTGATTGTCACGCCCCTGCCCACTAGCGCCTTCATCTCTTCGTCCGAGACGCTGACGCCGGTGAAGAGAATCTTGTTGGGCTTGAATCCGGCCATCAGGCAGGACTCCACCTCCCAGATCGACACGGCGTCGATGCAGCTGCCCTCGCGCTCCAATACCCTCAGGATTGCCAGGTTCGTGTTGGCTTTGCAGGCGTAATGAATGCGCGCGGGCATTTGGTTCGAGAACGCCTCGTAAATCCTTCTGAAGTTCTCGCGCAGCGCGATTTCGTCCGTCACGTACAGGGGCGTGCCGAATCGCTCCGCCAAATCCCTTGCAGTAATGCCTCCGATGACCATCTGATTGTCTATTGACTCGAACTGGCGCATCTCAATCACCGATGAAACTCTCGTGGAGCTTCTTGACGACCTCCACCGCCCTGTTCGCAGGGACGACGAAGTTCAGCGCGACGTCAGAAGCCCCTTCGGATATCAGCTCAACGTTCGCTTCCGCTTGATCCACGGCGCCGAATATCTTCGCTGCGACTCCGCGCACGTCAATCATGTCATCGCCGACCGCGCATATCAACGAGACCTTATCCTTGACAGTGAGCTTCTCGATCCTGTTCTCTCCCGCCGCGTTTATGCTCTTGATCACCTGCTGCAGGTCAGAGCTCGGCACAACGACCGCGAGGGTGGATAGAGAGGTCGAGATCGCGTAAGTGTTGACCCCGTTGTCGCTGATGGAGCTCAGCAGGTTCGAGACGAATCTCGGATAGTAGACGATTTCGGACGAGTAGACCTTGACGATCGAGAGGTCGGACTTCATCGCCACGCTCCTCAGCAAATCCTTCCCGGGCGAGCGCAGGTTGTGGATCGTCGTGCCCTTCCCCTCTGGGTTGAACGTGTTCTTCACGAGCATCTTGATGTGCTTCCTTCTGACCGGCTCGATCGCCCTTGGATGCAGGACCTTCGCCCCGAAGTATGCCAGCTCGCCCGCCTCCCCGTAATCCATCTCCGTGATCGTCCTCGCTCCCTTCACGATCCTCGGGTCAGCGGTCATGAAGCCGTCGACGTCAGTCCATATCTCGAGGCGGTCGACGTCTAATCCATATGCCACGACCGATGCGGAGTAGTCCGACCCCCCGCGTCCGAATGTGAGGGGCCTTAGGTTCGCACCGCATCCATAGTATCCGGTAAGGACAGGCACCTTCCCGCCCTCGATGAGAGGCAGCAACCGTTGCTTCAGGTTCTTGCTCGTCGCCTCAAGGTCCGCGGAACCGTTACCTGGAGGTCCGGTGGCGACGATCCCGGCCTCCTCCGAGCTCATCGACACCGCATCGAGCCCCTTTCCCCGCAGCAGGAACGCCATGGTCAACGAGGAAAGTCGTTCTCCCCAGCTCGCTATCGTGTCCTGCAATACAAGATCGGGATTCTTGCGATATCTCTCCTGGCGCTCCGCCAGCCCCTGGATCTTCGAATCCAGCTGAGATGAATATGATATGACATAGTTGTTCGGCAGTCGTCCCTTCACCGCAGTCATGTGCTTATCGTGCAGGTCTTTCGCCAGTTTCCCTGGCGTCGCGGTCTCGTCGTTCGTCCATGCTATCAGCATGTTCGTGACTCCCGACATCGCCGAGACGACCAGCACCTTCTTCGATGGGTCCATGGAAATGATGTTGGCGGCGCGCTCCATCGCCTCACCAGAGCCCACGCTAGTCCCGCCGAACTTCATGACCTTCAACATAGGCCCAGCACCTCCTCCATAGTGTGTACGGAACCATCCTTTCTGGACGCAATCCATCGGATGGCGACGATGCAGCCCTCGGCGAAGGCTTCCCTCGAGTGCGCACGGTGTGTGAGCTCTATTCTCTCTTTGTTGCCGGCGAATATGACAGTATGTTCTCCGATGACATCCCCAGCGCGGATGGAGTGTATGCCGATCTCTCTGCCCCTGGCTCCGACCGGCCCCTGCCGACCGTATACTATCTTGTCCGTGCCGGTCGTCTCCGCGATGATCTCTGCCGCCCTCTTGGCGGTTCCAGAGGGGGCGTCCTTCTTCAAGCTGTGGTGAACCTCGACGATTTCGACGTCGTACTTCGGCAGCGCGACCGCGAGGGTCCCGCAGACCCTCCAGAAGACGTTCACTCCAATCGAGAAGTTCGGAGTGGCGACGGCGGATATCTTGTGCTGCTTGACGATCTTCGCGAAGTCGTCCATCGCATCATTCGATATACTTGTGGTCCCGACTACGGCGTTTACGCCAGCCCGCGCGACCTTGGGGAGGTTACTTTCAGCGGCACTAGCAGAGGTCACATCCACGTAGACACGAGCGTTCTCGAGGACTCTCTCGATCCCGTCGTCTCCGGATGTCACGATGCCGGGAGCTATGACCTTCCCAACGTTGCCTCCCGTTGAAGACACGATGCCGCCGGCCAGCTGCATGTCCTTCTGTCTCTGGACCAGCTGGCAGATCATGCTACCCATCTTTCCAGTGGCACCACCAACGACGACGCGGATCATCGGAACACCCGTTCGACTGTTCAAATCACCCCGAGATCCGCCAGTGTGTGCTTCAAGACCTCTAGATTGGAGGGGTCCATATCACACAGCGGCAGGCGGAACGGTCCCGCGGGCTTGCCCATGAGCCTGACCGCGGTCTTGACTGGTATGGGATTGGTCTCGATGAAAAGGTTCTTGAACAAGGGGAGGAGACGGAAGTGCAGTTCTCTGGCTTCCTCCAGATTGCCGGCTAGAAGCTGATCTGCCAAATCCTTGACCATCCTCGGGGCTACGTTCGAAGCGACCGAGATGACGCCGTTCGCCCCCATTGCCATCATTGGGAACGTAAGCGCGTCGTCTCCGGATAATACAGTGAAGCCCTTCGGAACATGGGCTAGCAGGCTCATTATCTGCGTGATGTTCCCGCTCGCCTCCTTGATCCCGACGATGTTCGGCACCTTTGCCAGTTTGAGGATCGTTGAGACCTCGATGTTAGAGCTGGTCCTTCCGGGAACGTTGTAGACAATGAGGGGGACGTCGATAGATCTTGCAATGGCCTCATAGTGCTCGAATATGCCCTTCTGGGTCGGCTTGTTGTAATAGGGGGATATGGAGAGTATGCCGGCCGCGCCGAGATCCTGCGCCGCCTTGCTCAGCTTGATCGCCTCATGTGTCGCATTGCTGCCCGCGCCAGCGATCACCTTCGCTTTCTTCGCCTGGTCGACAACGATCTCAATGACCTTGAGATGCTCATCGTGCGTCAATGTAGCCGATTCCCCGGTCGTCCCACAGGGGACGATGGCGTCTACTCCCTCGCCTTCCTGGAAATCGACGAGCTCCCTCAATCCCTTCTCGTCGAGCTTCTCGTCCTTCGTGAACGGCGTTATCAGAGCGGTCGCGCAGCCGGAGAACATCTATTCTCCTCCGACGTGTTCCTTCAATATCAACCGGGTTCTGGTAGACCGGACGTTGTCGAATCTGCGTATCTTCTCGATGATATCGTTCAATCGCGGGGAAGAGTTCACGTCGATTATCGCAACGATATCCTCCTCGCCCGTGACCTCGAACACGTCCGATACGCCCTCGAACTTCGAGATCTCGCACGCGACCTCGGAGGTGTTCACGTTGACGTCAATCTTTATCTCGATTATCGCTTTGACGTTCTTGCCACTGGTCTTGATTGTGAACGACTGGACTACGTTATCATCGATCAGCTTCCTTACCCTGCTCCTGATCGTTCCTTCGGACACCTTCAGCTGGTTCGCTATGTCCACGAACGGTCGCCTGGAATCCTTCTTCAGGATCTCTATGATATTCTCGTCCAAGTGGTCAATCAATTGATCCCCTCTTCCGCGCGGTCATTCTCATTTTTCGTATTCTTCTTGACGATAACGGTAGAATATTATTTAGTTGTTCCGAAAAGTAGGGTACGGTCTGATGCATAGTGCAAAATAGGACAACGAGAAATGTCATTTGGTCTTCTTGACGAAGTCCAGCCACCTTCTCTGGTCTTCCACTTTCGAGGTTATCATCTTCTCCCTTACCCCAAGGGAATCCCCCTTCAAGTGTCTCAGGTCGTCGATTGCCTTCAGGAGGCCCCTGATCTCATCTTCCAGCCTGTGTCCCTCGGCCTTTGTGATATTGCCGTTTCTCAGAATCTCCTCGAGCTCGCCCACCTTTTTCTCGAGGACTTTCGCGAGGAACAATGCCCCCTCGATTTCTTCCTCGGTCGGATTCTCTATGGCCAAGAAGTCGTAGACGATGTCGCGCAACGGGACGCGATTGCCCTCAATTTCCTCATCCTCGGGAATCATGCCGCCGACCCAGGAGGTCAGCCCACGGAGGTGGGACATGATTCTGGCTCTCTCATCCTGGCTGAGCTTTTCATCGGTTTCAAGCTTCCTGCTATCGGAAGTCCCGGGGCTGGTTGTCTTTCTCATCCGTATGGGAACGAGTGCAGAGGTCCGCCTCCGAGGATCGTTCCTCCCATTGAGCGCGCCCTGATCACGCCCCTGAGTGGAACGCCTCCGACCTCATTCAAGCTGCTCTTGTTCACTATGACGACTACAAGAACCGGCGTGCCGCCGGCCTCCCTGACGTCCTTGGCGGCCTCTTCCGCGGTCGAACCTGTGGAGAGCACGTCGTCGACGATCAGGACCTTCTTGCCTTCGACGGATGCATAGTTGGAGCTCAGCGCGCCTCCCTTTTCCCCCCTCTCCACCGGTGGCCTGTAAACGGCAAGTTCAGCATCGAGGAGCTCCGACACGATCGTCGCGAATGGCACGCCGTTTATCGATATTCCCATCACGACGTCGACGTCCGAGTCCCTCCGGTCGAGCTCCTCGATCGCTATGTCTGCCAGTATCTCGCTCATGAGGCCTATCCGGTTCCCATAGACACCCAGGCTCCTCCATCCGATCTTGATGTCGGTCGGAGGAAGGGTGCCTTCGATCCCCTTCTCGAGCAGGTACTTGACGGTGTCAATGGATAGGTGAAGTTCATCTGCGATCTCCCTCTCGCTCAGTCCTTTGTCCTTGAGGGCGAGGGCTCTCTCTGCAAGCTCCCTTACATCCACCATAATACCACGAATCAAAATCAGGGTGTCGAGATATTAACCTTTCTGCAATACGGACCAGATGGTCGTTCCGCGGACGCGGTTCGTTAACGTCAGAAGAAACGATGTCAGTCGCGCTGGGGCTTGAGGCATTTGACCAGTCTCCAGAGGGTCTCGTTCGCCGTCGCCGGCACCCCATGCTTTCTTGCCTCTTTCACTATCGCACCGGTTATCTCATCGATTTCTGTCCTCCTGCCCGCCTCCACGTCCTGCAGCATGCTGGATCGGTTCTTTCTCGTGGCAGCGACGACGCCCATCACCTTGCCCAAGGGGTCGCATCGAGGAAGCCGAACTCCCGAGGCCTTCGCGACCGCGACCGCCTCCTCGCACACGTTCTTCGCAAGTTCCCCTAGCTCCGGGTCTTCCTCTATGCAAGCGTTCTCGGACCTCACGAGCGCCGTGATCGGATTGATCGAGGCATTCACTATGACCTTCATCCACACCTCGGCCATGATGTCGTCCGTCACCTTGCTGTCTATTCCTGACTCTTCAAAGGCATTGCTGACCGTCTCAGCGAGATCCCTGCGACCCGCCGGAGATCCGAAGACCGTCTCCCCTTTTCCAGCGAACCGCACGTGGCCCGGCCCGAGGAATGTTGCCCCGCAGGACGTCACCCCGCCGACGCCTCTCGTTCCGAATGCACTTGATAGCGTCCCGACGTTGTCCAGACCGTTCTGAAGCGACACTACGACGGTGTCCATATCGACGATGGGCGAGACGCTCCTCACCGCCTCCTCCGTGTCGTATGCCTTGACCGTTATGAGGACGAGGTCCTGCTGCCCAAGGCCAGTCACATCAGTGATTGCATCCGGGCGGACCAGTCCCTCAATGATGCCCGAGATCTCGAGCCCTTTCTGTTTGACAGCCTCGACGTGAGCCCTTCTTCCGATCAATGTCACTTCGTGCTCGGTCGAAAGGAGACCTCCCATGAGGCTGCCGAGGGCGCCGGCGCCGAAGACAGCAATCCTCATCCTTTCGATTCCTCCGTCCCTGCCGCCGACTTCCTTGCGCTGTTCGCTAGACGATGGGCCTCGCGCAGCGGGTCAACCTTCCCGTTCTCGAGGAACCTGCCTACGATCCTCACCGCTGATTTCAAGGAGACCCTGTGCCCCACCGACACGTATACTGGATGCTTTCCAGACGGCCTCAGATAATAGCCTCTTGGTCTGCCGTTGAGTTCGATCGGCGACTTGGCAGCCTCCTCGTTCTCAACCGTTCCGCACAATAGGCTCTTCGCGACCCCAATCGTCGGTATGTCGAAGGCGACGCCTATGTGCGAAGCGATCCCGAACGCCCTCGGGTGGAGCACTCCTTGGCCGTCGACCAGGTAGACCGTGTCCTTCCTATTGTCGATGAGGTCCGCAAGCACGGGTATCTCCCGGAACGCCAAATATGAAGGGATGTAGGGGAAGCCGGCCTTGCTCCTAATCGTCCTGTGATCCACGATCCGGTCCTCGGACCAATCGTACAGGACCATCGTCGCGAAGGCGTCGTCATCCGCGTACGAGACGTCGAGACCGGCCACGTACATGAGCTTCCCAAAATCGTCCTTCGCCATCACCTTCTTGCGCAGTGCTTCCTGTTCCCGTTTCAGATCCCTCAGCATCGGCTCGATCTTGAAATCAGCGAATCGAACGTTCTCGAAATCCTCGACCTTGTCCTCTTCTATCCTTACTCCCTCCTTCGACAACAGTTCCTTCTTCCTCTCCGTTCCCTTCCCCTTCCCGCCGTACCAGCCGATCTCCCCACTGGAATAGACGACCCTGTGGCACGGGACGACGATCGGCCTCGGATTCTCGGAGAGTATCATCCCGACAGTCCTCGAGGCAGCTATGTCTCCAAGCGCGTTCGCTATGTCGCCGTAAGTCGAAACCCTTCCAGGGGGGATCTGGACCGTGGCGTCGAAAACCAGCCTAACGAAATCTTTCATATCAATCACACTCCGTTTCCCGGATATGCAAGCCTTCACCCTCTTTTCTGACATCGAGGCACGTGACCGTCTTTGTGAGAGGCAGTGAGACGTTGAAGACGGTGATATTCCTTGTTTCTTTCCCGAAGTCCTCCAGGCTCCTTTGCTCTTTGGCGATTATGGCGGTCCTCGTTCCAGCGTGAGCATGGGCGTGGATGACGATGTCCGGGCTTTTCTCCAGGATGATCGATTCGAACCTGTTCGACCCCATCTCAGAGTACCTGTCCTCTTTCTCCCCCATCAGGGTCTTGTAGGTGAGCGCGTAGTGAGCAAGCAGGACCAAGACGTCCGCATCTCCCTTGTCGAGCAGCTGCGTGATTCTCTCGATCCTAAGCTGATAGCGCCTCCATATGTCCGGGAGGTTCGTGCGCTGCCACCAAGTTGGCCGATCGAGCGAGCCGGTCGTCCCGACGATCTTGATATTCATGCCGTCCCTTTCGACGGTCATCTCCTCGTCGTCCAGGAATGTGATCTCCGTCTTCTTCTTGTACTCCGGACGGCTTCCATCGTACTCCTCGTTCCCGAAGACTCCTATCATCTGCGCGTCCGTCAGGCGTTTCAGCTCATCGACGACCAGTTCGAACTCCTCGAGGTTGTTGCTGTCGGTCAGGTCCCCTGCCAAGAGCAGCAGGTCCAGGTGCTCTATTCTCTTTTGCGCCTTCAGAATGTCCAGGAACTTCTTCCCGTGAACGTCCCCGACGGCCCCTACGATCATCATTCCACTATCGTACTTCGCAGTTAAAATCGATATCGCTGTCCTCGTCAGGAGGAACATGCGTTCTGTCTCTTTACTCCAAGGACAAGACCCGCGCTGGCGACGAGGAGGATCGCGTCGAGCACTATGGCAAATGTCCAGCTTCCCGTCAGGTCTCTCAAGGTTCCCGAGAGCACCGGGGAAATGACCGCGCCGATCTCAGCGACCAGGTTCCACATCCCGAAGGTCTGCGCCATCTGTCCCCGCGGCGCGAGGTCGGACGTGAGGGTCATGTGGACCGTCTGCATCGCGGCGAAGGGGACTCCTATGCAGAACACGAGGATGCCGAGGATGAGCACGTCGCTGCCTCCAGTCCCGACGTACACTGCCAACGCCGCGACCGCCAGGGAATCAAGGATGCATATCAGCACGTACGCTTTCTTCCTCCCGAATCCTCTGTTGGCGGCGCGGTCGCAGATCTTCCCTCCGAGGGGATATCCGATTCCGTTGGCAACCCCAAAGAAGCCGACGTAAAGGGCTGCGCCAGAGATGCCCATCTTGGATGCCTCCGATACGACGAGCAACGCCCAGAACCCGAAGAACCAGAGCGTATACAGTATCGGTATGGCGGAGATGTACATCAAGAGCAGATCCCTATCCCTCAGAACCTTGGCGCTCTTCTGGCCGAGCGACTTGTATATGATGGCGATCAGGACCATCGCAATCGCGATCACCGCCACGGCCTGGGATAGGCTGTTCAAACCGGCGGTGACGGTGACGAGATAAGTGGCCATTATTGCTGCCAGAAAGACGATCGAGTAGATGGACAACCTCGCCAGCGCGGGCAGGTACTCCTGTCTATCTTCTCTCGGCCTTCTTACAAACTTCCAAACCCCCACAGCCACCAGCATTGTTGGGATCGAGAATACGAGGAAGGGAAAGGACCATGCGATCTCGCTTCCCCATGTCCTCGCTGCGAAGTCGATCATATATGGCGTGGCGACGGTCGCGATGGTTAGGCCAGCGGCCAATCCCACGAAGACGACGCCCATGCCGAACCCCTTCTTGCTCTCAGGCGTCACGGCGCTCACCAGTGCCCTGTCGTTGGAGTAGTAAGCACCCTCGCCCAGACCGGTCAGTACCCTCATTGCAACGAAGGCGTTGAGGGACCTCGTGAGTCCGCTGAGGAAGGTTGTCACACTCGCCCAGGCGGTGCTGATCACGATCATGACCTTCCTCCCATATCGGTCCCCTAGAAACCCGGCTGGGAACTGCGTCAGCATGTAGCCCGCGAAGAACATCCCTCCGATCACCCCTCCAAGCGCATGAGGCATCGGAGCGCTTTGCATGAATCCGATGTCGTTGTCTATCATCCAGGATACGACGGGTCCGGTGATGCTTCGGTCGATGTAGCAGAACATCCATGCTAGGAAGAGCCACAGCCAGGTGATGTGATAGGGCTTGATGCCCCCTGGAGTCCGCTCGATGGTGAGGCTCTCAGGACTTGCTTGAGTCTCCTGACCCTCCGCTTTCGTCCCAGATTCCTTGCCCGCCTCCATCCATTCACCTGGGCCTTTCCTGGATTGGTGGGCTGGAAACGGCAAAACAATGCCCATGCAGACAGGTCGTTCGAGCGATATATCAATTCCGACAGGCGGTCTCCATACCTGGGTCTCTTGCCAAATCGATGGGGAGTGCTGATGTGGACTCTGCAGGAATATGAAAGAAAAAGAGGCCCTGGTGAGGCGCCACAGGGCAAGAACCAGGGATGACTGGGCGTCACATCAGGGTGCTTTGGGGTCGCATGAGTTGAGAGCTTCGTTCACTCCAATATCGGGAACCTCTTGACGATGGAGATATTCGACCACCACTTGCCAAGTCCGAGCGTCTGTCCAGCTTTCACTTTCATAAGACCGACGAGGAGTATCAGGTAGATTATGTGCTCATCCAGGATCGGGTTGTTCGCCGGGGGAACGTTGGTCATCCATAGCAGCACCATCAGCAGGCCGCCGGAGACCGTAGCGATCTTCATCCCTATCCCCATTATCAGGGCGATTCCGACAAGCAACAGTGCCAGCATGAAGAGTACATCTACAACGACATTTCCGGCCAAGCCCTGGAATAACCCTTCAAATATGCCGCTAGTCGCGGACTTAAGGTAGCCAACCGTGGGCGATGCTCCGTTTATCCATGAATTACTTGCCTTTGTCGCGAAACCCAAACCGAAGGTCTTGTCCAGGAAGGCCCACAGTATGATGAATCCTAGTCCTATCCTTGCGGCGGCCCAGACATACTCTGTCTTGACGTACTCTAAGATCTTTGGGGTCATGCTTTCACTATTGTGAAGGAGGTGAGCTGCTTCTTTAAGAACTTTCCGCCGCGCTAATGCGGCGAGATCAAGGACTGAACGCCAATGCGACGGGTCTTGCGGGCTGACCTAAAACGCATCCCCATGTGGAACCATCGCGACCGCTACGGTCATCGCCAAGGATTGGGATCCAATGCCCACGCTCAACCTGCTCAGGGAACGCGCACTTCGATCATTTTCAGGTTCTTCCCGTCGCTGTCGAAATAGTGCTCTTCGTTGCCGTCGAACAGGATGAAGTCCCCGACTTTGAAAATCATCGTGTCCTTTCCGTTGCTGACGGTTCCAGATCCCTCTATCACATACATGACCTGCTTGAGCTTGTGCTTGTGCGGCCTCTTCGGAACGAGGCAGTTGGGGCCTGTCTCCCTTAGTCCGAAGACAAAATTCTCTTCCACTGCGACGTCCTTGATCCTGACCTGCCCCCTGTCGCCGTCCGCGGCCACTACCTTGATGTCTGTTTCATGGATCAGCTTCATTTCTTGTCTCCGTACTTCTCCCAGTAGAACAGTTCCTCTGTCGGCTTCCTCGTCCTCTCCTCGGGTGCTTCGTCCGGGTAGCCGAGGGTCATGCACACGGTGACGACCTGACCTTTCGGGACTCCAAGATACTCCGCGACCTTCTCCGCGTCGAAAGCGCCTATCAAGCATGTGCCAAGACCTTTCGCATGGGCTGCCAGGGTCAGGTGGTCCAGCGCTATTGCGACGTCGACTCTGTACCACTTCTGGCTCGGATCATCCACGGCTGCGATGAACGCTGAGCACTCCTCGATGAACTTCTGGTTCTTGCACAGTGGCACCAGTCCCCTCTTCCTTTCCTCATCCTGGACCACGATCATCATCCAGAACTGTCTGTTCGCTCCCGACGGTGCTAGTCTCGCTGCCTCAAGAACTTCTGTCAGGTCGCTCTCTGGAATTCTCTTCTTCTTGTACTTCCGAATGCTTCTTCTGTTTCTTATCGCGCTCATTACGGGCAATAGAACTCCTCCATGTCCTCTGATTCTTGGCAGCCAATGGAGACCGTTGCTAAAATAGTTAATCGAGCCTCTTGGCGAGAGCAGCGGGGAGAACGCGGAGGTTGTCCATGCTCGATCTCGGAAACAATCTTAAGGTGGTCCGACTCTAGAAAGTGCCGTCACATGACCGATACTCTCGAGCGCTACTACAGAATACTGGAAGGCAAGGAGAAGGCGCTCTACCTCCTTCTCCATGAGAGCGAATCCGTTTTTGACTCAGTTACGAGTGATGAGGACCTATGGATGATCCATGAAAGGGAGATGAAGGCATTTTGGTCTCGTGCGGACTCCGGAAGAGATACGCCCAGCGCAAGGCGGATCGAGGGAAGGAGTCTCCTTGACCTGAAGGCGGAACTCGCTAGGAGGATGTTAAGTCACTGCGAGATCTGCGAATGGAAGTGCGGGACCGATCGGATGGCAGGGAAGGAAGGCAGATGCGGGGTCCTGGATGCTAGGATATCTAGTGAGTTCCTCCATTACGGCGAAGAGCCCCCGCTCTTGCCTTCCTATACGATCTTCTTCTCTGGATGCAACTTCAGATGCGCATTCTGCCAGAACTATGATATCTCGACCGTCCCATCCAATGGCATTCACATCGATCCATCTCGCCTTGCGGAGATGATCAGGAACAGATACGGGTCGGAGGAAGCTCCAGTCTCTCCCAGGTTGTTCGGGCGCGCAGGTGGGAGAGCGGTCAACGTGAACTGGGTAGGAGGCGACCCTACCCCCAATCTCCCCTACATTCTTGAGGTCCTCCAGCGCTCGATGGTCAACATCCCTCAGGTCTGGAACTCGAACATGTACCTCGCCGAGAGATCGATGCACCTTCTCGAGGGAGTGATAGACGTATACTTGACGGATTTCAAGTATGGAAACGATGACTGCGCGAAGAGGCTGTCTGGAGTCCATGGGTACATGAGCGTCGTGTCGAGGAATCATATTCTAGCGGCGAAACATGCTGAGATGATCGTCAGGCATCTTGTCCTTCCGAACCACGTGGAATGCTGCTCGATACCGGTCCTGGAATGGATCGCAAAGAACGTCCCGAATGCGCTTGTGAACGTCATGGACCAGTACAGACCGATGCACAGGGCTTGCGAGCACAGTGACATTGATCGGGGTCTGAAGCACAGTGAGTACGAGTCGGTGCGCGGTCATGCGGAAGACCTCGGGCTCCGATTGGCGTAGCCCTCATCGGATGGGACGGATCATCATTGACAAAGATTTTTATGTCCAGATTGAATTGCTGAGGTTGCATGGATGTCATCTCGGTCGTGAAGATAATCGTCTCCTTCGTCATCCTGTTCTTTGCTTCGCGGTCTGACTGGAAGACGAGGATGGCCTCCGATGCTTACTGGATAGGGCTGGGTGGATTCGGGATATTTCTCCTTGCCGTCAAGATAACCTCCGAAGGCGTCTCTCTCGTCTATCTGCTGTTTCTGATGCCCCTGGTCATATTGTTCTTTGACATGTTCTGGGACCGCAAGGGCATGTTCGAGGACGGGATAAACCCGGCTCCGCTGGGTCTATACATCGCCGCCTTCATCATTCTCGGGGGTCTCATCGCCATGTTCTGGGAGTCTCCCTACTTGTGGGAGCTGATGACGATCCTGTTCATGTTCGCACTGATAATTGTCTTCTACCAATTCAACATAATAAAGGGCGGAGCGGATGCGAAGGCCCTGCTGGCATTGTCGATAGTCTTCCCTGTCTACCCCGTGATCGATTCTCTTCCTCTGATCCAGATACCCGTCGAAATGGCTCAGTACGCGTTCCCGTTCTCTCTTCTCATCCTGTTCAACGCCGCCCTGCTGACGATCGTAGTTCCGATAGGCATGTTCTTCTACAATCTCGCAAAAGGGAACAGGAAGTTGCCAGTGATGTTGTTCGGCTATCGGATGACCTTGGCCGAGGCGCGCGAGAAGTTCGTGTGGTCTCTGGAGTACATCGTCGAGGGCGGGAGGAGACTAACGCTGTTACCGAGGACGATGGATTCCTGCGACGAGGTCTACAACGATCTCGAGAAATCCGGAGCAGACATGATTTGGGTCACGCCCAAGATACCGTTCCTCATCCCGATCACGGTCTCAGTACTGTTCTCGAGCATCGTGGGGAACATCATTTTCCTCTTCGTGCGCTGAACGCGCATTCCTGCTCCAGCGGACAGCCCCTGCAAATCGGTCGCGCCTTGCAGTGCGTCTTCGCAAGTTGCACCAAGAGCGCGTAGAACTTCGCGTAGACCTCCGGTTTCGGAGGGACGATCGACTCAACGTAGCGCTGCATCTCTCCGTAGTCCTCGGAGTCGAGAATCCCGGTCCGCTGGAATATCCTTGAGACGTACGATGCCGCAACGAACTTGGGCCTGTGCCCCGCAAAAAGCAGTATGGAGTCCGCGGTCTCTTCCCCGATTCCTTTGATGCTGAGGAGCTCCCTCCTCGCCTCATCCAGCGGCTTGCCGAGGATTGCCAGTGGGTCGGAGTCGTAGTGAACCTTGATGTACTCTGCCAGACCCTTTATCCTGCTCGCCTTCTGGCGGTAGAACCCGGCGGGCATTATGACCTCCTCAAGCGTGTCGTTGTCGACCGCTACTAACGAGTCGACCTCGAGCAGGTTGTTCGTCTTCATGTCGGCGACGACTCCCTCGACGTTCTCCCAGGAGGTCTGTTGCGTCAATATCGCCCCGATCATGATCTCGAATTCCGACTCGGCGGGCCACCAGTTGTCCACCTTGAACCGAGAACCGAGCCTCTCGTACATCGTTCTTAGGTCCATCGCGTGGGGCGATAGCGTTCGAAAGTTAAAACATGTTCGAGCGCCACTGTCTCTTGAGCGCTCAGAGAATCATGTTCAGGTCCTCGTCACAGGTCGGACACCCGCCATCTTTCGATCTCATCTCGATGACGCTGAATCCCATCCTTCTTATGATGAGGGTCCCACACTTCGGGCAGTAGGTGTTCTCCCTGTCGTCCCCTGGTACGTTCCCAGCGTAGGGGAACTCGAGCCCCTCTTCCTTCCCGATCTTGTATGCTGTATCTAGCGTCTTGATCGGCGTCGAAGAGACGTCCATCATGAGATAGTCAGGATGGAACCTCGTGAAGTGAACGGGCACCTTTGGATCGAGCGACTCGGCGACCCACCTTGAGAAGTCTCTTATCTCCGCCTCCGAATCGTTCTTCCCCGGGATTATCAGGTAAGTCAGCTCGACGTGGATCCTGAGCTCATGGGCGAGTTTGGCTGCGTCCAGCACGGGCTTCAGGGACGCCCTGCAGACCTTCTTGTAGAAATCCTCGTGGAACGCCTTGACGTCGATGTTCATAGCGTCTATGCATTCTGCGAGTTCTCGAAGCGGGGTCTCCTGGATGTACCCGTTCGTCACGTAATTCGTATGAAGTCCCTTCGACTTAGCGAGCTTCGAAGTCTCGTATGAGAACTCGTGCCAGATCGTCGGTTCGTTGTACGTCCAGGATATGCCCCTGCATCCGCTCCTTTCGCACGTCTTCAGCACTTCCTCCGGACTGATGTCCTCGAGCCCGAATTTCCCGACCTCGGCCTGGGATATCGTATGGTTCTGGCAATGCTGGCACCTGAACGTGCATCCCACGCTACTGAGGGACAGAACCCTTTCTCCTGGTTTGAAATGGAAGAACGGCTTCTTCTCTATCGGGTCGACGTATATCGACGAAACCTTACCGTAGATGAGCGAGCAAAGCTTACCGTCCCTGTTCTCCCTGACCCCGCATATACCTCTCTTGCCCGGGGCGATCTTGCAGGCGTGGGGACAAAGGCCACAAGCGACCCTACCGTTCTCGGGCCTCCAGAATCGGGCTTCTTTCATAGGTGAGATCACCTAAAATGCTCGTACCCTCGGTTCTCGAGAGTCACTACCCTACCGTCCCTCTTTAATGTATTCCTGCCCGATTCCTTCGCTTTTCCGATGACAGTCATCCGGGACCTCATGCTCGATCTTAGCATCGGCAGCTTGTCCGGCGCTATGGTGAACACGAGCTGGTAGTCCCCACCGTAGTATAGAGCGAGCTCCGCCGGGTCCATACCGCAATCGCTGGCCACCTGAAGCACCTCTTTCCTTATCGGGATGGAATCCCAGTCTATCGAGAACGACACCCCGCTCATCTCGGAGAGCTGGTAGACCGACGAGCCAAGGCCGTCTGATATGTCCATGCAGGAAGTCGCCGCCCCGGAGGAGGAGAGGACAAGCCCTTCCTTCACCCTCGGCCTCGGCTTGAGGAGTGCCTTCACGCCAGACGGGCAACGCAGGCCCTTGACGAGTGCGTAGTGGCCCGCGGCCGCAAGGCCGAGCGAGCCGGTCACGGCAATATAGTCTCCTGGCCTCGCTCCCTTTCTCAGTAGTATCTGGTCCCTCTTCACAGTGCCTAGGGCGGTCCCGGTGAGCGTCATCTCCGGCGATTCCTTCGTGTCGCCGCCGAGGATCTCCGCCCCCACCGACTCGGAACAGTCCTGCATGCCGCTCATCATGCTCTTCAACGATGAGAACGCGGTCTCCCTTGGAAGCGCCAGCGCCACGACCATGCCGATCGGTCTGGCCCCCATGGCCGCGATGTCGCTGTAGTTGACCGCAGCCAGCATCCAGCCGATCTGTCGGTCCGTCATGACCTCCGGCATATGAGTACGCACGGAGATCAGGTCGGTGGTGACCACCAGGTAATAGTCTCCAATGTCGACCGCGGCTGCATCATCCCCAGGTCCGACCGGGACACTGCTCCTGATCCCGCTGAGAAGTCGCCTGATGATCTCCTTCTCGCCCATGTCTTCCAAGGTCCTCATCGTACTATGTCAGTAGATTTCGTCGGAAAAATAACTTTCCCCGAGGGGAACCTCATCCGTGCGGGGCTAAATCATTAATAGGCGCTTCCGATATCAAGCACGGTCCGGAATATGAGGGTCGCCATCCCATACGGCAAAGACGGTGAACAGGTTCTAGAGATTCCAGAGAGGAATTTCGCTGGCGTCGTGTACCCGAACGATGTCGAGGCCGCGGACGAGTACGAAGTGGTGGAAAGGGCCATTGACAATCCGATAGGGTCCCCCGGTCTTGAGGAGTTCCTTGGGGATGCGAGGAATGTCGTTTTCCTCATCAACGACGCTACCCGGCCGACCCCGACCTACAAGGTCCTGGACGACCTGGTCGGGAGGATCAATCTCGCGTCTGCCAGATATCTGATCGCAACTGGCACACACCGTGCCCCGACCGAGGAGGAGTACAGGTTCATCTTCGGTGGTCATTATGAGAACCTCATGCCGCATGTCCACGCCCACGATTCGAAGAAGGACAGAATGGTATACCTGGGGAGATCTAAGAACGGCACCAGCATGTGGGTGAACGAGATGGCGGCGGACGCGGACCGTTTGATCGTCATAACGAGTGTAGAGCCGCACTACTTTGCGGGATACACAGGCGGAAGGAAATCGTTCCTTCCAGGCGTCGCATCTTATGAGACGGTCGAACAGAACCACCGCCTGGCGATGATGCCGGAGGCTCAGGCGCTCAGACTGGAGGGAAACCCGGTGCACGAGGACATGGTTGACGCTCTGGAAGTAATCAAGAAAAAGCCGATATTCTCCATACAGCTCGTCCTGGACCGACACCAGAACATCTACAGGGTCGCGGCTGGTGATATTAACAAGGCGTTCGAGAAGGCGGTTGAGTGGGCCAACGAGATCTATTCGGTCGAGATAGGCGAGAAGGTGGACGTAGTCGTCAGCGTCGCCCCGTACCCCATGGACGTCGACCTTTATCAGTCGCAGAAGGCGCTCGACAACGGGAAGTGGGCGCTCAAGGAAGGCGGCACGATCATATTCGTTTCGAAGTGCAGGGAGGGTATCGGGCACTCGACATTCCTGCAGCAGCTTTCGACATCGAGCGACCCTACTGTGGTCCTCGAGAGTCTGGCGAAGGAGTACAAGCTGGGGTATCACAAGGCTGCGAAGATGGCGGAGATCGCAACATGGGCCGACATCTGCGGTGTGACAGGGATAGATCCCGAGGTGCTCAGAAAGGCTAGTATCACTCCTTTCGTTAGCGTACAGTCCGCAGTCGACGCTGCGTTGGCAAAGAACAAGGACGCGAAGGTCCTTGTGCTGATGGAAGGCAGCGTCACGCTGCCGAGAGTTGATTGACATGACGACGGAGTACATCGAAGCGAAACACCTGAAGGATGTCCAGAAGACGATGATGACCTGCACGTTCTGCGGGTTCTGCAAGAGCGTTTGCCCCGTTTTCGAGGACATAGGCTGGGACTCGAGCGTCGCGAGGGGAAGGATCATCCAGTCGTACGGCCTGCTGCAGAAGGAGCTCCCCGCCGATCCGTCCGTCGTCGAGAACATCTATCAGTGCACGACCTGCAAGGACTGCGAGAGAAGGTGCCCCTCAAGCATCGAGGTGGTCGATGTCGTCGAGAGGTGCCGGAAGGACCTGGTCGAGAACGGCATCATGCTCCCCCAGCACAGGAGGGTCGTCGAGAACATTCTGACGTATGGCAATCCTTACGGGGAGAAGAAGAGCGTGGTCGAGACTCTCGGTTTGAAGCCGAGGAACGCGGAGGTCGGATACTTCGTCGGTTGCACCTCGGCTTACAGGAACAGGAACATCGCGGACGCCACGTTGTCGATTCTGAAGAAGCTAGGCGAGGATTTCACTCTAGTGGACGAGTCCTGCTGCGGAAGCGTAATGCAGAGGGTCGGATGGAACGATGAGGACGTCGTTGCGATCATGGAGAAGAATATCAAGGCGGTGGAGGACACAGGGGTGGACGAGATGATCTTCTCCTGCGCTGGCTGTTATCGAATGTTCAAGGAAGAGTATCCGAAGTTCGTCAAGGTCAATTTCAAGGTGCGCCATGTCTCGGAGTTCCTGGCAGACAAGGACCTGAAGCTCGCACCCCTCAAGAAGACCGTCACCTATCACGATCCATGTCATCTTGGCAGGCACTGCCATGTCTATGATGCGCCGAGGAAGGTTCTGGCGAAGATACCCGACGTGAACTTTAGGGAGATGGCCAGGTATGCTGACACGGCGAGGTGCTGTGGCGGCGGAGGCGGAGTGCGCTCAGCGTACCCCGACCTCTCCGGGAAGGTGGCCGGGAGACGCGTCGCCGAGGCGGAGTTCGCAGAACTGCTCGTCACTGCCTGCCCGTTCTGTGTGAACAACCTGAAGGTCGGGAAGGACGCGATCGGGTCAAAGGTCGAGATCAAGGATCTCGTCGAGATTGTCGACCCGCTCCTGTCAGGCTGATATGATCGCCAGGGTGCGTTCCTATTCATCGTTCGAAGAAGCTGTCGAGGAGTGGCGCCATTTCGGGATGAAAGGCGTCGTTCACGACGCCATCGAGATGGCCGGGACGCTTTTCGTTTTCGTCGAGGGGGACAGCGATGCGATGCTCAGCGTTCTGGCGGACACGATCAAGAACCTCGGCGGGATCGCTTCCAGAAGCGATTCTGCCGACACCAAGAGGCTGATGATCGCCGGCGGTCCCGCGCTCTTCAGGAAGCTATCGGAGCGCGGGTCCGTCCCAGCGGCGAACCTGGTCGCGGCGGCGCTCGAGAACTACTACTCTCCTGAGACGACGAGCATCGAGACTTCAAGCGGCCCCATCTCATTCGCGAGAACCAGAGTCATGGGCGTGCTGAACGTGACACCAGATTCCTTCTCCGACGGCGGGATCTTCATCAAGAAGGAGGACGCCGTCAAAAGGGCGTTCGAAATCGCGGATCAGGGAGCGGATATCATCGACATCGGTGGCGAGTCCACGCGCCCCTTCTCCGAACCTGTCTCCGAAGAGGTGGAGATGCAGAGGATGCTGCCGGTCCTCAAAGAGGTCGCGCCGTCGCTGTGCATGCCGATCTCGATTGACACCACGAAGCCCTCTGTCGCTAGAAAGGCGGTCGAGCTGGGCGCTCAGATCGTCAACGACGTCAGCGGTCTCAGAGATCCGAGGATGATCGATACTATCGCGGAGCTTGACGTCCCGGTCGTTCTAATGCACATGCGCGGGAACCCGAAGACGATGCAGGTCGACGTCAAGTACGACGAGGTGGTAGGGGACATCATGCTCTACATGGCGGAGCGGATGGGGGAAGCGATCGAGAGGGGCGTCAAAGAGGAGAAGATTATGCTCGACCCCGGGATCGGTTTCGGTAAGGAACTGCAGCATAACCTCGATATCGTCCGGAGGCTTAGGGAGTTCCGCTCCATGGGGCGCCCGATCATGATAGGTCCCTCAAGAAAGGGATTCATTGGGAAGATCCTCAGTCTTCCGGAGGAGGAGAGATTGGAGGGGAGCCTCGCCGCTGTCGCCGCTTCCGTCCTCAATGGTGCGAACATCGTTCGGGTCCACGATGTGAAGGAGACGGTCAGGGTATGTCGGATGCTGGATGCGGTGCGTCTCGGCAAGGAACCCTTATCGCAGGGGTCTTCCCGCAAGATCAGCCGAGAATGAAGCTCACTACCGCTATCACGACGATGAGGACGATTGCTGTGATGTAGAAGTAAAGCATCGTTCTCTTGCTCTTCTTGATTTGTTTGTCGTAGGACGCCTTGCACGCATCCGAACAGAAGCTCTCCGTTTCAGGGATCGGTGCGTCACACGTCAGGCAGTGGGTGTGAGGCGGCAGTGGCTCAGGCATTTTGCTCGTCACTCGAACTGTTTTGTCGTACTTAAGACTGTTGGGGAACGCTATCTCAGGAAGTCGAGGACGGTTGCTCGGAGGATCTGCGCACACTGGACGACGCTGTCGATATCGACGTACTCGTCGGCCTCGTGACCAGTGCAGCCCTTAGGACCGAACACGACGGAAGGTATCCCAGCGAGATTGAGAGGTCCTGCTTCGGGCCAAGCGGCCATCCCGCCTACAGGGCATACGACGCCGATCTCCGCCGCCGATCTCAGCAGGGACTTGACTATCCTCTCGTTTGGAGATATTTCCGTGGCGGGTCTGAAAAAGCGCGTCTGGGTGCTAGTTTTGATGTCCTCCTTCGCGAGGCGGTCCACGATCGCCTGGAACTCCCTCTTGACCTTATCTTCCGTTTCCCTCGGAACTGTTCTCCTCTCGACCGTGAGCGTGCAGGTCGCAGGATACGTTGACCAACCTTCCCCTCCCCTTATCTGCGAGGCGTGGAGTGACGGAGGCCCCAGCACTGGATGGACGTTCTTCGACAGTCTCTTGCTGAGGGATGACAACTCCTCGAGCAGTCTCCCCGTCTTGATGATCGCGTCGATGCCCTTGGCGAAGTCGCTCCCGTGGGCGGGCCTTCCAATCACCTGGAACTCCTGCCACGCGAAGCCCTTGTGCGCGATGACAGCCCTCATCCCGACCGGCTCCAAGTCCACGGCCGCGTCGGCCCCGATCAATTTGACAAGGGTCTCTACGCCTGCCGCCTCGTACTCCTCATCGACGGTCGCAGCGATGATCAACTCTCCTTTGAAATCCTCGCACTTCAGAATGAGTTCTTGCGCCATTGCGATGGCGGCCGCGAGCCCCGCCTTCGTGTCCGAGGATCCCCTACCGTACAGTCTGTTCTCGACGACGACCGGATCAAAGGGCGGAATCGTCATAGTGTCCACGCCAACGGTGTCCATGTGTGCAAGGACAAGTAGCTTCTTGTCGCCCATTCTTCCCCGGAGCCGGGCGATGACATTATTCCTGCCCTCGGCGACCTTCTGCAGCTCAACGTCGAGTCCTATGTCTCGTAGCAGGCCTGCGACATGTTCCCCGATCTCGCCCTCCCCCTTATGGGACGGCGACAGGCTGGGGTTGACGCTATCTATAGCCACGAGCCCCTTCAGCAGCTCAATGATCGAGTCTTCCTCTATTCCGAGCATCTCATTTCTCCTTGAAGAGGTCGGTGGAGAAGTAGCGCATTCCTGTGTCTGGTATCAAGGTGACGACCCTCTTTCCTTTCCCCAACCTCCGTGCAACGTTGATGGCGGCAGCGACATTCGCGCCGGATGATATGCCACCGAGGATTCCTTCTTCTCTCGCAAGCCTTCTTGCCATGGTGATGGCGTCACAGTCGCTCACGACCTCAACGTCCGTGATGAGGCTGGTGTCGACGATCTCTGGCACGAACCCGTCCCCTATGCCCTCGATGCGGTGCGGACCATTGCGTCCGCCGGACATGACCGCGCACTCAGCGGGCTCGACCGCCACGATCTTGGCTCTGATTCCCTCTTCCTTGAAGCATCTCGCGACGCCCATGAGCGTCCCCCCGGATCCAACTCCGGCGACGAACGCGTCTATGTTCCTTCCAGCCTGCCTTAGGATTTCGGGTCCCGTTGTCCTCTGATGTGCGCGAACGTTGTCGAGGGACGTGAACTGCCCAGGCACCCACACCTTGCTGTCCGAGTCCCTTATCTCCTTGACCTTCTCCATGCATTTGTCGACCTCCGTCTCGGACCCGGAAGTGAAGACGATGTCCGCCCCGTACGCCTTCATTACCTTCTTCCTCTCCTCGCTCATCCCCTCGGGCATGACGATCGTGACCCGGTAGCCCTTGACCAGTCCCGCCAGGGCGAAGGCGATGCCAGTATTCCCGGTCGTCGCCTCGACTATTCGGTATCCCGGTCTGATATCCCCTCGCTTTTCCGCTTCCTCGATCATGAACGCCGCGATGCGGTCCTTCACGCTGCCGCTCGGGCCGAAGAACTCTACCTTCGACAGTATCTCCGCGAAGTCCTTCGGCACGACCCTGCTGAGCCGGACCATCGGAGTGTTGTATCTCGTGTCAAGAATGTTGTCCGCGACCTTCATCCGGGCCACTCTCTGGGCTATCGCTTTCCATTAGAATAATCTTAGCCCCTTCGGGAGAATCTCTCAGAATGCCTAAATATGGCATGCTCTTGAGAAGGAAAGGGTTAAACAGGCCTAATCCAATTCACCCGGTCAATACGCCGACTATCAGATACTCGAGAGGAAATCGACGTTCTGTCAACGGGGGTGTCAGTCGTTGAAGAGAATCCTGATCAAGTTGGACAAGTGCATCGGTTGCAGATCTTGTGAGCTTGCTTGTGCCGTTGAGCACACTCCTCCTCAAGACCTTGCCGTGATGAATCCAAAGGAGCGGCGGTCGTTGGCGAGAATGAGGGTCCGTAGCGGATCCATAGAGATCATCAATGATCAAGAAGGCAAGCCGGTCTTCGGACAGCCGAGAACCAAGATACCGAAGGGGATGGCATATCCAATTCATTGCCGTCATTGTGACGAGCCGAAATGCGTCGAGGCGTGCATGTCAGGCGCCTTGGTGAAACAGGAAGACGGGGCGATACGCCACTACGGAAGTGGGTGCGTCAGGTGCTGGATGTGCATAATGGCATGTCCGTACGGCGCCATACTCATCGATCCCAAGGGCAAATCGATACTGAAGTGCGATTTGTGCCCGAGCAGGGAGGTCCCAGCCTGCGTCGAGGCCTGCAAGACGGGTGCCCTGGTGGTGCATCTAGACGACGATCGGGTCATCGGCTATGAGACTGAAGTGATCATCGAGGGGCCTGATTGATATGGAGTCGTGCAAGTACCTGATTATCGGGAACAGCGCTGCTGGAATCGGCACCTGCGAAGGCATCAGAAGGGTCGACAAGGAGGGAAGCATCGTTGTGATTTCTGACGAGAACATGCCCGCCTATTGCCGTTGCCTGACTTCCTATTTCATCGGCGGAAAGGTGACCGAGGACGGACTGCTTTTCCGGCCAAGGGACTACTACGAGAAGAACAAGATCACACCCATTCTCGGGAAGAAGGTACTCAAGATCAATCCCGCCGAGAACTGCATCGAGCTGGAGGGAGGTAGGAGAATAGCCTATTCACAGCTGATGCTGGGCTTGGGAGCCAGTCCTGTCATGTATGATATCCCTGGGAAGGAGAAGCCTGGTGTTTATGTTCTCAGGACATACGAGGATGCGAAGAAGATATCCCTCGCCGCAAAGCCCGGAAAGAAGGCTGCTGTACTCGGAGGCGGGCTCGTCGGACTGAAGTCCGCGGACGCGCTCCACCACAGGGACATGGAGGTCTGGATCATCGTCACATCCCCACAAATCATGTCCCAGACGATGGACCGTGACGGCGCGGACATTCTCAGGAAGCAGCTCGAGGAGAATGGCCTCCACGTGATGACCGAGATGGAGGTCGTGGAGATTGTCGGGAAGGACAGGGCCGAGGGCGTCAAGCTGAAGAACGGGGAGGTCCTCCCTGCGGAGATTGTCATCTTCGCAAAGGGTGTAAGGCCGAATGTCAAGCTGGCCAAGGAAGCGGGGATCGCATGCGACTACGGGATAACGGTCGACGCTCACATGAGGACCAGCGTCCCGAACATCTACGCCGCGGGGGACGTGGCGGAGGCGAAGGACTTCATCAGCGGAGCAAAGTACATACATGCCATCTGGCCGAACGCCGTTGAGCAGGGCATAGTCGCGGGGAAGAACATGACGGGTCAGGATGTCGAGTACGAGGGCGGTATCGCCATGAACTCCGTGGACCTGTTCGGTCTTATGTCGATCGCGGTAGGACAGACGAGGGTCAAGAAGGACACCGGGTTCGAAGTGATCAGCCTCATCTCGCCCGAGCACCGGTACTATCGGAAGATCGTGCTCAAGGACGACGTGATCGTAGGGTCGGTCTGCATCGGCTGCATAGAGAGCGCTGGCGTGTTCTCCGGTCTCATCCGCAAGCGGGCGAACGTGGCGAAGATCAAGGAGGCCATGCTGCGGGACGACTTCGACTACGCCAAGGTCGTGGCGCAAGGCGTTGTGGAGGATAAGGAGCACTTCATTAAGTGCGGCTGATCTGCCCTGCCGAGCATCTGCAATCGGTCAATCTGATTCATGTAGTCCGCTGGGACCCTGCGAACCGGACGGCCGATTCATGTTTGCCACAGTTTAATTAATCGATAGGCAATCTCTTGTCGTATGTGGAGAGTGCTCGGGGTCGAGACTTCGATATTGAAGGCCGGACAGGTCTGGAAAGATCGGGTCCTCCAACTCTCGAAGAGAAAGAAAGGGCGAGAGAGGTTCCTTAAGATCCTCGACAGGGCGGACGTGAACCACTGGTTCGACGCCCAGGAGGAACTGCATGTTCTTTATGTCCAGTTCCCTCAGAACATAGAAGCCGATGATCTGAAGTTCTTCAAGGATTTCGTCGTCAAGGTAATGAAAGGCGTCCCCGAACCGGTTATCGAGTACAACGGCATACCGCAGCGCTTCACCATTGTGATGACTTCCGAGGAAGAGGAGGACGTATATCAGAGCACCAAGACATCCAAGTACTGCAACTGAGTTCCTCGGCACTTCATGTCGCGGTGCAGTTACCCTTCTCTATGATTCCAGTCCTTTGAGCGCTTCGATGATATTATTGAAGTCCGTGAATTCCTCGTGAGGTATCTCGTGCTTGTTCATGAGACCGGCTAGTTTCGACCCAGTCACCGCAAAAGAAAAGTTGGCGATCTTCGCGGCGTTGAAGTCCGTTGTCCCGTCCCCGATGTAGACGACCGTCTTTCCTTGATTCATGTGGTGTCTAACGAGGTCGTCCTTGAAGCTGACAGAAGAAGGATCCCTCAACCTGGGGAAGACGAATCTCACCCCGTCCGACGTCACGCTAACACGGGGAACGACCAGGCCGACCCTCTCTTTCAGCCCCCGTTGGCTCAGGAAATGCCGGATGTAGAAGTCGAGCCCTGCGCTTGCGATCGTGAGTGGGATGTCCTGCGACTGGCAGTGTTCCACGAGGTCCTCGAATCCGGACCTGACCTGAACAATGGAGTCTAGTGCGTCTATGATGCGCTTCCGCGACACCTTCACCATCATGAATTGCCGTCGCATGCAATCCTCGAGGGGCATCTCCCCACTGTCGAGCTTCTCGTCCAGCGTCTTCCAGTCTCCCTCGGCGAACTTCTCCAGGATGTATTCGGCAGTGTCGATGTCCACGATGGTGCCGTCGAAGTCGCATAGAACGATCAAGTCCATCGATGATTCCCAAGCGTACGGGATGGTTCGCCGGTCTCAAATCGATTTCGCCGGTCCTATTTGACGCAAGCATGGTTCGTTCAAAGAGACTCATAGTATGAGTAAGGAGAGTAATGACTCGGATCATGCGAGGTGATGGCGTTCGACAAGAGGAGAACGAAGTGGTTGCTTTCGACCCTTGTGGCCTCAGCAACGTATTCCTTCTTCATCAGCTATGATTACTCCTGGGTGGGAAATCTGCCGAACTACATAGCGATTCTCCTCTCATTATCGGTCGTTCCCATTGCATCCTTGATGTTGCTCTGGGAGGCGGCGGACTTCTTGGCGGAGCGGTCGAGAATCTACGTTTCCGTCCTCCTGGCGATTGCCGTTCTCGCATTCCTCTTCGTGAGTACTCTCGACCGCCCCGAGAACTACTTCTGGCTTATCATAGCCTGGCTCGCCGCGGCAGTCCTCATGTGGGAATGGTTGCTGAGTGGTCTGTACGGTCGGATGATTCCCAGGATGGCGTTCGCCTTTGCAGCCCTGATTGCGACGGGGATGACGGTCTTCCTCACCGATGTGCATTCTCCTATGATATTTGTTGGATGGACAATCCCCGTGGTTCTCCTGTGGGAGGCCGCGCTGCAAGGTTACCAGCCCTCCGATGGACTTCGGGCGAAAAGTCAGGGTCGGAAGACCTGGATCGAAATCTCAATATCGGCAACGATTCTCATACCAGTCTTCTTCGTCCTATTCCCGCTCTTCTCTAATATGACGACGTGGACCTAGTCCTTTGACATCGTGGGACGGTGATTGATATTGTCTCAGACTTCATCCAAGCATACTATATATTACTGGAGTCCCATTACGAGCGCTAAACTAGGTAAGGGGAGGAGTTTCGGGCTACCTGGGTGCGTTTCTGGAGGAACCGGCAATGAGTAATGACAAGACGATAGAATCAGTGATGGAAGAGCACAGACGCTTTCCACCTTCAAAAGAGTTCAGCGAGCGCGCGCACATCAAGAGCATGCAGATGTACGAGCAGATGTACAAGGAATCGATATCGAACCCGCCGGCTTTCTGGGAGAAGTGGGCCAAGGAATTGGACTGGGTCAGGCCTTGGGAAACGGTCTTCGACTGGAACGTGAAAGAGGCGAAGTTCACTTGGTTCAAGGGCGGGAAACTGAACGTCTCATACAACTGCCTTGACAGGCACTGCAGGGGGACCAGGAAGAACAAGGCCGCGCTCATATGGCAGGGGGAGCCTGAAGAGGACGTGAGGATTTTCACATACCAGCAGCTCCTCTATGAGGTCTGCAGATTCGCGAACGTCCTGAAGAAGAAAGGCATCAAGAAGGGTGACAGGGTGTCGATCTACCTCCCGATGATTCCCGAGTTGCCGATCGCGATGCTCGCCTGCGCCAGGATAGGGGCGATACACAGCATCGTCTTCGGAGGGTTCAGTTCCGAATCGCTGAGGGACAGGATCGCGGACAGCACATGCAGGCTGCTGATCACATCGGATGGCAGCTACAGGAGCGGTAAACTTGTTCCGCTGAAATCGAACGCGGACGTGGCGTTGCAGAAGGGGACTTCGGTCGAAAGCGTCATCGTCGTCAAGAGGACGGGCGCGCCTGTGGAGATGAAAGAAGGCAGAGACTCCTGGTGGCACGAAGAGGTTGAGAAGGTCCCGTCGGTCTGCGAGCCCGAGGTCATGGACGCGGAGGACCCGCTCTTCATTCTGTATACTAGCGGGTCGACCGGCAAGCCGAAGGGAGTGCTGCATACGACTGGTGGCTACCTGCTCTTCGTGATGTTGACTTTCAGATGGATCTTCGATTACAAGGAGGAGGATACCTTCTGGTGCACGGCGGACATCGGATGGATCACCGGGCACAGTTATATCGTCTACGGGCCGCTGGCAGAGGGCGCCACGACCCTGATGTTCGAAGGGGTCCCGACCTACCCGCAGGTCGACAGGTTCTGGAAGATTGTGGAGAAGTTCAAGGTCGACATATTCTACACAGCCCCGACCGCTCTCCGATCGTTGATGAGGGAGGGAGAGCAGTGGCCAAAGGGCAGGGACCTTTCAAGCCTGAGGCTGCTCGGCACCGTCGGAGAAGCCATCAACCCCGAGGCCTGGATGTGGTATCATAATGTGATAGGAGGGGGAAGGTGCCCGATCGTCGACACATGGTGGCAGACCGAGACCGGCGGGATATTGATCACACCGCTCCCGGGCGCGACCGTGCTTAAGCCAGGCTCCGCTACAATGCCTTTCTTCGGCATTGAGCCGGCAATCTTCAGGGAGGATGGCACGGAGGCGGGCACGAACGAAGGCGGGTATTTGGTCATCAAGAAGCCATGGCCCGGGCTGATGAGGACGGTGTTCGGACAGCACGAGCGGTTCAAGGAGATATACTGGTCGAGGTTCCCAGGCGTGTATCTGGCGGGGGACGGAGCGAGGAAGGACGAGGACGGGGACATATGGATCATGGGAAGGGTGGACGATGTCATCAAGGTCTCCGGGCACAGGATCGGTGCTGCCGAGGTGGAGAGCGCCCTCGTAAGCCACAAGGACGTGGCAGAGGCGGCGGTCGTTCCGATGCCGCACCCGATTAAGGGTGAGGCTATCTTCGCCTTCGTGACTCTGAAGACTGGCATCAAGGAATCACCTGAGCTGAAGAAGGAACTGATCATGCACGTCCGGAAGAACGTCGGTCCGATTGCATCTCCCGAGACAATCCAGTTCGCGAACGCGTTGCCGAAGACGAGGAGCGGCAAGATCATGAGGCGCATACTGAGGAAGATCGCCACCGGATCGGTGGAGGATCTCGGTGATATAACCACCCTTGCAGACCCATCGGTGGTCGACAAGCTTGTCGCTGCGAGAAAGGAGCTAGACAAATGATTGCATTGATGAGGTTATATCCGAAGGAGAAACAGGACGTAGAGAAGATATGGGATTACTTGGACCAGAGGTTCTCGTCCCCGGCGACCGCCAGGAAGGTGAGGCCTCTGATCCTTTCGATGCAAACGCGCGCGAGGTTCATCTCGCTGTTCCTCGAGGCCGAAGACATCGAGAAGATCGGGGATGTTCTGACAGAGGACATCGGCATCTGCCCCGAGGTCGTGGACACGACAACGATCCCGTTACTGAAGATGGTCTTCCCACCGACCCCGAAGGAGAAGCCCAAGCACCTCAAGAGGTTCAGCGTGATGATCCGCGTGAAGCCGAAGGACTACAAGTCGATTTTCAGCAAGGTCAAGGACCTGAAGCCAGGCGCAGGGGTGTTCGCGACATTCACGGCTTGCATTCTCGGCGATTACGACATGTTGCTCTCGATGTGTTCCACATCGCAGAAGAAGGTGAAGGAGTACGTGGCACAGAACGTATGGAAGATCGAGGGCGTCGAGGATATTAGGATCTTCCCGATCCAGAAGTCGAAACATCTCCTGTCCGGTGAGGACTGGCAACGCTTCCAGAGGGCGCACTTGTACGTTCCGCCGTGGGTCACGGACGAAGCGAGGGACACGCTCGCGTTCGCTTTCTTCCTGACGGAAGAGGACATAGGCGTCTCGGGTGTGATGAAGAGCGAAAGCTGAGGCCCTCGAGAAAGCGAAGTCCGATCCAATCGACAACACGTATGGCCATCTGCGTCAGCAGACATGCAAGTCAGACACCCCATGTCCGGTCAGAAGTCAAGTCTATCTACTAGAGGGATCCCCCCAGTGAAAGCGGTTCCTCGCCAACCCCTGAACAGGTTCATCCACCCGCTATGCAGGCTGGCAGACACGAGCATGGCCTGGGTCTTGGGCGATAAGGAGCGGTTGAGGAGTGAGGGAAGGACCAGATAATGCGAGCGGAAGGATTGAGACTTCACGGCAGCCCCTTCGCCTCGCGTCCTTGATGTCTCAGCTCACACCCTCTCGCGTTTCGGGCTGCGCAGCCACTCCTTCACGAGGGGATTGAAGATGGTTTTCCTCGCAACGACCCTGGCGGTCTGATTTCGCAGGAGGGCGGTCAAGATTTCGAGCAGTCCTCCTACGCTCTTCCAGGTTTCAGCATAGGCGGTGTAGCCTTGATCGACAAGCTCCTCGAGGCCCGCTCTCGAGAAGCCTTCCTTCTGATACTCATAGATCCTGTGGTTCGTCTTCCAATCGTCGGGACCAACGATCCCTTTCTTCCCCATTTCATTCCAGATTGCCGTCCCGATTAGGCAGTCAAGAATGTTGACTTGTACAGCGTGGGGTCGTGCCATCCTTATGAAATCGATTGTCCGAAGGATCTCCTCCTTCGATTCCCCCGGCGCTCCGATGATTAGAGAGACGACGACGACCATCCCGGCCTTCTTAGCGTTCTCGATGGCCCGGATCGACTGCTCCGGCGTTATCCCTTTCTTGTAGTAGTCTAGCACATGCTGGGAGGCGCTCTCCACGCCGAAGTAGATGATGTTGAACCCCGCCTTCTTCATCTTCCTGAAAAGCGAGTACGGTGCGTTGTCTACCCTGCCCTCGCAGTAGAACTGCATCTTGATCCCTCTCGACCTGATGAGGTCGCAGATCTCCTCCATCCTCTTTCTGTTGTGCGTCAGGTTGTCGTCTATCATGACGCAGGATTCGTATCCTTCCGCATAGAGGGACTCCAGCTCTTCGACGACATTATCAGCGCTTCTCGGACGCCACTTTCTGTGAGAGAAGGCAGCGCAGGAGCAGTAGGTGCAGCGGAAAGGGCAGCCCCGGGAACTGCAGAACGTCGTCAACTTCCCGAACGTCAGCCTTATCTTCTCAAAGAGATAAGCGTAGTCAACCGCTTGCGCGAGATGCCTCGCCGGAAACGGAAGGGAATCGAGGTCCTGTATCAGCGCGGGCGGATTGCTGTAATGCGAACCGTCGTTGACAAAGTCGATCCCCTCCACATCCGTTGGTTTCCTTCCTTCCTCCATGCAAGCGAGCAGCTGGGGGAACGCGTGCTCGGCCTCCCCTTTGATTATGAAGTCCACGAATGGATACTCCTTCAGGATGCGATCGGCTGCGAATGTCGCTTGGAATCCTCCCATGACCAGGGCTGTGTCCGGAAGCGCCCTTCGGAGATCCTTGAGAGTGTCGATCGCGGTGAGGAAGGTGTGGGTGGAGCAGTTGATGCCGAAGACTTCCGGCCTCTCCTTCACGACGCGCTCAACAAGTTCCTCTCTGGTGAGATTCTCGCAGAACGCGTCGATGACCTTCACTTCGTCATCGCGGTTCGCGGCAATAGATGAGGCGATGTAGAGCAGACCCAATGGGGGCCATAGCTCCGAAGTCTTCCATGGAGGCGTTGAGAGGATGACCTTCATTGTGACTCCTGGGGTCCACTTGCGTTCTGGGCCTGGACCTTCTTAACCATCTTCGACATAGTAGATTCCAGGACATATTTATTGACGTAGGTGGATTGCAGCACGGTCCCCGAACCTGTGTCTGAGTGCGTACCCAGGCGGCATCCTAGTTCTGGCGTTCGATCTACTTATGAATCGCGGTTTCAATCTGCAACCGAGAAGGGAAACGTCTTATACGGTAGAGCTACGTGCCTTGCGGTGAGGGAACATTAATGGAATGGGGCAGAGGAAAAGACGTCTTCAGAGTGCCCGGCTTCTCCTGGAGACTAACGGGAACGATACTCCTCGGTGTTATCTGGCTTTCATTCTTGATTCTCTGGCTGTTCTTCTGGGCCGGGGGGTTCGACGTCTATCAGAATCTTGCGGTAATCTTCGTGTCGATAATCGTGGTCATTGGACTGCTCGGGGCTATGTGGGCTTCGTGGGGACTGAGGTACGCGAGGGAATATGAAGGGAAGAACATCGAGTCGAGGCAGCAGTGGCACAGGTGGTTCGGATGGAGGGGCATCGCATCCGGCATCATCTGGATAGGTTGGGTCATATGGCTACTTGTGTGGCTGTTCTTCTATGCCGGCAACTACAACTTCTATCAGAACCTCGCAATATTCATCGTGTCGATCCTGGCGGCTGGTGGGATATCCGGCGTGATCTGGGGCACTTTGGGTCGTAGGATGAGGTGGTAGGCCCGGCCCAATGGGGTTTCCAGGCGGGACTCTGGATACGGCACGAATAACCGGGGGGACTAGAATGGAATTCATGGAAGTGATCAAGACGAGGCACAGCGTTAAGGCGTACGAGAACCGAGAGGTTGATGAAGAGAAGCTCGAGAGGATTCTCGAATGCGCCCGCCTCGCGCCATCAACACGCAACTCCCAATGCTGGAACTTTATCGTAGTCAAGGATAAAGGTACGATCGAAAGGCTCAGTGAGGCTTGCGGATTGTTGAATCCCTGGCTCAAGAAGGTCCCGGCTGTCATCATAGGCTGCGCCAATCCCGACACTAGCGTCTCGCGGAACGGAATGGACTACTATCTGGTCGACCTTGCCATCGCGGTGGAGCATCTCGTGCTCGCTGCGACAGATCAGGGTCTCGGAACATGCTGGATTGCAGGATTCAGCGAGGAGAAGGTCAAGGAGGCCCTCGAAATCCCGAAGGAGGTCAAGGTCGTCGCCATGACGCCCATCGGATACCCAGCCCAGAAGGATAGCATCGGAAGCAGCCTCGTCAAGATGCTCGCCCGGACCAGCAAGCGGAAGCCGATGCAGGAGATCGTCCATCGGAAGAAGTGGTGAGAAGCGGGCCTAAGCAATATCAATCATCTTTGGTCGACTTGCTGAGTCCGATATGCGAAAAAACATCATCATGGATCTAGCAGCTCGAATCCTGTCTCTCGATTAATCCTTCTCCTTGAGTCGGTCCCCAAGATCTCAATGATCACGACCTCGGCGACCTGCCAGACCTTCACGCCCCTTCTGATGCATCCGGTCTTGGTCGATGTCCCTCTGCCGCTCGCCACGTGTATGTGCGAGACCGGCCTTCCTTCCTCATTGAGGAACACTGTCCCGACACCGGAGATTTCATGCACTTCATCAAGAACATACTCCATCGGCACGACCGGTCTGGCATCCGGGACCCTCGGACCGACGACCAGCCTACTGCCTTTCCCTATTCCTCCGACGACCATCACGGCCGCCGCTTCAATCTTCCGCTCCTCAGCGAACTCCTCTATCGTTTCGTGGAGGACCTCGCCGTCTTCCAACCTAACAACGAAAACTCGACCTAGTCTCGCTTCGACGTACTTCACTTCTTTTCACCACTTCACTTGGCCCAATGATTTGTTCACGGGTGCATAATGGCTTCGAGTGGAACCATTGGCATTCATATTCAAGTCCGACGAAGCTTCGAGACGGCCCAACGTGCATGTTCTTTCAGGATGGGGTCCCATCTAGTCTCCGAAGCGTTCCGCAATATTGGCTAGATCCTTCTCCCCGGAGTCCCCGATGGTGATGATGGTGTTACGCCAAAGGTATCTGACCTCCACCCTGTACCAGTCCATGTATCCGTACTCACTCTTCATCTCCTCCTCAGTAACCTCGAAGCATCTCTCAATGGTCGGCCACGGAACGAGATCTTGGTCGGGAACACGAGCGATCATGGGCTGCGGAGCGGGTCTGACCTTCCCGTTCATCGGTACCGTTGCATCCTGGATCGATCTCCTCCTCCCAGCAATTTTCGTATTTGTGATCGTCTTCGGATATCTCGGATTGACATTGATCGATACAACAAGAAGCAAGAGAACCGTATGAGCTCGGGAGGATTGGAGAAGGTGGACAGGGATGGTCCAAGGGTCCAATCCCGTGAGAACTTCAAGTCACCATCGGATTTATCTAGCCCGACGTCCGAATGACGACCGTGGACCCGTCCGAGAAATCCGGTTCGCACGAACGGTACTGGGAGATCGATCTCCTGCGTGGAACGGCCGTTCTGATGATGATAGCATTCCACTTCGTGTTTGATCTGAATTTCCTCAGGATATACAAGGTCCAGGTCTATTCGGGTTGGTTGGGTGTGTTCGCCTACACCATCGGGACGATGTTCTTGCTTCTAGTCGGCGTCTCACTGACCATCAGCTACCGAAGGGCAAAGGGGCATCTGGAAAGCACCCAGCTCGGTTGGAAATACTCCAAGAGGGGGTTGGAGATCTTCGGTCTCGGTATCGTCATAACGGCGGTCACGTTGGTGTATCCTGGAAATGGTTTCGTGGTGTTCGGTATTCTCCATTGCATCGGCCTCTCGATCATCATCTCCTACCTCCTCCTCCCCTACAAATGGTTGAGCCTTGCCATCGGAGCCATGATTGTGGCTCTTGGTATCATTGTGGTCCAACGGACATATTCGCTACCTTGGCTCGTCTGGTTGGGATTTGCTCCTCATGGCTTCTATTCCATCGATTACTTCCCGATTCTTCCTTGGTTAGGGGTCGTATTGATTGGGATCTTCATCGGGAACATGGTCTATCCAGATCGTGTGCAAGTCCTGAGGAAGGTGAATACTGACAGAGTCCCACTGACGCGACCGATACGCTACCTGGGTCAACACTCTCTGGTCATCTACCTGTTGCACCAGCCAATCCTATTCGCCATCTTGTATCCGCTGGCCACTTCTATCTAGGATTTTACCCGGCTGGTACCCGCGTTTCCGACAATCTCCGTGATCCACGGCGAACTCGACTAAGCTTAACAAGGGGACTGAAAAAGACTATATTCCGAGATGAGCGTTCACGATGATGGTGGGCAAATGACAAGTCCGAAGCTCGAAAGCAGGAGCGAAACGAGTCTAGCATACATTGAGTACCGGGGACCATACGACAAGGTGCCCTGGGAGGAGTACATGCGTCGACTGTATGGATGGGCCAAGGAGCAGAAGGTGATGCCAGGCTTCTATCCGATGGCAATATACATCGATGATCCGAAGACGGTCTCTCAGAAGGATTGCAGGAGTGAGATTGCGATCACTTTCAAGGGCAAGGCTGCGCCAACTGCTGGCATAAAGACGAGACAGCTGCCTGCGATGGAAGTCGCAACCATATCCCACAAGGGGCCGGGAAGCGAGTTCAGTAACACATATGCCAAGCTGATGGAATGGATTGCCGAGAAGGGCTATGAGGTCTCTGGGCCTCCAATGGAGATATACTCAAAGAAGCCCGAGGTTGTTGACGGCGTGACAATCCTATATGCCAAAGTCATGATGCCGGTCAAGAAGAAGTGAGACAGCTGCACTTGATGCGCAGTGATCCGCAATGAGTCGCAAGACAGACATCGCGACGATGGTGTTCAAGAAGACATTCAAGTAGCGCTTCTTCATGGCTATGTTGACGAGGGCTCCGGTCATCGGCAAGCTGATGATCCGCGCCCTTTTCGACCAGGACGATATGATCTACCTTCCGAAGGATGAGGTTCCGGGCAAGACGCAGCCGAAGACAAGAACGATCGAGATGAGTATCGTCCCGGAACCGAAGAACATAGTCCTTCCATCGCAGATCGTCGAGCACTTCATCAGAGAATCCAGATATATCTCCGTCATGAATCAGTGCATGTGCAGGGACGCCAACAAGTGCAAGGATTATTCAGGGGGACCTTGGGTGCATTTTCCTCGGCAAAGGGGTACTGAGGATCTCAGAGGACATGGGGAGGATGGCCACCCAGCAAGGGGGTCTCGAGCATCTTACGAAAGCCCGCGAGGCTGGTTTGGTGCATCTGATAGGCCGGAACAAGATCGACAGCGTGTGGTTGGATACGGGTCCGAAGGAGGACCTACTATAGACTTGCAGCCGTTGCCCATGCTGCTGTCTCTGGAAGATGATCCCTTACATCTCGCCAGTCGTCAGGGACGGGATCACCCGAATGCCAGGAGTCAAGGTTCAAGTCCACGAAGATGAACGCTTGGGGTGCGGCACTTGCGCCAGAGATGACGGCCGCTTCGTCAAGGCGATATTTGTTGTTGGCGGGAAGTCACGAATTAGCCAGGAGCTGTGCAAGGGGTGCGGACGGTGCGTGGAAGCATGCCGTCAGCTAGCGATTGAGTTGAGTGTCGAGGATTCGGCATTCTTCGAGAAATCAGTGAGGAGAATAGAACCTCTGGTGGATGTCAAGTCCGAATAGAGGATTCATCTGGATTTGATTCTTCTTCTCAAACAACATACTCGCAGAATGTGTGTAGAAGTGGGTCCGTCCAGATTTGAACTGGAGTCACCAGCACCCCAAGCTGGAAGGATTCCAAGCTACCCCACGGACCCAGGATGAAAAGGGGTGAAGCGGTTTCAACCAAGAGGGATGATCTCGTCCGTGATCTCCGAGTGGGCAATGATCATCCTCCGACAGCAGTACCTTTTTATCCCGAGATCGTCCAGGACCTGCTTCGGGTCCTCTCCGAGCTGGACCCTCTTGACGAAGGTCTGGTAGGAGGAACCGATGACCTTCCCGCAAGTGTAGCATCTCACCGGTATGATCATCTCTTCACCTGTACGACTTCTGCCGTTTCTTCCTCGCGCCTCTGCCCAAAGGCTTCTTCGGCAGCTTCCTGCGCGGGTCGCTTATCAGCAGCGAGCGGTCATACTGCTTGAACATCTTGGCCAGGTCTTCGTCCTCGTAGAACTGCACGAGCGCCTTAGCGATGGCGGTCCTCGAAGCTTCAGCCTGACCCATCACGCCCCCGCCCTGGACGTTGACGTCGATATTTACTCTAGACGCCTTCTCCGGGGCGAGATTCAGCGGCTCCATGATCTTGACTCGGGCAAGTTCCGGCGTGAAGATGTCGATTGGGACGCTGTTTATCCTGATCTTCCCGTCCCCCTTCTTTATGACGGCCCTCGCGACCGCCTCCTTCCGCTTGCCAGTAGTATTGATGACATCAACCATGGTCTCACCTCACCTTCGAACCGAGGTATGCGGACACTTCGCCCAATCTCACATATTTCTCCGTCCTCGGTCTGATCGCCACATCTATCTTCTCCAACTGAGCGGTAGCGTACTCTTTCGGCACGCCGACATAGACCTTCAGTCTGCGGTACGCCTCCCTTCCGGTGGAGGTCTTGAACGGGAGCATTCCCTTAACGGTCCTCTTGAGGATGAGATCGGCCCTGCGGGGGTAGAACGGTCCCCTCATGATCTTGCCTCTGTCCTTCTTCTGCTTATACTCCCAAAAGACCATGTCCCTCTTCCCGGTAATAATCGCATTCTCGGCGTTGACAATGATGATCTCTTCCCCTTTCAGGAGCCTCTCCGCGACCTTGGTGGAAAGCCTTCCCATAACGTTTCCATCAGCATCGATAACGGCCATTTGGTTCACCCCATAATGGTAACGCCGCTGCCGTCTGGAACTTCCTGGACGAGCTGTGCAATCGTAAGACTCTTTCCTCCCGCACCTTCGATTTTCTTGCGGGCGGATCCCGAGAACTTGTACGCTGCGATCGTCAGCTTCTTGTTGAGGCTGCCTGCTCCGAGGACCTTTCCCGGAACGACGATGACATCGCCTTCCTCGGTGTATCTCTCGAGCTTGCTGAGGTTCACCTCAGCCCAGTTCCTCTTGGTCTTCTCCAATCGCAACGCAATGTCTCGCCAGATTGCGGCACCATTCTCCCTCGACTCCTTCTTGAGAGACTCGATGAGGTATACGAGGTTTGGGTCCGTCTTCATCATCTTCTTCATGTTCTGACTCTCCCGACATTGGGTGAGAGGCTCTAATAGGGAGGTCTTTAATAAAGCTTTCCTAGAAAGGATGAGGGGCCGATGGGACGTCTGGATTGTCCTGCGCCCGACATCTTCGGACTTCTCGAAGTCATTGTATTGCGGATGAGAATCGATCGTCAGAGAGAGATCGGGTTGGACGTGGTGCAAGAGCAGTTCTTCCCGCCGACAGCACTGCAATCCCCTTTGTCGAGATATCTTGTTTTTTATACCCGGTAGCCATTAAATATAACCTTCTTCATAGTGTCGTCTTACCTGGAGTGACACGATGATTAGATTTGGTCCAGCAGGGATTCCTCTTTCTTGTAAAGGCAGAACCCTGAAGGATGGCATTGAGGACGTTCACAACCTTGGCCTCAACGCTATGGAGATTCAGATGGTCAGGGTCAATGTCGTCGACCGACCGCCGGACGAGGAGGAGGTCGGCCTCACGCCGCTCCATGTCGACGGCGACCTCATAGTTGCGATAATGAGGAGAAAGGGGAAGAAGGAGATCAGGATCACGGATCCCACCGAGAAGATAAAGGAGGAGGACACTCTGATCACGCTGGCCTCAGGCTTAGCCCAGAACTATTCGGAACTAAAGACGCTGGGCCAGATGGGCGAAGAGCTGGACGTGGAGCTCTCGATGCACACTCCCTATTACATGGACCTTTCCACGAACACCGAGCTCACTGAGAAGAGCATGAACAGCATCCGGTGGGCGGGTAGGATGACCCACCAGATAAAAGGCAGGATCGTCGTCACGCACATGGGACTTTATGGCGACCTCGGCAAGAAGAAGGCGAAGGCAAACGTCACCGATAACATCGGCACGATCATGGACTGGTGGAAAGAGAATGGGATCAAGCCCGTGCTGGGCCTCGAAACGAGCGGGCGCCAAGAGGTCTTTGGGAGCTTGGACGAGATCCTGGAGATATGCGACGACGTGAAAGGACCGGTTCCGGTCGTCAACTTCGCCCACTTCCATGCTAGGGAGAACGGCACGCTCAGGGAACCCTCCGACTTTGAAGACGTGTTCGACAGAACGAAGAGCTACGTGAGGCAGGTAAGCTACACTCACTTCGCAGGCGTGGAGCACCTGGAGGGCAACGAGAAGAGGGTCACACCAATCAAGAAAGGGGACCTTAGGTTCGAGCCTCTTGCAGAGTACCTAGTCGAGGAGATGCCGGACGTCACAATCATCTCATCTTCTCCTCTTCTGGAGCACGACGCGATGTACATGAAGGTGATATTCGAGCGCGTCCTTATGAAGAAAGTCACGAAGGAATCGAAGTCGAAGAAGGTCGACAAGGAAAGAGAGGATTAGGGCAAATGAAGGAGACCTCTAGTTACATTCTGAAAGAGATACAGGAAGTCCTCGCGAAGGTCGACGAATCGGTCGTGGACGAGATCGTCGATTCCATCATTTCGGCCAAGAAGATCTTCATTTACGGAGTCGGAAGGTCCGGGCTTGTCGGGAAGGCATTCGCCGTCAGACTTGTCCAGATGGGGTTTAACGTGCACTTCATTGGTGAGACCACGACCCCAATAGTCGAAGCGATCGATCTCGTGATCATAGTCTCGAACACCGGTGAGACGATGTCCGCGATCCAGACGGCGAACATCGTCAGAAGGGTCGGAGCGAAGGTGATCTCGATCACATCGAACGTGCAGTCGAAACTCGCCCAGGCATCGAACGTCTCTTTGGAACTGACGACAGTAAAGGACGAGCAGCGCAGGAAGACCACCCCCCTCGGCACACTGTTCGAGGACTCGACCTTCCTGCTCTTCGACTCGATCGTCCCGATAATCATGAACAAGCTCGGTCAGAGCGAGGCCTCATTGCGGCGGCGCCACGCCATCTGGGTCTGAACGCACTATTCTTCTACGGACCGTCGTTCCGTGATAGGGGTTCTCGAACTCGTCCCAGTACACTGCGAAATCCCTGGTCCTGATCTTGTTGTCATCGAGGAAGTAGACCTCAATCTCCCTGTTGACCGGGTCGATGACAAGCGCGTTGTGATACGGCATGTTGAACAGCGTCCTCTGCGTGTCTACGTCCGTCGAGGACATGAAGCATCTGTGACCTGGGTGGGAATGGTACCATCCTACTATGACGTAGTTGAATCCAGCTTCGTCCAGCGAATCGAACAACTTCTCGAACGCTTCCCTCTGGAATCTCACGTGGACGGACGAGGCTTCTAGGTCCGTCGTTACGACGTCCCTCACCACTGTGTAGTTCTTCCCGTTGAACGCGTAGACCCCGCCGAGCATAAGCCCCATGATCTCTCGTTTCGAATCGACGCTTCGGACGGCGTGGTTGCGGATCTTCTCCTCGGACACCTTCGAAATGTACAGCTCGAACACTTCCCCATTCGCCTTCTTGTATCTCTCGAGGGAATCCTCTTTGAGCCATTTGTGCGCTGTTCTTCTTTCTGGCGGGGGAGGGAGTCGCTCCTCGATTTTGATCTCCTCACCGCCGAGGATCGAGGGAGGTCTCATCTGGACCTCACCACCTTCGGTTGCGGGGAATAGACGACCGGCGGGATTCTCTGATGTCCATTGTTGAAATGATCTGCGGCGCCTGTGCAGCTCTCCGTCCCGAACGGACTGCGGGGATTGGGGGTCAGAAGAAGGGACTCTATTCCCTTGATGAAAGACAGCAGCGTGGAATTGAAGTTCCATTCCTCTAAGAGCTTCGTGCACAGATGTCCCCCATCCTCTGGCATCATGATGTTCGGATGGAAGATCGGTGTCCTCCAGATGACGAGTGGTTTCTCGAAAGGATACTCCCTCGTCACGATGATGGAGAAACTGTGATTGTATCTAGTGACGACCTTCCCATCCTGTAGGACGCTTCCTGGCACCTTGACGAGCTCGATTTCGATGTCCAATGGGAACCTCGAGAGGTTCTCTTCAGAGGTGTTCACAGGATGCCTGAGATACCTTGAGCAAATCGTTAGCTCGTTTCTTAATCTCGAGATGAGTATGTCGATCGGCAGGGACATTCCCTAGCCGCCCTCGGGGTCCGGGATCAGCTCGAGCTCGTCCTGATTGACGAGCCCGCAATCCGCCACCGTCTGTTGACCCCTCAGCAGCCTCTTGCCTCTTCTAAGCACGTACGCTCCAGAATCTTTCTCCCAGTAACCTGCAGCGCCTTCGATTATCTCCTCTACGGTGTTCTCGCCTTCGAGTTCCATGTCCACCGTGGCACCGCTCTCCGCGTTCCTCACCTTGACTCTAAGCGGCATTCAAATCCTTTTCGAAACAGAAGCCCCGGTACCGTTAAAGGTTTCCACCACAGTTAGTGATTCTGATTCTCAAAAAAAGGAAAATGAGTCCAGAGTGGATCTCGACTAAGGGTCATCGAGAATCTGGAGAATGCATCGGGCACTGCGGATCTATCGTGAGCTCGAGCATCTCGGACGAGTTCGCTAGGCCGTTGTAGTAGAGGACATGTCTGATGCAATCCTCCTTCCTACCACTGAGCATCTTCATGGCCTCCCTTACCTGGATCGCCGCCACGACGCTCGTGGTTGTGATCTCCGCAGGAAGCTTGGGGTCGTAGAAGGAGGTCTCCTTCCCTGTGCAGCCGTACCTTTTCTCCATGACCTTGAAGTGCGTCCGGTTCATCCCGCACTGGATACAAGGGCTGGAAGGCGGAACGACGACCTGCACCCTACCCGCCATCCCGTGAGTCCCGCCGTCGATGTAAGGTATCCCGAGGTGGTAGGTGTGGGCATTGAGATGCAGTCTGGTCGCCACATTGTCCAGGCATCCGAAGGCGACATCGAGTCTCCCGAGCTTTCCGATATCGAGGTCTTCGATCCTTCTGACGATCGCCTCCACATCGACGGAAGGATCGAGATCCTTCGCCCTATATGCGACGGCCTCCGCCTTGGGTGATCTTCTCTGGGCGTCCTCCTCTCTGAATAAGATGCACCTGTTGAGGTTCGACCTCACTACGCGGTCCATGTCGATAACGGAGATTCTCTTGAAGCCGGAGAGCACGAGGTTCTTGACGACCTCGTTCCCGAGGGCACCCGCTCCAACGACGAGGCATTTCGATCTGGAGAGGGAATCCATGTCGATCCATCCCACCCTTCTTGACCGATCAAACCTATCTTCGTCAATCTCACCGGGTATCAGCTTTCCTCGCATCGGGCTGCGTAGGGAGAGGGCGCTTAATAAGCGCTAGGGCGCAAATCGAATCATGTGATTTTCAGGGGATATGCGAAACGCTCAGACAGTGAACATTACCAGAACGAGGAACAGCATATACAGCGCTCCGCCGAGCATCAGTCCCGACATGTGAAGTTCCTTGTGTGTCGATCTCAAGTAGAGGACAGATGCGGACAGTAGCGCGATTCCGATCGAGCAGGCTTGCAGGAATTGGACGCTGTCCGATAGGTCGATGTGCCAGTCGGTCAACAGTATCCCGATCGTCACTGGGAAAGAGCTCTGGAAAACCATCGCACCGGTGATGTTCCCGATCGCATAAGTATCCTTTCCGGCCCTGATCCATAGCAGGCTGTTGAACTTCTCCGGCAGCTCTGTTGCGACCGGCGCAAGCACCAGGGCTAGTATGAGCGGGCTCAGGCCCAAATCATTGGCCACGGCGCTCACCTGCCCCACGAACAGATTCGCCCCGAGGATTATCGCCACCAGTCCCATCAGCACTTGTACGAAGATGAGGTAGGTGGGGGGCACCGACTTGTACACCTTCTTCCGGAAAGCCTCTGTCATCGGGTCGTTCAGTATGTTCTCGTCCCTCTTTCCGTTCACCCGCACCCTTTTCGCCGCGCTGTAGAAGTAGAGATTCTTGAGCTCATGGTTCTCCGTTGTGCATTCCTCCCGCTTGACGGTCCTGTACGCGTAGACGAGATAAAGGGGTATGAGGGACAGGCCGACGACCCACTTGAACCATACGAAATCGGAAGGCAGCAAGGCTGCGACCACCGCCAGGCTGTAGGCGATTATGAAGAACCTTAGATCCCTTCTGATAAGCTTGCCGTTTATGTGCAGCGTCCTCGTCTCTCTGCGTTTCATGAACAGGAAGACAGACAATCCGCAGACGAAAAGCGCCAGGGTGGAGAGCATGAACGGTGCCCCGAGTATCGCCCCGACGCCAATCTCGTGCCCCGTATCCCCGCCTACGAAGAGTATCGCTATCATAGGTATGAGCGTCTCGGGCATGGCGGTGCCGACTGCGGCGAGCACGCTGCCGACGCATCCTTCCGACAGGTTGTAGCGCTTACCCAGCCATTCAATCCCGTTCGTGAAGAACTCACAACCGACGAGGATCACAACGAAGCTGAGTAGGAACAACACGAGGTCCATTTGAGGAACGGACCATGCCTGCCGCATATAAATATTTTTCACTCACAATCCGTCCACTGCCGACAGGCTAATCCTTAGTCTATCAAGAGAAGGTCATGGCCAGCCTTACGGAAGATTCATTAGCTCCGAGATTCTTTTGACTGGCACGGTGCACGAATGAACAACGAGTTCACGGTCACGCCTTGGGAGGTCACCGGGGAGATTGACTACGACCTCCTGATCGAGAAGTTCGGGACCAAGAAGATAGACGACACCCTTCTTGACAGAATCTCGAAGTACGGAGAGCTGCACCCCCTGCTCCGTCGCGGTGTGTTTTACTCACACAGAGACTTCGACTGGATACTCGACATGTACGACAAGGGACAGCCCTTCGTGCTATACACTGGCAGGGGGCCTTCTGGTCATACTCACATCGGGCACCTCATCACATGGATATTCACGAAGTACCTACAGGACGTCTTCGGCGCTAAGCTGTACTTCCAGATGACCGATGATGAGAAGTTCTTGTTCAACGAGAACCTGACGCTCGAGGACACACTGAAAGGTGCGTACGATAACGCCCTCGATGTCATCGCTCTTGGCTTCAATCCGAAGAAGACGAAGATCGTCGTCGATACCGAATGTATCCACGCTCTGTATCCTATCGCTCTAAAGGTCGCGAAGAGGGTCACCTTCTCTACCACGAAGGCCGTCTTCGGATTCGACAACAGCACGAACATCGGCAGCATATTCTACACGAGCATCCAGGCCGCTCCAGCTTTTCTCGAATCGGAGCTGGAGAAGCACAACGTCCCGTGCCTCATCCCTTGCGGCATCGACCAGGACGCACATTTCAGGGTCGCTAGAGACGTGGCCCCGTTGCTCGGGTACTACAAACCCGCGCTGATTCACAACAAGATGTTCCCAAGCTTGATGGGGTCGGACAAGATGTCCTCCTCGCAGCCCGGCTCTACGGTTTTCACGACCGACCCTCCTAAGGTGGTTCGGAAGAAGATTATGAACGCGTTCACGGGCGGAGCTGTCTCGGTGGAGGAGCAGAAGAAGTCCGGAGGCAAGCCGGAGGTCTGCTCCGTGTTCAAGTACCAGTATTATCTCTTCGAGCTCGACGACAGTGCTGTCAACGACCTCCAGGACCGCTGCAGGAAAGGGCAGATCATGTGCGGCGAATGCAAGAAGATCCTGGCCGACAGGGTCGTCGCATTTCTCGAGGAACACCAAAGGAAGAGGGAGGAGGCCAGGGCCCACGTCGAGGAGTTCATGATGAGGGATCGTTGATGGAAGTGGTCCCTATCGGATTTGTTCGCAATGACGCCGAGGAGGACACCGACTTTGAGAATCTGGTGTCGGAGATCGAGATCCTGCCGGAGTATGCGGACGGTCTCTATCGGATTGAAGAGAACGAGGAGGTCGACATCATATTCCTTTTCGACAGATCGACATTCTACAAGATGATGGTGCACCCTCATCACGACCCCTCTCAGCCAGAGGTCGGGGTCTTCGCGTCAAGGAGCCCGAAGCGGCCGAACTTCCTAGGCCTGACCAGAGTCAAGTTACTCGAGAGGAGGGGCAACATGCTGGTGGTGAAAGGTCTTGATGCATTCAACGGGACGCCTGTGATAGATATCAAGCCAGCGCATCGAAGGGACTGCGTTGGCAAAAATCACAAATAGTCAGGAAAGACTACTCCACCGGTCATGAAAGCCTCTGAGGTCCTTCAGGAGCTGAGCCCTCAGGAGAAGCGGGTTCTGATCACTCTCCAGCAGATTGGAAAGGAAGCGACGCCCGAGGAGATCTTCGGGGCGGGTGGCTTCTCACAGCAGGTCGAGGTGATGAACGCCGCCTCTTGGCTTCAGTCCAAAGGGCTAGTGGGCATTCAGGAGAGCGCGAAGAAGTCTTATTTTCTGAAGGACAGGGAAGTTCTTTCCAAGAAGCTGCCCGAGAGAAGGGCGCTCGATCTCATGCACAGGAGGGGTGGCTCGATGGACTCGAAGGAGCTCTCGGAGGTCCTAGATCCTCAGGAGATCCCGATAGCCATCGGCTGGCTGAAAAGGAAGGGCCTGGCTGACATCAAGAAATCGAATGGAAGGACGATCATTTCACTCACGGCGCACGGAGACCGCTCGGTCGGTTACGAGATGGATGACGAGAGGGTCCTGGCGACGTTGAGCGACAGGGGCCTCTCGGAGGACGAGGTCGACGGTAAGGTCATTTCCCAGTTGAAGTCGAGGCAGGACATCGTCATTGAGAAGCTGGTCGTCAGCAGGAGGATCTCACTCACTGATTCTGGCAAGGAGGTCGTCGACCTGGGCATCGAGCTGAAGGACGAGGTAGCGCAGATCACCTCCGAGCTTCTCCAGACGGGACGCTGGAAGAACGTGGCGTTCAGGAAATACGACGTCAGGACATTCGCGCCGTCCGTGTACTCATGGAAGAAGCATCCGCTGACGCGGATGGCCGACGAGGTCCGCAGAATATTCATCCAGATGGGCTTCACGGAGATCGACGACGAGTACGTTCAGCCCGCCTTCTGGAACATGGATGCACTATTCACCCCTCAGGATCACCCTGCGAGGGATCTTCAGGACACGTTCTATCTGAAGAAACCCGCGAGGATTGGGCTCGAGGAGGAGGATCTGATCGGGATCGTCAAGTCGGTGCATGAGGACGGGTGGAAGACAGGATCTCTAGGTTGGAGGTACAAGTGGAGCAGGCAGGAGGCCGAGAGGGCGCTGCTCAGGACCCACACCACCGTCTCCACTGTCAAGTACCTGTCCAAGCATCCCGACCCGCCAGTGAAGGTCTTCTCCCTCAGCAGGATCTTCCGGAACGAGGCGATCGATACGACGCACCTGCCCGAGTTTGTCCAGATCGAGGGCATCATCATGGAGAAGAACGCGAGCTTCGACATGCTCTGCGGCGTGCTCAGGGAGTTTTACAGGCAGATGGGCTTCGAGGAGATACGGATCAGACCCGGCTACTTTCCGTACACCGAGCCGTCGGCCGAGGTCGAGGTACACTACAATGGGAAGTGGATGGAGCTAGGAGGAGCTGGAGTTTTCCGTCCGGAGGTCACCGCACCATTCGGCGTCAGGTGCCCGGTCCTGGCGTGGGGGCTCGGGTTCGAGAGGCTCGCGATGCTGCGCTGGAACCTGACAGACATCAGGGAGCTTTACATCAGCGACATAGATCTGCTCAGGAAGAGCCCCATTTTCTAGCGACGGGGGATCTTCGATGAGAATTCCTGCGCCTTCTCTCTCATGCCGATGAGACTGTAAGCGTCCGAAAGCGCTCTGTATAGATGGGTCTTGTCGCTCATCTTCGTCAGTCCGAGGCTCTTGCTAAGGTACTTCACCGCCTCCGACCCGTTCCCTGACCTGAATGAGATCATTCCTAGCTGATAGTACACCCTGTCTATGCTGTCTGAGTCAAACTTCCCCGAATGTCTCATCATCACGGTCTCGAGCAGACGTTTCGCCTCGGCATACCTTCCCATGTTCATGAGGGCCTCCACGATTTCGCACTCGAGCCTGGCATCGGTCCCGTCCGTGAGAAGCCCGCGGGCCCTGGTCAGCGTGTCGTATGCTTTCTGGTAGTCCCTGGCGTCGATCGAGAGCAATCCGTCGACGAAAAGGCCGTCGAATCGCTCCTTGGCATCATTGGATGACTCCATTTGCTGCGCCTTCTTGAGCGCTACTTCGCGGTGCCCCGCCCTTCTGGCGATCTCCGCCTGAACGTAGTGGGTCTTCCCGCGATACCTCTCTGATGGATTCTCGAGTTTCGAGACTATCGACTGGAGGTCCTCGTCGGCATTCGATATCAACTGCTGCCATCTGCTCCCGACGAGCATCTCTGCCTCCTTCTGTCTTCCAGCGTTGATGAGGTGAAACAGCCGCTCCCTGTAATCGCCTTCGTTCAACCAGTAGTCCGCCGCAAAGCTGTTGAATCTCTTCAGCTCATCTTTCATCAGCATGGTCGGAATCGAATTCCTGAGATCCGCTGGCATATCCACCATGCCTTCGTTGTCTACTGGAAGGAGCGATACGCTCGTGTCCGGAAGAGCGGCCCTCTTGAACGGCTTCCTGAAGACGCAAGCCATCGCCAGCAACTTTCTCTTCTGTGGGTCGAGCACGTTCCATAGGTCCGATGCCTTGCACTTCTTCAGATCGAGAAGAGGCGTAATCTCGATGCCCTCGCTCTGCGCGAACTGCCGGACGTGGCTCGCCTTCGTCTCACCCTTCGGCGTCAAGAAGTAAACCTTCCTTTTCGTCTTGCCTCTCCTTATGTGAGCGAGACGCTCGCTCACTCCTTCGGATTCCTTGAGTTTCTTGAGCTCGATGGCGGCGTGCGCTCGGGATATCCTCAAGGCTGCCGCAATGCCGTCTTGGCTGACGTCCATCGGCACGTCGAAGTCCTCTTGGAATCTCGAATACTGAGCCAAGTGAAGAATGATTCTTTCCCCCACCGTTAATGCGCTAGGCATGTCAATTCTTACTAGAAGCGCTCTATTTAGTGGTAATTAGGTGATTATTACAAGTGATTTTCACATGCGCTTGCAGAATACATGTAATGTGCTGGGTCTATCAGCGGATTGAAGGAAAAACCTTGGGCGCCAACGGTACATTCTTCCGGTGGAGTCGTTGCTACTTTCAGAGCTTCTTTCCAGCGTCGGGGCCCGGAGTCAGGTTGTAGATCTCCTGAATCTTGATGATGACCGCGGCATCGGGCTTGGGTAGTTTCATCGGCAGCGCCGCTATCCTCTTACATGTTTCCTCGTAAACTTCCCCGCTCTTCATCGGCTGCGCCTTGCCCTTGATCTGGTAACCCTTCATGGTCTTCGGGTCGACGAACGCGATCGCGACGTTCGGATTCTCAGCGATGTTGTTCCTGGTTTTGCCAGGAAGTATGTCAGCAAAAAGGAGTGTCTCCTCGTCGATTGCAGCGAGGCTTCCCTTCGGCGCAACGTTCGGCACACCGTACTTTGAGGCGGTCGCTATGAAACCAGGCCTAGCGGTGCTGATGAAATCCATCATATCCTTTGACATCTTCGCCACTTCTAAATCACCTTGAACCGACGTACCGGTCGCGCGGTATAAATCTTTTCTCGGTCAAACCCCCAGGCGCTGTGGCTTGCCACCAGAAGAGGCCATGGGGTGAGGCAATGTTATTTGTATGGAGTCTCCCGTCCTCACTATCATCGGGTGATAGGCCTCGAGCGGTCATCGGAGGCGCGGTCCAAAAGCCGGAGGATTGGAATTGCGAGAGGAGGAGTTCAAGAGCTGGATAATCAAAGAGACTGAGGAATTCGTCGAATCATGTCCAGACAACAGTCTCAAGGGGATCGACGATTCTCCGATGTTCGAGCGGCCTCTCGTCGGATTCGCAGCTGGTGACGATCCGGTGTTCGTTCAGCTGAAGACGGTCATAGGTGAATTCCATCTCACCCCACACGAGGCGATGGCAAAGATTGCGGCAAAGAAGGGAGTGGAGGTCCCGCCAGAGCGCGAGGTAGGGATCATATCTTATATCCTCCCCATCACGAGGGCGACGAGAAGGGAGAACGCCGGGATGACCGACATGCCGTCGAGGCGCTGGGCCCACACTCGGTGCTACGGGGAACAGTTCAACCGCAGCGTCCAGGCCCACATCGTCAAGATGCTGGAGGACGAGGGCTACCTGGCCGTCGCGCCGCAACTCGACGACGACATGTTCAGGATCTTTGTGGATGACAGGATCGGATACGCATCTACCTGGTCCCAGCGCCACGTGGCTTTCGCGGCCGGTCATGGTACTTTCGGTCTCTGTGACGGTCTCATCACCCAAGCGGGCAAGGCCCACAGGGTCGGCAGCGTGGTCGTCAACCGTCACTTGAGCTCGCCCCGTAGGACTTCGGACATTCATGCGGACTGTCTGTTCTTTCAGGGGAAGGGGTGCACGGAATGCGCCAGGAGGTGCCCGGCTGGTGCCATAACGGAAAAGGGTCACGACAAAGAGCTGTGCAGGGAGTACTCCGACGGCAAGAGACCGATCATGAAGGAGCTCTACGGGATCGATATCTACGGCTGCGGCCTATGCCAGACGGGCGTGCCCTGCGAGAGTAGGAATCCGATGACAAGGACGGGGAAGGGCAACAAGCATGATTCCCAGTAATCTGATTCGGAAGTGAGACATGAGGCTATTGGTGTGCAGCATTCCAGACCAGGCGAGCGTCGGGATCAGGGACGTTCTTCTGCAGATGACTCATTGGTCTGAGGCGGGGGACTTCGAAGGCAACCCCGTCTGGAAGCGCGAAGACAAGATAATCGTCTCGATCAACCGACTTCACCTGTTCGCTGACGATATCGACAAGAAGATCGAGCATGCAACTGGATTTCACTTTGATGACGTTGTTTTCCTCTCTCGTCACAAGGCGGCATCCGGGATACACACGCTCACGATTCACCCCCTGGGCAACTACGAGAAGGCTGAGTATGGGGGAAGAGATGGAACGTTGGTTCCTTCGTCTCCCCACCTCATGACTAGCTTGCTGAGGAGGATGAAGGCCGAAGCGGCGGGACTCCCCTTCGAGGTGTCTTTCGAGGTCACTCACCATGGTCCGTATCTCGAGACGCCGACGCTTTTCATAGAAATCGGCAGCGACGAGTCGATGTGGGGTAACAGAGAAGCTGCCAGGGCCATGGCATCCAGCATGCTGAATCTCGAGGAGAGCACATGCCCCGTCGCGATCGGCATCGGCGGAGGCCACTATGCACCTAGGTTCTCCGAGGTCGTGATGTCTAAGAAGGTTTCCTTCGGGCACATGATCCCGAACTATTTCATCGAAAAGGCAGACGAGCAGGCAGCAGTCAGGTACATCCAGATGGCCTTGGACAAGACGAGGGACGCCAGAAACGCATACATACACAAGAAATCGATGAAGCGCTCGCGCGCGACCTTCCTGAAGAGTCTCGTCGAGAAAGCTGGTCTGGAAGCGATAGACAGCGATGACCTGGTCGACACGGATGCCTAGGTGCTTGTCAGCCTAAAGCTTCTCGCCGCATATCGGGCAGGTCCTCCAATCCGTTTCAACCGGTGAATTGCACTTGGGGCACCTCTCCTGGAGCCTCGGCTCCTCCTGGGGAAGCTGCTTGATTCTCATCTTCGCAGGTGCGGTCGGCTTCATCCGCACGGGCCTTACGATCTGTCTGGTCTCCCAGTGGGCCCTGTGACCCAGCATCATCGTCACGCTCCCCGCGATAGCCAGGACGCAGCCGAACGCTCCGATGAACGCGGCTGATCCGAATTTCACGGTTTCGGCCGTCTCGGTCATGTAATCATTGCTCACCCAGGCGAGGGACACGATTATTGCGATTGTAGCCAGCATCGCGCAGATAATCGTTGCCGTCGGCCAGAGCCATCCCGGCCCCCATCCTCTCGTGCCGCCGAAGACCGCGATTACGGAGAAGCAGACGACAAGTATTCCCGAGAATGGGATGAGATACATCACGAGGTAGGCGCCGCTGGCGTCAATCAGGTCCAGGACCCTGAAGTTGACAACGGGCACATGACCTGCGAACTGAACCCAAGGGAAGAAATTGCTGACGACGATCAAGGTCCCCCCTATGACCGCGAGGAAGACGCCGAGGATCAGTCCGCTCGGGGTAGTCGGTCCAGGAAGTCTCGCGTAGTGAACCCGAGCCTTCTCATCTCTCTTGAGTCTAGCCATTCAGTCCCATCCTCGCTGAGCACTATCTCCCTTGTCAAACATAATGGTAGCGTCTCGCCACCTGTCAATCCTTCACTACCGTGCCCTTGACGACCTTGCCTTTGATCGCATTCTCCATCTCCTCGAGGTCCCGGCCATTCACGATGTAGATCGGTATTCCTGCCCTCATCGCTATCTCAGCCCCCAGCTGGTCGAACACGTCCGACGGACCGGCCTCGTGAACGCCTTTGTTCACCAGGTCGTGAAGCTGTCCTAGCGTCATGTTGGCGTATCGTTCCGCATCGGCGAACTTCTTGGGGTCTGCGGAATAGGCTGCATCGACCGACGTGGCGTTCACGATCCTCTTGGCTTTCACCAACTCGGCCACCCTGGCGGCGACCGCATCGGTCGTGTGGCTGGGCGTTGTCCCACCCATGACGATCATGCCGCCATCCTCGATCAATCTAGCCGCCTCTTCCTCGCTGCGTGGCATCGCCGGAAAGACCTCGTCCCCAAGGGCGAGCAACAGCATGGTGGCGTTCAACCTCGTCACCGCGATTCCGAGGTTATCGAGTTCGTCCTCTGTGAAGTCGAGATCTCTTCCTGTCGAGATGTAGTACCGGGCGATCCTCCCACCGCCGCAGACGACGCAGATCTGATATTCCTTTGACATCTCGGTCAGCAACCAGGCGAGCTTACTCAGGTATCGCGCATCGCCTTCGTCTGGAACTAGGACCGATCCTCCGAGGGAGATCACGATTTTGTCCATCTAGGCACCAACAGATTTATTACAGTAATCCCTTTTGGCGTATTAAAAATTCACAGGTTGAACATCTAATGGAATCGACGGCTCAGATAGGTGAGAAGCTCAGCGGCAAGCAGAAGTTCAACTTCAGGAGGGCTCTGGAAGAGATAAGGGAGCTTCAAGGCCGCGGGACCGAGCTGATATCTGTCTACGTTCCGCCGAACAAACAAGTATCGGATGCAGCGGCGTATCTCAGGGGCGAGTACTCCCAGTCCTCGAACATCAAATCTCAGAGCACGCGCAAGGCAGTCATGGGTGCAATTCAATCCATCCTTTCCAGGCTCAGATACTACAAGCGACCGCCGGCGAACGGCGTCGTATTCTTCGTGGGCGAAGTGCCGAAGGTCGGGGACCAGACAAGGATGGTCCAGTACGTGCTCGAGCCGCCTGAGCCGATCACAACGTTCCTATACCGCTGTGACTCGGAGTTCTACCTTGAGCCTCTACTTGACATGCTGGAGGAGAAGAAATCCTACGGGCTGATAGTCATAGACAGGAGCGAGGCGACGCTCGGCATGCTGAAGGGCAAGAGGGTGCATGTCATAAAGAACATCCAGTCCCTTGTGCCAAGCAAGCACAGGATGGGAGGGCAATCGGCCCTCAGGTTCGAGAGGCTGATCGAGATCGCCGCGCACGAGTTCTTCACAAAGGTCGCGGACACAGCTACCGACGCATTACTGAACGCCAAGGACCTACAGGGAATCATAATAGGGGGGCCGGGTCCGACGAAGGAGTACTTCAACGGATCAGAGTATCTCCATCACGAACTGCAGAAGAAGGTCATCGGCACGTTCGACACCGGCTACACCGACGAATATGGTCTCAGGGAGCTGGTCGAGAAGGCGAAGGAGAAGCTGGAGGATATGGACCTCATGCGGGAGAAGCGCTACATACAGCGCCTCCTGGAGGAGATAAGGAAGCCGGACGGCGGCCTGTCCGCGTACGGCGAGGACCAGGTCCGCAGGAACCTAGAGCTCGGGGCAGTGGACGTTCTCCTGCTTTCGGAAGGCCTCAGGAAGCACCGTGTGTCGGTAGAATGCTCCAGTTGCGGATGGAAGAGCACGGTCACCGTGCAGAAGACTCCCGACGAAGTGAAGTGCCCGAAGTGCGGGTCTCAGGCCGAGATCAAATCGGAAGTTGACATCATAGACGAGTTCTATGAGATCTCGGAGAGAATGGGGACTAACGTGGAGCTCATCTCGACGGACTCAGAAGAAGGGGAGATGCTGATCACCGCCTTCGGTGGGATCGCCGCGATTCTGCGTTTCAGGACAGGTGGATGAGATGGACCCGATCGAACCATTCAGGAAGGAAGTGGAGAGCGCGATCAGGAACGGACTGAAGGCGATGGGAGTGGAGCAGCAATTCGAGATCGAGCTGCCCCCAGCGGAGATCGCCGACTTCGCCGTCCCCTGTTTCCAGTTCGCAAAGGTGCTGAGGAAGGCTCCGGTCGCGATCGCATCCGACCTCGCATCTCATATTCCGAAGCTCGACCTCGTCTCCGAGGTCTGGTATGAGAGAGGTTATCTGAACTTCAAGCTCAACGAAGGGACATTGACTGACATCACACTCAAGGAGATTCTGGCATCGAAGGGAGACTACGGCAAGTGGACGTCGACGGGGAAGTCGATCTTGCTCGAGCACACATCTGTGAATCCAACTGGACCGATACACATAGGCAGGGCGAGGAACCCCTTGATCGGCGACACGCTGGCAAGATGCTTGAAGCTTTCGGGATACGACGTCAGGACCGAGTACTACGTGAACGACGTCGGCAAGCAGGTCGTCCTACTGACCTGGGGCCTGGAGAACATACCGCCTTCGGAGGTCCCTCAGACCGACCGGGACAAGGCGGACCACAGACTGGTCGGGTACTATCGGAGGGCGAATGAGCTGATGGAGAGCGATCCGCAAGTCAGCGAAAGGATCGCCGACATGCTAAGGAAGTTCGAGGCAGGCGACAGGGACGTTATCGAGAAGGTGCGGCGGACCGCGCAGACTATGCTCGGAGGGATAAAGGAGAGCCTCGAGGCGGTCGGCGTGGGGCTGGACGGATTCGTTTGGGAGTCGCAATTCATCCTCGATGGCAGCGCGAAGGAGGTGGTGGAGCGTCTGAAGGCCACGAAGTACTGCATGGAGGAGGACGGCGCGTTCTACCTCGACCTAGCCGAGTTCGGGGTCCATGGCCGCGACACGAAGTTCTTCTTCACCAGAAGCGACGGCACGACCCTTTACACCACGAGGGACATGGCCTATCATCTTGACAAGTTCAAGAGGGCCGACCAACTCATCAACATCCTGGGGGAGGACCAGAAGCTTGGGATGATGCACCTGGCAAGCGCATTGAGGATCCTGGGGGTAGAGAAGGCCCCAGAGAACGTGTTCTATTCGTTCGTTTCATTGCCGGAAGGCAGGATGTCGACGAGGAGGGGGACGGTCGTAACGCTGGACGACCTTATCGAGGAGGGGGAGGATAGAGCTTTGGAAGAAGTCAAGAAGCGCAGAACCGACCTGTCCGAGGAGAAGATGCGGGCCATCGCCAGGGACATAGGCAGAGGCTCGATCCGCTACAACATCATCCGCGTCCAGGCCGAGAAGCCAATCATATTCCGCTGGGAGGACGCGCTGAACTTCGAGGGGAACAGCGCCCCGTTCGTCCAGTATGCTCACGCAAGGGCCTGCAGCATACTGCGGAAGGCCGGTGACTACAAACCGCAGATCATCCCATCCCTCCTGATCGATGCCTACGAGAAGAAGCTCATCCGCGTCCTCGCCAGGTTCCCCGGAATCGTCAAGGAGTGCGGGGAGAAAAGGAGGATACACGTGATGCCATCCTATGGGCACGAGGTCGCCTCGTCGTTCAATCAGTTCTACACTTACGTGCCTGTGCTCAAGGCGGGGGAGGCGAGGGACGCCAGACTCGGACTCGTGGAGGCGTCCATGTGGGTCCTGAGGAATTGCCTCGGATCGATGGGTCTAGGGACCCCGAAGGAGATGTGACGGTGCAGATCGCTCCGCTCACGGAGAAGGACCGCAACGCTGTCAGAACGCTCGAGCTGTTCTGCATGCGAGAGTACCTGGAGCCGTCGATGACGATGAAGTGGGCCGACCTGCCTGCAGATCTGATGGACCAGCTCGGGGCATCTGCCAAGCAGTCCTTTAATCACTATCGCGAATCGGGGCTGAGCTTCGTGGCGAAGGAGAAGGACAAGGTCGTGGGTTTCATATTCGCGCAGATGGTACAGCATCTTCACAACATCCCGAAGATGGTCTGGGTGGAGAACATGGGGGTGCATCCGGATCACAGAAGGAAGGGCATCGCGTACCAGATGCTGAAGAAGGTCGTCCTCGAGGGCAAGAAGAAGGGTGCGAAGGCGGTGCACAGCGCGATCATGCCCGACAACGCGAAGTCGTTCATGCTTCACAAGAAGCTGGGGTTCTTCGTCGACGGAAGGAAGACCGCCTTCCTCGACCTCGAGTCGTTCCGCTAATCTATCTCTGAAGCGTGTATTCTTCCCTGCCGTACTTCTCCTCGATCAATCGGTCGATCGTGCTCTTCTCGAAGTGAGTGAGCACTCCTTTCACGACCTCTACGTTGAACTGCCGCGAGAACCCCTTAACAATGGCGGCCTTCACCTCATCCATCGACGGAACGCGGCCGAGTTCCTTCGCCAAGGAGGTCATCCCCTCCTGGGTCTTGACCTTCTTCTTCTTCGTCCGGAGCACTCTGAACATCAGCCCAAAGTCCGCATCGACGATGAGCGTCCCGTGTTGCAGCACGACATCCCACTTCCTCATCTGAGCGCTGCCAGATATTTTCTTTCCGTTAACGAGGACGTCGTTGATCGGCTTGAACTCCGCTTCTAGTCCGAGCACACTCAGCGCCTTGACGATTCCACCGCAGACGATTGGGAACGTCTCGTTCGGGCTTTCCGGGACCATCTCCTTCTCCAAAATGACCGAAAATATGATCTGGTTCGGGTCGGTGAAGATGGCGCTTCCTCCGCTTATCCTCCTCACGAGATGCACGCCATGCTCCTTCGCGATATCCAGGTTGACGCTCTCCTCGACGTTCTCGAAGTAGCCCAACGATACAGTCGGCTTGTCGCGTCGATATAGGTGCAGCGTGTTCGGAACGATGTGCTTCTGTCTAGCGATCATGATGGCCTCGTCCGCAGCGGAGGTGTACGCAGGGGAAGCGAGGTCGGTGTCGATGAGCCTCCAGAGCATCGTGAGTTGAAGGATGTCCGGAGAATATATACGTTATTGGGGTCGGAGACTCGTTGAGAATCAATAAGAGGAAAACAAAAGAAGAAGTATTGGGAAAAGGTTTGTTTCCAGGACGCTTACTTCTTGCCCTTCTGTTCCGGCTTCGTCGTCTCCTGCTTGCCTTCCTTTCCCTTCCTTGATGGCAGGGGCAGGCGCTTCCTCATGTAGATGAGGACGATGACGACGATGATGACCGCGAAAATACCGCCGTATATCGCAGCGGCCTTCCACCCGGCTTCCTTTACGGTCAAAGAGGTCGTGTAGGTGTTGTCGGCCTTGTTGATCTCGCGGTCGCAGATGACTTCTACATATATCGTGTAGTTACCCTTGCCATCCAACGCCTTGTGGAAGGTTACGATACCGGATTGGTCCGGGAGCAGCTGGCTTGCAGGCGTGCCGTTGACGGTCAGGTCGCTAACGCTCGCGGTACCGATTGGGATCTTCTCTCCAGATATCGTCATCCGGAAGAAGTTCACGACGATGTTCGTGGCGTTAGCGTTCCCGACGTTGGTGATGTTCAAGCGCATCGCGCCAGACTCGCCCTCTGTGAACGCTGCCGGGTCGAAGGTCAGCGAGACTATCCTTAGGTCTGGTCTCGCAGATGAGGTGATGACGATCTGCTTGGTCAGGTTCGCGCTGTTGCCGGACTTGTCCGTGACTGTCAGCTTCACCGTGAACGTCTGTATGTGCGTGAAGTTGTGCGTGGCGTTCACGACGCTGTCGGTCTGCCCGTCTCCGAAGGACCACAGGAATGTCAGGTTCTGTAGACTGTCGACATTGTCCTTCGTTGCGCTGCCGTCGAAGTAGAGCGTTGCATTCTCCATCGCCGATTCTACCGTCTGGAACTTTTCGTTCTTGATGACGAACGAGACGATCGGTGCGGTCGTGTCCTTCACGACGACACTCAGCTGCGCGGTCTCATAGTGACCGACGACGTCAGTCGCATTCAGCTTCACGGTGTAGGTGCCCGCCTTGACGTACGCATGGGTCACATTCTGGTTCTCGCCCTGCAGGACGGTCGTGGCGTTCCCGTCGCCGAAGTCCCACTTCCACGAGGCGATGACGCCCTTCTCCGCGTCGGAGGTCGAGTTGATGTAGTCGACCGACTTCGC
>CAZJDY010000035.1:0-9976 GCA_964544915.1 uncultured Methanomassiliicoccaceae archaeon | reverse complement strand
CTGGAGCGAACAGTGCTATACGCGGGCATCCAGCTCTTGGTCCTGGGGCTATTGGTCGTATTCGCATGGGTGCTGAAAGACAGAGGACTGCTGATGAGGAAAGTCATCGCCTGGAATAGCGCGATGGACCTCCTCATCTTCGTTCTGGGAATAGTCGTCGCGGTCGAAGGATTGTTCGTGATGGACCACGCTGCAAGCACTGTCGTTGGAAGCGTCGGCGGGATGCTCGGCAGCACTATCATGCTGGGGGGAGTTCAGCTGTTCGCATTGGGATTCCTTCAGATTCTGATGCTGGGATTTCCGAACATCATGAATCAGGGGATACAGACCAGGGTCAATCTCCTCGGGATGCTCTTCCTGATCCTTATGATCCCGGCGGCATTCGCGTTCTGAAGATGCTCTGGTAGACCGAGACGTTATTGCGATCAGGAAGATACTCCTGCGATTATCACTTCAGATAATCTCGAGGATAGTTTAATGGCGATTGTCGAGAACCATCTGTCCATACAACAAGGGGTCCGTTACGGAGAAGGTGCGTCGGATACGACTGCTTCAGCGTCCTCGGCCCAGCCTGAGAACAATGCCCATGATGGTATAAGAGTGCTCTACGTCGAGGACGAACTTGCCCTGCTTGAAGTGGCGATGGTATTTATCGAGGAAGAGGGAATTTCGTGCGTCGACACCTTCACCAGCGCAGAAGCGGCGATGTTTGCGCTCGACTTGCAGAAATATGACGCCATTGTCTCTGACTATCAGATGCCAGGTATGAATGGCATTCAGTTCCTCAAAGCCATCAGAGAAAAGGGAGACAACACCCCTTTCATTCTGTTCACTGGCAGGGGAAGGGAGGAGGTCGTCATCGAGGCTTTGAACAATGGGGCGGATTTCTATCTGCAGAAGGGGGGCGATCCCAGAAGCCAGTTCGCGGAACTGACCCACGCAATCAGGCAGCTGGTCTCGCAAAAGAGATCCGAAACGGCCCTGAGGGAGAGCGAGGAACGCTACCGATCCTTCCTTCAGAACTTCAAGGGCATCGCCTTTAGAAGCAAATTCGATCTCACCCCGCTCTTCTTCCACGGTGCATTGGGACCAATGACCGCTTATCCTGAGGAAGATATCAGATGTGGAAGAGTGAAGTGGGATCAAATCGTACATCCTGAGGATCTGGAGAAGTTATTGGAGGGAGACGCAAGTCTCCGACAGATCCCTCGGTTCTCGGTCGAACGGGAATATCGCATCGTCCGAAAGAACGGAGAAGTTCGCTGGGTGCACGAAGTCGCCACGAACGTACTCGACGAATCGGGAAGGCCCCAAGCTGTCGAGGGAGTCATACACGACATCACCGACAGGAAGATGGCGGAGGAAGCGGTCACGCACAACCTTGAGCATTTCAAGGCGCTCATCGAGAACGTGTCGGACGTCATCGCCATCATAGACACCAGCGGTTTGATCCGCTATGTCAGTCCGTCCGTGACAAGGATATTGGGTCACGAGGCGGGGGAGTTGATGGGCACTCCCGTCCTAGATCTTCTGCATCCTGATGATGTCGCGTATCTTGAGGAGATGATCTCTAAGGTGTTCAAGAACGAACAAATCCAACCTGTCGCCGACTGCCGTGCCAGATGCAAGGATGGGTCGTGGGTCATTCTTGAGGTCAGTGGCGAGCTGTCGGACGATTTCGATCAGGGGCCGAGAATCATCGTCAACGCAAGGGACGCGACCGAGCGGAGGAGGATACAGGATGCTTTGATGTTGAGCGAGCGGAAGTTCCGCGAGTTCGTGGAAAGGGCATGCGACGGGATAGCAATCGTTCAAGATTCCACACTGAAGTACGTCAACCAGCGACTGGCAGAGATGTTGGGATACACCGTCGAGGAGATGCTCGCAAAGAACTTCGCAGACTTCATCTGGCCCGATGAACTTGCGAAGGTGGCCAGTCATTACAGCAGTCGTATGGCTGGCGAGTATTCCCCATTTGTCTATGAGACGGTGGCAAGGAAGAAGGACGGCTCAAAACTCGAGATAGAGATCAACGCTGGGATGTTCGAGTATGAGGGAAGACCAGCATCCTCCGTTATCGCACGTGACATCACTGAGCGAAAGGAAACGAACAGGTCTCTGAAGGAAAGCGAGGAGCGCTATCGAACGATATTCGAGAACACAGGGACGGCGACGATAATCATCGAGGACGACAAGACAGTATCGTTGGCGAACGAAGAATTCGTCCGGCTCACCGGGTGCCCCAAAGAGGAGATCGAGGGCAGGCTGAAGACGACCGATTTCGTAGTTCAGAAAGACGTCGAGACGATCGCGAAATACCACGAACTTCGCAGAAACGACCCGTATCTGGCCCCGCACAACTGCGAATTGGGGCTTCTGACCAAGAGTGGTGAAGTCAGGACGGTGCTCATCACGATCGACTTGATCCCTGGGACGAAGAAGAGCATCGCATCCCTCATCGACGTAACGGAAAAGAGGAACTTGGAGAGGGCTCTTGAGAAGCAAACAGGGGAGCAGGCGCTCCTGCTTGACAACATCGAGACGATGGTGTGGTATGCGACCGCCCCGGACACCTATGGTGCAGTGAACAGAGCAAGGGCAGAGTTCCTGGGACGAAAGAAGGAGGAAATCGAGGGAAGGAAGCTCCCCGAAGTCATCCCGATCGCAGAGGAGTGTCAGGCCTGCATCGCCAGCAACACTGAGGTCTTCGAGAAGAAGAAGACGATACACACCGAGGAATGGATCACCACCTCGAAAGGGGAAAGGAAGCTGGTCGCGCTTACCAAGATTCCGATGCTCGATGAGAATAGCAATGTGAAGTTCGTTGTCTGCACGGGGATCGATATCACGGAGGCGAGGAGAGCGGAGGACGAACTCAGGGTCGCCACCAAGAAACTCAACCTCTCCGAATCTCTGTTGAGGCATGACATACTGAATCAACTCTCGGTGATCGCAGGCTATGCTGGGATGGCCGCGAAGCAGATCAAGAATCCCCGCCTTCTCAAATACATCAGCAGAATAGAGGACGCGTCCAAAGCGATCAAGAAAGCATTGGAATTCGCCAAGGACTATCAAGAAGTGGGCACCAAGGCTCCGGTGTGGAAGAACCCAGTAAAAAGTCTCGAGGGAGGATTGGTGGGATTGGATCTCCAGGACGTCTCGCTGGAAGCTGATCTGGACAAGGTAGAGATATTCGCCGATCCCATGCTTGACAGGGTCTTCCATAACCTGGTCGACAACGCTTGCAGGCATGGGAACGGGGTCAGAGCGATAAGGATACATTACGAGCACTCTGGTGACGATCTCAGATTGATATGCGAGGACGACGGGGTCGGCATTCCGGAGGACAAGAAGGAGAGATTGTTCTCCAATGGCCATGGACTGCAGATGGTAAGGGATATTCTGGAAATGACGGGAATGACCATTACAGAAAAGGGCGAGCACGGGAAAGGGGCGAGGTTCGAGATCGACGTGCCTCAAGGAAACTACAGGTTCCTTACCTGAAATCGATGTGCCGCTTGGCTTTGTTGAGCAATGGAGCTTATTGATGCGATGGGGCGGTCAAGACCCCTCCAGCGAGTAGAAATCACAACATTCTCCGTGAAAGGGACCCGCGGTATCCCTCCTCATGAACACGCGGGAGGCGGTTGCAGAGGGAGCCGCTCACCTCAATTCGTCCTTCGCCCTGAGGTACTCGATCTCCGTTATCTCTCCCCTTGCGTACCTCTGTCCCAATATCTCAAGTGACTCTCTCCGCCTGGCAGACTCATCGTATCCAGGGACTGGGGGCGGCGAAGGGTAGAAGTACGGAGGCGGTGGTGTCGGAGGGGATCTCAGCCCGATCCCAACCACGATCGCTATCACGATGACGATGATGGGGATGATTATCATCATTGCCACCATCAACAAGAGGCCCCATCCCGTGATCGTGTACATGTGCTCCCCCATCATCCCTCCATCATGACGGGCAAAGGCCAGGGAGACGAGAGCGATGATGACAATGAGGGTCACAACAATCAACGCGACGATCCAAATAGCGGTGTTCTTGTCCTTCATGTTCTCGAGGTGAGAACGGAACGAGGCGGTATATTAGCTTGTTCACATACGGACGGAGACCGTCCTGAGGAGCCTCGCAGACCTAGACCCTTGATCCGACATCTCAGGGTGTCAACGGAGCTCTACGCCGAGTCGTGTCTCTTCCGAACGAATCCCTTTTGCAGCACATGCAAACGATCATGAAGCCCAGATAGGATGGACGGCCCAGATCATGAACGGAATGAGCATCGTAGCCGCGATCGACAGGACAAGAGGGGCTGCTGGGAATCCCCTCCTGCTCTCGAACGCGCCAAGCGAGGACCCATCGGCAAGTATCGTTTCCCAGAGGAGCACGATTGGAATCGGGGACGCGATTGACATATCCATCGGGCCTGAATACGACAACCAGACCAGCAGAAGAAAGGATAGCAGTGTGGCCGACCCGAAGACCCGTCTCGGGACCTTGCCATCGAACGCCAAGCTCAGGGACATCTCAATGACTAGAGTGACAAGAAGAAGAACCGACAATATGGACACGACCATCAGAACCATGAGGTCGGCTGGTCCAGTGATGAAAGGAAAACCGTAGGGGAAGGGGGTGTCATCCCGCGGGTCCTTGGATAACAGGACCACCGCTTCCAGCACGATGCTCCCAAGGATCAGAACCGGAAAGGCCAGTCTCGATTTTCTCGACAAATACGCCGCGCCCTCCCAGACAAGGAAGAGGAGGACGGTGAAGCTCAGCATGACTATCACGAAATTCCACCATTGCCGTTCCGGAGTCATTGTCCAAGGCTGCATGTCGGCAGGAATGAACAGCACGGCCATGAGGGAGACCAGGCCGATGACAAGTAGTAAGGCCGATGTTCTCTTGCTTATGCTAGGCAACTCAGGACTCCCCACCCACAGTAGGATAGTAGCCTTCGCTCTCTCAAATAAGTTGTGAGTCTCACTGAGACAGAATCAACCGCTGGCAATTGACTGTAGTCAGCAAATTATAAAGACTGGAAGAATAATAGCATCAGGTTAGTGCCCATGAGACGGACCAGACTAGCAAGATACAAGGAGAAATCCGACTACATCGTCACCACCATAGAGTCGATTCCAGATACTCTGGAAAGCGACATCGAGAAGAGCGCCACTTATTATAAACTGCACACATCGATAGAGGCGGCGATGGACATCATCGCCATGCTTATCAAGGATTTGGGCAAGGATGTCGGGGACGACTATGCCAACATCCAGAGCCTTGAGGGAGCGAAGGCGATCACACCCAAACTTGCGGAGAGACTCCGAAGATGCAATGGTCTGAGGAACTATCTCGTGCACCGCTACAACGGATTGGATGAAGATATCGTGTTGGACTCGATCGAGGAAGTGAAGAGGACTCTACTAGAGTTACTAGGCGTGAGCGAGAGGCTTGTCGATGGACTCACAAAAACTTAGGAAGGATCTGGAATTCCTGAAGAAGTACGAGGTCGTGGTGTATGGTTCTCACGTCACCGGCGATGCCAGACCAGGTTCGGACATAGATATCGCGGTCATATCTCGCACTGAGTCTGCGGCAAGCAATAAGCGCCTTCTCACGGGATTTATCGGTAAGGCCCCCCCGATCTACGACATGAGGATATTCGAGCTCCTTCCTTTGAAAGTGAAGGCATCCATCATGGACGATTATCGCGTCCTCTTCGGGGACGGGCCGGAAATCTCGTACTACTTCTATCAATACCGCAAGATCTGGGATGACTGCAAGCACAGAATCCTGGAAGGATACCACACGACCTATCGCGACAAAGTGCGGAGCATCAAGAGGGGAAAGGCTGTCATCGCGGCAATGGACAAGCGGAAGAGGTCTACTAGTAAGGGTACCAGTCGATCAACAAGATAGACTTCCGGACTAGCTGACTGGTCGAATGACTTTCATTGAAACCCTGACAGGAAAAGAAAAAAACCATCCGATAGCTATCTCGGGCCAAAAGGCGGTCATCATGAAGATCTGCGTCTCATCGGTCGGCGACACTCTCGATTCTGAGGTCGACGAAGAGTTCGGCATGTGCGAGTACTTCATCATCATCGACCCGGACACGATGAAGTACGAGGCGATACTGAACGAGGCTTCTCATTCCCCGACGGGCACGGGACATCAGACGGCGCAGGCCGTCGTGGACATGGGCGTGGACGTCGTGCTCACCGGCTTCGTCGGACATCACGGCATGCACATCCTCCAGTCGGCGGGCATCGAGGTCATATCGGGATTCGAGGGGACGGTCGGGGAAGCGGTCGAGAGGTACAAGACCCGCTTCATGGCGCAGGACAAGAAATGATATCGCCCGTAATTCCTGACTAGACCAGATGCTTCACTGCCCTGTTCAGTCCGATCGGGCCAGTCATCATCACGTCCCCCGCAGGCGTGGCATACCTGAATTTGAGCCCAGAGCCGTCCATCAGCGACCTGTTCGGCCCAGTGACCATGATCTGATCTGGCTTCGGCAGCTTCTCCTCCAATCGGAACAGCCCGTGCCCGCCGTCCTCGAACACATCCTCGTTCGATAGAGTCGAACTCAGGAATCCCTTCAGGAACCTCCCGAGCTTCTTCGGATCGAATGCCCGGGTGTGGGCTTCCATGGCTCCGAGGACCTCCCCTGCCTGGAGCAGTGCTGCAAGGGTATGGCCGTTGCCTACGTTCACGGTCAGAACGCATCCGCTCTCATCCACTTCCCAATCCTCCAGACATCCGAGGGCGGCCGCCGGGGACGTGTCCATGACATACACCATCGCGTCCGGCATCTCCTTCTTCGCCCTTTCCGCCGCCGACCTCAACCTTATGAAATCCTCCGGGACCGTTCCAGCCTCGAAGCAGAGCGACTCCAGTCTGCGGTCTTTGGAGATTATCTGTCTGAATCGCTCGATCCTCGTCACCCTGTTGCTCACGCCCTTCGGACTGACTCCGTGGTCCTGGACCGCGACCGCGACGCAGTCGATCCCGCCTGACTCCCCGGACTCCCGGAGGAACCGGACGACACCCCTCAGATGGACCTCCTGCAGCCAGAGCACATCTCCATCGAATCCCAAAGGAGGCGATCTCTCTTTCGTGACGACGATCCCCCTTTCCCTCACCTCGTCGAGGTCGTTCCTGACCGAGTATGCCGCCTCCTCCGTCATCGTGACCTTGAGCCCCGCTGCCACATGGGCCTTCAGTGCGCTGCTGAACTCCCCTCCTCCGATCGTGTCCCCTTGGACGAACAGTTCCCTCCCCGCCTCGGTCGCCTTCCTGACCGCAGCGGCGTACCGTCTTATCGGAGACGGTATGACCATCTTCGTGCAGTTCTCCGAGTTCCTCTGAGAATCGATCAGCATGATGTCGGTCGTACCAACACCGATGTCCACAGCGAGCGTCTTCATTGATAACCGCCTCGACACGATCCCAAGTCTGGAAAGGAAATGTCGCTCACCGAATATCAGATTTGCCTCGACTCGCCTCTCACTCCGATGAGACCTCTTTGCTGAGAGGCTGGTTCGTCCGTAGGGGGTTCGGACCGAGCTCGAGCACGACATCCACAAACGAGTTCACATTCTTCTGGAACTCCTCCGGCTCGTCCGAGTCGACGTATCCGAGCATGAGCCTCTCTTCCCTGAACCCCAGCTGTGAGATCATCCGCTTCAACAGGGCGATCCTCTTCCTCGTCCGAAGGTTCCCGAGCTCGTAGTGGCACTCCCCCGGTCTTCCAGCAAGGACGAGCACGCCGTCGATGCCCCTCGAGAACGCTTTCAGGATCCACTCGGGGTCCACCCTCGCGGAGCACATCGTCCTCACGACGCGGAAATTCGGGTCTATCTCCAGCCTCTTCGTCCCGGCAGCGTCGGCGGCGGCGTACGAGCACCAGTGGCATGTCAACACCAGAACGTTCGGGTTGCAGACCCTCTCAGGCTCCTTCTCGCCAGTGACGACGTCTATCTGTGCCAGGATCTGCTCGTTCGAGAAGCATCCTTGGTCCATGGCGCCGCTCGGACACGAGGAGACGCACGCTCCGCATGCGTCGCAGGTCTTTGAATCGACCACCGCGATCAGCTTGCCTTTCCTCAGCGGGTCCTCGACTACCTCGATAGCCTGAGTCCTGCAGACAGACATGCATATGCCGCAGCCGTCGCAGATGCTCGTGTTGACCACGGCCTCGCATCCCACTTCTTTCGGGTCCGTCACCCTCGCATTTGCCACCGCCATGGCGACCATATCCGCCGCCTTCGCGGTCGCCGCCCCTTTGTCCCTCGAATGTATCCACGCGCACTGTTCCCTGAGGTTGGCCATCTCGACGAGGTGTCTGTTCAGACCCACGTGCTCGAGCGCCGACTGGAACTCCTCAGAGTACAAGCGGGGGGAGCAGGCACCGATCACGACCTTTTGGAGCTTCTTCGATTCTACGGTCCTCCTCATCTTCCGAAGGCCTTCCTTCGAGCAAAGACGGTCGTCGAGCTGGACAAGCTTCACATCATCTAGGTCCGCGACCTGACGTCTCACGTCGTCTAAATCCACGGAGTTGCTGATGCATCCCTCACACCTGCAGAGAAAGACACCGATATTTGGAGCTTCCCAGATGTCGACACCTCCCACATCGCAGACAGCCGAGGCTTCGCACTTCGCAACACTGTCAGTTCTGCTCCATATTGAAGTCGCCGGGATTAATAGGTGTCTGAGGCACCCTTCGACCCCCTCCGAACAAAGTGACGCTCTGGAAATATCACCGACAACTGCTAAATACTCCTGGAGGAGCTACTGAGGTGGGGAGAAATCAAAATGAAGATCGTAGTCACCGGCGGCTCTGGATTCATCGGCTCGCACGTCTGCGAGCACTTCGCCTCGCTCGGGAACGCGGTCGTCGCGTTCGACAACCTCAGCAGGGCCTCGCTGCTCCAGAAGAAGGAAGGGAAGAACGCACAGTCCAACTGGGAGTTCCTCAAGACCCTCCGGCATGTCAAGACCGTACGGGGCAGCACGCTCGACTATTCGAAGCTGAAGAGCGTCATGGACGATACGGACGCTATCGTCCACACCGCCGCCCAGACCGCCGTCACCACATCCCTCACCGACCCGAGGATTGACTTCAACACGAATCTCCTCGGCACGTTCAACGTCCTCGAGGCCGCAAGGAATTCGAAATCGAATCCCTGCATCGTCTTCTGCTCTACGAACAAGGTGTACGGGGAGAGCGTCAACGCGGTCGATATCGTCGGGAAGAAGAAGCGATACGCTTACGCGGACCCGAAGTTCAAGGGCATCCCGGAATCGTTCTCGATAGACCAGTCCAAGCATACGCCCTACGGCTGCTCGAAGTTGGGAGCAGATCTCTACGTCCAGGACTACGCGCACACCTACGGTCTGAGGACCGCCGTCTTCAGGATGAGCTGCATCTACGGTCCAAGGCAGTTCGGGGTCGAGGACCAGGGCTGGGTCGCGTGGTTCGTCATCGCGAACCTGACAGGCAGACCGGTCACGATCTACGGGGACGGGAAGCAGGTTCGGGACATATTGTTCGTCAAAGATCTCGTGAGGGCGTACGAGGCGTTCATCAACAGCAATATCAAACGCGGCGTGTACAACATGGGAGGGGGAGCGAAGAACACGATCTCGATCCTGGAGCTCATTGAGCTAATCGAATCTTGGAGCATGAGGAAGTTCGACGTCAGACACGGGAACTGGAGGGCGGGGGACCAGAAGGTCTACATCTCGGACATCAGCAGGGCGTCTAAGGAACTGAACTGGGCCCCTAAGGTCGGCGTCGAAAGGGGCGTCAGGGAGCTGTACGAGTGGGTCAAGGGAAACCACGACCTGTTCAGGGAATGAATCGATATCGCTAGGGCGCTCCCTCGAACGGGATGAACGCCGGAGCCTCTGACTCCACCTTTTCGTCCTCACCAGGTTCCGACCCCTCCTGATTGATCGGCG
>CAZJDY010000034.1:0-36169 GCA_964544915.1 uncultured Methanomassiliicoccaceae archaeon | reverse complement strand
ATAAACGTCAACATCTACATCCTGAACTACAGCACTGGGGGGAGACTTGTTTTCGGCTACCCTGCAGCATATTACCCGAAGAATGATCATGAATACATACTGATATTCAGAAAGGGATGCTAGAACAATTCTGGGAATCGGGATTCGCAGCTGGGCTTTGTCCTCAAGGCTGGATGGACAATACATCCATTCTGGGAAAAGTTTATGAACCCTTTGCTATCATCCCCCGCCCGAACAAAGCAACAGACGCATCAGGGGGAATGCAATGTCGAACATGAAACTGCAAATAATAGAAACCATTGCTGCTTTGATGACGGCTGCCTTTGGCCTAATCGCCGCACTTGCTTGGAACGAGGCAATAAGGGAACTGATAGCTCAGTATTTCAGTGCTGGCGACGCTCTCATGGGTCTCTTCGTCTATGCAATATTGGTGACAGTCATCGCTGTTGTTGCAGGATTGATTATCGCAAGATCCCTAGCGAAGTTGAAGGCCGGGGAAGCCAAATCAAAGTAAGCCGGGTCATCGGCCAACCTTGACCCCAAAACTCTTTTCTTCTTGTCATTCTTCTCTGCTTTGCCAATCTGAGCCCTGGCACCCCAAGTGGTCTTGTAGATTGGAGACTTGCGTTCGTGCAGATAGAAGAGAACTCTTCAGTTACCGTTATGTAATGATTGAGTCTAAGGGTATGTTCAACATCATCCCCCTTATCACGGAGCGACATGTCATGCCCGAGGACATTAGCATCTTAGAGAGGCTGAAGAATGTCTTCAGGATAACCTACACCTTGACGTTCGTGATGGCCTCCCTGACAGGCCTCGCGTTCGCCCTTACATTGAATTCCGAGTACTTCATGGCGTTCCTGATTGCTCTGGACGTCTTCGTGCTCGCCTTGTTCGTCAACTTCTCAAACGACTATTTTGACTATGTCAGCGACGCGGATCAGACAAGGTTCACCTCGGATGATAGGGAGTGGGAGAGGGGTGCGAGGGAGATACTCGGCAGCAAGATCTACTGGCCCGGTAACGCGTTCGACCTCGGCTACATCACGAAGAAGCAGGGGAAGATGGTCATGGCTGTCCTAGCCACGATTGCCTTGCTTCTCTCGATACCGATCGTATCATACGCGGGTTGGATTGTCGTCGTGCTCGGTCTCATCGCATTCTTCGTCAGTTTCTTCTACACCGCCCCGCCCATCAATCTGGGTGCCAGGGGGTTCGGAGAGATCGATGTCTTCGTTTCCTTCTTCATGATGTCGTTCTTTTCGTTCTTCGTCATCGTCCAGGAGCTCAACGTACAGATGATCTTCATCGCCACCATCGTCGGTCTTTCAGTCGCCCTGATGAGGATTGTCGACGAGATGTCAGGGTATGAGGCGCACTTGAAGGCCGGGGAGAAGGACGTTTGCGTCAGGTTCGGCCTCGAGAACGCGGTGAGGATAGTCACAGGAATGCTCGTCATGGTATACACGTTCTCTCTTTTGCTTCTGCTTTACGACTTCACGTACCTGCTGATACTCCTCAGCCTCCCGTTCGCAGTCAGAACCGCCACTTACCTGAACGACAAGAAAGATAGGTTCAGATTCGTCAGGCCGGCGCCGGAAGTGTTCAGGTTCGTCTTCGTTCTCCAGCTTCTAATCATCGTTTCGTTGATAGTGCGAACCGTCCTGACATCTGCATGATCGTCTCGATGTTCCCCTTGATTATCAACCGATACTCCCTCACAGCGTTGAATCCGCATTCCTTGCAGGATTCCGTGTGGCGGAGCGGGCATCCCAGGTATTTTGAGCCGTCGGGCAAGACGAATGCAGAGGCCCAGTCCGGGCATTTCTCCTCCCAGTCCTCTTCCAGCAAATCCTTGAGAGCCTTGTCTGTGTTGAGGATCGGGAAGCCTTCTTCTTTCAGCTTCATCGCGAGGTCGACGATTCGCTTCTTCTCTTCGATTTCCAGCGCGATCTCGTACGGCGGAGGCGTCAGGAAGTTCAGCATTATCCCCTTGATCTTCTTGTTCTTCACCACCACCTCCACGGTCTCTCTGACATTGTCCTTGTTCATCTTAGTGACGACCATGTTCGCGAAGACGTTCGGATGATTGGTCTTATCCAGATTCTCCGTCAGTTTCTTGAATGAGCCTTTTCCTCTGATCTCGTCGTGAATTCCTTCTGGACCATCCAAGCTAATCGATACTACGTCGCTATCCTCGACGATGTCCGTCGTTCCGTTCGTCGTATACCCGATGACGAAGTACCCGATCTCCTTGCCCTTCTTAATCAGGTCCTTCAGGGTCTTGCCATTCTCGTTCCAGAGTGTCGGCTCCCCGCCTTCGAAGAAGAGAATCCGCGCGCCCCGGTCGTAATACCCCTTCATCTCCTTGACGGCGAGATCGAACGACATGGAATGGGGGCCGGGGAGGTCATCCGCATGGGCCGCGATGCTACAGTGCTTGCATCTCAGGTTGCATTCGAAGTTTATGATCATCGTGTTGACCAGCGAGTCCCTGGCTCCGACCTTCGTCTTGAAGAACCAGAAAGCGTAGTAGGTCCACTGGCCCAAGGCGCCGACACGACTCATGGTATTTTGAAATGGAACAAGATATTTAAAGACTCGCCGCCTACACTCTGCTGGACATCGAACATGCCGTTCAAATTCAGTCGTTGCATCTGTCTGCAAACTCCCCGGTTCGAGTCAGCAGTCAACTTCTACAAGGACGTGCTCGGTCTTGACTCGGTCGAGGAGGGGGAAAGCAGCGCGGAGCTGAGGGCTGGGGAACAATCGTCTTCTTATCGATGAGGGCGCACGAATGGGTCCGATTCTTGAGTTCCTGGTACCCGATCTAGATGCCGCCAAGGAAGAGCTGCTTGCGAAGGGATGTCAGGTCGTTGTGTGGGAGGGGAAAGGCGGCCGCTGCTATCTGCGGGACTCCTTCGGTTTCTTCTTGAATCTGTACGAGGACCCGCAGGCTTTCGAAGACTGAACTGGCCGATTTGAAAGCGGGGATACTGCACGGAAGCGCGCTTTCTCCGTGTCTACAATATGCAGGCTGGCTCTCTAACGATATATTTAAACCTAGACGCACGTTATCATCGCAAAAGTGAGGAGATTCACTACATGCCAGACATTAGGAAGAGAGTTGAGGAAGAAAGAGGCATCCTTAAGAAGATCCAGAACTTCGTTCCTGGCTTTAGAGGATACAGGAGAAGGGAGGACCTCAGGGATGCGGACAGGATGCTCCGTGCGCAGTTGGCCCAGAGCCTGGGGCGGCAGCGGAGGGGGCTCGAGGATTGCAGGAAGCTCCTTGCACAGGACTACGGTTCGAAGGAACTGGAGATGACGGGCGGCCTCATCAGTCAGTTCAAGAAGGTCGAGGGTGCCGTCGCCCACGCTGAGACAGGGTACTCTGGTCTCGTCGCAGACATCAACATCCATGAAAACGAGATGAACAGGCTGTACGAATACGATGCTAGCATGATCGATCACATCACCGCCATAGCTTTGGACATCGAGTCGCTCAAAGAAGCGATCGCGGCCGGAGACGAGAGCGCTGGAGACAAGGGGCTAACGGACATCAAGGGCAGGATCACCGATTTTGAGGATCAATTCAACCGGAGGATGCGCGTCATAGAGGGAACGGAGGTGTGATGAATGAGCATAATCGGTGCTGAGACTTTCAAGTGGGAGGACGTGGACAAGCGCGGGAACATCATGTTCCGCGTCGCGAGGAACATCAAGTTCAACGATAACGTGGTCGTCAGGGAGGACGAGATAGCCGCCTTCTACAGGGACGGTAAGGTCCTGGCATACATTGACCGGCCTGACAGATACGCGTTGACATCGATCAACGCGCCAATCGTCGGCAGCCTCGTCAAGTTCCTGTCAGGTGTGCAGCAGCAGGCGGAGATAATCTATCTCCAGAAACGCGCCGTCGACGGGAAATTCGGGAGCAAGCAACCATACCAGTTCAGGGACAAGGAGTTTGGTATGGTCAACCTGAGGGTGTTCGGAGAGTTCAGGTACAAGGTATCGTCCCCGGCGAACTTCGTCAACCAGTTCATCGGTACTCTGAACTACGCCACGAGCGCGGAGGTCGAGGAGAGGATTAAGGAACAGATGGTCATCCTCATCTATGACTCGATCGGCGACATGAAGAAGGACGGCATGGGGGTCGCCGACATCGCTGCCAACCTGACGAACATCGAGCAGGTCGTCCTCGCGAAGACCAGCGATCACTTTGACCTGTATGGGGTCGCCATCGATAAGATATCTGGTTTGTACATCTCGCTGCCAGAGGAAGTCCAGAAGGCGGTGGACACCAGGGCCTCGATGCAGGTCCTGGGCGCGAATTACGTGCAATACCAGGCGGGACAGGCGATGAGAGAAGCGGCCCAGAATCCGTCGGGCGGCGCCGCGGGCGCTGGCGTCGGCGTCGGCGCTGGGATTGGCATGGGGTGGACCATGCTCGACTCCATGAGACAAGGCCAGGTTCCGCCGGGAGGAGCTCCTGCCGCAGCCGCTGGAGCAGTCGCGATGGTCGCATGCCCGAAGTGCGGGACGCCGAATCCCGCCACGGGCAAGTTCTGCTCGGAATGCGGGGCGAAGCTGGTCGTTGCCACCAAGCCCTGCCCGAAGTGCGGCGAACCTGTCCAGGAGGGTGCGAAGTTCTGTCCCTCCTGCGGAGCTCAGCTGACGGGCAGCAAGAAATGCCCGAACTGTGGGGCCGACGTGTCCGCGTCGACGAAGTTCTGTCCCGAGTGCGGAAGACAGGTCTGAGCCTGGGGCGCTGCAATTGGTGGGGCGAGGAGCGGAAGCTAGATGGTGACGATAAACTGTCCGAAGTGCGGTGCTAGGGTCGAGTTCGACGCGGGCACGAAGTTCACGAAGTGTTCGCACTGCGGGACCGAGATATACATCGACAGATCCGGGGCCGGGTTCTACTACATCATACCATTTAGTCTGAAGGAGAACGACGCGGTCGGGATGTTCAAACGGTGGGCCGCCGGCTCGACCAAGGCGAAGGACCTGGACAAGCTCGCCCAGATCGGCGTAATGAAACGAAAGTACTTCCCAGTCTACATGTTCAGAAGAGACGTGAACGGGAAGGAGGAGGTCCACGTCGAGCCCGCGGGATCGACGACCTTGCCCGGGTTGCACAGCCTCAAGGTCCCCGCAGGGGACCTGAGGACATTCGATGACAAGTATGATCTCAGCGGGGCGGAACTTGTCAAGCCAGACATCGAGATGCTGCCGTATCTCAGCTCTCTACCGGGAAAGCCGAAGGAGCAAGCGCTCGTCTATTTCCCGATATGGGAGGTGTACTACGTCTTCAACGGGAAAAGGTACGAGGTCGTCATCGACGCGTCATCCGGTGAAGTGTTCTCATCCGAGTTCCCCGCCCGGGGGTCCGGCGCTTACGTGGTCGTGGCCCTGGTCGGATTTGTCGCTTTCATAGGCGAGGGATTGTTGGCGACCGTCAGTCTGCCGATCGCCCTGATAGCGATGGTCATCACGGTAGTGGGTGTCTTCGCCAGTGCGCTCTTCGTCGCGAGGAGGATGTGAGCATGGACATATCGGTCGGCATGAATTGTCCGGCTTGCGGTGGCGCGATAGACCTCCGCGAAGGGGAGAACGTCGTTATCTGCAAGTACTGCAACTCCACCCTGTTCGTGGAGGGAGACAGCGGCGTCTATACCATTGCGTTCAAGAACAAGATGACGAGGGATTCCGTCATATCGGCCTCCCAAACCTGGTGGACCCATGGTTTGAAGGCCCGGGACCTGAAGAGGACGGGCAAGATTTTGGAGTGCTATCCGATATACCTTCCATTCTGGAGCGTTACGACGCGGACGGCTGGATGGATACTCGGGTATGAGGAGAGGACCTACTCCGACGGCAAGGGCCATACCCATACCGAGCGCGTCCCGAGGGAGTCGATGGTCCTCCAGGATTATGGTTTCTCGGAGATAGCCTGCGACCCCGGTGACCTCGGCATCAAGAGCGTGAAGAGCCTGGCGGGGGAAACGAGCTTCGAGGATTTCGACATGATCCCGACCTTCGAATCGACCACGAGCAAGGACGACGCTATCGCGAAGGCGAGGGACGACGCGGCAGGCAGGGCAAGGGCGAGTTCTAACGTCTCTCATGTGACATTCGAGAGACTGCACATGTTCCCGAAGAGGGTGTCGGTCGTTTACTATCCCGTCTGGGTGGTCAGGTACTCCTACAGGGACAGGATGTACATGGACACTGTGGACGGTGTGACCGGGAATGTTCTTTCGGGAAGGGCTCCCGGCGATCCGCTGTTCCAGAGCCTCGCCGTCACCGGCGGCACTTCCCTAGGCGGTCTGATAGCTGCGGCTGGACTACTGTTGTCCGAGGCAGATGCCAGGATTGCCGCTGGTGGCATAATCGGCGGCCTGATCGTTCTTTATCTCACGTATAGATTCTTTAGACATGGCTCCGAGATTATCGAGGGCGACTTCAAGGAGAAGAGTGGCTCGGTCGCGGACGTGATGAAAGAGGTCAAGGAAATCTCCAAGCAGATCCAGGGGGCATACAGATGAAGGTCATTCAAGTGAAGTGTCCCGGATGCGGCAATCCGATCCAGATGAAGAGGGTCGATCGCCTTTTCCTCTGCGACAAGTGCGGGACGATGCACGTCCGAGATGGGGGGATTGAGCGACTCGATTACGAGATTGCCGAGTTCGGCCGGGGCGCGCAGGGCGAGAAGGTCTACATGCCGTTCTGGAGAGTGTACGCGTCGTTCGTCATCCGTTTGAAAAAGGTGGAAGGCGGAAAGGTCTTCCGTCTGAGCCAGTGGATCAAGGGCAACAGTGAGGGCGGTGACTTGTTCGTGTATGTGCCAGCTGCGGAGCTTGACATAGGCTCGTTCAAGAGGCTAGCCGTCGACATGACAGTAGCCACACCCCGGTACGCCACGAGGCTCGACTTCGGAGGAGTGGAGCGCCTGCCCGCAGCAATCACGAAGGAGGAGGCGATCGAGATGGCGGATTTCGTGGTCGTCACGATGGAGGCGGAAGAGCCAGGGGTTCTGCAGAATCTCGACTACTCATTGACGATCAAGGACGCGAAGGTCGTCTGCCTGCCATTCGTCCGCACCGCCTCCGGGCTTGTTCCGGCGTATGAGTGATTTCGACACGCTCATTTCGGATCGAGACGGAACTGAAGGCTGTTAGGCAGTGAGGCGAATAAAACCAAATATTTAGAGAGACATGTGAGGAGTGGATATGACAATAGGCGCGATACTGGCACTGGCGTTCGTCATCATCGGCGTCATCATGCTGCTAGCTGAGGCTGCGTCTCCGGGTTCGTTTATCCTGGTGCCGGCCACCGTGCTGCTCGTGCTCGGGGCGATTGGACTCTTGTCCCCCGACTGGCTGCTCAGCTGGTGGGCACCGTTGGCTGCTGTGATAGTATTGGTTCCGACCACGATCATCACGATCAAGCTGTACCAGAGACTGGCACCGCCGGTCGCTCCGGAGACCACGGTGGCGACCTCCCTTGTCGGAATGAAGGGAGTGGTGACCAGCAAGGTAGTGCCGAACGACCTTAAGGGGAAGGTCCGAATCGACCACGACACCTGGAGCGCGACCTCGACGAATACGATTCCAGTTGGTAAGATGGTCGTGGTCAAGAGCAGCGAAGGCGTCCATGTCTTCGTGGAGGAGATACCGGAGACGGGGACGCAGGCGAATTGAACGCGAAGCAGGAGCGATTCGCGAAGAATGAGGATTGAAAGGGGGAGTTGAAGTGGACATCGTGAGCATAGTCATCATATCTCTGCTGTTGCTAGCGATCGTCGCTGCAATCGGCATACTCGTGACCGGGATCAAGATCGTGAGGCCCTACGAGCAGGGAATATACATGAGGCTCGGTCGCTACGTCAGGATCCTAAACCAGGGTTTCAACTACGTGACGCCGCTGATCAACGAGGTCGTCAAGATCGACCTGCGTACCCAGGTCCTGGACGTTCCGAGGCAGGAAGTGATAACAAAGGACAACTCGCCGACGAACGTCGACGCAATCATCTACACTAAAGTCATCGACCCGGTGAAGGCCTTCTTCCAGGTCACGAACTACCGGACCGCGACCATCTATCTGGCCCAGACGACGCTCAGGTCGATTATCGGCGACATGGAGCTGGACGAGATACTATCGAACAGGGAGAAGATCAACCTGCATTTGAGGGACGTGCTAGATGAGGCGACGGACAAGTGGGGAGTGAAGGTCGAAGCGGTAGAGATCAGGGAAGTAGACCCGGCCTCTAGGGTCAAGGAGGCGATGGAGGAGCAGACATCCGCCGAGAGGCTTAGAAGAGCCGCGATACTGAAGGCGGACGGTCAGAAGAAAGCCGCGATACTGAACGCCGAGGGAGAGAAGAGGTCGAGGATCCTCCAGGCGGAGGGTCTGAGGCAGGCGAAGGTCCTCGAGGCGGAAGGTGAGCGGCTGGCGATTATCCTGCGTAGTCAAGGTGACGCGCAGAAGCTCCGTATACTGTCGGTCGGTGCAGCGCCCCTGGACTCGAAGGCGTTGACCGTCCTGTCCTTGGACACGATGAAGGCTCTTGGCGCTGGTCCAGCAACGAAATTCATATTCCCGTTCGAGCTGACGAAGGTCGTCGAGGGCATCTCGGAGTACCTCGGAGTTGGGCGGCAGACGCCGGCGAGAGAAATCACAAAGATGGAGGACGTCGAGAAGGCGGTCGGGCCGGCCGACGTCGTCCTCGGACCAATACCTACCCCAGAGGAGCTAAGAAGGGACCTGAGATTCCTGGAAGAATCGATGGCAAAAGAGAAGGATGAGCTTGAGATGATCACCGAGTTGGCGAAGAAGGACAGACTCTCGAAGCTCGTTGATGAAGGGAAAGAGACTGAATAGTCTCCCTTCTCATCTTCCATATTCCTTTCTAGAGGATTCCTTGTGCGAAAGAGGTGATGTACCTGGCGAATCCTGACAAAGAGGCTGCAATGGAGGAGCTGAGGAAGATCCCCAGTGTGAACGAGAACGCGGCCGAGGCGCTATGGTCCCTGGGCATCAGATCGGTCCAGGACCTCAAGGGCAGAGATGCAACGGCGATGTACGAGGAGCTCAGGAATAGGAAGGGATCCTACGCTGAACCCTGCATGCTGAACATCCTGAAGGTAGCCATCCACCACGCTTCCAAGAAGAAGTGATTGGATATCCGAGCGCTGTGAATGGGCAAGAGGTCCAGGGGTTCGCTGATCCGCCCAGAGCGACTGCGTCAGTCGAGCGTTCTTCCTGTCTCACTCTTTGGCCAACGTTCCGACGACGGGATATCTCTCAAGGACGTCCGGGTCATGAGGTGCATCGCCGATTGCATTCGATTGATCCTGGCCAGCGGTGTGCATGTACTGATGCTCGCCGTCCTCCCATTGTTCGCTCTCGGTCACATCGTAGACCTTGCCGTTGACGGCGACGTATGCCGGCTTTCCGTTCTTCCCATTGTACTCCCCGAGCTCCTTCATCGTGAAGGCCTTCATGAGAGGCATTTAGCCAAGCCATTGGATATAATATTGTTGCTCTTGCGGGGCACATTGGGAAATCGATTGAAGCGATATCGAGACCCAGTCAATGAGGAGGTCAGATTGCGGCGATCGACTCGTACACCGATTTGAGACGGGGAACGTAGACGCGCCAGTCGTATTTCTCCTCAACGAGCTTCCTTCCTTCTCTACCGAGACTCGTGGCGAGCCGCCAGTCATCGAGGACTTGCCGGATCTGTCCAGCCTGCTCTGCCGAATCCTCTGCGATTAGAATGTTGCGTTCGTTCTCCACCGCGAGGCCCTCGCAACCTATAGGGGTCGTGACAACGGGCTTTCCCATGGCTAGGTATTCGATTATTTTTATCCTCGTCCCACTGCCGAACCTGAGGGGTGCGATGCAAACGTCAGCATCCTGCAAGATTGGTCTGATGTCTGGGACTATTCCCAAGAACTCCACATTTCCGGGATACTTGCTTAACGATGGGACAGGGCCGCCTACTATCTGGAATCTCACCGAGTTTCCGAACGCTGGAGCGATGCTGTCGCATATCAGTCGGACGGCATCAGCATTTGCCTCGTAGTCCAGCCTTCCAACGAAGACTACCTTTCTATTGCCAGCTTCTCCCGGAGGTTTCCCTTGAGTGATAGGATAGGACCGCAAGTCGACGCAATTTGGAATGACCGTCAACTTGTGTTTCGCAGAAGGGATTTCCTTTGCTATGATCTCACCATCGACGTCTGAGGTCACGAGTATGTTCGCAGCTTTCTCAATCGCCTTCTTCTCGAATCGCATCGCCCTGCTTAACAACCAGGGACCCATAGTGCCTCTCACGACTCTCGTTCTCCCGATCGAGCCGCGGAAGAAAGGCGAGTCGAAGATTCCGTATTTCAGCATATTCCAGTAGACGTTGTGTTCGTCGAGAACGATGGGAGTCTTCTTGTCATCGAACGCCTTCGCCAAGAACAACAGATCGAGACTCTCCACCTGAAGACCTGAGATCTCGTCTCTGTAGCGGGATATCGATTCTCGGGTGATTTGAGGAACATCGTCCCTGTAGTAGTGTGTGAGTCTCGATATCCTCGTGCGGGTTTTCTCGGGTGAAGGGATGTAGGTCGCCTCGACATTCTGTGAGCCCGAGAGGATTGAGTTTCCACTCATTTCCGATTCCCCTGACTGGTCCCCCAGTTCCGTGTGAAAGACCCGAACAGATGAGAACGAGGATATCATCAGAAGTAGAGAACGGACCCTTACACCCCAACCTCGGTCTGCCCTTGTGCCGAACGAAACGAGTCCAATTGTGACGGCTGTCCCCTCGTCCAGCCTTATGTCGAACGAAATATAAAACCTACTCTCTCACTTATGAAGAAAGTAATCACTTCAGCTTCCTACCATCGATAGCCAGTGTGTCACCTACTACGGAATCACCTGGGAGCGGTCAATATGAGTCTCTTAATCCCCCACAACATGGCAAGTATCGCGAGCACAACGGTTATCGGCACGCCGACCATGACTAGAGCTATTAGCTCTTGACTCGGATTTTCAAGTGCAAGAACGTCGGAAACACCACCAATTATGACGACGACCACTGCGAATATGCCGACGAACACGCCGAATGTCTCAATGACCCTGACGAAGTAGGTCCTGATCACTTGGTCATGGTCGGCGATTCTCTTTCTCATCTCGCTCATTTCCGACTCCAGCGACCTTTGGCTGTTCTCAAGCCCCTGTCTCATCCCTTCCATGTCTGACTTAATTCTGTCATATGTTTCGACAAGCCTGGTCTCTATCTTCTCCGCCGGTATAGCCTCGATCTTAATCTCTTTCTCCTCGAGGGATTGGAGGTATTCAATCCCGGAGGAAGTAATCTTCAGTCTGACGGTCTCAGTCTTTCCGAAAGGAGCCTTGACGACAGACTCCTCTATCCAGCCTTTTTCTTTCAGCAATCCAATGCACTTGGTAATGAGCTCGATACTGGCATCCTTCACATTCTTCTGAACGGCAGTGATCAATACGATTTCGTCGACCTTTATCGGATAAAACTCCCTCAGGCTCTTGAGTATCTGTTTCTGGATCTCGTCATCAAGCTTGTTATTCGCCATTTTCCTCCCCTTCGGCCCATTCCCCACAGAGGCCAAGCATTGGCCCGACCTTGCAGGAGTATAGTAGCTTCTTTATCATTTATAATCTTGATGCTGAATGAAATCCAGTAGGTATGACATAGTGGCAATGCGTTTCGGTTCAACCAGCATTTGCCACGACCTGGGCAAGCCTCTGCGCCTCTATCGAGTTGCCAAGCTTTTCGTAGAGCTCGATCGCCTTCTCGTATTGCTTCCCAGCATCGGACCGGAAACCTCTCTTGACGAGAAAGTCCCCGAACCATGTGAGGGCGATCGCCTCGAACAGCACACCCTGCGTACATCCCCGGAACAGCTCTATTGCCTCCTGGAATTCTCTCCTACTCTCATCGTCGGCATTCCTTGAGGCATGCAGCTCGGCCATCGTGACAGTGACCAGACCCCTTATCGGGGTCCGTATCCTCCAGTCGAACGATTTCGCTATCCCGGTAGCCTCGAAGCATGGTTCTTGTGCCTCATCGATTCTATCCAATCGCATCAGTGCATGACCGAGAAATGCGTCCGCTCCTGCCAGCAGGTACGCAGACTCGGTGTGGAGCGCATGCTCCCTGCTCCTCTCCGCCTCCTTCTCCGCTGCCTCGAAGTCCCCAATCGCGTCATAGATGAGTCCTTTGTATATGTGCCCCCAAGATGATTCCAGGCTGTCCCCGAGCTTGGCGGCGACATCCAGGCTCTTGTCTAAGCATTCCAGTGCTTCCTTGAAAAGTCCCCTGTGCAGGTGCGTAACGCCGAGGTAGTGATTCACTTCCAGCTCCCCGCGTTTGCTCGGCGATTTCAAGTGCGCTTCCATAGCTTTCTCCGCCTTCTCGAGCGCCTCCTTCACTAGTCCCTGCGACAGATAAATGCTGACATGGTCAGTCAGTTGCAGGGCTAGCACGTCGTAGGAGTCGATCTCTTCAAGCGACTCCTCTGCTATGGTACAGTACTTCTCGGCCACATCGAATTGTCCCTGCCAGAGCGCCATCATCGCCCTCAGACTAAGTATCTCACACTTCTCGTGCGGGTCTATGTCTCCGCACTCATCTGCCTTCTGGAGCAGATCTATCGACTTGGATGGGTCCCCCATTCCGAGCCTCGTCGGGAGCCAGCACTCTGCGGACCTTCTCAACACCCTCCCCCTGTCCTTAGGATTCGTGGATAGCCTGAGGAACTCGTCGAATGAGAGCAATGCAGATTGGTAGTTGCACAGCTCTTCGTTCGCGATGCCCAATCCCTCAAGCGCCTTCAACAACGCCTCGTTGTCTGTGGTGGCCTCCTTGGCAATGTCAACAACTCTCTGGAAGTATGGTATTGCTTCGGGCATCGCGTATCGTCTGATGCAGCTTTCGCCTGCTGATAGGGAGTACTTCGAACACTTACCTGGTATGTTGGCGTTCAGGAAATGGGCGGACAACTCTCCGTAGAGCGTCTCGTTCGGCAATCTCGACTCGAGCATCTCCCCTATGATCCTGTGCAACTCCCTCCTGCGGGGAGGCGAAATCTGGTCGTATATGACCCTCTTCGTCTTTTCGTGGTCGAATCGGTATCTCCCATCATTCTCGTGGATGATCTGGTAGTCCTTCTCGATGTAGTCCAGGTCCTCGAGCAAAGCGAGCCTGTTCAGACCGAGTGCACCCTCGAGCACTTCCGAATCGAAGCAGTCGCCCACCACGGCAGCACAATCCAGTATCCTCCTCTGGCTCCTTGGCAGCTTCTCGATCCTTCGCGATATGACCTCTTTGACGGTCGGAGGGATGTCCATCCTGGTAGTTGCGACAATCTTCCACATGCCACTCTGGAACGCGATGGATTTCGTCGACACGAGCAGTCTCACGGTCTCGATTGCGAACAAGGGATTCCCCCCGCTCTCGGTCCAAATGCGCTGCAACAGATCGTGTTCTATCAGACCTCCCAACATGCTCTCGATGGCGATTCTCATTTCTTCGATGTTCAAAACACTCAGGCCTATCTCGTGACAGACCTCTTCGCGCCTCATGATCCTCAAAGTCTCCAGAAGAGGATGAGCGCCCCCCATCGCATCGACCCTCACGTCCTCGGGCCTGTATGTTCCTATGAGTAACACGCGCAGTCCCGAGGAGTTCCTGGCGAGGAAATGCAGCAGCTGTACGCTGGCAGAGTCGGCCCAATGCAAATCCTCAATGCATAGGACAACTGGCCTCTTGACCGATATCTCTCTAAGTGCCTGAAGAGTGGAGAAGAGTACCCGCTCGCTCCCGGTCCTCGCGTCCGCGTCCATACTGTCGCCCTTCCGGGAGGCAGCAGCGTCCATTCCTGGTCCATTCGCATTCACTTGCGAGGTCCTCGGAGCCATTGTACGAGATATGCGCGCGGGGATCTCCATCTGATTCAAGAAGGAGACGTCCACGACCTTCGCCGCCACGCAACGCTGGAACGCCTCGTAGAATGGGAGATAAGGGCTTGGTGCTCCTGGCAGGCAATCTCCAAGCAGGAACCGGCATCCTGTCGAGACGGCCAAGCTCCTGAACTCCTCAACGAGTCTCGTTTTGCCGATTCCTGCCTCCCCCGACAAGAGGACAAGCGTCCCCTTGCCCGAGATCGCCTCTCCGAGGAATCCCATCATGAACTCGAGTTCTTCCTCTCGGCCAGCCAACGAAGGCCGTACCTCGATGCCCGTCAGATCCCCCCCTGGATTGTCATCGGCTTAAGCAGTATTAATGGTTATTACACGGCAGAAGGCCGAGAAGTCGAACGTATCGTCTGTCGAGCAATCCCTCCGTCTCGGTGAACAAAGGAGTCTGAACATGCCGAAAGGAACGGGCAATTGCGTGAGAGACGGGGGAGAATATCAAAAGGACAAGAATGGGGTCTAGGTGACCTTCCCCGATGTCCATCGGGTTGTCGCTCCAATGAGGGCAGGGATTCCATTCATGTTCGGTTCGAGCTTTAGCCCTGCTTCTTGGATCAACCCGCCAGCGACTTGGCAGAAGACCCAGGCAGATTCAGACATTCAGAGGAAATGGCTAGTCTCTCTTGGGGCAATTCACACGAGAATCGTAGCCGCCGAATATCTCCTGTCTGCGCACTAGCCAGCAGCATTTGTGCCCACGATTCCCTTAGAGAGTTCCTCTCTCGCGGTATTTCACTCTGAGGACCACCATCATCTGTCCATTCACCTTTGTGCTAGATCGGTCTTTCTGGAGACTGGAACGGTTCATTCCTATGTAACTGGACAGCGAGGGATGTTGCCAGTAATACAATACCGAGGACCACTGAATGCACTCTGGTATTCAAGGAGATAGGAAACCGGTCGAAAGGGCAACTGACACTCGCTGCAAATACTACTACCGCCGTCATGGTCCGTGCTATCGAGATCACGACTCGGAGATACTATTGCATGTCTGTGGACCCTTCTCCAAATCATCACATGATCTCTCCCAGGTGATGAGGATTCCTGAGCGATTTGCTTTGATCGAGGGTTGCCTGTCCCCGGTCATCTCCTTTGTTCAGACTCCTCTAAGCGTCCCTGCCCAAACCTGCCACGCCAGCAGTGATTTCGCCACGAGGCTCAAGATTACGTATGCCCTCTCGCCATACAGGTAGTCCTTCCATTTCCCTACCTTCCTGTACTGCAAGACCATGTTCACCGGGAAGGTGCTCCAGAAGAACAGGAGCGAGCCTATGATCCCGATCAGGAAAAGCGGTATCGCGCTTGAGCTCGATGCGAATGCCCCGAAGAAGTAGATCAGGACCGCTATCCATGCCACTCCCCCAGCGAAGCTTCCGTATATGAATGAGGTCCAGTCCGTCTTCTGCGTGGTCTGGTTGTGCAGCTCCATCATCAGCCCGAACAGGTTCATCATCGCGTTCAGAGCGAAGAGGAGTATCAGAGCGGAGATGTCGAACAGACCTGCCAGCATGGCTATGACAACGAGCATGAGCGATGAGCTGAGCGCGTACTCGTACCATCTTGCAGGATTTATGTGGCTCTTAAGCTTCTTGACATACCACTTGTACCCGAAGGTGGAGACCGAGAAATGAGCTATGGCGGAAACGAACAGGAACATCGCTACTGCCGGCCCTATCGGGACGTTGACTATGGTGTTGGTCATCGGGGCTATCGCCTGGGTGACGGGGTCGTACTGTAAGAAGCTGGACTTTATCGGAAGCGAGAAACTGCTGCTCAGCGCGAGCATGAGGATGCCTTGAGCGAGGTGAATTACACCCATGACCGCGTTGAATCTCCTCAACTTCCGGAACTTGATATCGTCGGTTTCCTCCATAATGACACTCGATTCTTCGTGAGTTGAGCTGATGGTATTTAAGCTGTTTCATCAGAGAGCGCGCAATATCCCGAGCAGGATAGTTATCAGAAACAGGACGTAGGCAGTCATGTTCAATGACCAGTGGATCGTCCTGACCCTGTCGAACCCTCTGAGCAGAGGAATAGTTGTTAAGATGCCTGCGGCAAAGAATATCACTGTGGCCAAGGCAAGTCTTCCGTGAGCCGAGTAGAATAGAGACCCTCTAATGTTCATTGTTACGGTAGCCCAGAAGACAAGAACACTGAAAAGAAGGAGATAGTAAACGGCACTGATGTATCTGTGATACTTCTCGGGGAACACGTCTGGAATTCTCTTCGCAAGTCTGCTCGATTTCGAGTTCCTCAGTCCGGAGGTCGCGGAGAATGCGCCGAGCACTGCCGCGATAGAAAGGAGGACAGCATGGCCTCTCCAACCAGAGATCGGAGTGATGCTCGCATTGTCAGCCCACACTCGGCTCTCCCAATATCCCTTGCAGTCGTAATCGACGACCTCTATGTCCACTTCGCCCACTTGTATCCGAACTCGTTCGGCACGACGAGTCTTATGGGATAACCATGGTCGATTGGTAAAGTCACGTTGTTCATTTCGTATGCAAGGATGACGTCATTCCTACGCGCGTCCGATACGGAGATGCTAGTAGAGAATCCATCTACGGAATAGAACACGACCTCGACGTCGCTCGATGTCTCCTTCGCGATGTCAAGCACGGTGGAAAGCCTTACACCCGACCAGTAGGCAACGCCGGATGGACCGGCGACGCAGTCCAGCTCGGCAATCTCGGTCACGCTCGGCAATGATCTCAGCTCGTCGTATGTCATATTAGCAGGATTCTCTACGAGGCCGTCTATCCTGAGCTCCCACGTTTCCGAGTCTATCGTAGGCAATGGGCTTATCGAGACATTGAAGAAATCATCGTTGTTAGTGATATTCTTGCTGGATTGGTCCCCGACCATGATCGACAAAGAAGCAACGACCAGAATCGCGACGACAAGGGCTGGAAATCCTAGATACTTCTTGTTCATTAGACTCGCGGGGCCTCCATTAAAGGACGATCTTCGAAGTCCTCCAGTATCATCACTGTGTCTCGATCTCGATCGCTACTTCGTTCCGTCTCATGAAACCAGGTGTGAACGGACCATTGTACCTCATGAGAAATGACTCTCCCTTCATCTTCACGCCTTTCCCATTCAGGATTCTGACCAATTCATCTTCGTGCTTCTTCACACGACCTTCGTTCGTCCTTCCGCCAAATTCAAGCACTGCGACCGTTCTCGACCTGACCTTAAGGATCCTGACCTTCTTGTCGGAAGGTTCGGGTATCGTGTCCAGCGTGTACTTCGAGGGCATGGCGAAGGAGAACGATCCAGGTTTCGAGATTACCGGTGTTGTCATCGATATCTCCTCCTTTCCTTCCTTTCTTGAAATGACCGGCACGGTCATCGGTAGCTCCTTCTTCGATCTGTTATTCCCCGCGATGTAATCAAATAGGATTCGGAACGCAGCCTCATCGGCCATGCCGTCGACCGTCGCGATGAGGAATTCCGGATACCGGCGTATCTGAATGTCGCCTATGTTTCGCTCAACCACATACTTCAGTGATTCGGTCACGAAACCTCTACGGAACGAACAGTATAAAGCACTAATGCGCTCAAGAACATGAATGGGACTTGCGGATGAAGAGGGGACAGCCGATCCGACGAAGCGCGGTTGTCCTGATAAGATGACATAGGGAGGATTCGCCCTCTTAACATGGGCAAATCCGCAGAGCTGGTTACGGAGAATTCCACCGCTTTCGAGCCGATTCTAAAGACCCAAGAGCTGCTTCTTCTTCGCGTTGAAATCCTTGTCGGTGATTATTCCCTTGTCCCGGAGCTTCGCGAGTTTCTCGAGCTCGATGGTGTAGTCGTCAGGTTGCGCCAGTTCCTCCGGCTTTGCCATCTCGACTGGTTCCGGCAATTGCTGTTCGATCTTCGTCTCGATCTGCGCGACCGACAGCAGGCTCATTTTCATCTGCTCGACCTCACTCTCAAGGAACATCCTGTCGCTGGAGCTCATCAGTCCGACGACGTATATATTGTAGTTGCACGCAACGTGGATTGTATCTCCCTGTTGCATGAAGTCGACCTTAAGGGAGGTCGACTGGTCCTCCATTTTGGTGGAGATATATGATCCTACCTTGGTGCCTCTGGTCGCGATGATGGCGCCCGGCTTCTGGCTGCTCGTAATCGTGAAGCCCTTTGCGACAAGGAACTTCTCCGCAGCGTCGAAGAGCGCATCTACGTCACCGTTCACCAGGAAGGACTTTGCGTATTGCTTAGCCATGATTCTTAACACTGACAAATGGATTATATATCCCTTTTCGGACAATAATTCGATTCTGATAATTATCTAGAAAGGTAACAGATGCAGGCCAGCAAAGCCGACAGACGGGTGCGGTCCTTGATATTGCAGTGTCATTGGACGGTAGTCCTTGCACCAACAGCATTCGATATTGAACGTCCCCTAGTAATCTGATCAAGCAAGAATCTCGTCGCCTATGCTGGTTGATTTCCGTTTCTTGCTCCAATTGGCCACTATCGGACCTGAAGCAGGGATTGTGCTAGAGATGAAGCTCGTTGCCAGGTGACCGTGCTCGATTTCCTTCCAGCACTTGGTGCAGTCAATTCCGATTCTCTCCCGCTTTCCGAGGCTCGCCGTGATTACGCCTCAGAGACGAGCGCAAGCACGCCTCCGATCAGCCCGAGTATCATCCCAATGATGAATCCACCGCCGATGACTATGCTGATGATAGAGAAGATCAGGATTATCGCACCCCACATCACATGCTGGTCCGGATTGCTGTGAAGCACAAATGCTCCCACAATCACTATCAATGCAAAGACGATCCCCATGATGCCCCAAACGAGAACTGGGACTCCTCCAGGCACGAAGATGAAGCTGGCTAATGCCCCAAGGGCGGCTATCAGCAATCCGTTGAGCAGAATGAATATGCCGCCGACTAGGGAGAGCACGAAAGCCGCCGTGCGCCTCTCATCGCGTTTGTACCTCTTCTCCGCGTAAGGGCCCTGGTAGTACGGTGTCTGCTGCGGCGACTGTTGGTAAACAGGCTGCTGGGGAGGGGGCTGCTGGCGAGCGGTCTCGGAGATCGGAGATTCGATTGCCGGAATCCTGGTCCCGCACTTCGGGCAGTACCTCACACAAGTGTCGACCCTCTCGCCGCAATACGGGCAGTAGTTCACACCATTGCTCATTTTCACTCCACCTGGACGATTTCAAAGATAACTTACTAAGGAGCCTTATGTACTTTGTCCTCATCGACGTGTCTTTCAGAACAGGGGGGGCTAGTTCTGTATCTATTCCGTCTAACGTGGACCGTAGCTCGCATCCGTATTCGTGGGCGTCGGAGGGATGAAGTAGACGGAGAATTCCCGCTCACCAGCGATCTCCTCAGCCTTTGATTCTATCTCAGCCTCGGTAATCCCGGAACAAATCACCTGCTGATCCATGACTGCTATCCACTGTCTGGGGTACTTCTGTACGAGGCCCAGGAAGTTCTCTTCCACCCACTTGTCGTTCCTTATGTCCAATTCGTCCTCAATCCGGTCCTCGGAAGTCATCGTCCTATAAGCCTGTAATCAAGCAGACCGATATGAAGGTTCGGCTTGGTGAGATCAGGCTCCTGCGATTCCTTTCGTTCAATGATCGTCGGCAATGCCCGTCGCAACTGTCAGGAGTCTCAGAAGCGGCAGAATCACTGGAATCTTGTTGAACTGGAAGTGCTGGATGACTCGGGGTCTTTCTTCACCTCGAAATCCCTGATGGATCAACAAGGATTGCCTGATGGGCCCAGTCACCAGACCGACTGTTTGCTTTTGTTCTGAATGAGACATCTTCGAGGTCAAGCCAAAAGGTCGGAGTGGGCCCAAGGAGATTTGGACTCCTGACCTCCCGGTTATCAGCCGGGCGCTCCAACCAGGCTAAGCTATGGGCCCTTTTAGCTGACTGGAAATATGTCACGCATTTAAAAGCCTTTGCTCGACCTCGACTATGTCACTGGACATTGGGCTCCAATCCATCTCGCATAATCTCTTAATAGTCCGGAAGTCGATAAGCAACGGAATCCGATGACCAGCGGGCTGAAGAACAGGGGAAGAAAGAGGGAGGACGTCGAAGACCGCAGAAGGGCAGTAGAGGAATTCTCTGGCGCTAGGTTGGACTGCATTTCATTGTATTCATTCGACCCGCTCCTTGCCGAGAAGAACATCGAGAACATGATCGGCTCCGTCCAGGTTCCTCTCGGTTTCGTCGGGCCTATCCTGGTGAACGGCGATAATGCGAAGGGGGAATTCCTGGTCCCTATGGCGACGACGGAAGGCGCCTTGGTGGCCTCAGTGAATCGGGGTTGCTCGGTCGTCACGGCTTCCGGAGGGGCGAGCGCAGTCGTCGTGAAGGAGGAGATGACCAGGGCTCCGGTGTTCAGAGTGAGGGACGTAAGGCACGGTGTGGAGGTCGTGAAGTGGGTGGAGAGCCACATCGACGATATCGCCGCGGAGGCGCAGAAGACGACGAAGCATGGTAGGTTACTGGACATCAAGCCTTTCACTGCTGGCAGGAGTCTGTTCCTTCGTTTCTCCTACGACACTGGAGACGCGATGGGGATGAACATGACAACGCTCGCCACTGAGGTAGCCTCTCGATTCGTTGAGAAGAAGACGGGAGCCGTTCTCGTGTCCGTCTCCGGTAACATGTGCGTCGACAAGAAGCCGTCAGCGGTGAACTATCTGATGGGTCGTGGCAGGATGGTCCTCGCGGACGTGACCGTCCCTGCAGCCTTGGTGAAGGAGCAGCTCCACGCCACCCCAGAGATCGTCCAGGAGGCGGGATATCGCAAGAACAGCGTCGGTAGCGGCCTCGCTTTGTCCTACGGATTCAACGCCCACATGGCCAACGTTCTCGCTGCCATATTCATAGCGACCGGTCAGGACGCAGCTCAGGTCGTGGAAGGCAGCATGGGCATGACGACCTGTGAGGTCGTCGACGGGGACCTGTATATCTCCGTGCGTATTCCCTCGCTCGAGATCGGCACGGTGGGCGGCGGCACCAGACTGCCTTGCCAGAATGAGGCGCTCTCCGTCATGGATTGCTCCGGGACTGGTAGAGCGAGGAAGTTCGCGGAGATCATCGGAGCGGTCATTTTGGCGGCTGAGCTTTCCACGTTGGCGGCTGAAGCCTCCGGCGAGCTGGCGAACGCTCACGGGCGTCTTGGCAGATAGTTGAAATAAAAAAATCACGATATCGAACGTCGATGTCGAAGTTCAAAGTCCTTGTCACCAGGAGAATCCCTGATTCCGGTCTCAAGATACTGACAGAGACCTGCGACCTTGATATCTTCGAAGGGGAGGCGCCGATTTCGAGAGACGTTCTTTTCAAGAGGATCAAAGGCAAGGATGGTCTCCTATGCCTTCTCAGCGATAAGATCGATAAGGAGATCGTCGCGGCTGGCGGAAGGTCCCTGAAGGTCATCTCGAACTACGCCGTTGGATACAACAACATCGATGTTGAGGAAGCCACCAAGAGTGGGGTACTTGTAACGAACACTCCCGGCGTACTCACCGACGCGACCGCTGACCTGACCTGGGCCCTATTGCTTGCCTGCGCGAGGAGGATACCGAAATCAGACAGTCTCGTCAGGGACGGCAGGTTCGTCGGCTGGAGCCCCACTCTCTTGCTGGGGCGGGAAGTGTATGGCAAGACGCTCGGGATCATCGGAATGGGGGAAATCGGAGCCGCGGTAGCTAGGAGAGCCAAGGGCTTCGGCATGAAGACGATCTACCACAATCGCAAGAGGGATCCAGAGGCGGAAAAGGAATTGGGTGCGATGTATGTTTCGGTCGACGATCTTCTGAGGAATTCGGATTACGTCTCGCTCCACGTCCCCCTCACTCCAGAGACGCGCCACTTAATCGGGGAGAGGGAGTTCGCGATGATGAAGCCGACCGCTATCCTGCTGAATGCGTCGAGGGGCGAGGTCATAGACGAGAAAGCGCTCATCAAAGCGTTGAAAGAGGGAAGGATCGATTCCGCTGGTCTCGACGTGTACGAGAAGGAGCCGAGGCTCAGCCCAGGGCTGGCGGAACTCGACAATGTTGTGCTCACTCCCCACACCGGAAGCGCGACCTACGAATCCAGGGACAGGATGGCTGTCATGGCCGCCGAGAACCTCGTTGCCGGATTGAGGGGAGAGAGACCTCCGAATCTCGTGAACGTCTCTGTCTGGAAGGATTGACTTGAAGATAACGAACAGGAAACAGCTGCTCGCAAGAGGGGACAGTGAGGCGCGAGCGCACCTTTTCGAGGTCCTGGAAGCGGCGGTGGATTCCGTCGACCCTCATAGTTGCGTGAAGGATGCCCTATCCCTCAAAGATGATGTTCTTTCGGTCGGGGGAATGGTATACGACTTATCCAAATTCGACCAGGTCCTGGTCGTCGGGGCCGGAAAAGCTTCAAAGAGGATGGCGGAGGCTCTCAACGAGGTCCTAGGGGACAGGATCACAGCAGGGATGGTCAACTTCCTCGCAGAAGGCGCGGTCGGGAGGATAAAGCTACACGGGAGCACACACCCGCATCCTGGACCCGAAGGCATGGAGGGCGCGCTGGAGATAAGGAGGATATGCGAGGCAGCGACCGAGAGGGACCTGGTCGTATGCCTCATCTCGGGAGGGGGATCGGCGATGATGCCCTGTCCGGTGGAAGGCATCACCCTGGAGGAGAAAATGGAGACTGCCCAGCTCCTGATGCTGAGAGGTGCGACGATCGAAGAGCTGAACGCCGTACGGAGACACCTTTCGTGCCTGAAGGGCGGCAACCTAGCGAGACTCGCCTTTCCCGCCTCGGTGCTCAGTCTGATAATCTCGGACGTCGTGCGGGACCCTCTGGAGAGCATCTCCTCAGGGCCGACGGCACCGGATCCGACGACCTACAATGACGCCTTGGTGGTCTTGGGCAGGCATAACCTGCTCGAAGAGGTGCCGAGGTCGGTGCTTCATCACCTGAAGACCGCCAAGCACGAGAATCCTAAGTCGGGCGACAAGATTTTTGACCGAGTCAGTAACGTCATCATCGCCAGCAATCAAATCGCCCTTCTGGCGGCCGAAAAAAGGGCGAGGGGCTTGGGGTACAACACGATGATACTCACATCATCGCTCGAAGGGGAGGCGAAGGAAGTGGGAAGAGCGCTCTCCACGATCGGGAACGGGATCCTCCAGACCTCGACCCCGATACCTGCGCCCGCTATTGTCATCGCCGGAGGCGAGACGACCGTGACAGTCAAGGGAAAAGGTAAGGGAGGACGCAACTGCGAGCTTGTTCTGAGCTCCATTCAGGATCTGGATGAGGGGATCACGATGCTCTCGTTCGGGACGGACGGCATCGATGGAAGTTCGGATGCAGGCGGTGCGATCGGGGACCGAGGAACGTGGAAGGACGACGGACCAGCGTTTCTCGAGAACAACGACTCTGCGTCCTTTTTCGAAAGGGAAGGGGGACTCATAATGACTGGTCCGACTGGGACTAATGTAGGGGACATAATCCTCATCATGACTTCGAGAAAAAGATAAAATAGTCTCACCCCCATCGCATCTCGTCATGCCAGTCATCACCTTCGGCTATAAGGACCTCATCGGTCTAATGGGGCGCGAGGTTCCGGTCGACATTCTTCTGGAAAGGATACCGATGATGGGCGCGGACCTTCATCATTACGATTCTGAGAAGGAGGAGATCGCGATCGAGTTCTTCCCGGACAGACCGGACCTGTATTGCGTCGAAGGTGTCGCAAGAGCTCTCAGGGCATTCCTTGGTTACGAGCCGGGTCTGAAGAGGTACCCCGTCGAGGAGTCGGGAATCACTCTGTACAGGGATCCGAGCGTGGAGAATGTCAGACCGTACGTTGTTGGCGGCGTGGTCATGGACGTGGAGATGAGCGACCCGCTCATCCGTTCCCTCATGGAGCTGCAGGAGAAGATACACCTGACGCTGGGAAGGAGGAGGGCAAAGGTCTCCGTCGGAATCCACGACATGGACCGGGTTGTGCCACCATTCACCTACAAGGCGGTCGACCCCGAGGGGATCTCGTTCGTACCTCTGGCGAAGGACGAGGTGATGAACCTCCGGGAGATACTGGAGAGGCATGAGAAAGGGATCGACTACAAGTTCATTCTTGAAGGGAAGGAGAGATACCCGGTCATCGTCGACAGGAACGAGGACGTTCTCTCGTTCCCTCCGATAATCAACGGTCAGCTGACGGCCGTGACCGAGGATACGAAGAGCATGTTCATTGACGTCACAGGCACCGACCTCCCGGCGATATCCGGGGCATTGAACATCGTCGCGACAGCACTGGCGGAGAGAGGTGCCAGGATTCAAACGGTCGTGGTCGAAGGCAACGAAGAAATGATCACTCCCGATCTCAAGCCTGCGAAGTGGTCCCTCGACCCGGCAGAATGCAACTCGCTGCTCGGTCTTGAGCTCGACAGGGGCGAGATATGCAGATGCCTCCGGAAGATGGGTTATGGGTGCGATGATGACGGTGGCGATATCATCAACGTCCTGGCCCCCGCGACGAGGCTGGACCTCCTGCACCCTGTTGATCTGATCGAGGATGTCGCAAAGGGTTACGGATACGAGCAGTTCGGCACTCAGCTTCCGATTGTCCAGACGATCGGGGGAGAGAGGTCGATCGAGAAGGCGGCGAACCTCGTTCGCGGCATGATGGTTGGCTACGGTTACTTCGAAGTGACGACCCTGACCCTCTCAAGCGCGAGGGAACAGTTCGAGAGCACGCGCATGAAAGAGCGGAATGTCGTGGAGGTTCTGAATCCGATAAGCGAGGACCACACATGTCTGAGGGTGCATCTTCTCCCGAGCCTTCTCAGCATCCTGAGAAAGAACAAGCACAGAGACCTACCCCAGCGCATCTTTGAGGTCGGAGACGTGGTCATCGACACGAAGAGACGCAAGCACCTAGCGGCTATATCGATTCATTCCAAAGCGAGCTTCACGGAGATGAAGTCGGTCGTGGAGGGATTCCTGCGCGACTGCTCTCTGACGTCGGAGCTCGTCCCAGCGGGACTTGGGATGTTCGTCGAAGGTAGGGATGCCTCCGTTGTCGTCGGCGGGGAGAGTCTTGGATACTTCGGCGAGGTGCATCCCGAGGTAATAACGGGCTTCGGGCTGGGGCACCCCGCGGTCGCGTTCGAGGTCGATCTAGAGAAGGTCTTGTCAGGGAAGTTGGACAGGATCGTCTGATGCTCTCCACGGGCAGAGGTTCTAATAATCAATTGCATATCTTGGAGGACGACGTCCAAGGGGACAATGCCGAGGTAGCTAAGCCCGGATCACGGCGCCGGCCTTGAGAGCCGGTGGTGCCTCGCACCACGGGAGTTCGAATCTCCCCCTCGGCGCTCTTATGTTCCATGGTTCTGCGGATTCTGCAGACCACGTTTGCGACGTCCAGCCACTGGAATCTCCTACCAGACCGCACAATTCCTGCGAAACCTTCAAATACTAGATGTCTTTTGCCAGTCCCCGATGGCCTTACGCGACATACTAGCGAACAATGTCCTGATGATGGTGCTCGCATTCATCACAGGGTTTGCTATCGGAGGGTTCCCAGCCCTCAATTCAGAGCTCGCGATGGTCTCTCTTGTTTTTGTCATGTCGCTGTCCTTAGGCGGGTTGAGCCTCAAAGGTCTCGACCCGAGGAAGCACGTCCGCCCAACCGCTATAGCCCTTTTGCTGAGCTTCGGCGTGTCGTCTGGAGTGACGATCCTTTTGGGTCAGTTCTTCGAAGGCCAGATACGAATCGGCTGGATATTGCTGGCAGCCGTCCCTTCCGCGGTCGCTGTCATCCCGTTCACTTACATGTTGAAGGGCGACATGCAGTTGTCTCTCATGTCTTCAACGATGTTGTACATCCTCGCCCTCGCGCTGACACCTCTCATTACACTGGTGTTTATTGGAACAGCAATAAGTCCGGTCACGCTTCTGTGGTACGTTGCGGTACTGATATTCCTCCCGATGATTCTCTCCAGAGGACTGAAGAGAATACCGCTTTCTGGCAATTCCAGAACGATTCTCATAAACATGTCCTTCTTCGTGCTCACGTTCGCTGTCACCGGCGCAAACAGGGATGCGTTCCTGGGTGACGTGGCGCTCGTGACGGCCCTGCTCTTCGTCGCTGTCATAAGGACGTTCTTCGTCGGAGGAGTGGTCGAGATACTGGCGCGGAGATTCAAGGTTGATAGGGAGGCAAGGATCCCTATGGTCCTCTTCGCCACTTACAAGAACACAGGAATGGCAGCTGCGCTCGCGGTGGCACTCATCGGCAGTGAGGCGGCGATCCCTGCGACTATCTGCATAGCGTTGGAGATTGTGTGGTTCCTCGCCCTGACGAAGGTGTTCTACCCTGAGCTTCAGTCCACCAAGGTAGCCGCGACCGCTGTCAAGTCCAAAACCTAACGCGTCGGAAAAACTCTCAGCCCTTCGTTAGATTTAAATCTGAAAAAGTGCATATAAGAACGCCAATACTGGCAGGGATGGGTGCGTTGTGCAGATACAGTTATAGGCAGTCCTCTTGCGCGCACAGGCAGGTGCAAGGACGGGAATGCATCGGAGAGGACAATTGCCTGGTGAAATCTTCCCCGATACGTTATTGTCAAATGAACTCCGATTGCTCCCTAGAGCAATGGCACGGCCTGTACTGTGCGAAATACCAACGCTTTTACTGCTCCGGGATAGAGAACTGCGGGACGGCAGAATCGTACATGGCCCACTTCGCGAAATTCAGGGAGTTCGTGGGGAGGAGGACCTAGTTGGACTGCATCTATCTGACCAAGGACGGGAAGTGCAAAGGCGCATACCATGGATTCGGATGCATAAAGGAGAAATGCAGGTCCGGTCGGGAACCCTGCGAGTTCAACGAGAAGGGATTTTATTGCAGGAAGTTCAGGAAGTTCGAGTGCATAGGGCCGGGGAACTGCGGCACGCTGGAAGACTACATGAGCTTCATCAATGAAAGGAAGAAACGCGCTCAGACCTCGAAGTAGATGTCGGGTCTCATCCTCGGAACCATCGCCGCCAGCACAGCCTGTTCGCTAAGCTGCCGCCTGTTGAGCATCCCCTTCGTGAGGAAGCCGATTGCACCTTCGTGGTGACCAACGTCCTTCGTGCCGTGAAGATCGTCAAAGGCCTTGGAGACGGCGGTGCCGTCCCTGATCTTATCCTCTATTTCCGGTGGATACCTGAATCCGGAACTCTGGCCTGACGTGACGGCACACTCTTTGTCAATAATCGCGCAGAACTGGATTCCGTACAGACCATCATCCATTTCGAGGATGCCGGCCTCTATCCCGACGCCGTAGTCCGCCTTCCCGATAGCCGACTTCGCTCTATCCTTCGCTCCTTGGAGTATCTTGTCGCCCCAGGGTTGCTCGCCGACGGTCGTTGTGACGTCCACAGACTGGACCTGGACCTTCCTGTAGATCTCCTCCATGATATTCCTGACCGCCTCGACCTTGACGGGATTATCTGAGCCAACTTCAACTCGCAACGGGCGGAGCAGCCTGCCGTCCTCGTCGATCTCCCCTTCGAGCACGCGGGTGGAAGTGATCGTGGTGCAGTCCTCACCGAGGACGTGCTTGATTTCCTCGACAACCAGCGGCTTCAATCCCTTCGAGGTCCTGACCTCGTTTATCCTCTCGGCGTTCCTAACGGTGCCTTGAGAGACCACCAGAATCCCTAGTTTCTTGTCGTACGCAGCGCTTCCCATCCCGTCCTGAAGTATCTCGATTTCCCACTTCTTATCCTTAGAGGACAGATAATCCTTCAATCCCTCCGTTCGGCGCTCGAGCGGGATGTGGAATCTCTTGTTCGAGGCGAGACTGTCGGAGGCGATGCCGACGATAATCCAGTCCCCCAGTTCGAAAGCTCTGTTTAAGAGAGTTCTGTGTCCTCTGTGGAGGACGTTGAAAGTTCCGGCCACCCCTACTTTCATTATAGACCCATCGCTATGACGGCGACGCAAAGGATGAACATTGTCAGAACGTAAAGGATAATCAGCTGGCGTTTCCGCTTCTTCAGAATGTCCTTGCCTTGGCTTCCACATTCCGCCGAGCAGTACTGCTCGTCTCCGATGAACGCCTTGCCGCACTGACGGCAGTGTTTGTGCTGAGGTATCCTGTCTGCCATACTTCCCTTGATAACGCATTCCCGGTTAAAAGGTTATTGCAAATTGATCCCCGTCAACGGTCCCAAACGCGAGGCCTCGACCTTGGCTGCCTTCAGACCACTCGGCGGTCCAGTTCGTTGTTGACGATGGTTAGGCAGTGATCGGCATGGTAACTGATCGGTCCCAATCGGACTCTGTCTGGCTGATAGACCAATAGGGCCTCCTCTTCTTCTGAGGTGAGGTCCTGGTCGTCGCCAAGGACGAATGTCACGTCCCCTGAGAAATCGACGGCCCTTATGTCGGCCCCGTCCTCCTTCAGGTAAACGACCTTGGTCTCCTTGGATATGTTCGAGAACAGCTCAGGGTAGGATCGGTTCGAGATATAGATTCCTGGCGAACACCTTTCCTCGCCTGTCACCTTCTGCATCAGGGCGTTCCTCACGAGGGCACCGGTGCTTCTCTCGTCGGGGTTCAGGTACTTCAATTCATTTCCGACGAGCCTCAGGGTCTTCGGCGGCGACGGTGGTCCGAGAAGGACGAGGAACATCTCCACGTCTCGTCTAATGTCGTGAGACAAGAAGAACGCGGAATTGATGCAACGGAGAAGAACGTCCAGGCGCCCCGTGCTGCCGCAGAGATCGTCGAGTTTGAAGCTGCCGGAGGTGGTGGCCCTGTGACCGATGACGATGAACCTCCTCACTCCTGCGCCTCCAGCCCGCTTGCCTCCAATTGCTTCAGCAGCTGTCTCCTAAGCTTCCTGTTGCCGAGGAACCCTTTCACAGCTCTCTTAGAAACGTTATACTGGCGGAGGAGCTCCCTGACATCCTTGGGATCGACGCCTGAGCCCTTCGCTATTCGCAGAATCCTGGTCGACTTGATGATGCGGGGGTCCTCCATCTCGCCCTCGGTCATCGAGTCCATAATCACTCTGTACTTCCAAAGCCTCTGCTGAGATTCCTCCACATCTATCTTGTCGGTCAGCCCTGGCATCCCGGGCAGCATCGATACCAACTTCTTGAGGGGCCCCATCTTCGTAAGCATCTCCATCTGGTCGTACATCTCCTTGAGCGTGAATCTGCCCGCCATGATCTTCTTCGTCGTCTCGAGCGCCTCTTCCTCGGTCATCGACTCCTGAGCTTGTTCGAGCAGATATTGGACGTCCCCCATCCCTAAGAGACGGGATATGAATCTGGCCGGTTCGAATGGGTCCAGGTCCTCGAGGTGCTCCCCCGCACCAATGAAAACGATCGGTGCTTTCGTCTGGGCGACCGCGCTCAGCGCGCCGCCGCCTTTGGCCGTGCCATCCATCTTCGTCAGGATGACGCTCGTCACCCCGACCGCATCGTGGAACGCCTTCGCCTGTGGACCCGCTTGCTGACCTGTGGAGGCGTCGAGCACGAGTATCCTCTCGTCCGACCTAGCGATCTTCGCAACGTCCTTGATCTCCTCGATCAGGTCGTCCTCGAGAGCGTGCCTCCCGGATGTGTCGATGATAATCACATCTGTACCGGAGAACTCCTTGAGCCCCTCGGAGACGATCTTGGTCGCGTCCTTCGCGTCCCTAATGCCGTACACCGGGATGCCGAGTTTGTCGCCGATCTGCTTCAATTGGTCGTAAGCGGCCGGCCTATGAACATCGGCGGCTATGAGACCGACCTTTAACCCCTTCTTGTGGAAGTATCTCCCGAGCTTGCCGGCGGTCGTGGTCTTGCCCTGTCCGTAAAGACCCACCATAATGATGGTCTGGCGGCTGAGGGGGATGGCGCGTTGCTCCCCCAGGATTTTCACAAGCTCCTCATAGATGATCTTGATGACGTGCTCCCTGGAGCTCATCCCGGCCGGAGGTTTCTCCGTCAGGGACCTCCGTTCGACCTCTTTTGTGAGGTCTAGGACCAACTTGACATTGACATCTGCTTGAAGGAGGGCCCTCTGAATGTCCCGGGTCACCTCCTTTATGAGCTTCTCGTCCACGTGTCCCGCGTTGGCGATTTTCTTTAGAACGTCCCGTAATGATCGTCCCAACCCTTCAAGGACCGTCGCAAATCACCTGCCGCCAAGAGCATTTCGCGGTCTATTAAACCTTACCGTCCAGTTGTGCAGAACAAAAAAAGGGATGGGAAGGGCTAGCCTTGTCAGAAGGGATGGGATGCACTCTAACAACTAGCCCAGAACTTCCCGGAACAACTATAATCTTAATGCTATATAAATTTTATGACGAAAAGGCCCGAAGTTCTTCAAGTTTTCACATCCAGGGTCAGAACAATTGTGGAAAACACATGTAAGAACTGAGGACGAGATCATAGGTAGCCAGACTTCTGCAGGGTCATGATGTCTTCGGTGCTTAGCTTCTCTCCTTTCTTGAACTGCTCAAAGATCTGTTCCGCCTCTTGCATAGCTGTCGACTCTTCCTTCTTCTTCTTCGCCCGGCGCGCCTTCTGCCTCAGTCCCGTTATGATCTTGTCGTAGTCGTGGACCTGGCGGATGCTTTCGATGTGCTTCCTGTGCTCTTCGTCCGCCTTAAGCTTCGTCTCGATGAAATTCTCCTGAGCCGCGTCCGCTTCCTTCCTGAGCCCGTCAGCCTGCTCGTAGAGCTCGATCATCATGTCGTGCTCGGCCTGCGCCTTCTCCGCGAGCTCCCCGACGTTCTTGTGGTGCATCTCGGCCTTGTCCTTCGCCTCCCTGAGCTCCCTGATAGCGTTGCGGACCTCTACGTTCTGCTCGAGGGCCCTCTCCCTTTCCTTTATCTGAGCTTGAAGGGCAGAGAGCATCTCGATGATGCCCCTCTCCTTCTCGGTCGTCAGAACGGAGGTCATCTGCTTGAACTCGAGCGCCTTGAGCTCCTTCTTCAGCTTGGCGATCGGAGGGCCCTCCCTCGGGAGGTTATCCTTCTTGAGCTTCAGGACTTTCTCGTTCAGTTCGTTGACCTTCTGGTTCCAGAGGTCCCTCTGCTCCTTATCTTCCTTTACCCGAACATTCAAGGAGTCGCGCGTTTCCCTGTGCTTCGCAGCCTCTTCAACGAGCTCCCGGACTTTGGCATTGAGCTCGTCTCGCTTTGTGACCCATTCTTTCGTCTGCTCATTCAGCTCGTCTCGGAGATGCCGATGCTTCTCCGCCTCGTTGTTGCAGACCTGTCGTTTCTGTTCAAGCTCCTCCAAGAGTTCAGCCATTCATTCACACTCAACTAGTCAGCACGCACAATTGAGACGGGATGGACATACTAACTTTCATTTATAATCTTTTCGACATCGGGGGCAAGTTGTGAGCTGTCCAGAATGCGCGATCATTGAGTGGAATCGTCCCCTTCGTCCTTTTCGTCCTCCTTCCGCTCCTCTTCGGAATTGAGCTCGATGTCGTGCCATTGGTCCCCGTACTGGTCCGCACCGCCTGTTTTAAGCTCGAACTTGACCCTCAATCGACCCCCCTCGAAGAACACGTAAGCATTCTTCACGGTGGACAGAAAGAAGGAGACCCTCTTCCCTTCCTGGGAGAGCCTCCTCTCCTTGCATTCTACGAGTCCGACCTTCTGCAGATCCCTGATCCTCCTGTAGCATGCGGCGATCGGGATCCCGAACCTGCGGGATATCTCCTGGGCGGACCTGGGAACCCTCACTGTTGCGACCAGGATCTTGACCGCGTACTCGTCCGTCAATAGCTGGGACGTCTTCAGAAGGTCGATCGATCTTCCCCCTAGTCGAGGAATTGAAGGGGATGGATGGATAATAAAATCTTCCAAGATAGCAGACCCTATCGTCGTACCGCCGGGTCCTATGCCTTCGCTCCCATCGCTTCAGGTTGCATGATGAGCTCCTCTTCCGGCAACCATTCGACCTCGATCTTGAAGTGCCCGTCCATGAAAATCAGTCTGATCACCCTGACGGCGCACTGGTAGTACTTTACCTTCTTACCCCTGAAGACCTCTTCCTGCCTGACGCACCTCAGGAGGCCGACGTTTTCCATCTTGGAGACGCGCCTGTATGCGACCGCGATCGGGATTCCGCAGACCCTGCTGATATTCTGCACGGACATGGGGCTCATGTGGGTCGCACTGAGAATCCTGCCAGCGTATTCGTCCGCGATTAATCTGGAGATAGATTCTTCCTGAGGGGTAGCTCCTTCCATACAAGCGTTCGATGACCGCTGATTCTTAAAGACTTTGTTCCGCGGATATCAAATCTGATATCAGAAATCGGACTGGGATCATAGCATCGGCACGAGTCTGGCGTTAGGAACGCCGTCCTCGAACTCGAACTCGAGATGGTAATAGGGAGTGAAGGGTTTCTGTCCGCACAACATCACAGCGCCTTCCATGCTCTCGAGCTTAACGTGCATCTGCGCCTGGTGGGCCAGCGAAAGTAGCGACTTCGAGGCCTGGGTCGCCTCAGCGACCACCACCTGACCGTCCCTTCGGGCCGAATCGATATGCCCGAACGCCTCAGCTAGAACGTCCTGTCCATACTGGGCCTCCAACGCGTCGTACCCCAACAGTGACAGGTACGGCGAAGAGGCTCCGGAGAGCATGTACCTGAGCAAGTCCCATCTCAGATCGTGAGAGACCTCGCTCCCCTCGATCGTGGTCACAAACGGATACGAGCCCTCGGCTATTCCCGACGAGTCGAGCACCCTTAGCCCTTTCGCAATCCTGTCCTTCGGCACCAGTGCCGCCATCTGCCTGTCCAGCAATGAGTAGTCTATGGAGTTCATCGGATACCAGACAACCCCTCTCTTCTTAGATAGGAAGTCGGAGACCAAAGACAACTCAAGGCAGCGGACGACCTCTTGAGGCACGTCCGCCCCAATCTCCAGGAGGGTCAGAGCTCCCAACGGAAGACCGCCAAGCACCTCGTCGACATTCTTGTTCCCCGTCGACGCGGCCCCGTCATCGGGGTCCTCGACCGGGGAATGCTTCTTCATCGTCTCCGGCATCTTGATCCAGGTGGGCTCGAATATCCTCAATCTCCCGTCCGCGAGCGTGAAGGTGTACCTCCACCGTTCTATCCTCGAGCCCCTCAGCTTCTCTATCACAAGCTGCCTGACCCTTCGCCCTTCCCTTTCTTCGCTCAGGAGCGCCACCACGCCGTCCCCGAGGAAGTCCATGCTCGAGCGTCCAGAGGTCTCAAACACGTACACGATGTTCGTTCCTGAGTGTTCCACGAGGTCCTTCTGAAGGGTGTTCACGATGCGGTGGGACGCGATCCCGTATCTCTCAGACAATGAATCTATGCTGTCTATGACGACAAGCGTCTTCTTCGGGAGGTTGGTCTCAGCGAGATCGTACGCAAGCTCCAGCTCGGGCAACATCACTCCGAGGTCGAGGATTATCGAGCTGTCGGTAATCTCCCCCGAGCTGTACTCGCTTTCGTCCCCGCCAAGGTCGCCTGCCTCGATTTGACCTTCAAGCTTCTGAAGCTCCGACCTGACGACACCGGGCACACTTTCCGAGCGAGCAAGGGCCCTCAGGAGCTCCTTCGCCGCCTTCAGCGTGGCGTCGGCGTGCAACGCCTCTTCCGTCTTCGGCTGCGCAGGTTTTGTCTGCTTGAGGAAGCTCTTTCCCGCTCTCAAGATGTTGTTGCGTCTTGCCCTCTCCCTCAACCAAGGGAATTGGCGATAAAGGGCCTCGTCCGACACCCTTGATGATAAGTAATACTCCGCCTGCTCGTCCGCCAGCTCCTCGATCATCTGCAGGGCGAAGGTCGTCTTTCCCGTACCAGCTTCGCCTTTGACGACGAGCGAGTGTCCACCAGCGCTCCTCAGGAAATCCAGGATCTCCTGAGGTATCCTGCCGCTCTTAGTGTCAGACCTCAATTCGAACGCCGCATCAATATCCCTGAAAAGCCTCTTAATCCTTTTCTTCTGTTCAGCAGGGTCAAAGTCCTCCCCTGAGACCATAACATTAATGTCCAACGATTTTTATCTAAGGAAAGTGAGGAAATGCTTCTCTGCCCCCTAGACTATCGGTACGGGCGCGACGAGATGAAGGCTGTTTTCAGCGAGGAGAACAAGCTTAGGACTCAGCTGCTTGTCGAGGTCGCGCTTGCCAGGGCCCACGCCAGCGTGGGGAACATCAGCGAGAAGGACGCGACCGCCATCGCGACAAGAGCGAACCTGGAGCACATCAAGCTCGAGAGGGTCAAAGAGATTGAGGAGAAGACGAAGCACGATGTAATGGCCATGGTCAATGCGCTCTCCGAGCAGTGCGGAGGTGCTGGTAGGTACGTACACCTGGGAGCGACCTCGAACGACATCATCGACACGGCCACTGCGATCCAGATGTGCATAGCACTCGAAATCCTCGAAGATGACGTATTAAGCGTGACGAATACTTTCGCTGGCATGGCGAAGAAGCACCGCAAGACGATCATGGTCGGCAGGACGCACGGCCAGTTCGCCGTTCCGACAACATTCGGATTCAAGATCGCGGGGTACCTGATGGAGATGATGAGATACCTGGATCGACTAGCCGAAGCGAGAACGAGGGTCTGCGTCGGGAAGATGTCCGGAGCAGTGGGGACGAGCGCCGCCTTGGGACCGAAGTCTCTCGAGATCCAGGACGCGGTCATGATGGAGCTTGGTCTCGGTGTTGAGAAAGCCGCGACCCAGATCGTTTGCAGGGACAGGTATGCCGAGGTCATTTCTCTGCTCGCCCAGCTATGCACTTCTTGCGAGCGATATGCGACCGAGGTAAGGAACCTTCAGAGATCGGAGATCCAGGAGGTCTCGGAGGCTTTCGATTACAAGAACCAGGTCGGCAGCTCGACGATGGCCCAGAAGAAGAACCCGATCGTCTCGGAGAATGTGTGCGGGTTGGCGAGGATAGTGAGGGCATTCGTCATGCCTTCGATGGAGAACATGGTTCTCTGGCACGAGAGAGACCTGACGAACTCGAGCTCGGAGAGATTCATTCTGCCTCATGTCTTTGTGCTCACCGACGACGTCCTCGCCAAGACGAACGAGATATTCTCGAGCCTCGTGGTCAGACCGGACAAGATGAAAGAGAACCTTGAGAGGTCGCAGGGCATGATCATGGCCGAGTCTGTCATGATGGCGCTCGTCGGGAAGGGAATGGGCCGGCAGGAAGCCCACGAACTCGTTAGGAAGGTCAGTTTGAAGGCGGAGACGGAAAGCAAGCGCTTGATCGATGTGCTGGCGTCCTCGAAAGCGGTGAAGGCATATTTGAGCAGTGCAGAACTAAGCAAGGCGATGGACCCGGGGAACTACATCGGGATGGCGCCGCGGATAGTGGACGAGGTCGTGGCTTACGCTAAGAAGAAGATCACGGGTAAGAGCTAGTTGCACCAGCGATTCTGTTCGAGAAAAGAGTTAAATCTGTCCTCCTGTTATCCATCGGCGGGCCGATAGATCAGTGGATGCGCCTCCAGAGGTGCCACTAAAGATCGCCGCCTTCGCAAGGCGGAGGCCGCGGGTTCAAATCCCGCTCGGTCCACCATTATCTACATCGATAATACTGACACCTACGACTCATCTGACGGCAAGCGAGGAAAAGAAGGGAAGAGAAAGAAGAAAGGGTTTATCACTCGAAATACCCAAAGTGCAATTTCTTTTTTATTGAAGCTCGTTGATGATTGTCTGGATTTTGAGGTAGCGGGCCCGCTCTGTCTTGCAATCTCATCCCATCCTGTCGGATTAATCAAGACAAGAGACGAAGGCATGCCATAGCAAGGGTTATATAGACAATTTAATTCTATCAGTTCATATAATGGTAGGGAAGAGAATGTATTCGCGCGAATTCATCGAACGTCGGCCTAGAGTGCTGTTTGGCTCTGGTGGGGATTTCAATGCTATTCCATTTGGAGTTGAATCATTCGAGGGAACGCGGGGTTTTTTCAACGATGATTCATACGCGTCTCCTCTCAGCATATCATCTTTTTCGTTTGAATTACTTACCGTTTCACTCATTGCTCCTACCAATCTTGCGAGGGGAGCCTCATGACTGACTATACCTATTCATTGAGCAATGGAGAAGCCACCATTACTAGATATACTGGAGACAGTAC
>CAZJDY010000033.1:0-40773 GCA_964544915.1 uncultured Methanomassiliicoccaceae archaeon | reverse complement strand
CGTCCCGGGCAAGTAGTAGTATGATGATGGAATAATGAAATCGAAGTTGGTCGCGGTCGCGTGCAGGTTCGCCATCTTGTAAGTGTCGGATGGAGAAGTGAGCGTCACAGATGGCGTACCGGAACCCTTCACGACGACCATCGTTGAATCTGTCGTCAGGGACAAGCCTAAAGATAGATCGATCGCGCCCACGTCGATGCCGCTATCGCTATCTCTGCTGTATCCCATGGCCTTGAACATGTCCTCGGCCATGACGAAGTTGTGCAACTGGCTGTCGTACGATGTATATGATATGAAAGTGACATGGAACTTGTATTGCGCGGCTCCGAAGAGGACGCTGTAGATGTCCTCCTGATCCGCGGCGTTGTTAGAATCGTAGTACTGATAAACGTCGATGTTCGGTCTGTACTGCGACGGGATGTTGTTGACAAACTTCATTGTAGAAATCACATGATTCTTCATGCTGGGACTATAGACCGAGGAGCTTTCGTATCCTTCAATGCAGGACAGATCGCTCGCAATCGCAAGGTGGAGAAGTGCTGTGAATGAATTAGAAATGACGTAGCTCCAGTGGCCTGAGGCGTACGAATCCTTTACGAGCCCAAGATACCCGTCGTATACGAACTGAGGTCTGTTTCGGTAGTCCTGTCTAGGTTCGTTGTACATGTCAATGGAGTCCATTAAGTCCCAGAAGACACCTGTCGACCCCCACCACCATGAGGGATACGAATCATTCTGGATTAGTTGCCATCTAAGCGTGCCGGTGACACTGTATGGTCCGCTGACGGGATTGCAGATGGCACTTCCATCGCCCGTAGTGGCTGGTCCGCTTGGATTGCTCCAGAGCTCCCAATCATCGGGGACGTGTGCGGGATCATCGGGTTCATATGACGCCCTGCAGGATGCCTTGTAGTTCCAGTCGATCTGACTGGGATTGCCAGAATAAGTTGCGACCTTGACCTGGCTCTGCTCGACCCAGCTCTTGAAGGTGCTGCTCCATCCGCTTATGTCCATCACCGTCAGTGGGAAGACAGGCGTGTTGTGGTGTCCCCACTCTGATCCGATGATCGGTGAGACCCATTGGGCGTAGCCGACATCGTACCCTCGATCCTTGCCATCCGTGAATTTGTACGGCCTCACAAACATGTGGAAAGTCTCGCTGGTTCCCAGGGCAGGGTTGGGCACGATACTGTTCACGGAGGAGTACTTCAAACCGAAGACCGAGGCCCCACCATTGTCTGGATTGCCGAGATCCATCCATTGGGGTGAGGACAAGTATGCCTCGGTATCACTGTATCCCCACTCGACTCCGAAACCTCGACCGGAGACCCTCATGTCGCAGGCAGGCGCCATCATCCAGTTCCTCGGATACCATCCACCCAGTTCCTGACCAGCAGGGGTTAGCTCGTCGAAACCCGGAACGTATCTATATGTTCTGCCGGTCTCCGAGTCCGCCATGCCGTATATGCTTCCTGTTCGACTGAACAGACCGATGAAGTAGGTAGTGACGACCTTCTTAGTGCCAGGCGTATAGGTCACATTGAGTTCGAAATAATCTCGATAGAAGTTGAAGGTTTGATTGAGCCTGAATTCCGGACAAGATTCAACAAACCAGACGACCTGACCGAGTCTCCCCCAGGCGGAGATCGTCATTTGGACATTGTCCAAGTGGTTTCCGTACTGATCATCCGTTCCGTTGCCTGGATAGAACGGGTCCATCCTCCTGTATCTCAGGAAGTCGGTTGTGAAATACGGATGGATAGTGTAGTTGACATAGGGGGTCGAGTATTCGACCTTAAGACAGTACTCCTCAGTCCACACGGTGATCAGCTTCGTCGCCGTCTGAACGGTGAGGTTAGCGGACCTCGCTCCGAGCGCGAAATCGTCCGGCGCTCCAGCCAGATAATCGCCGGATTCGGAGGTGTAGGAGTGATCGTCCTGAGGGCTAAGGCCGCTTGTGGAAGCGACCTCCAGTGGGACCATTGCGCTGATGATGAAGGCAAGAACCAGGAAGGCGGAGGCTATCTTGGCCGGTGCACGATTCCGGAGAGCCCTTCTTTGGAGGATCCTGAGTCCCCTCAGGAACAGCGTTGCTTTTTCAGGTTCTCTCGGTCCGATCAACGCAGCCCCTCTCCTGAGCGCTTCGCAGGTCTGCTCGGAGCAATCGGGAGCTTGGTTTCGACCCTCTCTAGTGTGCAATTTGTCTTGGAGCCTATCGGATCTGACTTCAGTTGCATCCCATCCCCAGCGCTCTTCGGCAACATTCGGGCATGCAAGTGCCGACGTAGCCCGACTTACCTCGGATGCTCCCTCACTCGAGGTGAGGATCCCCACCCCTCCTCCAAGTGATTGGCTTTCCTCGCTTGTCGCTCCGTCGAGCCAGCTTGCCTTTGCCATCTCTGCTTCCCTCTGGTCTGGGGATAAAGACCTCTTGTCTCCCCGTCATCCAGAAGGCGAATGCAGGATACTCTTCCTTATCCTTCCCGCATATAAATATCTATCACAGGTAATAACGCTCGCCTTCATACTCCGTTGGGCCTCCTGTTGATATATACCTTCTTTTCCGGTTATCAGGCCTGATAGATGAAGCAGGGGGATCCTCGACGAAAGATGAGCGGGTCGTTTCGACGAATTGCTCGGTTCGGAAGATAGCGCATGACCTTTGTTTCAACATCGATATTCTTGCCGCAGAAACAGCATCTGGAAAAGAGACTTATAGTCTAGAGAATCATCACAGATGACGTCGAAGCCGCGGGAAATCTGATCCCGTCGCGACTGACGAAGGAACTTAGTATTACTTGAGATCGGACTGAGGGAACATGAAGCGCGTGTTGTATGTCACTCACCTCCTTGCAAATTCACTGTACGGGGGGGCGGAGACCCAACTGTTGAGAACGATGGCAATGATCAATAAGGGCTCCGAGGAGTTCAAGGTCCAATTGTTCCAGCAGTGGGAGGATCAAATACGCGATTATGATATCATACACATCTTCAACCCGAGATCCTTCCCGATCGAGAGCCTCAGGATCATGAGGTTCTCAAAATTCGAGGGCGTGAAAGTGGTCGTGACGCCGGTCTTCTATCATTATTCCGGAATAAGGGAAGGAACACGTGACGGCGCGGCAGTTCCTCTCAGCGAGAGAGTCTCAGAGGACTTCAGGAAGATGCTCCGGATAAGGTTTTTCTCGCTCCTGGATCCCTATGCGAATATCGGGAATCTGCTCCGGGAATGCGACTTGATACTGCCCAACACGCAGGAGGAGATGTCGCAGCTCATGCGCTTCTTCGGAATCGGGAGAAACAAGTTCTTCCAGGTGCCCAACGGAATAGACATCGACTTCAAGAATGCCTCGCCGGAGATGTTCGAGCGAGAGTATCATGTCAGAGACATCATCCTTTTCATCGGTAGAATCGAGCCGCAAAAGAACGTGCTCAGACTGATAGAACAGTTCGTGGCGAGCGGTCTTGATACCCATTTGGTCATCATCGGAAAGCCGACGCATTCGCATTACCTTGAACTCTGCAGGAAGGCTGCTAACGAGAGGGTTCTGTTCCTTCATCCACTGCCACACGATTCCGAGATGCTGAAATCCGCATACAAATCGGCCAAGGTAATAGCGCTTCCGAGCTTCTACGAGACACCGGGTCTGGCGGCCCTTGAAGGTGGATTGGCCGGAGCAAACGTTATCATAACGAAGAACGGAGGAACCAAGGAGTACTTCAAGGATCTCGCCTGGTATGTAGATCCCACCAGCGGAAAGAGCATGCGAGAATCTCTCATAAGCGCCTACGATTCCCCGAGGAGTCGCACCCTGAGCGAGCGGATCGAGAAGAACTTCACCTGGAATATTGTGGCGGACAAGACCATTGAAGCCTATAAGATGATAATCTGAGGTCAATCCACCTATGGCGCAAGTGTAAATACGGACGTTTGACATAACACGTCCGCATCGGAGGACCCGCCAATGGACGGAAGCCCAAGAGAGCGCAGACACGGAGGGAGCAACACCTGATTTCTATAGTCCTCGGCACGCGGCCAGAAATAATCAAGATGTCCTCCGTGATCAGAGAGTGCGTAGACAGACGTCTGGACTTCTTCGTTCTTCATAGCGGCCAGCACTACTCGTTCGAGATGGACAGGGTGTTCTTCGAGGAATTGGAGCTCCCCGCGCCGAGGCTCAATCTCGACGTCGGCTCGGGGACGCATGCTGAGCAGACTGGGAAGATTATGGTCGGCGTCGAGAGGGTGTTGAAGGAGCTGAGCCCTGATATCGTTCTTGTTCAAGGGGACACGAACACAGTGTTGGCTGCTTCTCTCGCTGCCAGCAAGATGCACACCATGGTCGGCCATGTCGAGGCTGGCCTGAGGTCATTTGACAGGAGCATGCCCGAGGAGATCAACCGCCTGTTGGCGGATCACGTCTCCGACGCACTCTTTGCCCCGACTCAGGAGGCTAAGGAAAATCTCCTGAGAGAAGGCATTTCGAAAGGAATCTATGTGACAGGGAACACGATTGTCGATGCGGTGTTCCAGACGCTGCACATAGCGAGATCCAAGTCCGATGCACTTAAGCGGTTCGACCTTGGTCCCCGTGGTTTCGTTCTCGCAACGGTCCACAGACAGGAGAACGTCGATGAGAACACGAAGCTGAATAACATACTCTCGGGTCTGGAGAAGGTCGCTGATGCGTTGGGCCTCCCCGTAGTGCTCCCAGTACACCCAAGAACTCGAAAGATGATCGATCAGTTCGAACTTCATCCCGGCGGGATAGTATGCATCCCCCCTCTGGGGTTCCTGGACTTTCTGTTGCTTGAATCGAATGCTGAACTGGTATTGACGGACTCCGGGGGAGTCCAGGAGGAATCGTGCATTTTGAAGGTGCCCTGCGTCACGCTCAGAGAGAACACCGAGCGTCCAGAGACCTTGAAGGTGGGGTCGAACGTATTGGCCGGGACGGATCCGGATAAGATACTCGAAAAGGCTGTGACGATGTCGGCTGTCGATCGAGACTGGGATAATCCTTTCGGCGACGGGACGGCCGGCAAGAGAATCATCGAAGCTGTCCAAGGTCTTGTGTGATCCTTGAGGTATATGTTTTTCGTCCTGTTCTCTTCCACTAGGTCAGAGTCGTTTTCTCAAGAGGATGGTCAATGAATCCGCTTCCTCTTGCCGAGCACCCCAACGATTGCGCCAAAGAGATCTGAAAGTCTCAAAGTCGCGGCGATAGCCATCCCATAGAGGAATGAAACCGGCTTTCGAAAGGCGATGACCATCGAGATTCCGAACCTCATGGTGTAGAGAAGGATCAGCAGCACGACAATCAAAAGACCCAGGAGTCCCAAGAAGTAGGTCATCGTGATCGTAAGTACGGCGAGGAACGTGTAGGCCAGGATCCAGGTTGCTCCTCTTCTAGAAAGGTAGATTCCCGCGATGACGTCCCACTTCGTGTAGTTGAAGTTCTGTCTGAACAGACCTCTTAGAGTGCTCCTAGCACGCCAGTATACGAGCGCGTCCTTCGCGAGCTTGAGCTTGTGTCCCCTCTCTCTCAGACGCATCGAAAAATAGGTGTCCTCCGCGAAACTCAGAGACTCCGGATATCCTCCGACGTCATTCCATGCGCTTTTCTTGAAGGCTATGCTCTTGCTCGAAGGCAAGAATCCTTCTTCCGTCCAGTTCTCGTACATTTCGTTTCTCGCCAGGAATATGTCCACGACACATTTCTCGAAGAGGGTCTTCCCGGTCGATCTATAGGCGCCAGCTACCACGTCGATATCGGGGTTCTCAACGAAGGGTCTTATGATGTTCTCCAACCAGTTCTTGTCAGGTCTGCAGCCCGCGTCGGTGCATGCAATCACATCGTATTTCGCGCTCATGACCGCGATGTTCCTCCCCTGAGAGATGTTAGAACCTGGCTCGACGATCAGTCTTATTCTATGATCTATCTCGATCCATTTCTCTACGATTTCGACGGTGTTGTCCTGGGAACCGCCATCGACGATCACGATCTCATCCGGTTCTCTAGATTGTGAAAGCAGGGATTCCACGAGTTCTCCTATGGAGGACTCTTCGTTCTTCACCGTACAAATGACAGAAACCTTGCATGTATCCATTACCTGATCCCCGTGGAAGACTCAGTGATCGAATTGTCATATCTCTGCAATGTCGTTCTGAATGATGCTCTTCTTGGACATCGACGTTTTCTTCGATATTTCTATCTTGGCCTGAGCAACTGTTCAGCTAGCTGGTCATCGGGGAGATGTGCCCGTCTTTGACAGTCGACGGGCCGTTCTCGACGGGTTGCCCATCTGACACGGAATCATAATGGGTGGATTTTAGGACCTCCATATTCTATTCAACAATTAGGTGAAGCGCTCGCTAAATGCCTACCTTTATGGGATTTCAGGGTAATGGCTTTCCGTGGGCACCGACCTCCTGAAGATGGAATTGAGGTTCATCGCCGAGAGGATAAGGCAGCGGGTGCGGCGGTCCTCGAACTTCGTTTCGACGGCATGGAGCCCGAGGTTCGTCGACGTTCCTCCAGGCGAACGTTTCCTTGTGCTCGCGCCCCACCCGGACGACGATGCGATCGGATGCGGCGGGACGATACTTAAGCTACTGGCTGCAGGGAAATCGGTAAGAGTGGCGTATCTCTCGCTTCAATCTTCGGTCGAGTACTCCAGAGCAGAAAGGATGGCGGAGGTGGAGCGCGCCATGGCGATTCTCGGTGTCAAGGACTTCTTGTTTCTTGAGGAATCGTTTCCTTCGAAGGAGCGTCTTGTCGATCATTTGGAAAAGGAGATATCCTCGCAAGATTGCGATTCCGTGTTCCTGCCGTCCCCGATCGAGAACCACGACCAGCACACCGCGGTCTTCTGGGCTTTCCAGGACTTGAACAGAAGGAAAGCCATTCCTGGAATGAACGCAATCCTCTATGAGGTCTGGACGCCAGTAGTGGCGAACATGCTCGTCGACATTTCTGAGTTCATTCATAAGAAGACCGAGGCGATCGGCGCTCACGGGACGCAGACCGCCCAGGTCGACTACGCTCGCGCTGTGGAAGGTCTCAGTTCTTACAGAGCGTCGATGAGCGGGCACAAGGGATACGCAGAGGCTTTCTTTTTTCAGACTTCCTCGGATCTGTCACGAACCTTCGGTTGGTCGCTTGTCTAGCTACGTAAGCGGGGTCTCTCTCAGCCTTCCGATCATGCGCTTGATCCCCTTCCTCGTATCGCGGAAGTGGAGCTGGCGCCGATCGACCGCCTTGAACCTGTACTTGTAGTCCTCGCCCCCTCTCAGCATATCGACCTCCTCCAGACCACGTCGATAGCACTCCTCGATGACCTTCCCCATCAGTACCGTGCCGGGCGAGTAGTCCGAGAACCCGGGGTCGAAGCCCGACAGGTAGTACAGATATCTAGTACGGTACTCGAACCCTAGCTGCGTGGCGATCGTCCTGCCCCCCGCCTCCAATCTCGTGAAGACGACGTTGTTCGTCCTCGCAAGATCCCTTACTGCCTTCCCCAAGAATTCCACCATCCCCGGTATCTCGAGGACGTTGAACCTCACACCCTTCCACCTTGCAGTGCATAGCTCGACGAAGGTTCGGAAGTTCTCATTTGCCTTCGACTCTTCATTGTCCCAAATGAACTTCGCATCGTAATCTGAGGAGAGGCGCCTCCAATATCTTGCAAGACCTTGCCTCGTGCTCCTGGAAAGGCCTTTGAGATACTCTTCATGGCTTCCCTTGAGCGGAAGGTATGGGGCAATGCTGAAAACGTACTCGCCGCCCGAGAATGAGCCTCTCAGCGCTCGAGCCGTCGGCCCATCTTCCCTCATGTCTCTAAGCTCGATTCTGTCCCAGCCCTTGCGCTTCAGGACATGTGCCCAGACCGCGCGATGCACGTCTTCCCTCCCGTCCTCGGCGATTACGGCACATCTGTCCGAAGGTCCGGTTCCTATGTATTCTACCCATCTAAGAGGAACAGGCCTGCCCTTCTTCGAGACCATCAGCGGAGCGAACCCCACGATCTTCTCGCCTTCGGATACCTCCAGAACGAGCAGCTCCTTCTTATCGCCGAAGGTCTCCCAGCAAGGTCTTAGCCACTCAAATCGGAGGAACACTTCATCCTCTCCACTGAGGCTGAGGATCCTGGTCCAATCCTTCCGGAGGGGCTCTAACTCAGCAAAGGAACAAATCTCCCTGACAGCTAGACCCATCCCGAATAAGATGGGCAAGGTCCATGATAAAGATTGTTTTTCAGGCGGCCTCCCAGATGTCCAATCTGGCGCTGCGGTAACGAGACCAAAAACAATATGAAGACCTATCCGTTTACAATAGCCGGTGACCGGATGAAGCTGTTCCGTGTGGGTAAGGTGAAACAGGTCTACGAGGTGGACGAGAACACTATCGAGTTCGTTTTCACTGACAACATATCGGTCTTCGACAAAGTCATCCCCACACGCATACCGCACAAGGGCGAGACTCTCTGCCGGACATCAGCATTCTGGTTCCAGCTCCTAAAGACGAACGGAATAAGGACTCACTTCACCGAGCTCGTTCCTCCAAACCGTATGAGGGTCAGAAAGGTGGACATCGTCAGCGATTACAGCAAGCTCGGCTGCAACTGCACAAATTATCTCATCCCATTGGAGTTCATCAGCAGGCAATATGTTGCTGGCTCGCTGCATGACAGGCTGAAGAGCGGAGACATAACCCCTGGCGAGCTGGGATTCCCTCACAATCACAAGGTGTCGTACGGTGAGAAGCTTCCGAAGGCGTACCTCGAGACCACCACGAAGCTCGAGAAGGTGGACAGACCGGTCTCGAGGGAAGAGGCGATGAAGATCTCCGGCATGACCGAGGAGGAGTGTGTGAGGGTCCTCGAGATGGTCGAGAAGATTGACAGCCTGATTGCCGCCGAAGCCGACGAACGCATGCTTATCCACGTCGACGGTAAGAAGGAGTTCGCATTCGACGAGAAGCGGAGGCTCATGGTCATTGACACGTTTGGAACCGCGGACGAGGACAGGTGGTGGGACCAGGATTCGTATGCCGCCGGAAAATTCGTGGAACTGAGCAAGGAGGCCGTAAGGCAGTACTATAGGGACATAGGTTACCACGAGAAGCTGATGGAAGCCAGGAAGAAGGAGTTGCCGGAGCCGGACATACCTCCGCTGCCGGACAAGAAGGTCAAGGAGATCAGCAACCTCTACGTCGAGATGTTCGAGAGGATCACCGGGGAGAGCTTCCGATAGTCGATCTCTTCCGCGGAGAATCCAGCAATTCTGTCGCGGGAACGGTCGGGATTCGTCCTCTCTCGATTGCAGGTATGTGGTTTGTCACAGGAAAGTAGAAATGGCCAAAAGGAAATAAGCCTACTTCAATTGTTCAGCTTGTAAGGTGGGTTCTTGGTCTCGGGAAAGGCGCTGATTACGGGGATCACCGGTCAGGACGGGTCGTATCTCGCAGAACTGCTCCTGTCGAAAGGGTACGAAGTCCATGGCATCATCAGGCGGTCCAGCTCGTTCAATACGTCAAGGATTGCTCATATCTACAAGGACCCGCACGATCCGGAAAGAAGACTGGTCCTTCACTATGGAGACCTTTCGGATTCGGAGCAGCTCTCAAACATAATCTACAACGTCAAGCCTTGGGAAATCTACAATCTCGGGGCTCAGAGTCACGTCAGGGTTAGCTTCGACATGCCCGAGTATACTGCCAACGTCGGTGCCCTCGGCTTGACAAGGATGCTGGAGGTCATAAGAAGAAGTGGGAACAATCCGAAATTCTACCAGGCCTCGAGCAGCGAAATGTTCGGGGGATCCCCGCCCCCACAGAGCGAGGCGACGCCGTTCTCGCCCAGGAGTCCTTACGCGTGTTCCAAGGTCTTCTCATATTGGACGACCAAGAACTACAGGGAAGGGTATGGCATATTCGCCTGCAATGGTATCCTTTTCAACCATGAGTCTCCCCGCCGAGGCGAGACCTTCGTAACCAGGAAGATCACAAGGGCCGTCGCGGCGATAAAGTCGAAGAAGCAAAGCGCGCTCTATCTGGGAAATCTCAATGCGAGGAGGGACTGGGGTTACGCCCCCGAATATGTGGAAGTCATGTGGAAGATGATGAACCAGTCGAAGCCTGGGGACTATGTAATAGGGACGGGTGAATCTCATTCCGTGCAGGATTTCGTCGAAAGCGCTTTCGACTACGCTGGATTGGAGATGGACAAATACGTCAAGATAGATCCTCGCTATTTCAGACCGACAGAGGTCGAGCATCTGGTCGCGGACCCAAGGAGGGCGAAACACGATCTCGAATGGGAACCAAGAATCCGGTTCAAGGAACTTGTCAAGATCATGGTTGACGCAGACATGCGTGCCGCTGGTGTTGAGCCAATCGGCGAGGGCGATGCGATACTCAACGACCGATTCCCAGAAAGGTGGTGGACGGGGGATTAGATGTCCTTCTTGGAAGGGAAGAGAATACTCGTGACAGGCGGAGCTGGCTTCCTTGGCTCGTGCGTCGAGCGGGGTCTCTTGACTCGCGGCGGGGTCAAGAGGGAGGATATCTTGGTCCCTAGGAGCAAGGACGTCGATCTCAGGATCTGGGAGAACTGCGTCAGATCGGTGGAGGACATCGATTTGGTCGTTCATCTCGCAGCCAAGGTGGGGGGAATCGGGTACAACATGGAGAACCCCGCTACACTCTTCTACGATAATTCGATCATGGGGATACAGCTCATGGAGGCGGCGAGGCGGGCGAATGTGGAGAAGTTCGTCGCCATAGGCACTGTCTGCGCGTATCCAAAGTTCACTCCCGTGCCTTTCAAAGAGGACGACATCTGGAACGGCTATCCTGAGGAGACGAATGCTCCGTACGGTCTTGCAAAGAAAATGCTTCTGGTCCAGGCTCAGGCCTACCGGAGGCAGTACGGGTTCAAAGCGATCTATCTGCTGCCCGTCAATCTGTACGGCCCTGGAGACAACTTCGATCCGCGATCCTCCCACGTCATCCCTGCTATGATAAAGAAGATCCACGATGCGAAGCGGTCCGGGGAGAATCACATCACGCTCTGGGGGACTGGTGACGCGACTCGGGAGTTCCTATTCGTAAGGGATGCTGCTGAGGGCATTCTGCTCGCGGCGGAAAAGTACGATAAAGCGGATCCAGTGAACCTCGGGTCCGGTCAGGAGATATCGATCAGGAACCTGGCCGAAATGGTCGTGGACTTGGTCGGGTATGAGGGTGAAATATTGTGGGATCGTTCCAGACCCGATGGACAGCCAAGGAGATGTTTGGATACCTCGAGGGCGTTCAGGGATTTCGGATTCAAGGCGAAGACCGATCTCAGGAATGGATTGGGAGAGACGATCGATTGGTACGTTCAGAATCATGGGAGAGGAATGGTTTGAGTCTTCCTCGTCAGCGGGCCGGGACAGATGGCTCTGCCCATGAACCGCGCGACGGCTGTTCTGCAAGGTGATCAAAATGGACGATAAGAACACGACTGTGGTCAGTTCCAGGAGGAGATTCTTCAGTCTCGAACTGTCCAATCTTTGGGCCTATCGGGAACTTCTTTATTTCCTCGCCTGGAAGGACATCAAGATACGCTATAAGCAGACGGCCATAGGCGCGGGTTGGGCCGTCATTCAGCCTCTGCTGACCATGGTCGTCTTCACCCTTATCTTCGGGGGGCTGGCAAAGCTGCCCTCCGATGGAATGCCTTATGCCATATTCGTATATCCGACCTTGATTCTCTGGATATATTTCTCCAGTGCTCTGACCAACTCCTCCAACAGCCTGATTGCGAACTCGAACCTTCTCTCGAAAGTGTACTTCCCGAGGATCCTTCTTCCGCTGAGCGCCTCTGTGGTCGGTCTTGTCGACTACGCAATAGCAGCCGCGATTCTCGTCGGTCTGATGGCTTACTTCCAGGTAGCGCCCACAATATGGATCGTCTTCATATTCATACCATTGATAGTGACCATTATCCTTGCTTCAGGGCTGGGGTTCTGGATGTCGGCGATCTCAGTCAAGTACAGGGATGTTCAGTACACGGTCCCCTTCTTCGTTCAAATCCTGTTCTTCGTAAGTCCTGTCCTATACTCCGAGGGGTTGGTTCCCGAGCAATACAGCTTGCTCTTCAACCTGAATCCTTTGTCAGGCATAATGACCGCGCAGAGAGCGATGATACTTGGGAACGCCGCAATAGACTGGTTCCAACTCGGACTGGCATTGATAGTTTCGCTCGTCATCTTCATAACCGGAGTGCTTTACTTCAAGAGATATGAGCGGGGAATGGCGGATGTGATCTAGATGAAAGAGCCAGTAATCGATGTCCGTAACGTTTCGAAGGAGTACTTCATCGGTGAGTATCTTGGCTACAAGAGGATCTCCGAGAGCATCATGAATCTGGTCACCCATCCTGTCGAGACCATCAGGAAGACGAGGTCAAAGAAGGATGCATTCCTAGCACTCAATAATGTCTCCTTCACCCTCGAGAGAGGCGAAGTGCTCGGCATCATAGGAAGGAACGGGGCAGGCAAAAGCACTCTGTTGAAGATACTGTCCCGTATCACATATCCGACAAACGGCGAGGCGATTCTTAGAGGAAGGGTCGGCAGCCTGCTTGAGGTGGGGACAGGTTTCCACCCCGAGCTGACTGGTAGGGAGAACATCTATCTCAACGGCGCTATACTAGGGATGAGGAGGGCGGAGATCGATTCGAAGCTGGATGACATAATCAATTTCGCGGAGGTTGAGAAATTCATCGACACCCCCGTAAAGCGCTATTCGAGCGGAATGTATGTAAGGCTGGCTTTCGCCGTCGCCGCCCAGCTCGAGCCGGACATACTGTTGGTGGACGAGGTTCTTGCGGTTGGGGACACTGCATTCCAGAAGAAGTGCCTTGGAAAGATGAAGGACGTGTCGGAAAGCGGAAGGACTGTCCTGTTCGTAAGTCACAATATGGCGGCCGTTCAGTCATTGTGTACGCGGGCGGTCGTCCTGTACAGAGGGGAGAAGGCCTTCGACGGAAGTCAGGCAGATGCAGTCGACTACTACCAAAGGGAGGTCTACGAGAAGCTGAGAAAGCAGAACCTTGCAACGAGGAAGGATAGGCAGGGTAACCGCCGCGCCATGATCACAGAGTTCTGGTACGAGGATGCAGCTGGCAACGTGGGCAATCATCTCAGGTGCGGCAGCGACGCGTACATATGTTTCAGGTTCGAATGCTTCGAGTCGATCAGAAACGCGGAGTTCGCCTTCTCGATCCATTCCGACATAGGTCAGAGTCTTATTCGCTGTTCTACGCGTCACATGGGTTTCGAGATTCCCATCCTTGAGAAGGGAGAGAGAGTGATCAGATGTCATCTGAGACATCTTCCGCTGATCCGTGGTCTGTACACGATCGCCCTTATCCTCTGGGCTTCGGGAGAGATTGTGGACTACGTCGGAGCGGCCGGCGAGATGTATGTGGAGGAGGGCGATTTCTTCGGCACTGGTGACGTTGACGATCATTCCCCTTTCCTCATGATGGAGGAGTGGGAGCTGCGGAACTCTTCATGGTAGGAAGGTGAGGTTGCTTGACCAGAACGTTGAACCGGATTGTCGGTCTCACGCTCAGCAGCAGATTGGACAGCGTATCCACAGCGAGGAGGAAGAAGGCGTCCGATCGGGCCCTTCGACATTTTCCGTGGCTCAGCAGAACGGAGATCGAGCAGAACGGGACAAGTCTCGAGTTGTGGGGTCATGGGAATCTCAATGAGCTGGTTCACAAAGATAGCAGAGGGAACCTGCTTGCCCTAGTCGGCTCCCCGCAGCCGGTTCCCGATTGGGTAAGTGTGGAACGCACCCTCGGCGGGATATCGGGTCCGACGGAATTCAGGGCGTCATGGGACGGGCGCTTCCTTTTGGCGAAGGTGGCGAGCGATGGGGGTGGTTGGACACTTTGGAACGACTGGTGCGGGGCGGTCCCGGTCTTCCACGCACGGATTGGAGACGGATTCATAGCAAGCACTCTTGAACCCGTCACGGTCGCCGCCGCTGGGTACACATCGGACGACTTCTTCATTCCCGGAATAGTCTCACTCTTGTTGAATGGTCACCACATCGCGGATTGGACCCTTTTCCGAGAAATGCGCACCCTTCAATCAGACTCGGTGTCGATATGGAATGAGGATGGGTTTCATTGGGAGAGACTGCACAGCATCTGGCCGAGCAAAGACAGGTGGATGGTTAGTTGGGACGAATTGGTCGCGGAGATGAACGCGATTCTTCGGCGGGCAGTCATTGCTGTGCTCGGCAATGGGGAATCCTGGACCCTTCCTCTCTCTGGGGGTTTGGATTCGAGGATAATTGCTGCAATCGCCTCAGAGGCCGGCATCTCCTTGAGAACGATCACGTATGGCCCGGCGACTTGGAACGATCCCATATATGCCGCTCAGGTGGCGAGGGCCTTGAATCTCCCTTGGAAAAGGGTCGATTTAGGAACAGAGTTCTTCGCAAAGTATCTTCCCACGTGGGCTGATTGGTTTGGAAGCGCTCTTCACTTTCATGGCATGTACCAACTTTCTTTTCTTGACTCCCTATTGCCTGGTCCAGGCGGCGGCCTCATCATGGGTTTTCTAGGAGATGCTCTCTCTGGAGACGGGCTCACCAAGAGAATGAAAGTCCACGCCAATCCCTCGAAAGTAAGACCTATCGGCAAAGATCATAGATGGAAGGTCGAAGAGATATCAGAGATGTTCAATTTTCCAGTGAAAGAACACATGGAGGAGTACAGAAGAAAGGTTGAAGCGGAGATTGAGTGTCTGCCAGGCGAACGCTTTCAGAAGATCATGATCCTGCCCCTGATGGAAAGGCAGCGTAGGTTCACCTACTATCAGTCGATGATGTACGACTACTACTTCGGGGTGGCAACGCCCTATTTGAACCGCGAATATGTCCAGTTCTGCCTTTCCCTTCCTATGGTAGCTCTCGAGGGGCGATCTCTTGCACTGGACATGATCAAGAGATGTTATCCCAAGGTAGCGGAGATTGGGGGAACCTTTGGGTGCGTTCCGCTCATCCCGACGAGGAATTGGATTCTACGAAACGGGATCGCCTGTAGACTGCCGAGGTTCATGAGGGTCGGTCCGTTGAGTGAGTTTAATACGACGCCGAACACAATGGAGCCCGATTGTTTCAGGTCCCAGGGGGAAAAGGCTGCCTGGCCGGTCCTGACAATGAGGGACAAGCTGTCCACCATGTTCAAGATCGAAGTGATTGATAATGTCGTCAAGGCGGCATTGAAGGGAGAGTGGCCAGCTATAGATAATTTGGAGACCATTCAACCGATCGCGCTTCGCATGATGGGGGAAGTGGAATATTCATGATGGATCTCGTTGTGTCGGATCTCTACCTTCAGTCACTGCCATATTCGCCTGGTATTGAGGGAACGAACAAACGGTTCCACAGGTCGGAGGGGATGTCGGACAATGAGATTCCTCATCATTAACACGGACTATCAGCTCTTCCTCTGGGATTTCTATCAATCCAATCCAGGTCTTGAGAACGGATCCTACGATGAACAGATGCGGGCGAGAATGGATAGTCTGTTTGGTCTGGCAGATTTCTATTCGACGAATCTGAAGAGACTCGGGCACGATGGTTGGGAGGTTCACGCAAACAACGTGCATGCACAGATGGCATGGGTCAGGGAGCACGGCCTGAGTGGGGGAAGAGGTTGGAAGCTGAAGACGTCGTTGGTGAAGAACAGAATCCCAGGGGCGCCCCGCGGCTGGGATACAGACTGGATGTTCGATATTCTCATGGAGCAGGTCACAAGCTATCAGCCTGACGTGCTGGTCAATCAGGCAATGGACGAATTAGGCATTCGTCGAATGAGAAAGCTCAAAAAACACGTCCACATGCTGGTTGGGCAGCATGCCGCGCCCCTTCCGGAGAACCAGGACTACTCGGATTACGATCTTGTTGTCTCATCTCTCCCCAATCTTGTCGATTACTTCAGGAGTAGGGGGGTGAAGTCGGAACTCAACAGACTCGCATTCGAGCCGAGCGTCCTGAGCAGACTGGGAGCTACCGCCCCCACGATTCCAGTCTCTTTCGTCGGGAGCGTTTCGCCCGCGCACAAGACGAGACACCAGTTGCTCAGCCATCTGTGCAAGAATTTGGATATCGAAATATGGGGACATGCATTCGATAGATCGGCCGCGGCAGGATCATTGGCGAAATGCTACAAGGGGAGGGCCTGGGGGAAGGACATGTATCGCATTCTCCAGAGTTCAAAGATTACGATAAACAAACACATTGAGATCTCAGGAGCCTACGCGAACAATCTCAGGCTCTTCGAGGCTACGGGAGTCGGGTCTCTTCTTGTCACGGACTGGAAGGAGAACCTCAGCGAGCTGTTCGAACCAGGCAAGGAAGTCGTGGCCTACAGAACCGATGAAGAGTGCCTTGAGCTGGTGAGATACTACATTGAGAACGAAAACGAGAGAGCTGAGATCGCGAAGGCTGGGCAGGAACGTACGCTGCGTGAGCACACATATTACAACCGTGTCAAGGAGCTCGTGGACATAGTCAGGAAGTACCAGTGAGTCTTTCTCGTCTGGCGCAGTCAAAGTCGCTGTGAGGAAACGTTGGTCAGGGAAGGCAGTTGAGAGGGACTAGTCATTATCGTTTTCTTTGGAGACCGGTGTCGGCGAATCGGAAAGATTGATTATCTTCTCAAACATCAGTGCTACAGGTGCAAAACCGCGGTCCATCACTTTCAATATGCATCAAGATTCCATACGTCAGGAAAGCGATCCTGCGTTTCAGGACTCCCGATATGAAAGGTGATTGGAGTCGTCGCGGATGCGCAAGACATGAAGTCCGTCCATAGGCAGGTTCAGTACATGTTCAGCAGAAGTAAGAGGAACCGGTCCGTCATTCTTACCTACCACCGTGTATCCGACCTGGCGACCGATCCTCAGTTGCTCGCCGTCTCACCGAAGCACTTTGACGAGCAACTGCAGTACTTGAAGGACAATCTTGAGATCGTTTCCCTTATGGATCTCGGTCGCTCGGTCCGCGAAAGACGCGTTCCCGACAATGCCGTCGCGCTGACTTTCGACGACGGATATGCAGATGCCTTTTGGAATACCCAGCCAGCTCTCGAGAAGCATGGCGCACCCGGGACGGTCTTTGTCACTTGCGCGTATGTCGACATGGATTATGAATTCTGGTGGGACGAGTTGGAACGATTGACGTTACTGAATGACAATCTTCCCAAGTGGCTAGAGCTTTCGATTGACGGGAATGACATGAGATGGGAGATCGGTGATGAAGAATTGCGAACTCAAGAGCGATGGAACGTTCTCTCCAGGTCACACTTGACCGCCAGGCAGAGACTGTATCTGGATATGCATCGGATTCTGAGACCGCTGAATCACGGGGAGAAGCAACGAGTGTTCGACCAGATAGCGGTCTCCACCGGAGCTACACGGCAGGGACGATCCACGCACCGAACGCTGTCATCCGTTGAGGTGAAGCGGTTGGCGAGCAGCGGGATTGTAGATGTGGGATCGCACGGCATGACCCACTCTGTGCTGTCACGGCAGCCACCCGAAGAAAGAAGGGGGGAACTGGCCGACAGCAAGAGGTTTCTGGAGAACGTCATCGGCAAGACGGTGAGCAGCTTCTCGTATCCATTCGGAGGTCCAAACGATATCGATCGGACCACCGCCGTCATGGTCAAGAGGACGGGATATGACCTGGCCTGTTCGACCATCGAAGGAGTTGTGACCCACCGCTCGATCCTCCACGCTTTGCCACGATTCACGGTTCGTGATTGGTCTGGGAAGGAGTTCGAGGACAATCTTAGAAGGTGGTTTTCTGGTTAGTGCAGGCAAACCCCTTCGGATTCTGCAGGTGAACACGGCCGACTCGAAAGGCGGCGCCGAGAGAATCGTTCTCAATCTCCACTCATGCTACAAGAGACTCGGACACGAGTCATACGTGGCCGTCGGCAGGAAGTCCTCCGACGACGGTTCCATCCTTCAGATACCCGGGACGACCCACAAGACCTCGCTGGAGGCGGTCTATCGGTCCGCGCTAGGAAGGCTGGAAGGTTCGGGCAACAGGATGCCCGGTGTCGGTTTGATGGAGAACGCGGTGGGTCTCTTGGCACGGCCCTCGAAACAACTGAGATTGATGAGGGGTCAAGAGGATTTCGAATTCCCCGGATCTTGGAAGGTGTTGGAGATGCTTGGGGTGAAGCCCGACATCATTCATTGTCACAATCTCCACGGTGCCTACTTCGATCTGAGAGCGCTGCCATGGCTTACTTCGCAACTGCCGGTCATCGTGACCTTGCATGATGCATGGATGCTGGGAGGTCATTGTGCCCACTCATTTGATTGTGAGCGCTGGAGAACCGGCTGCGGTCAATGTCCTCATCTGGGGGTCTATCCCCAGATATCAAGAGACTCCTCGGCAGAGAACTGGAGACAGAAGAGAGAGATATACTCCAGAAGTCTGTTCCACCTCTCCACTCCATGCCAGTGGTTGATGAAAAAGGTTGAGCAGTCAATGATGGCGGAGGCGATTCTGGGCAGAAGGGTAATCCCAAACGGCATTGATACTTCGGTATTCTGCCGCGGTGACAAGTCGGAAGCTCGCAAGGCGCTGGGCCTGTCGAACGAAAGCTTCGTGATGCTGACAGCCGGGAGCGATCTTCGCAGAAATCCCTTCAAGGACTTCGAGACGCTCAAGACCGCCATTTCGAGGCTCGCAAAAACACACAGCAGCTCGCAGATGATGCTGGTATGTCTGGGGCAGGAAGGTCCAGACGAGAATCTGAATGATTGCAGAATGCGCTTCGTGAAGTATCAATCCGATCTCAGTACCGTCGCGAGATACTACCAGGCAGCGGACGTCTGCGTCCATTCCGCGAAGGCGGAGACCTATCCGAATACCGTCTTGGAATCGATGGCGTGCGGAACCCCGGTCATCGCAACTAGCGTCGGGGGCATTTCCGAGCAGATAGAAGATGGTAAGACGGGGTTTCTCGTTCCAAGAGAAGATGACGTTTCGTTGGCTCAACGGATGGAACAGCTCATGTCCGACCCCGAACTTGCGGGTGAAATGGGAATCAGAGCCGCCGAGGTCGCTCGAAGCAAGTTCGATGTCAATCTCCAGGCAAGTAGGTTCATCGATTGGTATCATGAGATCATTGAGAGTGATGTTCGGACCTGAAGTGCTTCTATGATGACCTCCATAGAATCTAAATGCCCCACCCTCAATACAGGTCACTGTTTCGGCCGTGACCCAATGGACAATGAGAGCAAACCTCTAGTCAGTACAATCACCTCGTGCTACAGGGCAGAGAAGTACTTGCCGGTCTTTCTCGAGTGGTTGCCGCGTCAATCCTATTTCGACAAGCTTGAAGTGGTTATCGACCACAATGCCCCCACCGACCGTGAGATCGAATTGATCAGAGCCTTCCAGAAGAAGTACCCCGGGCGGCTCAAGCACTTGATATCTGAGGAGGTCATCCCCTACGGAGCATCTTGGAATCGCTGCATTTGGGGGTCCTCGGCCGATCTGGTGACGATATGGAATGTGGACGATCTAAGGACGCCCAGATCAATAGAGCTCCAGTCCAAGGCCCTTCTGGACAATCCTGATGTGGACGTAGTGTTCGGTCGATTTAGGCAAGTGAGATCATTTCCCAGCATAGAAGGGCCTGTCATCGATTATCCCAGCATCCCTCTGTCTGAATTGACGAAACATATGTTCCTTAGTCCTTTCTTCATGTTCAGGAAATCCATATGCTCCAGAGCCGGCTTCGTGGACGAGCAGTTCAGATCTAGCTCTGATTACGATTTCGTCATCAGGTTGGCGTTGCATGGAAGAATCAAGGGGATCTCGGATGAACTTGGGTACTTTCTTGATGAAGGCAAGGGCCTTAGCACGAGATCGAGCTCACCGAAGGAGGTCGAAGACATCGTCATTAGGCTGAGATACGGAATATTTGATGAGGTTGACTTCGTGCAGATCCCAAAGGTGATAAGGCATCATTATTCGGTAAGCAATCTAAGGGTAGGTGAGAAGCTCGTGCCCGTCAGTGATCTTGTCCCTGGATACTCCAGATTCATGAGGACCCAATTCCGAAAATCATTCCTTAGAGGGATGAAGAATCAACTGTACAGAGTGATGAGGGGACAATACTCAAAGATGATCGGGCAATGAAAGATGTCGTTGTCCTTGAGGAAGCTTCCATTGTCGTGATCTCTGCTTGTCACTCGACGAGACGCATCGTTACTCGTTTGGACGTACGCCTTCCTTGACTCCGACGAAGTAGTAGAAACTCAGTAGAGAATCGTACAGTATTGTCGGAAGTCTGAGATTCAGCCGGTCTACGGTGCCTATGACGCTTGCTGCAGGTTTCGCCATTGAATCCAATGAATGCAGTCCATTGATGCTGAGATCTCCGAACAACCTGTCCCAGAAACCTCTCTCATAAGCGAGAGATGGATACTTCTTCTCGTACAGCAGATGAACCGAGCGACCGACCAGAATCTGCCGTTTGCAGAAGCCCTCGAAGTCTATCGGCTTGCAGTGGAACGTCACGGCCTTCCTGCTGAATATTATCCGCAGGCCTATCTCCTGCAACCTCATCCTCAGGTCCACATCCTCGTATGCCGCATATCGGAACCGCTCATCGAAGATCCCATTGTCGAGGAGAAACTGACGCTTCAAAGATACATTGCAGGTGTAGAATACGTCCACCTCCACTTGGTCACCGCTGTCAGGATACGAGAAGAGACGCCCGCTCCTGTAGAGCCAATTCATGAATTCGGTGACCTTAAGTCCTGGATCCCAGGGATTGTAGCCGAGGATCGCATAGTTGACTTCGGCGAATCTCTTGTGCGCATCGACATGCTGGGTGATGAGATCCGGATTCGCGATGCAGTCATCGTCCATGAAAAGAACAAGCTCACCCGACGCATGTCTGAGGCCATTGTTCCTTGCCGCTGCCGGACCGAGATTGACCTGTTTGATATACATGACATCCGGACCGCGTCTGTCACTGTGCTGACTGAACAGCTCTCCTGTACCATCGTTTGATCCGTCGTCGATGATTATGATGTCAAAAGAGTCCCTTGGATAGTCTTGCTTCGACAGTGATTCGAGACATCTTCTCATTATGTTTTTTCTGTTGTACGTTGGGATTACTACGCTGACATGAGGTGCCATGAAAGTGATCGATTTCTCGGAGACTCTACGTTTATAGGGGTAGATATGTTTTCAGCTGGATATCCCTTGCGCAAAATCGAGGCCAACTCTTCAGACTTCGCCTTGTGTCAGTCGGTCACAGATAGTGCCTTACACCCTGGATGCGCTCTCACCGGCAGCTCACAGGCATGTCCAGGATTCTCTCTCGAGTACCTCATGAGGTGGCTCTATTCCGGACCGATCGGTGAGAGAAGAGTCCAGGAAGTGGGTTCAAGAAGTCTTGCTTGTGTGATTCATGAACAAGACAGAAGTACCGTTGGGAGGCTTTTTCTGGCATCCCTATGGTCTTTCTCCAACGATTCGGTGGGGCCGATCTTGAGAGTTGCGCGACATATTCGATATACTGTTCATTTATCGGCGTGACTGGCGTTGGAAAGCCAGTAATCACTATACCGAAATCCATATATCATACCGGAGAAATTGAGTAGAGCTGCCTTTGGAGGCCGGTCGTTGAAGATAAAGGTCAGGTTCTTCGCATCATGCCGGGAGATTGCTGGAAGGCCCGAGGTAGTGCTCGATCTGCGCGAAGGCACGACTCTTTCCGCCCTGCTCGAGGATATGAAGGGGAAGTATCCGAAACTTGGAAGCCTGACGGACACCATTATCGCCTCGGTCAACAAGAGATATGCCAAGGAGGACGTGGTGTTGAAGGAAGGGGATGAGGTAGCGCTCCTTCCGCCTGTCAGTGGGGGCTAGGGTGGTATCGATTGATCCTTGTCACTAAAGAGGACTTCTCGGTCGATGACGTTCTGAGTGAAATCAGAAGCAAGCGGACGGGAGCGATCGTATCCTTCGTCGGCGTGGTCAGAGAGGAGGACCGCGGTCGGAAAATCAAGAGAATGGAGATGGAGGCCTACAAGGGGATGGCCGAGAAGGAGCTGTCCGATCTGAGGGACAAGGCGATGGAGAAGTTCGGTCTGGAAGAGGTGACGATCATCCATAGGGTCGGGTCCCTTTCACCCGGCGACAACATCGTTCTGATAGCCGTGGCAAGCGGCCACAGGAAGGAGGCGTTCGACGGGGCGGAGTATCTGATCGACGAGCTGAAGAAGGTCGTCCCGCTCTGGAAGAAGGAGATCTTCGAGGACGGAGAGCTCTGGGTGGAGGGAGGTCATTGAAGGGCATGGTCGACATCGGAGAGAAGGAGGTCGTGCGAAGGAAGGCCGTGGCCTCCGGGAAGATAAAGCTCGGAAAGAGGTCCATCGACGCGATAGGGTCTGGGACGGTGAAGAAGGGCGACGTGTTGGAGGCGGCGAAAATCACGGCGATCCAGGCGGTCAAGTCCACGCCCGACATCGTACCCTACTGCCATCCGATACCGATCGAGTCTGTCCAGGTGGATTTCAAGATCACAGAGGATTCGCTCACTTGCGTGGTCGAGGTGAACGCGCATTACAGGACTGGCGTGGAGATGGAGGCCCTGACCGGGGTCTCGGCCGCGCTGCTCACCGTCTGGGACATGGTGAAGTACCTCGAGAAGGACGAGAAGGGACAGTACCCATCCACGCGCATAACGGACATCAAGGTCGTCACGAAAGAGAAGGGGGCATGACAGTTGGGATATGAGGATCACATGAAGCATGCAGCGCAGAACATACCGTGCGCCGTCATCACCGTAAGCGACAGTCGGACGAGGGATACGGACGAGTCCGGCAAGATCATAATGGAGAAGCTGAGATCGGCCGGCCATTTGGTCGGCGACTACCGGCTGGTAAGGGACAACGTCGGCGAGATAAAGAGCGCGATCACCGCCGACCTGGAGAACGCCGACGTCAAGGTCATCATCTGCAACGGCGGCACTGGCATCGCGAAGAGGGACGTGACGGTCGAGGCCGTCTGTCCGTTCCTGGAGAAGAGGATCGAGGGCTTCGGGGAGTTCTTCAGGTACCTTAGCTACGAGGAGATCGGGATCGCGGCGATGATGAGCCGCGCGATTGGTGGAGTTGCATTCGGAAAGATCATACTGTGCATTCCAGGTTCCTCGGGAGCGGTGAGGCTCGCGATGGACAAGATCATCCTCCCACAGATCGGGCACATGGTGTGGGAGGTGGAGAGGTGAAGCCGCTAGGCTCACTGATCCCTTTGGCAGAAGCGAAGGCGCTCGTGGACGCGAACATTCGACCGATCGAAAGGACCGAGACCGTCCCGCTCAACTGCCTCGTTCATAGGGTCCTGGCACAGGAGGTCCGCTCGAGCATCGACGTTCCGCCATACAACCGCTCCGCGATGGACGGGTACGCCGTCAAAGCGGAGGACACTTTCTCCGCGGGCAAGTTCCAGCCGGTCGAGCTCGATTGCGTCGGTGCGGTGAACGCCGGGGAAGTGCCGGAGGGGGAAGTGAAGAAGGGCACCTGCATCCAGGTCGCGACCGGCGCGATGATCCCTGATGGTGCGGACTCGGTAGTGATGGTGGAGAACACCGAGCGGTCCGGGAAGAAGGTCCAGATCTACAAATCGGTTCCGCCAGGAGTGAACGTTTCCAAAAGGGGCGAGGACATCAAGAATGATTCCGTGGTCCTTAGGGCCGGGGAGGTCCTCGCGCCCTCGAAGGTCGGGGTACTGGCTGCCCTTGGCTTCAAGGAGGCAAAGGTATACTCGATGCCGAGGGTCTCGGTGATCCCGACGGGGAACGAGGTCGCGGAAGTTGGAAAGGAGCTCAGAGAGGGACAGGTGTACGACATCAATTCCCACACGCTCTCCTCGATACTGCAGGAGAACGGATGCGTCCCCGTGCTGCATCGCATAGTCGAGGATACCGCCGAGGCACTGACGTCCGCATTTCGCGAAGCCTCTAGCTCGGACATGATAGTCCTCTCTGGCGGGAGCTCCGCCGGGGAAAGGGATGTCTTGGAGGGAGTGGTGTCGAAGCTCGGGAAGGTCATCTTTCACGGCGTCCAGATAAAGCCTGGGAAGCCGACGATCTTCGGCGCGATCGGGAAGGTGCCGGTCTTCGGCATGCCGGGGTATCCCACCGCCTGCCTCACGAACGGGTATGTGTTCCTGTTGCCGGCCGCAAGGAAGATGGCGCGGCTGCCGCCGAAGAGGGATGTGATCCAGATCGCACCTATGGCGAAGAAGTATGCTGCGGACCTCGGCAGGCATCAGTTCCTGACGGTGAAGATAAAGGACGGCGAGGCGCACGTAGTGTTCAAGGAGTCCGGCACGATCACGAGCATCGCTAACGCGGACGGCTGGATCGAAATACCGCCGAACGTCGACATCGTCGAGAAAGGAACGATGGTCGAGGTGCACCTGTTCTGAATATCGCTCGAATGCCCGATCCGAGCCGCTATCCCAGTTCGACCTCGACGAGCTTGTTGCCCTCGGGGCACTCAACCTCTCCCTTGATGACGGTCACTTTGTACTTCGCGTTGCGCTCGAGTCCAAGTGGGTGGCAGAGTCTGTACTTCTCGCACCCCAGGTTCTTGCATCTGATGTCCTCCGGGGTTATGACCGAACCTTCAATCGCGTACTTCTGCCCGACCGCGCAGCGCATCGGGACCTTCTCCACCTCGACGACCCTTACGCCTTCCTCATGTATCTTGCATTCATGGTGGACGTCTCTCATCACTGTTATTCTGTACACGCTCCCCGCATCGAGGTTGAAGCAGACCGCCTTCAGCTTGCAGTCCCTGCACTCCGTCAATGGCCCCCTATAGACGAACTCCTCACCTGTCTTAGCCTGATGCTCTCCTATCAACGTAATCGTTACCACATATCTCACCTTGCCTTCAGATCACTCTAGTTATCGTCGCGACCTTTTCCGCGGCTTCATAGGTAAGTCCCATAGTACCAAGGATCGTGAACCTGTCCTTCCTGATCTTGTGCGCCGTCATCAGGGCCTCTATCACCTGCTCCCTCGAGACCCCGAGCTCTGTCGCCGAGGTCGGGGAACTGATCTTGCCGAGCGCGCTCCTTATCCTCATCCAGTCCCCACCGTGGAGATACATCATCATTATGCACCCGACACCGCACTGCTCTCCATGAAGCGCCCTGCCCGGTGCTATGACGTCGAGGGCGTGGGAGAACATGTGCTCCGAGCCGCTTGTCGGCCTGGAACTGCCGGCGACGCTCATCGATATGCCGGAGATGATGATCGGCCTGATGGCGATCCAAACGCTCTCCTCCAGGTCCGGCCTGATCAGGTCGGCGTTATCTATGATCGTCTGGGCGGTGTAGTTCGCCAGGGCGTACGCGGATCGACTGAACTCCTCGTTGCGGAGCCTTCTTGCGAACTCCCAGTCCATGAGGGCGGTCGAGTTCGAAATGACGTCCGCGCATCCCGAGGCGAGAAGCCTATACGGCGCTTTCAGTATGATGGCCGTGTCCGCCACGACGCCGAGTGGCACCTTCGCCTCGAGGGACATCGGGCCGGTCTTCCCCTTTATGGACGCTCTGCCCGAGGCGATGCCGTCATGCGATGCTGAGGTGGGGATGCTGATGAAGGCGAGACCGAGATCCTTGCCTGCCATCTTCGCAAGGTCAATCTTGCTCCCGCCGCCTACGCCAAGGAGGAATGAGGCCTTTACCTCCTTCGCCCTATTCTCGACAATCTTGAGGTCTTCGCCATTGGCGTCTCCGACCAACGCGAACTGTACTTCGTAGCCGTCATCCTTCAGCGTGTCGGCGACGAGGTCCCCGGCGATCTTCTTGGTCTTCTCGCCGGCGACTATGAGGGCGGTGCCGGAAAGCCCGAAATCCCTGCAGACGGATGAGATTTGGTCGAGCACGCCGTGTCCGGCGAGCACCTGTCTAGGGAAAAGCATAGAGCGGGCCTTAGTGAAATCACCCTCATCCATCAAAACACCCGAACGAACCCTCATATATCCCTTAACCCTTTTCAATTTATCGGTGAAAGTGGGTTTTCTTGAAAGACTGGCTGTTCTGTATCGCAGACATAGTATCTTATTCTTGAGCAGCATCGTCATAGTGCCCCTCGCCGTTATCGTCGCCGGCCTGTTGCTCTTCCCGGACCTGTTCTGGGATGCGTTCATCTACAAGTACTTCTGGGGCCCGGTGGTCGCGGACAAGGAGGGCAGATCGGTCGACGGGATAAGCGAAGGGTACAACGTCTACAGCACGATTGTCTACGCCCTCTTCCTGGCCGTAGCGTTGTATGTGATGTACAGGATAGCCAAGCGCCTGAAGATCGAGGTCAATCTGTTCTTCATCCTCTCTTCCCTGCCCTTGTTCTTCTTCGGGGGAGTCGCGAGAGCGCTCGAGGATGCCAACCTGTTCGACGGGGCTGTGCAGTACTTCTTCATCTCTCCTCTTATCTACGTCGTCGTTGTCCTCATTTTCATCGGCGCCTGTGCGACCGGGATGGTGATCAGGAGGAACGGGCAGCAGTGGTCCTCTGCCCGGAAGACTGCGGCATTCTCTCTTCTCCTCATCGTCCTCGGGGCGATCTACTTCGCGGTCACCTTAGGGGTTCCCGCCGACTTCAACTACTCCATGCCTGCGATCGTGCCGATTGCGCTCGGTGTCGCGTCTGTCGCGGTCTTCTATCTCCTGATCTCGAAGGGACGGCAACCTATCCCGTCGGCGGTGCTATCCGCCGGCCTCCTATGTTTCTTGCTCGCTTCCGCTTACGCCCTTTCCTTCAGCTACGATCAAGACTGGCGCCTTGAGTACATCATCCAATCCGGCCACGGCATCCATCCTCACATCATGGAGCTGGGCACCATATTCGGCATGGCCTTTGGTATCACGGCAGTCCTCGGTGTCATCGGACATTTCGGCTCGCGAAACCTCGCGTTGATGTTCGCACCGACGAATCTGCTGATGTTCTTCGCGCATTTTCTGGACGGATCTGCCACCTATCGTGGGATAGACATCTACGGATACAGCGAGAAGCATGTGCTCCCGAACTTACTGATCGATCTCACCGGGACCGCGGCGACGCTGCTTGTCGTCAAGTTCGTCGTGGTCGTCGCAATCGTCCTCGTGATAGACTTCTGGTTCCGCGAGGATCTCAAGCCCCATCCGTATCTCGGGAACGTGATGAAGTTCGCGATGGTTTTCCTGGGTCTGGCCCCGGGAACGAGGGATGCGATCAGGATTGCGCTCGGGGTCTGACATCGCAGGTGCCTGGAGGGAGCATCGCTTTCACCCTCGTCAGAGCCTCCCGACATCCTTCGCCGCCATTCTCATGCCCGCCCCAGACCTCCAACAAGACAGGTAGATTCCCCAAGCGGCGTAGGAACGAGAAATCGATGTCGCCCTCCCCTATCTGTACACCTTCGATGTCCGGGTATCCGGCATCAGAGAGGTGCACGTGCGAGACATCCCCGCCGAGCTCGTCGAGGAATCTCGCGATCGATGCATTGCCGTTGTCCTCGACCGACAGAAAGGCGTGAGAGACGTCCAGAGCGTATCCGTCGACCACCCTTCTCACGGCATTCATCTCTTCGGGGTTGAGGAGGATGTTGCACCAAAGGAGCTTCTCGTCCAAGTGATACCTTCTCGGCATGTTCTCCATCCAGATGGTGCCCTCGATCGCGCCGAGGGATTCGATCAGGTTGTCGATCAGGTGCCATGTCCTCTCTATCCTCTCCTTGAGGACGCCCCCGGGATGAACGACGAGCGGGATGTCCATTTCTCCGGCTAGCACGGAGATCTCCCCGATCCTCCTCCGGCATGCCTCTCTGAACCCTTTCTCGGCGCTTGCCAGGTCGAGAAGCCGCTCCCTCCCCTCGAAACGTATCTGCTCTGGTGCGTGGAGTATCAGGTCGCCCCGGAACGATCTTAGGAATTTCTCGATGTCGGTGATCCGGTCCTCCTCCCTCACCAGCAATTCGAGGAAATCCACTCCCAGCTTGCTCATCTCGCCGTAATCTCTGATTGTTGCCGTTACCCCGAATTGCATGCCGCTCAAGAATCGGGATGTCCAACATTCCAGATAAAAGTAGGGTCGGATTCTTTAGAGATGTCGCTTGAGTTGTTATCGTCGGTTCCCTGGCCATATGTGAAAGCGAAAAGAATGCGGGACGGATCGAACAATGGGCAGATGGGGGAAAGAGAGGCTCGGGAGGGGTAGTAGCAAGCCGATGTCGAAGACGTTGAGCTGCTACCTAGGAGAGGAAAAGGGGGGTGTGTTTCCTTCCCGAGCACTCTTAGGCCGCCTAGAAAACAAAACTTCTATATGAAGATTATCCTTGCATCATCGAGTTGGCACGAACCATCCATGGAAGACCGGTCCCGATGATCGTGCTTGTAGTCATCTGGTTCTTAGTGGGAATATGTCAATCCGGCCTCCTCATTTCACTGTCTGGTGAGTCTAGATTCTGATAGTCAGCACTTCAGCCTTAAATACCCCGTTCAGATTAGATTATCTCCAATGCAGGAAAGGGATCAGCTTGCGCCTCGACAGGAGGCTGATTTGAATGACAATACCAGCGTCCCTCTTTCTTCGCATTTTCTGGCGAACGGATTCCTAGGGCTGATCTTCGGTCTCGACGTCGACAATGTCGTGACCTACGTGAGTCCGTTAATGGAGAAGGTTCTCGGAAGGCCGGCCGGCGACATCGTCGGGACGTCCTTCCTCGACCTGATGCCGGAGGAGGAAGCCAGGCAGATGGAGAGCGCACTAAGCTCATGTATCTCCGGTTCTTCAGATTATCAGCCCATCGTCGGAAAGTTCATCGCATCCAGCGGAGAGATACTGCCTTTCGAGGTCGTCCTCATCCCTATCAGGGTCCAGGAGTCGACCGCAGGCGTGTGCGTGTTCTCCTCTGTATCGAGTCCCCCACCACCTTCAAAGGTCGAGATTATCTCCTCATCCGAGCTCATCGACGAGGCCATGGACATGCTCCCATTCGTCGTCCTCGCTATGGACGGGAACGGGACGGTCGTGTTGTTCAACAGAGCCGCCGAGACCGCCACTGGGTATTCGAAGGAGGAGGTCCTTGGGGAGAACGCGGCATTGTTCATGAACGGAGGGTCTCCAGCCGTCGAGAGTTTCACTAGGATTCTGAATCTTGCGATCGATAGGAGGGTCACGACCGCCGTCATCCCTATCCGGAACAAGGAAGGCGACCGGTTCTCGCTCTCGTTCAAGACAAGATTCCTCTATGACGCCAACGGGAACTTCACGGCGGTGCTGGGTCTTGCCCATGATCCAAGGGATTGGAGCCGCCTGGAGGCGGAGGCCATCAAGCTCGACAGGAACTTGGAACTGCTGGCAGAGAGCTCCGCGGACATCGTCGGCACGCTCCATCCGGCAGAGACGATCGATCTCGAGCTGGGTCGGTTGATCCAGTCGCTTTCGCTCGACTTCGGGATAATCAGACTCCAGGGGCCGGAGAACAAGCCGTTCATGTTCTGCTCAGGAGTGGATTTCAGAAAGGGAAGGGCGCTGCTCGAATGCGAGCTCAGGGAAGGTGTCCCGATGTACAAGTCCGCCGAGAGCAACACTCCGTTCGCGTTCGAGAACTTGGACACGATCCGTGAGAAAATCCCAGAACTGGGCGAGATTACCACGCTTCTGTGTCTTCCGATAAAATCCAGACAGGAGGTGCTTGGCTGCGCCATCTTTGCCACGTCCGAGCGCAACAGGAACATCAGCCCGCTCCTGCCGATACTGCAGTTGTTCTGCAATCAGGTGGCCACATCGTTCGGAAACGCAAGGTTGTCGGTCGAGCTCCTGAAGAGGAACGAGATGCTTCAGAGCCTCTACCAGACCTCGCAGGCGGTGTCGGGCACCCTCGACTTCATGGAGGTCATCCGTCTCATTCTCCAGAAGGCGAAGGAGCTGGTCAACGCGGAGAACTGCTATCTCTTCGAGCTCGACAAGGAAGCAGGCAAGTTGCACTGCATCTCAAACATCTCGAGGTATTCTCAGTTCGTGGTCGGATACGAACTGAACTTCGGGGAAGGCATATCCGGGATCGTAGCGCAGACCGGACAAGGCATGCTCGTCGAGCACGCAGAGAGCGATGACAGGTCCAAGCTCGTCGAAGGCACTCCCGACGAACCGAGTTCTTTGATCAGCGTTCCGCTCAAAATCGGCGAGGAGTTCGTCGGCGTTGTCACACTTGAGAAAACGACCGGCGTGCCGTTCACGAAGTCCGAATATCAGCTCATCGAGATGTTCTCTACGCAGGCCGCAATGGCCATCAGGAACGCCAACATCTTCAAGAAGCAGAGGGAGTACGCCTCGACGCTCCAGATGTACAATGTCCTGCTGACCCACGATGTCGCGAACTTCAACGTCCCGATCCATGGTTTCCTCGAGATGCTCATGACCGACCCGAAGCTGGATGAGAAGGCGAGGCACTACGTGCGCATCGCTTTGACCCAGTCGGAGAACATATCGAACCTGATATCGGACGTGAGGAACCTCTCCAGGCTCAAGTCCTGGGAGGAGAAGGTCACATTCGAGCCGATAGACATAATCCCGCTCATCAACGACACGGTCAAGGTGATGCGCTCGAGCCACGTGTACGGCGAGGTGGAGCTGAACTTCCAGCCCACGGAGAGCAGCGCGTACGTCTATGCAGATCCGTTCGTCAAGGACGTGTTCCACAACGTCATTGGAAACGCCTGCAAGTACGGCGGGGGCCGGGTGGAGGTCACCGTGCAGCCGTTCGTGAATGATGCGAGCGACTACTGGCGCATCGACGTCAAGGACGCGGGAAAAGGCATCCCAGAAGAGCGGAAGCCGATTCTCTTCAAGAGGTTCGACCAGTTGGATTCGACGACCGGGCTTGAGGGTCACGGTCTCGGCCTATCCGTCGTCAGCGCCCTCTGCGAAAGATACCGCGGAAATATCTGGGTTGAGGACCGGGTGCCGGGCGATCATACGAAAGGCTCTGTGTTCTCGGTCGTCCTGCCGAAGGCAAACAAGGTTTAACTAAGTGTTAGCACAATACCCTCTGGAGTAGGGGAAAGATATGGAAAGTCCCAATAAGGTGGTGAGGATACTGATGGTGGAGGACAACGTCGAGCACTTGGACCTCTGCAAGGAGTACCTCCCCGAGGACCAGTTCATCATCGACGCCGCTCTGACCGCCACTGAAGCGTTTGAGAAGCTGAAGAGGAACAAGTACGACATGGTTGTGCTGGATTATGCGCTCCCGGACTTCGACGGCATCGAGCTCTTGAGGCGGATCAAGCCTCTGGGTCTCAAGGTCCCGATCATCTTCACCACCGCCTACGACGACGCATCCATCAGCTTCGAGGCGATGAAGGGCGGCGCCTGCGATTACGTCGTGAAGACCTTCCACTACTACAAGACGCTCAAGGACAGGATATTCGAGAACCTTGAGATGTGCAAGGTGACCTGACTCTGCATCCTTGTCCATAATGGCCACGCCCGCCAGTTCTCATACGGATCCGTTTGAGACAGCTGATGCAAGGATTATCTCCATAAACGGACATTCCTCTGGCGGAGACGCTAGTACATGGTCCGGGTGGTCGGTTTCTTAGGAAGCCCCAGGGTCGGCGGCAACACCGATCTCCTGCTCGACGCGGCGCTCGAAGGCGCCAAGAAGGCCGGGGGGGATACCGAGAAGGTAGTCCTGGAGAGACTGGACCTGAGGGGCTGCCGCGAGTGCGAGAGATGCTTCCCCAACGGGCGATGCGTTCTGAAGGACGACATGCAGCCGATCTACAAGTCCCTGGACGAGCTGGACGTGATCGTCATCGCATCCCCGATATTCTTCTCTGGCCTGACGGCCCAGATGAAGATGATGATCGACCGCTGCCAGTGCCTCTGGGCGAGGAAGTACCTACTCGGTAAGCCGATAGGGGGCGGGAGGAAGCGCGTCGGCGCGTTCCTTTCGGTCGGAGGAAGGGGGGATCTGAGCTTCAAAGGGGCCGTTTCGGTCGTGAAGTCGCTGTTCCTCAGCATAGACGTCGAGTACGCTGGAGAGCTCACGATCGCTGGCATCGAAGGGAAGGGCGCCGTGTCGAAGTACCCGACAGCGCTGAAGGAGGCCCAGGAGCTCGGCGCGAGGCTTGTCGAGATGGTGAAGTGAGCCCGTCGGTCCGTTGGCGATCTCCCGAACGAAAACATGCTTATTCCATTAGGTGGATGTGGTTCGGAGCAGATGGTCGTCATCAGCGTCTCGTTGTCGTCGAAGGAATTGAAGGAGTTCGACGAGATTTCGAAGGAGCTCGGCTTCTCTAGCAGGTCGGATGCGGTCCGCTCCGCGCTCGCCAAGTTCATCTCGGCGAACCGCCTGGTTCTAGGGTCCGAAGGCGAGGGTCACTACCTCGTCTCCATCTCGTACGAGGAGAAGAAGAAGCATCAGGTGACCGAGATCATCCACAAGTATTCGGATGTCATCAGGAGCTCGCTCCACACTCACTTCGACGAGAGGTGCGTGGAGCAGACAATAATCATCGGGGAGTACGAGAAGGTGAGGTCCTTCACCGAGGAGCTCTCGGCGCTGAAGGACGTTAGGTACTGCATTTGTATCCTGTGATCGCGTCCTCCCTTACGGACCTTACTAACTTCTTCCTTCTTTCTTAGCATAAGTCAAATGCCGATGGTTGCCCTTTCATCACCCTGTGGAAGAACCTCAGAGGATGACTTGCCGCATCGACGGCATGGACTGCATCGAATGCGCCAAGAAGATCGAGAAGGCGGTCAAGGACATCGAGGGCGTGAAGCAGGTGAGGGTCTCTTACACGCTCGGCAAGATGTCCCTTGAGGTGGAGAAGGGGAAGGTCTCGGTAGATCAGCTGAAGCGATCGGTCGGGATCCTGGGCTACAAGTTGGAGAAGGAGGAGGGGGCGAGGTACGAGGAGTTCTTCTCGTGGAAGAACCACAGGCTGGTCGCCACCGCGGTGTCCGGGATCCTGTTCTTTCTCGGAATGGTCACCGAGTACGTCATACACTTAGATGTCCTCTATCTCGCGTTCTATGCCGGAGCTATCGTCGTCGGAGGGTACTACATCGCGCGGCGCGGCGTCGCGGCGATAATCGAGAAATACCTGGATATCAACATGTTGATGGTCGTGGCGGTCGCGGGCTCGATAGCGATCGGAGCTTATACTGAAGGTTCCGCCATCGTCTTCCTGTTCTCCCTGGCGGAGATGCTCGAGTCGTTCTCGATCGCCAGGACAAGGAAGTCGATATCCGAGCTGATGGATTTCGCGCCGAACCAGGCGCTGGTCAAGGCCGGGGAGAAGGAGGAATACTACGACGTCAACGATGTCAGCATCGGGGACATCGTCGTCGTCAGACCGGGCGAGCGCGTGCCGATGGACGGCGTGGTGGAAAAAGGACAGTCCTCGGTGGACGAGTCCGCCGTCACCGGCGAGTCGAAGCCGGCGAAGAAGAAGGTCGGGGATCTCGTGTTCGCCGGGACGCTGAACGCCGAGGGTTATCTGGAATTCAGGGTCACGAAGAAGTTCGAGGACACGGTGATATCGAAGATCGTCAAGCTCGTCGAGGAGGCGGAGACGAAGAAGGCTCCGACAGAGAGGCTGGTGGACAGGTTCGCGAAGTACTACACCCCTGTCGTCGTCATCACCGCTGTGCTCGTGATGACGATCCCGGCATTTGTTTTCGCCCAAGCGTTCGACACCTGGTTCTACAGGGGGCTTGTGCTGCTCGTCATCTCCTGCCCGTGCGCTCTGGTCATATCGACGCCGGTGTCGGTCGTGTCGGCGATCACGGGCGCGACCAGGAAGGGCATCCTGTTCAAGGGCGGTGCCTACCTGGAGAGAATGGGGCAGATATCGATGGTGGCGTTCGACAAGACCGGGACGATAACGCGGGGTCGACCGGAGGTCGAGGAGATCATCCCCCTCAACAGCTACACGAATGAAGAGGTGCTGAAGGTCGCGGCATCGGCCGAGAACAGGTCCGAGCACCACCTGGCAAGGGCCGTCATGACGAAGGCGAAGGAGCTCGAGGTGAGAGCGCTCGAGACGGAGTCGTTCGAGGCCGTGGCCGGGAAAGGGGTGTCGGCGGTGATCCTCGGGAGGAGGGTGTACGCCGGCAGCGTGCAGTTCTTCAGGGACCAGGGGATCGACGTCTCGAAGCACGAGGACCTCATCGGGGAGAAGAACAGGGAAGGAAGAACGGTCATCGTCATCGGGACCGAGAAGGAGGTCATGGGACTCCTGACCGTCCGGGACGTCCCGAGACCGGAGGCGAAGGAGACGATCGCCGAGCTGAAGAGGATCGGGATCAAGAAGGTCGTCATGCTTACCGGCGACGACGAGCAGGTCGCGGCGAGCGTCGCGAAGGAGCTCGGGATCGACGAGTACAGGGCCCGCCTCCTTCCGGAGCAGAAGGTGAAGGCGGTCGAGGAGTACCAGAGAGAGCATGGCCCGCTCATAATGGTCGGCGACGGCGTCAACGACGCCCCGGCACTGGCCGCGGCAGAGATAGGCGTGGCGATGGGCGTCGCGGGGACGGACATAGCGCTCGAGGCCGCGGACGTGGCCCTGATGGGGGACGATCTGAGGACGGTCGTCTACGGGATACGCCTCAGCAGGAAGGCGGCGCGCGTGATCAAGCAGAACGTGTAGGTGTCGCTGGCGGTCAAGATGCTGTTCTTCGCGCTCGTGTTCCCTGGTTTCATCACGCTGTGGCTCGCGATACTGATCGGGGACCTGGGGACCTCCTTCGGCGTCATAACGAACGCCATGAGGCTCGTGCGGTATTAAATGCCAGAACGGTCAGACCGGGTCCCTTTCTCAGAACATTGAGGGGATCATCTCAGTCAGTGCTCGCCGTTCGCCAGCACGCCGTTCTGAGCGTGTCTCCTTATCACTATCCTGCATGAGCCGTCCTTGTTCGCGAGCGTCTCGCTCAAGGAGACCTTGACGTTCCCCCACGCCCTCTTCGCGAACCTCGAGGAGATGCTCTTCGTCAGCATGCACGTGACCGGGTTCCGCTTCGACTCGTTGTCCCAGGGGCACTTGCTGCCGACTATCACGACCTCGTCCCCGTTCGCTTCGGCGGTGAAGCATCCTCCCATGTCGTTGAGGACCTGGGATATGCTGTCGCCCAGGGTCTTCGCCCCGATGTCCTCCTCGCCGCCGAGGTAATCCTCGTACAAGGCTTCCTCCAGCCTCATCGAAAGTATCGAGATGAACTCGTTCCTATCTTCCTCCGGCAGACGCCTCCTCAGAAGGAGCGGCACGACGTCCATGAGGACCTCCCTTATGCGCCCCCTCGCCTCGAGGCTCTTCGTCCTCAGCCTCTCCTCCTCGATTTGCTTCTTAGGGGTGAGGTCCCTGGATAGGGCCGAGACGCCTACGACCTCCCCGGACGTATCCCTTATCGGTGAGTATGTCACCGCGATTGGTATGAGCGTCCCGTCCTTTCTCTTCCTAATAGTCTCGAAATCGACGACCATATCTCCGTCCTTCACGCGCTGGAACATGGCCAGCGTCTCCTTCATCAGGTCGGACGGGACGTTGATCAAGAAATGGCCTATCGCCTCCTCCGGCATGAATCCGTACAGCTCCGCCGCCGCGGGGTTCCAGGTCTTCGCGCTCCCTTTGAGGTCGTAGGTCGCGATCGCCTCTGCAGTGTTGTTTATGATCCCCTCAAGATAGCGCCGTGCCTGCTCCGCCTTGCCGTAGGTGACCGCGTTGCATATCGCGCTGCCAGCCTGCGCTCCGAGGATGGCAAGAACCCGTTGGTCCTCCTCCGCGAGGCTGTGAGGTTTCTTTCCCGCCAGTATCATTATCCCCAGCGGTTGGTCCTGATACAGCAGCGGCACGGCGGCCCAAGACAGCCCTAGGCCCATTTCGCCCTTGACTCCTTCTGACCTCGCTGATCGGAAGTTCATCGCCTCCCTTACCATAGGGTGGTCGTCCCCGAGGCGGGAGAAGCTCTGGAGGAACCTCTCTGACACTCCTTTGTGCTCCATCAAGGTCCAGTCATTTCCGTTCTTGACGTAGATGGCGCCCGCGTTCACGGAGAAATAGTCGAGAGTGAGATTCAGGGTGTACTTAAGGATCGCATCGAGGTCGAGCGTGCTGATCGTTTTGTCCGATATCGCGTTGAGGAACTTCAGCTGGCTCAGCATCCTCCTGTTCTCGGAGGCGATTTGCTGGTATTCCAGGGCGGCCTCGATCGAGGCCACGAGCTTCTCTATCTTGAAGGGCTTGGCGATGTAGTCGTAAGCCTTCTTCCTGACCGCCTCGACAGCTGTGTCGACCGAGGCGTAGGCTGTGACGAGGATCACCTGCGTGTCCGGGCTGAGCTGGTCGATCCTCTCGAGTATCTGTATGCCGGTCATGTCCGGCAGCCTGATGTCTAGAATGACGACGTTGAAATGAGATTGGGCAATCTCCTTGAGGCCCTGCTCCCCCGTTCCCGCGGAGGAAACCTCGAAGTCCCTAGTTCTCAGTATGTCAGTGAGGATCTCCCGGATCCCTTCCTCGTCGTCGATGATCAATATCCTGGGTCGCATCGAGGCTATTCCTCCCTTGTCGGGAAGGCGATGGTAACAATGGTTCCCCTGCCCTTAGTGCTTTCTATCCATATGCGCCCGCGGTTCTGCTCCACGACGTTCTTGCTGAGGCTTAGGCCGAGGCCGAGCCCTTTGACCTTCGTCGTGAACATCGGCGTGAATATGCTCGGAAGGACCTCGGGATCTATCCCGGCTCCGGTGTCTTCCACGACAATCATCACCTCGTCCCCTCCGTTCTCCTCCCTAGACCCTATCGAGGATGATGATCTCTCGATTATCTCCCCCGCCTTCCTCAGTCTCGTCGAGATCGTCAGCTTTCCTCCCTCGGGCATGGCCTGGATCGAGTTGAGGATCACGCTCCTGAGCACCCTGTCCATCTGGACCGGGTCGACGAACACGTCCGGGCAATCCTGAAGATCAGTGACGAGGTCGATGTTCTTCGGGACGTTCATTGTCTTCAGAGCGTCCTTGAGCATCCTCGGCGCCAGCAGTCTCCTCGGGGACGCTGTCCCCAATTCCGAGTATGCTAGCATCTCGTCGATTATCTTCGAGACCCTGTCCATCTCGCCCTCCATCCTGCAGAGATAGTCTTTCACCTGGACCGCTATCTGCGGCTCCTTGATCCTCAGAAGATCGATCGTGTTCTGGACAACCGCCAAAGGATTCCGGAGCTCGTGACTAACGCTTGCCGCTAGAGTGCCTACGACCGCGAGCCTTTCCTTGTCTATCAGTTCCTGCTGCGCGGCGTACAGCTGCTGCGTGCGATCCCTTACGCTCCTTTCCAGGTCCTCCCTGACCTTGACGAGGTCGGTCACGTCCACCATCGATATTATGCTGTTGCCGCTTCCCGGAAGCATGCTTACTGCCACGTCCACGATTCTCTTCTCACCCTTCGCATTGTTCAGCGCGGTCGTGTACCTGTGCGGAGCGTATCCTCCCTGCCTCCTCGTGCTGTGATATTTGATCGCCTTGCCCCTGTCTTCCTCGCAGACCATATTGTAAAGCGGGCCGAACTTGTCCAGTTCCTCTCTCGTGTATCCTGACAGCCTCTCGAACTCTCGGTTCACGAGGACTCCCTTCCCTTCCTCGTCGAGGACCACGATCGGGTTGCCGGCGTTGTCGAAGAGCGTCTTGTAGTGCTCCTCCGCCCTCTTGCTCTTCGCCATCAGGATGATGTTCTCCATGCCCACCGCGAGCTGTTCTCCGATCGAGTTCAGGAGGTCTACGTCCCTCGAGTCGAACTTCTCCTTCGAGACGCTGGCGGCCGCTATCGCCCCGAACACCCTACCTTTGGATATCAGCGGCACGGACGCCGCCGCCTTGACCCCCTTTGCCCTCATGCCCTTGCCTATTACTTCGTTGAATCCAGTCTCTTCTGTCGTGATGGTCCTGCGCTCCCTGATCGCCTTGCCCATGAAACATTCTTCGAGAGGTATCGCTGCAATCATCCCGAGCAGTTCCTCCGGGACGTTCTTCTGCACGATCAGCTTCAGCTCCGAGGACTTGAGGAGATATATCCCTCCCATGTCGATATCCAGGAGAGACAGGACCCTGTTGAAGATGTCCTCCACCAAGTCCTGCACATTGGCGCTCTGGTTGACGATCTGGAGCACGGCGTTCATCACGACTAGCTCCTTGTTCGTCCTCTGGATGTTCTCTTGAAGCCTCTTCAGGTCGGTGACGTCCCGTCCGATGCTGACGATCGAGTTCATTCGTCCTTCGTCGTCCTTCACCGAGAACTCGGACATGTGGAATGTGAGCTTGTTCCCGGATTTGTCCAGGAACTCCGTCTCGTATCGTACGCCTCTCGTCCTGGGGTCGAGGAGCAGCAGTCGGAACTCCGGACCAGCTATCCTGATATCGTCTCTCTCTCCTCGTAGGAAGGAGTAGACCTGATCGAACGCTTCCTTATCGGCGAACAGCGTGGATATGTTCTGACCCAGGACCTGGTTCGCCGGGATGGAGAGGGTCGCGGTCATGAATTGGTTCGCGTACGTTATCTTTCCAGAAGGGTCCGTAACAATCATGCCCTCGTTGGCGACGTCCGCGAGGGACCTGATGAGTCGTTTCTGGAACTGCAGCTCCCTCTTGAGCTTCCTCTTGTCACTCAGATCCTCAAGTATGACCATGGCGAGATCCGGCCTGCCACCGTGGATCAGCGGCGTCACCGATACGAGGAGGGTCTGCTCCTCGGCGATGCCGAATGGGCCTATTGCCCCCTCATTCTGGGTGAACGTGATCTCGAACTTCACGGGGGTCTTCTTACTGAACGCCTCCTTCACGCTATCGCGATACTCCGCTTTGCTGAGCAGGGTCTGTTCCAGAGCGTCCAAGAAACCCGAGACGCGTTCCTCTGCCCGTCCCGGTTCGTCGGTGATCGCGATGAGTCTCCGGCGGGCCGTGTTCTCGAGAAGGATCCTCCCCTTTGGATTGATGACTAAGGTAGCGAACGGTATGCTCTCTATCAGGTTCTCGACGAACTCGAGCCTATGCCTCTCGTCACTGTCTGAAGCGTCCCTCTTGACGTTGTTGGCTTCCAGAGCATACCCTCCATTCGAATGGCCCGGTTCCGACCTTCCGCCCGGAATAGTCAGTGGACTGCCGAGTAGTGTCTGTATGACCAGGCATTGCGCTGCAGACTAGGAAAACCATCAAGGGAGGCTCTTATAAGCCTATGTTGGTCATTCTCTCATTTAGATAATCAGCCTAGCACATCAACAAGGCAAAGTACCAAAAGACGGGAATTGAAAAAATAAAGATAAAAAGGGGTTTAGCTTCTTGGTCTTCCTCGGCTCACCAGACAAACTGCTTGGATGGTCCCTTCTTGTAGGTCCAAACCATCATTATCATGTTGATGACGCCGATTACGAGCCACAGCCACGCCCAGGTGTTCAGGTCCAGCGATTTCTGGATGTCCCCTAGAATTGGGACCCAGCTTCCAGATACCAGTCCGCCACCAAAGAACATGTACCACCATGTTATGAACATGGAGCACATCAGGTTGAACTGGTGAATTTTCGCGCTGCACTTACCGTGTATCACAAGGCCCCATGTGGTCGCGGTGAATCCGTACACCCACAAGCCGAGCACAAAGTCCCATGATACGCCCAAGAGGGCGGCTGCCGGGAGTAGCATCATTTGGGTTGTGCCACCCCATAGAGCCGCGTCACCTATTGGCCTCCAATCCCAGCCCTGCGTTGCAACGAAAAATGTTCCGAGGAACAGGAATCCGTACAGCGCGGGGACGATTGAGAACATGGTGGAAACTGCACCGCCGAATGGGTCACTGACGAAATGCCAAATCGACATGATCAACAGCGAGAGCGCTGCCGCCAATGCACCCATTGCACCGATGCCTTGCTCAGGAATTAACTCTCCTGGCTTGGTCTTCTTCTCCCACCATGCAGGATTGGCCCGGACTCCACTGGTGTAGAAAATCCAGTGGCAGAGACCATAGACGAGTCCCATCATTCCGAAACCTACTGCGTTCAGTCCCATGTTTTTCCCCCTAAGTGGTCCGCCTCAATGGGCGGTCACTGCAAAGTAGTTACTTCGTTCTTGATACTTAAAAGTAGCGGAATTTGACCTTACCAATGTCAAGTATTTGTACTATTTTCGTTAACGTATGTAAAGAGAAGAAACATGTCCAGCGGAAAAGAAGGTCCGTAGCATCTATCATTACCCCCTTTGTCTTGACCTATCGTTAATCATGGAGCCCCCTCTCTGTCAGAATGTCAAATTTTGGAGCTTCGAGTGAAAATTTGTAAGAAAAACAAAGGCAAGATGTTGCCTTTCTGCTCTTTTATCGATTGCGATACTGCTGCTCGTAATACTTCTTGAACTCGCCAGACTTGATCGGGCGCCACCAGCCCGGGTTGTTCCTGTACCACTCGACGGTCTCCCTCATCGCGGATGCGAAGGTGTGCTTCGGGGTCCACCCTAGGGCGCTCCTGAGCTTCGAAGGATCGACCGCATGCCGCAGCACGTGCCCCGGACGGTCCTGCACGTACTCGAGCAGGTCCTCCGACTTGCCTAGGATCGAGAGTATCATCGAGGCGATGTCGAGCACGCTCTTTTCGTCCCCGGAACCGACGTTGAACACC
>CAZJDY010000032.1:0-95275 GCA_964544915.1 uncultured Methanomassiliicoccaceae archaeon | reverse complement strand
ATAAAGGTTGTCGAAAGGTCACTGGGATTGTCAGTTCTCGAACTCCTTCCCACAGTTCCAGCACTTCTTGTCGGATTCCTTCACCTTCGCCCCGCACGATGTGCAGATGAGCTCGGCCTCTTCCTCGAAAGGTTCCCCGCACCGCGGGCACTTCTTCGCGTCGACTGGGACCTCCGCCCCGCACTCGGAGCAGACGAACTTCTCGATGATCTTCTTCTTGACGTCGGTCTGCGCTTCTTTTCTCTTCCCCGGCTTCGCGGCGTCTTTCTTCTTCTTGTCCTCTTCCATCCTCTTCCTGAGCTCCTCTGCGCGCTTCTTCGAGCTGTCCATCCACCAAGTCAGCGCGAGGATCATGTAGAACAGTGTGCCAATCTGCAGCCACACGAGCACCATCCTCGTATAAAGCATCTGCTCGAAGAGGACCCCGTCCGAGATTGTCAAAGGTCCGAAACCTTGGAAAGAGGTCTTGGACCAGGTCGTGCCATCGAATGTCGTGAAATGGTATGCATATATGCCAGCAGGGAGGGTCTTGTTAAGAACGAAGACCTGGCCGCCGGGAACCGGCGCCGGTTCGTAAGGTGCCATCGTCTGGTTGACGGAAGGGAGGTCCCCAGGCCAGATCTCCGAGATGTTCGCCCATACCTGGCCAGAGCTGTTGCCACCGGCGAGCATCACTGAGAAGATGAATGTGGTGGAACCATCCCCTCTGTACGGTTCGACAGTGCCGTTGACCAAGATACTGTCATTCGAGCTGAGGTGGTCACCGGGGTATTCCGCGTACGTGTAGAAACTCGATACGGCAAAGGCAAGTCCAAGGTAGATGAACAGCGCCAGGCCGAACAGTGCCAGCTTCTTCCTGTTCTTCAGCCCGAAATAGAACGGGATTGCATAGGCAACAATGGCAATCAGGATGAGTGAGAAGCATTCGTACCAGAGGAAGACAAGGAGCAGCGTTGTTATGACTATCGTCAAAGCAAGGCCGATTGGCACCGCGTACTTCTTTCGACTGAATTCGTCGAGTCTCTTCTTGAAGCTCCCTGCGGGAGACATTGGAACCCCATATCCCTGGCGTGTTTAAATCTTTTCATGCTTCCTCGAACAGGTCTGATTCGAGAGACCGATGCCACTGTCGGGACCACACCGACAAGAATTAAATACTACTGACAAGGATGCAAAGGTCTCCAGGTATTGTGATCCAATGAAGACTGCGGTCGTTGCGATAGGCGGAAATGCCGTTCTCAGGGCGGGTGAGGAAGCGACCCTCGAGAACCAGATGGCAAATCTGCGGAGAACCTGTGTGCACCTGGCAAGAATGATAAGGAACGGGTACGACATGGTCCTGACCCATGGCAACGGACCGCAGGTCGGAAACATACTCCTTCAGAACGAGATCTGCCGAGAGGATGTGCCGGCCATGCCCCTTGATGTCTGCGTCGGCGAATCTCAGGGGCAGCTCGGCTACATGATCCAGCAAGCTCTCACCGAGGCCCTTCGAAACGAGGGTCTGAATAAGGTTGTCACATGCGTCCTTACCAGGGTCGTCGTGGACCCAGACGATCCTGCATTTGGGAATCCGACTAAGCCGATCGGGCCCTACTACACAGAGGAAGAAGCGGTCGAATTGAGGGAGACTAGGGGCTGGACCCTCGTCGAGGACATCAAGAGGGGAGGCTACAGGCGGGTCGTGCCATCGCCCGAGCCAGTGTCGATCATCGAGAGGAGCGCGATAAGACGCCTCGTCTTCGGCGGAGAGTCGCAGGCCGAGGTCGTCATTGCTGCTGGCGGAGGCGGGATTCCAGCGGTCATGAGAAATGGGAGATACGAAGGCGTCGAGGCCGTCATCGATAAGGATTTAGCCGCGTGCGTACTCGCCTGCGATATTCACGAGAAGCTGCTCATCTTGCTGACTGACGTCGACCGTGTCTACTTGAATTACGGTACTGACCATGCTGAGCCTCTCGAGCGCATCACGACCGAAGAGCTTGAACGCTACGAGAACGAAGGTCATTTCCCGCCGGGGAGCATGGGACCGAAGGTCAAGGCGGCGACAAGGTTCCTTCGCCACGGGGGAGAAAGGGTGATAATAACATCACCAGATCTCCTCGAGGCCGCGCTGGACGGAAAGGCAGGCACACACATAACCTGCTAGGGTGGACACATGTCGCTGACAATCGACGAGCAGATAAAGGCCATCGAAGAAGAGATCTCGTCTACGGACTACAATAAGGCCACCCAGCTGCACATCGGAAGATTGAAGGCGAAGCTGGCCAGGTTGAAGGGCGAACTTGAGAAGCGGCGTTCCACTGCGGCCCCTGGCAAGGGATACAACGTCAAGAAGTCCGGGAATGCGACAGTCGCACTTGTCGGTTTCCCGAGCGTGGGGAAGTCGACTCTGCTGAACAAACTCACCGGCGCGAACAGCCAGGTCGCGGAATATAAGTTCACGACTATCGACGTCGTTCCGGGCATAATGTATGAGGAGAGCGCGAAGATCCAGGTCCTGGATCTCCCCGGCCTCATCAAGGATGCTTCGAAAGGCAGGGGGCGGGGGAGAGAAGTGCTGTCCGTCGTCCGGTCGGCGGACATGATCATTCTAATGTTGGATGTGTTCGAGACGAAAGTCCAGGTCCTGATTAGGGAGTTGGAAATCGCAGGCATCCGTTTGAATCAGAACCCCCCAGATGTCGTCGTGACGAGGACCGAGAGGGGAGGGGTCTTGATCAAGGCGACGGTTCAGTTGACGAAGATGGACGAGGAGATGGCTAAGGCCATAGTGTCTGAATATGGATACATAAACGCGGACGTCGTGATAAGGGAGGACATAACCGAGGACCAGCTCATCGACGCGCTGACCGGGAATCGTATGTACATGAAGGCGATAGCGGTCGTGAACAAGATCGACCTCGCTGAGAAGGAGCGCTTGAATGTGATAAAGAAGAGCCTGCGGGGCCTGTCGCCCATTTTCATCTCCGCGGAGAAGGATAGTGGGATCGAGAATCTGAGGAAAGCGATATTCGACAAGCTGGATTTGATAAGGGTGTACATGAAGCGCCAGGGGGCCGAGGCGGACATGAAGGAGCCGATGGTTATCAGGAACCGGAGCACGGTAGGGGACGTTTGCGATCAGATCCATCGTACCTTCCGCAAGCACTTCAGGTATGCCTTGGTTTGGGGGAAGAGCGCCAAGTTCCCTGGACAAATGGTGGGGCTGGAGCACCGGCTCGTCGACGGCGACGTGCTGTCGATAATCGTCAGTCGGGGAAGGGCTATCTGAATCGCTAACAGCGGATTTTGAATAGGATTAATGAGATAGGTGTCCTCACGGATGACCGGGCGCATCGCGTCGCAAGCGTCTGGTACGTTGTTGGTGGTGCTTCAAGATGAGGAAATACAAGGGTATGTCGACGGCCGCCGTGCACTCGGGCGAGGCGAAGGACGAGCAATTCGGGTCGGTGAACGTCCCGATATTCCAGACTTCCACTTTCTACTTCCCGACGGAAGATCCGAGGACGTGGGAGGGCCAGGTACCTGACGGTTCGTACATATATACGAGGTATGGAAACCCGACAATCAGGGCAGCTGAGGATAAGATAGCCTATCTGGAAGGCGCAGACAAGGGCTTGATATTCTCGTCCGGGATGGCAGCTATCGCCGCCACGCTTATGACCCTGCTCGGGGACAGGGACCAGCTCGTCTCGGTCGAGGATGTATATGGAGGTACGTTCAACCTCATGAAGAACGAATTTTCCAGACTAGGTGTCCAGATCAAATTCGTCGATTCCACTAAGACATCTGAGATAATCGCCGCGATCACCGACAAGACCAAGGTCGTGTATCTTGAATCCCCGACGAATCCTATGCTCAAGCTGGTGGACATCCCTGTGGTGGCCAAAGCCGCTCACGATAAGGGAGCGACCGTCGTCATCGACAACACATTCGCCACACCGGTCAACCAGAACCCGATATCAATGGGAGTCGACGTGGTCATACACAGCTGCACGAAATACCTCAACGGGCACTCTGACCTGATAGCGGGAGCGGTCGTAGGCAAGAGCGCGATGATCGATTCCATCTGGAAGAAGCGTGTCGTGTTCGGCGGCTCCCTGGACCCGATCGGCGCATACCTCCTCATCAGGGGCATGAAAACACTCGTCATCAGGATGGCGAGGCACAACGAGAACGGGAAGGCGATCGCCGAGTACTTAGAGGATCACAGGAAGGTGGAGAGGGTCTACTATCCTGGATTGGCATCCCATCCCCAACATGAACTGGCTAGCAGACTGCTGCGCGGATTCGGAGGGATGGTCAGCTTTGAGGTCGCGGGAGGAAGGGACGCTGCGGAGAACGTTCTGAGGTCATTGTCGCTGATTAAGAAGGCCACAAGCCTCGGCGGTGTCGACTCTCTCGCGAGCATGCCGCTGAACTCCTCGCACGCCGCCCTATCACCTTCGGACAGGACCAGGCTTGGCATCAAGGATTCTCTGATCCGGCTGTCAATCGGGATCGAGGATGTCGAGGACCTGAAGGAGGACATTGACCAGGCATTGAGTCAGGCTTAGTCTCCCCTTCGATTCGACATGTTGCCAGATTCGTCTGGGTTGTCCCATGATAAAGAATTAATAACGGCCGTCCTATTGCTGACGGGATGATTCAGCGTCCGAGGGGAACAAGGGATTTCGGCCCCGATGAGATGGAGACGAGGCGCTATCTCGAGGGTCTGATGCGCCTTCATGCAGGGACCTTCGGATTCAGGGAGATTTCGACGCCGATCTTCGAGCACGCTGAGCTTTTCACGATCAAATCCGGTCCGAACATCCTGGAGGAGATGTACGCCTTCAAGGACAAGGGAGGGCGAGATATCACCCTCAGGCCGGAGCTCACCGCCCCTGTCATACGGTTCTTCGTCAATGAGCTGACGGACGTCCCGCGCCCTTTGAAGGTCTTCTACATCGGCCCCTGTTTCAGGTACGAGCGACCCCAGAGCGGACGCTTCAGGGAGTTCTATCAGTTTGGAGCGGAGCTGATAGGCGCCCAGAACCCGGAGTCGGACGCAGAGGTAATCGCTCTCGCGGCGTCCATAATGGAGAAGGGCGGGCTGAGGGATTACAGGATAAGGCTCGGGCATATTGGCATCCTGAGAAAGAAGCTGAAGGACGTTGGAGTCGCCCCGGAGACGGTGCCTTCGATACTCCAGAAGTTAGACAAGAAGCTCTACGACGAAGCGCGTCCCGTCATGGAGAAGGCGGGGATGAGCGACGGATCCATGGATGAAGTGGTCGGGATTACGAACATCACCGGTTCGGTATCGGTCCTTGATGGCTTCGAAGGGGAGTCTAAGGACTACCTCCGGGACGTTGTGAAGATTCTCGACGCTAGTCATATCAAGAACCTTCAGATCGATCTGGGGGTCATCAGGGGACTTGACTACTATACTGGCATCGTCTTCGAGATTGACGTCCCGAAGCTCGGCGCGGAGAAGCAGGTATGCGGTGGAGGTTCGTATTCATTGTCAGAGATCTTCGGAGGAGAGAAGGTCTTCTCCACAGGCTTTGCCATAGGGTTCGATAGGACTCTTCTCGCTCTAGAGAACGAAGGGTTCAAGGCACCACGGAAGACGGTCGAGGCGTACGTGATACCGGTCTCGGAAGCGACTCGGGAGAAGGCTTTCGGGATTGTCGCGAGGCTCAGAGCCAGGGGGATTGCTGCAGACGTGGACCTGATGCGCAGGAACCTCGCAAAGAACTTGAAATACGCAAACTCAATCAAGGCCAGGAAGGCCATCATTGTGGGGGAGAAAGAGCTCGAGACCCAGTCCGTAGTCGTCAGGGATATGGAGACCGGGGAACAGAGAGCCGTCAAGATCGACGACCTGGCGGAGTTTTTCGTCAGGTATGGGGGAAACGGTGTCTAAGGCCGGCGTGGTGGGGATTACAGAACAGTGCTTAGGAGGAAAGTTGAGCCACCGGCCTCAGACACCTAAAACAAATTACATATCTCCGCTATAATAACATATACCCTTACCACCGAGGGTCCGTTTCAACGGGTTCCTCGAACGGTCACCCAGTTGGCCGGGGAATCTCGCAACATCCATCTGCCAGTGGCTAGGATTAGTCACCCTTCAGCGTAACTTGCGAAGGAGCTCTTGTTGTTCAAGCTCCTCGTTCACGAGCATGTCGGTCTTCGCAATCATGGGGTGTTCTCTTCTCGCATAGGCTATGGAATGACTTCTGAATCGCGACATCTGCTTGCTTGCCTCCTCGGCAAGGGGTTTGAGGTTCTCGGCTTTGATCTGGTACTCGCCGGTCATCTGTTTCACTACGACTTCGCTGTCCATGGTGACCCCTATCTCATCCGCGCCCATTGCTTCGGCCTGGGAGAGGGCGGCAATCAGCCCCTTGTACTCGGCCTCATTGTTTGTGGCCTTCCCTATGTACCTGGAGAATTCCTTCAGAATCCGGCCATCTTCAGAGCAGATGATGAAGGCGAAGGCCGCCGGGCCAGGATTCCCTCTCGCCCCACCGTCAGAATAGACTCGCACTCTTATGACATCGTCCTCCTTGCCTTCGTGGATGTTGGTCGATAGCTAAGAAGCTAACCCCTCCACATATCAATTCAAGACAACGATGGCCCATAGGTACATCAGGAATTCGCGGTTCAATCGCGGTGGAGGTATCTCACGAACCGGTTCTTCTCATCGACGAGGACTATCTTCGGGGTTATTGGTGAGTCCGTGATCTCAAGAGCCATGACTATTACCCTGTGTCCCCTCTCGACCAAGTGCGCCGCGGCGCCGTTCACCGCGACGGTACCCGAGCCCGGCTCGGCAACGACCACATAGGTCTCGAAGCGTGCTCCGTTGTCGACATCCGAGACTAGGACGAGCTCTCCCGGCCATATGTCTGCCTTCTCCAGGAGATCCTGATCTATTGTTATGCTTCCTATGTAGTTCGGGTCTGTCTCCGTAACGACAGCTCTATGGATCTTCCCACGCAGGAGTTGCCGCATGGTTCGTCCATCATGAAAGGGGTCAATAAACTTTGCTTCATGTGTGTCTCGTTAGGACGAAATCCGCGTCGCGGTCCCAGAAAAGTCTTTAAAGAACCTGATAGTTAGACGACCACGGTGCTATTCCCAGAGGGGGAGAATACTTGGTAGCTAGCAAAGGCGTCATGATAATGGCAGTCATCATTGTGGTGATATCGGCAAGCATAATCGGAGCCTTCGCCCTGATGTCGAACGGGAACGACAATACAACTGGGATGCTCACAATAAAGGACGACCGGGGGAAGGATGTCAATATCACGAAGTATCCCCAGCGCATAGTCTCTCTCGGCACCTCATTCACTGAGATACTCTTCGCCATCGGAGCGGATGGACAGGTCGTCGGCGTTGATAAGACGAGCACTTATCCGGCAGGAGCATTGTCCAAGACCAACGTGGGGAGTTTCTACACCCTAAATGCCGAGAACGTCACGGCTCTGGAACCAGACTGTGTAATAACCTGGACCTTCGCGACCAGCACCATCTCGACGTTGGAGGGCCTGGGCTTCCCCGTCATCGCCTACAACCCGACGTCCATTTCGGACACGATGAGGGTGATCAAGTCCATAGGGAACGCGACCGGGAAGAGCAACGCGGCGAACGATGTGGTCGACCTGATGCAGCAGAGGATTGATGGCATAACGGACAAGGTCGCGGGGATCAGCCAGGAGAACAAACTGAAGGTGTACTTTGAGTTGAGAAATAGCAAGACAGCAGGTCCCGGAGCGCTTGCCGACGAACTCATCTCTATGGCCGGAGGAGTGAACATCTACGGGAACAACGCTTCGAAGTACCCCCAGCCGAGTCTGGAGTTCATCGTTGATTCGAATCCTGGCGTCATAATCGTTGAGAATCAGAGTTCCAAGACGAATGCTGACATCGCCAGTTGGATCGGGAGCGGCGTAAGTGCCGTGGACCAGGAGAAGATATATAGGATCGACGGTGCGCTCGTGACCGCCTGCCCGAGAGTCGTGGATGCACTAGAGATGTTCGTTCAATGGCTCTATCCCGATCTATTCGCTTCATGATGCTGGTTCGTGTAGAATTGGCAGCGGGCTCCAATCATAAACATAAAAGACTAGCAGACGCTTTACAGATGCGTCCTGGTTGAGTGAATCGATGGAGAATGCGGATATCGGAGCTATGCACACGAAGAAGCTTTCGCTGTGGTTCCTCATCACCGTAGTTCTCATTCTGGCGCTGTTTGCGACCGTGATATTCGCTTTGCTAATCGGTCCAGTAAACATCTCCTTCAGGGAGATATTGAACATCCTTTTCGGCGGTGACGCATCGACGGCGCACAAGACGATCATACTGAGCATTCGCTTGCCCCGAGTATTGTTAGGAGGGCTCGTCGGAGCTTCACTCGCGATAGCGGGGGCAGCGATGCAGGGGCTCTTCCGGAACCCTATGGCCTCTCCGTACGTCCTCGGCATATCGTCTGGTGCGGCATTCGGTGCATCCTTGGCAATCGTGTTGGGGTTCAGCATCGTCACAGGATTGTATGCAGTGCCCGCCATGGCCTTCATATTCGCGTTCATCACACTGATCCTCGTCTATAACATCGCTAAGGTGAATGGTCGTGTGCCAGTCGACACTTTGTTGCTCGCTGGTATCGCGATCGCAGCATTCTTCACAGCGCTCGTGTCGTTCATGAAGTACATCGCGGGGGAGCAGCTCAGCAGCATCGTGTTCTGGATGATGGGTGGTCTTTGGGACGCACGGTGGGGTTTCTTCGTCTTCGCCTTGCCGATGGTGACGGTGGGGGTCGCGCTGATCCTCATCTTCTCCCGGGACCTCAACGTGCTGATGATAGGCGAGGAGCACGCGGTCAATCTGGGCGTCAACGTACCCCTCGCAAGGAATGTCGTTCTGGTTGCCTCCTCCCTGGTGACGGCGGCCTCGGTATCGGTCAGCGGCGTGATAGCCTTCGTCGGGCTGATCGTCCCTCACATGATGCGCCTCTTCGTTGGACCGGACAACCGCATATTGCTGCCCGCTTCCTGCCTGGTTGGGGCGATGTTCATGATCTGGACGGACACTCTCGCGAGGACGATAATCGCGCCGGAGGAATTGCCAGTCGGCATAATAACGGCGATTCTCGGGGCCCCGTTCTTCCTATTCCTGCTGAAAAGGAGAAAGGGGGTGACCGGATGGTGAGGCTCGTAATCCAGGGAATAAGCTTCTCATACGGAAGTTCGGACGTGTTGGCCGACGTCACCTTCGAAGCGAACGACGGAGAGATAGTCGGCGTCATAGGGCCGAACGGCTCCGGGAAGACGACGCTGCTGAGGTGCGTCAACAGGGCTTTGAGCCCGAGAGTGGGCACTGTCCTGATCGACGGGAAGGATTACGCGGAGTTGACGCGGCGGGAGATAGCGGGCAACATCGGGGTCGTTCCGCAGAATTCGGTGGTCAGCTTCCCTTTCACTGTCCTGGACATAGTGATGATGGGGCGCACTCCTGCGATGGAGAGGTTCGAGAGAGAGTCGGAGAAGGACCTCGAGATCGTGAGGAAGGCCATGGAGATGACGAACGTAGTAGCGCTGGCCGATAGGACGATGGACCAGGTCAGCGGAGGGGAGAAACAGCGCGTCGTCATCGCAAGGGCGCTTGCTCAGAGACCGAAGATACTACTGTTGGACGAGCCGACGCTTCACCTCGACGTTAGTCACCAGCTTGAGATACTGGACCTTATCCGCAACCTCGCCAGGAGCGAGAGGCTCACCGTGATAATAGTGTCTCATGATCTGAACCTGGCCGCCAGGTACTGCGACAAGTTGATACTCATGAACTCCGGCAAGATCGAGGCGTCGGGCAAAGTGACGGAAGTTCTTACAGAAAAGAACATCGAATCGGTGTTCAGGGTCAAAGCCGCCGTCGCGTACGACAAGCATCTGGGAGCTTACACTGTGACGCCCCTTGAATGCTGCAAGTGACCTCTCAGTATCTTCGTCGCACGCAATGTAACGCCTGATTTTTCGCCTCCTGAGCGACTTACATATACGCGATTCATTATTGATGCTCGAGGGTTGTCATGGTTTCCAAGGTCAAGGTCGACATGATGCTGTGCTCTCACGAGACGACCATCGAAGCGAAGGATGGTGGAGATGGCACGCTCGAGCTGAGATTCGAGTCTAGCTGCAGAGACGTCAGTCATTTTGCGAGCTTGCTGACATCCGTGTCTCCGGATGACTACTCGAAGATAGCCGGCTCGAAGATACTCGATCTCGCCGAGAAAGCGGGAATGACCCCAACCTGCCTCGTTCCAGCCGCTGTCTACAATGTCTGTTGGCTTGAAGCCGGCATGATTTCGAAGAACCTAGTCAAGCAGAAGAAGTCGATCTCCATACACTTCGTCGATTGAAGTGGGTCGATGATTCGATAACGGCCCCACTGCAATCATGCGTTGGACCGACCCCTAACCAATTCGTATTTAATCATGGTTTGACCTACTGGTTATCGATGGGTGTTTGGAATCCACGGGAGCTTCATGCGGGCTCTCTCGGAGCGCTTGCGCTCGTTTGCGTTCTTGTCGTATCTATGCTTCCGAGCACGGCAGAGGCCCAACAGGAGGTCCCTACATCCCGGGAAAGCGCGACGGATCTGCGCCTCTCATACACCTTCCCCGAACCTATGATAGAGGACAGGGGCCACGGTAGTTCGGTGACCATGGAGGGACTTGCGACAACCGGGAACGAAGGTGAACCTATGCTTCCTTACAGGGCCGCGAGAGTCCTCCTCCCTCCAGGGACGGAGTTCTCCGGTGTCGACCTCGATAGCTGCTCGCCTGTCTGGATCGGCGGGGCCGATTGTCTGGAAGTGTGTGGGACGTACTCCCCAACCTCAGAGCCCGAGGCAGGTCAGAATCGTGGCTGCACCGCACGCATATCCTCTCTAATTCCCTACGCAAGCTTCCCAGGCAAACAAGTGGAGTACATCGGGACGCACGTCCTCGACGGGATGAATGTGGCTGTTTTCAGACTCTGCCCGGTGAAGTACGACGTCGTCAGCGGTCTTTGTTACTATCCATCGTTGAACCTCACGATTCATCTGAAAGAGTCGGGGCCCTCTGTTACCCGAACGCACGAGGATTCGGGTGCAGCATACTGGAGAGTCGACAATCCCGAGATCATTGAGAGCTATCATGTCGATCGCACTCCTTTGGGGAGCGATGGTCCGGTCAGGTACGTGATCATAACCTCCAGCTCTCTCTTTGGAGAGTTCTTTGATTTGGCGGAATGGAAGGAATCCAGAGGTGCGGAACAGGGTCTTCTTACGAACATCACTTCGGAGGTGGTGACGGTCGAATGGATCAAGTCGAATCCGTCATACTGGGGTGATTCGACCTCCCACGGCGGAAAAGGGAATGACACCCAGACCCAGATCCGGAATTTCATCATCGACGTCCACGCCAGGTGGGGGGTCGAGTTCGTCCTCCTCGGCGGTGATGACGAGATAGTACCAGTAAGGACTGTAAGGGTTACCGGACAATATACAGAGAACATACCGGCCGACATCTACTACTCCGGTCTGGATGGATCGTGGGATACGGACAACGACGGCGTCTATGGGGAAGGGGCAGATCAAGGCGGAGGCACGGCTGGCGATGAGGCCGATCTTCTCAGCGAGGTCAGCGTCGGGCGTGCAACTGTCGACACCACCGCAGAAGCAAGGAACTTCGTGAACAAGGTCATCTCCTACGAGCGCGACTACTCTAGCGCCTATTTGAACAAATCCCTGATGGTAGGGAACAAGCTCGACGACCGTCCGACGTGGGGTGGGGACTACAAAGATGGGGTGGTCGCTGAAGCATTCCCTGACACGAATCCGGATCTGGAGATACGACGCCTCTACGAACGGGACGGCACGTTTTCGAAGAACGCATTGCTGTCGGCCCTCAATGACGGGGTCAATGTCGTCAATCATATGGGTCACGGCAGCAAGAGCGAGTTCGCTGACTTGACGATCAGCGACGTCGACTCCCTCGCGAACACGAAGTACTTCGTGCTTTACTCTCAGGCGTGCGACATCGGGGCCTTCGACCAGGCTACGAGCGGGCAGCAGGAATCGATCGCAGAGCACTTCGTGAACGGTGAACACGCAGCTGTCGCCATGATCGTGAACTCGAGGTACGGATGGTACACTCCTGGCAGCACGAATGGTCCATCCCAACTCTACGACATACAGTTCTTCGATGCCATCTTCGCTGAACGCATCAGGAATCTCGGCTCGGCATTGGCGGATTCCAAAGAGGACCTGATATCGTCGATTGCGAGTACTGGCTCGATGAGGTGGTGCTACATGAGCATCAACCTTCTCGGAGACCCGGAAATGACCGTTCACTTCATCGAGGACAGAGGACACGACGTCGGCGTGAGCGTTGTCGAGGCTGAGCCTCCTTATGTTGGCAAGCAGTGCGTTGTGACAAGCCTCGTGAGGAATCTCGGTAGCGCGTACGAATCCGACGTGCCCGTGGAACTTCTGGTGGACGGCGTTCTTACATCCACGTCCTATTCTGACATCCCAGCAGGAGGCGTGGCCGAGGTCCGGCTCGACTGGGTTCCAGCAGACATTAGACCGACCGTTCTTACGGTTCGATCCAACCTAGCCACGGACTCTTGGCGATCGAACGATGAGGTCTCTATTGAGGCCGACGTCTCATGGGAGATCTCCGATCTAGAGACCATCGAGGACGAGGTCCTCTCCCTCGGCGGGAGCATTATCGTGACGCAGACCGGTCAGCTAAGGCTGTTCAATTCGACGCTGAGTTTCGAATCATCCTGGGATCACAACTTCGGAATCAATGCAGTGGGATCTGTCGACGTCCGCAACTCCTCCGTGCTATGCGACGGCGATGTCGGATTTTCATTCGTTAGTCATCCTGGCTCCTTTATCTCGATTCAAAACGCATCGTTTGAGCGGTGCATCGGAGGCGATCACCGTCCTGGGATGCGGATCTCGAGCGATTTCACTAAGATGATGAACATCTCGTTCCGCGAGTGTGATGGGATGGTGCTTACCGGGTCGAGTGGAGCGGTGATCCGTGACATCACGTTCGCCGATTGCATCAATGGGTTGAGGATCGAGAACTCGACCGGGGTCGAGATCGCCCGCCTAGAGGTCGTTGGCGCGGACTTCGGTCTGGAGATCGAGAACTGCAGCGATGTCGAGGTTCTCGACTGTCGGATTCACGAATGTCGCATTGGCCTCGACATTGAAGTGTCCGAGTCTCTCACCCTGCGAGACAACGTCATCACTGACAACAGGTTCGATCTTGGGATCAACGGCTCGGAGAGATCGCACTTCCTCCACGATGTGTCTTCGAACAAAGTCACTGCTGGTGACCTCGTTTACTTGGTCGATCAGGAAGATCTAGTCGTGAACCGTTCATACGGAGACGTCGGCTGCCTGATACTTGTATCCTGCGCGAATATCTCGGTGAGCGATCTCGACCTCCACAACAACGTTGACGGCCTGCTCATCTACGATTCTTCGGGAATCTTGGTCACAAGGTGTGCCTTCTACGATGACTCCGTCGGCATCCAAGCCGTCGGCTGCGATGGCAATTCTGTGTACCGCAACGACTTCGTGTCGAACGAAATCAATGCGTGGGACGATGGCATCAACAGTTACAGTGCATCCTACCCGATGGGAGGCAACTTCTGGGATGACTATGCTGGCATTGACGAGCGTTCAGGTCTCGATCAGAACATGCCAGGGGGAGATGGAATAGGGGACTCACCGTACTCTGTGCGGGGAGGTGGCTGCCTCGACCGATATCCTTTCCTCACGACAGTCACGGATGAGAATCATCCGCCCGTCGCCGATTTCACGTATTCTCCCTCCGATCCATCGAGCTTGGATCAGATTACATTCAGGGATTCATCGTATGACCCTGACGGAAGGATCGTCAATTGGACTTGGGACTTCGGCGATGGCCAGTTTGCATATTCCAGGAACGCGACCCATTCCTATTCAGACAGAGGCGATTATGTCGTCGTCCTCGCAGTCAGGGACGATGAGAGCATCGAGGGCTCGACATCGAGGACCGTTGCCGTCCAAGATCTTCCTCCGACCGTCTCCTTCAGCTATACCCCCAGTTTCCCGGCGGTGGGCGAGATCGTTCAATTCTCCGACGAATCGGTCGACATGGATGGAATCATAGCGTCACGGGAATGGGATTTCGGTGACGGGTCGACATCCTCCGAGACCAGTCCTGCTCACGTGTTCACATCCAAGGGCGTCTATCTCGTGACATTGACTGCAACCGACGATGACGATGCCTTTTCGACCCTGACCAAGAATGTTGCCGTGGGAGACGAGATGCCTCAGGCGAGGTTCTCCTACACTCCTCAGGAACCGACGACTCTGGATGAGGTACAGTTCATCGACAATTCAGAGGACCCGGACGGATCGATAGCGGGGTGGAGCTGGGATTTCGGGGACGGGTCCTTTTCATCGAAGACGAATCCCAGTCACCGCTATTCGGAGGATGGGTTCTATGAGGTGAGACTCGTCGTCCGCGACAACGTCGGTGCCGTCGACACTGAAGAGGTCGGCATAATCGTTCTGAACGTCGCACCTGCAGCGATGTTCGACTGGTCACCGAGCAACCCATCCACAATGAGCTTGATCCAGTTCAGCGACAGTTCCGCAGATCCGGACGGTTCCATCGTCGAAGTCCGCTGGGGCTTCGGGGATGGTACTTCATCGGACGTGAATTCACCAACTCACCAGTATGCAGATGATGGTGCGTACACTGTCAGTCTGACCATCAAGGACGACGACGGCGCTTCGAACACGACCAGCCGCGTTGTGCAAGTCTCCAACTCGCTCGCTTTTGTCTCGTTCGAGATGAGCACTTCTCCAACGAGCCTTGAGAACGTGTCATTTTTCGATCGATCCAACGACCCCGACGGGACGATTGTATCGCGGAACTGGAGCTTCGGGGATGGCTCCTGGAGTGAGGAATTGTCCCCTCTGCACATTTATGCCAGACCGGGAGATTATGTCGTCGTCCTCACCATCGAGGATGACGACGGAGGGGTCAATTCGACTCAGGCGACCCTCCGCGTCAGGAACCTATCCCCAGTATCGGATTTCGATTGGGAACCAGAGAGTGAGAGCGCCGCCTCGACCATCAGATTCCGGAACATGGCATCGGACCCAGATGGTTCGGTAGCGTCTTGTGCTTGGGCGTTCGGCGACGGATGGACGTCGACCGATTCATCACCAGAACATGTGTTCTCGGGCGAGGGGATTTATGATGTGACTCTGACGGTCACTGACGACTGGGGGAACACATCCTCGGCGACCAAGGCGATCGTCGTCTCCCTCCCTGACCTGCGAGTCACGCTATCGGATATATCCATCACTCCAGGTGTAGTGAGACCTGGGCAGAACCTCACTATCTCCGTCCGCGTCGAGAACAACGGTTCGAGATCGATCCATGGGGTAATGATCGCTTTCCTCGTTGACGGAGAAGCGATAGGCAGTGAGGAGGTCGACATCTCCTCCCAGTCGACTGCGACCGCAGAAATATCCTGGACGGCCGTGGAAGGGAATCATGAACTCGTCATCGAAGTTGACAGCGGCGAGACCATCAGCGAGATCTCCGAGCAGAACAATCGTGCCACGATTCACTTCGGCATCGCCGGGGGTCAGTCTGATACGCCTCTTCTTAACCTGGACATAGGCATCATCGTTCTCCTGGTCGGGCTGATGGCCGTGGTCGTTGGCATGATCCTGCTGATTCGGATGAAGGGAAAAAGCGGGAAGCAATGAATCGAGAGTGCAGGGCCGAGTGAAAAGGAAGAGCGCCCCGGTCGGGATTCGGACCCGAGTCCCGGGCTGTCTGCTCCTCTAGATGAGGAACGACAGGCCCGGATGATAGGCCGCTACACTACCGGGGCCTTGCCTGAGACCACAATAGATAGCTCGTATTTATTCCTTAAGGTATCCCAGAGCATCGACTGGGGTTTGTGTCAAGTCAGCGACAGTGCAGGACTTCAGCGCGACCGGTCATTCTGTCACTAGGTTTATGAACAGACTCCCAGATAACTGTCTGAGGAGACGCCCGGCGATGGATAAGAAGTTGCGCGTTGAGGACTACATGGTCCGGGATGTCGTTTCCGTGTCTCCGGACTACACTGTGGAAGAGGCCACGAAGAAGCTCATATCCACCGAGTTCCACGGGCTTCCGGTGGCGGAGGACGGGCGTCTCGTCGGGTTCGTCACCGCGAAGGAGCTGCTGAGGGCCTCGGCGAAGCCGAAGATGAAGGTCCGGCAGATCGCGAGGAGAGGGACGATCACGGTCAGACCCGAAATGGACATCGACGACGCCGCCCGTGTGCTTTTCAGGTACGGCTTGCGGAACGTTCCAGTGGTCGACGCGAAGGGGAAGCTCGTCGGGATGATATCGAACATCGACATCGTCAGGTCTCATATCGAAAGGGCCACTCCCAACAAGGTGCTCATGGTCAAGACCTTCTTGGAGTCCAAGCACAAGATAGACATCAAGGTCAAGAGAATGATCATTCCGATCGAGTCGCTAAGGCCGACCCAGCACGAGGTCTATGCTGATGAGTTGAGGGGAAGGCAGTACGAGATCAAGCGCGGATTGGTGGAGCCGGTCATCGTCATTCAGAAGCGCGACCACTACCTGCTCATCGATGGTCACCACAGGGTCCTCGCGGCCAGGGAAATGGGGGTCAGACAGTTCTCAGCGTTCGTGCTGGAGCCGAGCGTGGAGATCGAGCTGGGAATGGAGCGGTCGGCGGAAGAAATGGGCCTGAAGACGCTCGACGACGTGAAGATACTCGAGGGGTCACATCATCCTCTCGTCGAGGTCACGACGAAACTTCTGAAAGAAGAGGGATGAGCCACTTCCACGTTTTCAACGTGAGACCGTTCAGCGCTCCGCGTTCTTCGTGATCGATTCGAGCATTATCTTCTGCTCAACCGAAGCTATCTGGCCTATCGTGCTGACGACTGTGTCCGGATTGAGGCTGATGCTGTCGATCCCGCTCCGCACCAGGAACTCAGCGAACTCTGGATAGACGGAAGGGGCCTGCCCGCAGATCGAGACTACTTTGCCCTTCTTGTGGGCCGCTTTTATGAGATGCTCGATGGCGCGCTCTATCGCCTCATTCCTCTCGTCGAAATATCCCATCTTGCCGAGAACGTCAGAGTCCCTGTCTGCCCCCATTATCAACTGGGTCAGGTCGTTGCTCCCGATGGAGAAACCGTCGCAGTAGTCCGCGAACTCCTCGGCCATGAATATGTTGCATGGTACCTCCGCCATTAGATACAGCTTGAAGTCCCGGCTTCTTTCGAGTCCGACCTCGCTCATCATCGCGGCGATCTTATTGAGCTCGTCGACCGTCCGGACAAAGGGAAGCATGACCCATATGTTCTTGAGTCCAATCTCTTCCCTCACCTTCTTCACGGCCACGAGTTCGAGCCTAAAAGCCTCTCGGTACTGCTCAGACACGTATCTCGAGCAACCCCTCCATCCGATCATGGGATTGGACTCATGGGGTTCGAACTTCTCCCCTCCCTTCATCTCCCTGTACTCGTTCGTCTTGAAATCCGAGGTCCTTAGAATGACAGGTCTGGGGTAGAACGCTCTCCCGACAATCGCTATCCCCTCGGCGAGTTTGTCGACCAACTCTCTTGATCGTCCCTGCTCCATCAGCGCCAGGGGGTGCTCGGCGACAAAGCTCGTGAATAGAAACTCGATCCTCATGAGGCCGACGCCCGAGACCGGGAGCTTGGCGTATTCTTCAGCTTTCTGCGGCACGCCTATGTTCACCAGTATCTTCGTTCCAGTGACCGGGACGCTCCTCGCAATCATCTCGCCCGAAGGTTTCGTCTCCGCGCTGACCTGTTCGGCGCCCTCGTAGACCATTCCCATCCTACCGTCGACAGTGATCAGCATGCCGTCAGCGAGGACCTTCGTCGCATTCGTCGCACCGACGATGCAAGGTATCCCGAGTTCCCTAGCTACTATCGCGGCGTGGCATGTCATTCCGCCCTCGTCAGTGACTATGGCCGCCGCCCTCGTCATCGCAGGGACCATGTCTGGAGATGTCATTGTGGTGACGAGCACTTCCCCTTTCCTCACGACGTCCAAACTCATATCCTCTCCTAGGATTCGCACCGGCCCGTGAGCTATGCCGGGGCTCGCCGCAAGTCCCCTGACAAGCACCTTATTTCCAAATCCCGACCCAGTGGCCTGTTCGCCCCTCATTCCTTTCCCTCCGACGTGGTACAGCTTCTCGAGTTTAGAATTCGACGACAGTGTCGTCACAGGTCTGGCCTGAACGATGAATGTCTCGCCGTCCTCAACGCACCACTCTATGTCCATCGGCTTGTCGTAGTGCAGCTCGATCTGGTTTCCAATATCTGCCAGAACCATTATCTGCTCGTCTGTGATCTTCTGCCGGTCAGCAAGCTCGGGACTGATATCCTCCCGGACGCTGTCCCCGTCCTTTCCCCTGACCAGCTTCCAGGTTTGCTTAGCGATCCTCTTGTTGATTATCTTTCTGTGGAACTTGTCCACGACATACGTGTCCGGCGTGACCTTGCCGCCAACCATTGCCTCCCCGAGGCCGTATCCTGCCTCTATGATGATGTGAGGCAGCTCGGAGTTGGGATCGACCGTGAACATTATACCGGATACCTCGGAACTGACCATCCTCTGCACCACGACAGCCAACTTGACCTTCTTTTGGTCGAACCCTTTGCTCGATCTGTAAGCGATCGCTCTCGGTGTGAACAAAGAGGACCAGCACTTCCTGACCTTGTCGAGCAACTCCTTAGGGCCGCTCACGTTCAGATAAGTGTCCTGCTGGCCCGCGAAGCTCGCGGTCGGGAGGTCCTCCGCCGTCGCGCTCGACCTCACCGCAACAAGCCGATCATTGTGATTGTTCCTGAAGAGTTTCTTGTACGCCTTCAGGATTTCGTCCTTAAGATCCTGGGGTATGTCGACTTCCTCGAAGGCGCTCCTTATCGAAACGGATGCGTCCTGAAGCGATCGATCATCGGCGACGTCGACCTTTTCAAGGGCCTTCTCGACTCTCTTTATGAGGCCGTTCTGTTCTATGAAGTAGTCGTAAGCAGCCGTCGTCAACGCGAATCCTGGCGGGACATTGAATCCCGCGTCGGTAAGCTCACCAAGGTTTGCGGCCTTACCGCCTGCGATCGGAATGTCGTTGACTCCCAATTCCGCAATGCCAGCTATCCTCTTCATCGACCTATCCCCGTGCCATAGGCGCCTCGGTGCGAAGCTTCGAGGGCCTCGCGGCGCAACGTTTCCGCCCAATCACTTAGGGTCGGATAAACCCTGCGGTGCAAATCGAATTCTACATAGTGTCTTGCTACGCTTTTCGAGGATGAATTCTTAATTGTCGTGGGAAATCCACCCAAGGATTACCATTTGTTGGAGTTTAATGATAGTTTCTCATATTTCTAATTAAGGTGTCGAGTATCCTTCTTCGCTCGAATATCCATCATAGCATCCTTTTACCATCCGCGAGAATCGGGCATTGAGAGTCGCAGAAAGAATGCGTCTGCTCGATGCGAATCCCCGGAACCATCCAACCCGATCAAGGTTTTTCGCAAGATACTTTTGAGAGTGCATATTGGTCCGATAGAAGCCCTCAAATATGGTTGTGAGTAATTCCCCTGCCAAAGGGTGTGTAGCTTGAACCAACAAGGCGCATCTCGAACGGTTGAAATCCGTTGGCACGGCAGGGGCGGTCAAGGCGTCGTCACTGCCAATGAAATTCTTGCTGGCGCGGCTCTCAAGGAAGGCAAGCACATCAAGGCCTTCCCGGAGTTCGGTCCAGAGCGTATGGGTGCTCCGATAAGAGCATTCGCCAGGATATCGGACAGGCCCATCACAGTGCACAGTCAGGTATACTACCCAGACTTCGTGATTGTTGTAGACTCGACCCTGATTGGGCAGATAGACCTCGTCGAGGGACTCAAGCCGACTGGGGCAGTGATTGCGAACTACGCAGACTCCCCGGCCAAGCTGAAGGAAGTCCTTCACGCAAACCTCAGCTTGCATACTGTCAACGCCACCAAGATTGCGATGGAAGAGATCGGGAGGCCGCTAGCGAACACCGCGATGCTCGGCGCATTGGCCAAGATCTCTGGTATCGTCAGTCTCGAGAGCATTACGAATGAGCTCGCGAACAAATTCGCGGGGAAGTTCCCAAAGGAAGTCACAGCAAAGAACGTCAAGGCCGTAGAGCGGGCCTACGCGGAGGTATTGTGATGGCTGAGCCGGACAAGAAGTACGACGAGTACCCTATCGGCGGGATGATCACCGAGAAGGGGAGCGCCAGGAGATACAAGACTGGTGACTGGCGATCCCGAAGGCCCGAGGTGGACAAGGAGAAATGTATCGATTGCCTTTTCTGCTGGGTTTTCTGTCCAGACAACTCGGTCATGGTTGAGGATGAGAAGATGAAGGGGTTCAGATACTCGCATTGCAAGGGCTGCGGGATCTGTGCCACTGAGTGCCCTAAGAAGGCCATAACAATGAAAGAGGAGGGGGCATAGATGGAACAGTTTCTGGCAATGAATGGAGACCAGGCGATAGCATACGCCTGGAAACAGATAGATCCGGACGTTGTCGCGGCCTACCCGATTACTCCCCAGACGATCATCGTCGAGGCGTTCTCGGACTATGTGGCTGATGGACATGTCAATACTGAATATGTTTGCGCCGAATCGGAGCACAGCGCGTTGAGCCTGTGCATCGGTGCCTCTGCCGCAGGAGCGAGGACAGCAACCGCAACGGCATCGGCCGGTTTCGCCTACATGTGGGAGATGCTCTACATCGCCTCATCGATGAGGTTGCCGATCGTCATGGCTGTCGCCAACAGGGCCCTGAGCGGTCCGATCAACATCCACTGCGACCACGATGATTCGATGGGAGGAAGGGACTCCGGTTGGATCCAGATATATGGTGAGAACGCGCAGGAAGCTTACGATAACACACTCATGGCGTTCCGGATCGCGGAACACATGGACGTCCGGCTGCCTGCAATGACATGCCTGGACGGATTCATAACGAGTCACTCGCTCGAGAACATGTCCCTGCTGCAAGATGACGTCGTGAAGAGGTTCGTCGGCGAGTTCAAGCCAGTCCGACCGTTACTGGATGTCCACAACCCGACATCGTACGGTCCTTTCGACGCGCCGGAATTCTATTCCGAACACAAGTACCAGCAGGTCAAGGCTATGGAGGAAGTGATACCCGTGATGAGGGAGGTCCAGAAGGAGTTCGCGCAGATAAGCGGAAGATCATACGACCTCATCGAGCCGTATCGCGTCGATGACGCGGACTACGTAGTGCTGGCCGCCGGTTCAACAGCGGGGACCTTGAGAGAGGTCGTCGACGAGTTGAGGGCCGATGGGAAGAAGGTTGGCAGCGTGAAGCTGAGACTGTTCCGCCCATTCCCGGCGAAGGAGATCGCCAAGGTTCTGGAAGGCAGAAAGGGTGCCGCGGTCATGGACAGGGCGATTAGCATCGGCGCGGGAGGGCCGATCTTTCCAGAGGTGCGCTCCGCGCTCTACGACGTCGCCAGGAGACCGAATATCGTCGATTATGTCTACGGTCTTGGAGGAAGAGATGTCGGCGTCGATGATGTCAAAGTCGTTTTCAACCAACTGATGAAGGGCGAGAGCAAGACCGTCAACTACCTGGGGGTGAGAATGTGAGCCCTACACTCAAGGAGCTTTCACACAGACCCACGAGATTGACCGAGGGTCACAGGCTCTGCGCCGGTTGTGCCGAGCCAATCATCGCGAGACAGGTGCTCATGGCGACCGACAAACCGGTGGTCGTTTCGAACGCGACCGGATGCTTCGAGGTCTCCACGTCCGTGTACCCATTCACCGCTTGGGATGTCCCTTGGATACACAGCGCTTTCGAGAACGCCTCCGCAACGATCGGGGGAGTGGAGAGCGCGTACAAGGCTCTCCAGCGCAAGGGTAAGTACAAGGAGGATATCCGCTTCGTTGTGTTCGGCGGGGACGGGGGTACCTACGATATCGGGCTCCAGTCGCTGTCGGGCGCGATCGAGCGCGGTCATCGCTTCCTGTACGTGTGTTTCAACAACGAGGCCTACATGAACACTGGTATCCAGCGGTCGAGCGCAACGATGAGAGGTGCGAGCACGACCACCTGCCCCACAGGCCTCTGCACCCCCGGCAAGAAGGAGTACCCGAAGGACCTGACGAAGATCATAATAGCCCACGACCTTCCATACGCGGCGCAGGCCTCTCCACACAATTGGAAGGACATGGTCGACAAAGCCGCCAAGGGATTTGAGATTGGCGGGCCCGCGTTCCTCAACGTTGTATCACCATGCCCGAGAGGTTGGAGGCACGACTCCGCCCAGACGGTTCAGATAGCGAAGCTCGCGGTCGAGACCTGCATGTGGCCCCTGTACGAGTACGAGAGGGGCACCTGGAGGCTGACCGGTGATAGCAAACGCATCGCCGAGGGAAAGAAGGAGAAGCGCCCGATGATCGACTGGTTCAAAGCGCAGGGCAGATTCCGCCAGCTCCTTACAGACAAGTGGGCGAGCGTCGCTCAGGAAGTCCAGGCGAACGTGGACAAGAAATGGGATGAGATCAAGAAGCTCTGCAAAGAGTGATCGGCGTCCCGAAGAGATCTGACCACTTGCCCCAAACCCTTTCTCTTTCGCTCTCCTGCTTCTATCTTGCGTCGAATCGAATGTGCCGTACGCCTCCGCCCGATCATCTTTGTTGTTTGATGCGGTCTGGGCGGCGTTCCGGCTCTGCTTCATAGACCATTCGGGACCGGAATCGAGCGAAATCCCTCGAGATCGAGCGCATCTCCCTCCTTCCGAGGGGGCGAATCATGTTCGGTCGGAGAGGGGTGTTGAGGTACACAAGATCCGGCTCGACCCGGTCGCATATCCCCGCGATTTCTTCAGCATCCCTCATGTTCTCTTCCACGAACATGATCTGCAGACGGAAGCTCCCTTCGAATTCCTTCCTCATCGTCTCAAGATTCGCCAGAACCTTCCGAAAGTCCATCGAGGGATGAGGTCGGTTCACCTTCTGAAAGGTCCTCTCGTTCGAGGCGTCGAGCTTCGCGACCAAAACGTCGAAAAGTCGCATGGCATCTCTTACGTCGGAATCCTGGAATAGAGATGAGTTCGTTAGTATCGCGATCGGCATGTCAGTCATGTCGCGCACCAGGGCGACGAGTTTCTTGAGATTCCTAGCGAGGGTCGGCTCCCCCGTGCCGGAGAGAGTGACGACGTCAGCCTTGACCTTCTTCCTCAGCAACGAGCCCAGCTGATCTCTGACGACATCCTCACCGACAAACTCGCTTCTTTCTTCTGTGACGATCCCTTTGTTACCTAGCCGGCAGTAAACGCAGTTGAACGTGCAGACCTTTGGCTCAATGCAGATTGGGTCTATTCCTATGGAGCGACCCAGTCTCCAGGATCTCACCGGACCGTACACAACGTTCATTGTTACCAGGCGTCTTGAAGTGTCTACTGAGCGCCCCCGTTATAATGGTATTTCACCCACTTCGAATGCCCCGTTCAACTAGTATCGTACTGCATCTCAGTTCCCGGGATGCGCAATGCTGATGATGCAGGAGCGTTCTATGAAGATTCGTGAAGGATACACTGTTCGACAAGTCCGCGGAGGATTACGACAGCTGGTATGAATCTCATCCCGAGATATTCGCTTCCGAGGTCAAGGCGGTCAAGGCCCTCGGACTTGAAGGACTTGGTCTGGACGTTGGGGCCGGCACTGGAATAATCTCCTCCGAGATAGGGGCCCAGGTCGCTTTGGATCCGTCGCTGCCGATGCTGAGGCTCTCGAGACATAGGGGACTCGATGCAGTACGGGGGGTCGCCGAGAGTCTTCCGTTCGCTGACACGGCATTCGACTTCGTTCTCATGGCGACCACCATCTGCTTCCTGGGGAACCCCGTTGAGTCGTTGTTGGAGACGAGGAGGGTTCTGAAGGACCATGGGTCCATTGCGATTTGCATCATCCCCAAGAACTCATCATGGGGCCGTTTCTACTCCGCCAAAGGCAAAGAAGGTCACCGGATATACAGCAAGGCCAGATTCTATAGCGTCAACGAGGTGAAAGCGCTCCTGCGCGAGTGCGGTTTCAGGCCCGATGTGGTCTCATCGGTCCTCCATTACGGTCCTCGATTTGCACCGCGGAGGGAAGAACCGAAAATTGACGAGGAGAAGGGCGGTTTCGTGTGCATAAGGGCCAAGAAGTCTCGAACATCCTGAACCAGCATCCGAATCCATTTGCGAGAGAGCAGCGTGAGTTCAGGTCTGACTGAGAAGCTCCTCCCAGAGCTTCAGCGTCTCCGTCGCTTCCTCTTCGTCCATGACTTGTATGGCGAAACCGGCGTGGACCACGACCCATTCCCCCGGGTGGGTCTCGACCAGGGAGACGTTGACCTTGCGAGTCACGCCACCGAAGTCCACATCTGCCATCTTCCCCTCGATCGACAACACTTTTCCCGGTATGGCGAGGCACATAGACGAACCTTCACGAAGACATGATCTTAAGAATCGCCTCAGCTGGTTGGCCTCCGCATTCCTTCAGCGCCTTGATCGCTCGCTCCTCGCTGCATCCAGTTTGGTCCCGGACCAGCTTCACGTCCTCTTCAGGAATTCTAGACTCCTCCGGTTTCGCGGGGCGATCCGATATGTCAGAGACTTGAGGCTCCCCGACCACTTGAAAGGTCTTCTGGCCCTGCATCTCCATCATCGTGACCGCGGCATCTTTGAAGACGTACTCCTTGGAACGCGTCCGGATGATGACCTCCTCAACGTTCTCAATATCCTCTGTCTTAATGCCGAGGCGCTTCATTGCCTGCTTGACCTGGCGGGGGTTGACATGTCCCATTCCCGGTATCATAGTCCCGGTTTGAGTGATGGAAATCCATCAGTTAAATGTTTTGAAGTACGCGAAAATGAGAGATTGGAAGGGGTTTGTTGAATCTCCCAGCAGGTCGTCTTGGATCTTGGAGATCACAGTACTCGTAGGAACTTCTCGACCTCCCAGTCGGTCACATGTACCCTGTAGTCGTCCCATTCCTCGGTCTTGATGTGCAGGTAGTGGCTGAATATGTGGTCCCCTATGGTCTCTTTCACGAGCTTGCTGCTTGACATGATATCCAGTGCCTCCCCGAGGCTTTCTGGAAGGCTTTCGATCTTGAGCCTAACCCGCTCGTCCTTGCTCATGTGGTATATGTCCTTCTCGACCGGCTCCGGCGGTTCGATCTTGTGTTCGAGGCCGTCCATTCCGGAGGCGAGCATAACCGCGAACTGGAGGTACGGGTTTCCCGCTGGGTCTGGGTTTCTCAGCTCCGCTCTGCTCCTGCTTCCCCTGCCAGCGGGCACTCGGATCAACGCACTCCGGTTCCTGTTCGCCCATGAGATGTAGCATGGCGCTTCGTATCCCGGGACCAACCTTTTGTAAGAGTTGACGTAGGATGCCAAGATGGCGCAGGTCTCCTTCGCATGTGCGAGCAGACCACCGATGTACTTCAGTGCAATCTCGCTCAGTCCGAACTTGCCCGAAGGGTCGTCGAAGAGATTCTTCCCGTCCGCCGTCGAGAATGACTGGTGGACGTGCATGCCTGAACCGTTGACGCCGTATAGGGGCTTTGGCATGAACGTCGCGTGCAGGCCGTGCCTGGACGCTATCGTCTTTATCCCGAACTTCAGAGTAATCATTCTGTCCGCCAAGGTCAGAGCATCACTGTACGTCAGGTCGATCTCGTGCTGTCCCGGGGCCACCTCGTGGTGGGACGCCTCGACGTCGAACTTCATCCAGTCGAAGTTCATCATGATGTCCTTGCGCACCATCTCTCCGGTGTCCTGCGGCATCAGGTCGAAGTACCCGCCGACATCGTTCGGGATCGGAACGGGGTGGTCGTCGCCATCCAACTTGAAGAGGAAGAACTCGAACTCAGGACCGACGTTGAAAACGAATCCTTTGTCGCTCGCCTTCTCCATCATTCTCTCGAGGACGAACCGGGGGTCTCCTTTGAAGCGGTTGCCGTTGTGATCGAAGATCTTGCACATGAACCGCGCTGTCTTCAGCCTGTTGTCGTTGGACCATGGGTAGACCAGGAACGAGTCGAGTACGGGTACGGCTCTCATGTCCGACTCCTCGATCGTCGCGTATCCGAGTATTGAGGAACCGTCTATGAAGACACCCTCATCCAGCGCCTTCTCTAGCCTCTGCGCGGGGATCGACACGCTCTTCACAGCGCCAAGAATGTCGGAGAATTGCATCTCGACGAACTTGACGCTCTCTTTGCTCACAGTTGCAAGGACAGTCTCCTTGAGTTCGTGTTCGCTCTTTGTCGGCGTCATATGGCGAGGTCTATAGACAAAAGACTAAAAAAAGCTTTCTGTCACAGACATATGAACAGATATTCCGAGAAAAGAAAACATATGTATAAACAGAATCGCTCCTAGGCACCATCCTCGGACGAGCTTCAGGTTACATGAGCCTCTCGGCCCTGCATCGCTGAACGCATGGACTCCGTTGCGGACCGGAAGACAGCGTCCGCCATCTCCAGTAACGGCGCGCCTCCCATGGCGAAGTTCCTCTGGCCTCCGCCCTTTCCGCCCGCGAGCTTGAGTGCATCGGTCAAGATGCTGACGCAGTCGATGTTAAGCTTCGGATTGCATGCCACAAGAAGCAACAGCCCGTCCTCCTTCGAGGCGAAGACACACGCCGAGCTCTCTCCCCGAATGATGGAGTTGGCGGCATCTGTCAGAGCTTTCCTGTCAACGCCGTCGAACAAGCCCACGTATAGCTTCGCGCCGCCGACAATCTGTGGTTGGATACTCCTAAGGGCCTCCTTGCTGAACTTCTTCAGGGCGTCCATAGAGACCTGGACCTCTCTTTTCAGGTTGTTCAACGCGCTCACTAGATCCTGAGGGTTCGAGCCCATGATCGCGGAGGCATGCAATCCTATCGACGCCAGATCCAGGCCGTCCGTGACCGCTGCCTCCCCCACCTCGAACTCGATCTCATAGTCGCCGACAGGTTTCGCCGATGTCAGCTTCGTGACCAAGAGGGCACCGATCTCCGAGGTCTTCCTGACATGGATTCCGGCGCAAGCTGCCCTGTCCAGGTCGCCGATCTGTACGATTCTTATCCTCTCCCCGTGGATCCTTTCGAGCTTGACCCTGATATCCCGCATCGTCGGGTCGTCACGACCTACCCAGGATTCAGTGGTCCGCAATCCGGCCCGTATCGATTCATTGACGGATTGCTGGGTCTCGGACATGAGCTCCCATTCGATTTCCCCCCTCACCGTGACGCTCTTCTTCATAGGGGTGATGCTGATCTTTATCAATTCGATTCCGGGCCTCATCTTGCTTAGTGTGGAGAATAGTAGGTGCTCACCGGTGTGCCCCTTCATCAGGTCGTATCGCCGGTCCCAATCTACGGAGCATTTTACCGTCTGTCCCTCCTTCAACGTGTGTCCGGGCACTCTGTGAAGGATATCGTCCTCCGATTTGACCTCGGTGACTTGCAGTCCTTCGATGATCCCCAGGTCAGGGTCCTGACCTCCGCCACCTGGGTAGAAGGCGGTCCGATCCAACCTGATCCATTCCCCTCGGACTTGCTCCACTCGCGCCTCGAACGAGACCTCGTAAGAATCCGCGGCGTATAGTAGAAGGGTCATCGCTGCTTGAGAACAGAGACGCGCTTGATAAATCTTTTCGGGACTGCTTTGGTTTGGGGGATCAGGACGATGAACTCCGACATAGGACAATCGCGAGAGCGACTAACCATGCAAAGAGACAAATATTGACGTAGTCATTAGTCATTTGTACAGTCCAAGGGGGGGAAATGGACGATGGGCGGGGTAGTTTTGGACGATTTGGACAAGAGAATTGTGGAGGAACTGTGCATATCTAGTCAGGGTTCATACCGTCAGATTGCCAAGAGGCTCGGGGTTCACCCAACGACACTGATACAGAGGGTCAAGAACCTCGAGGAGCAAGGCATGATAAAGGGATACAGGGCCAACGTTGACTATCTCAAGCTAGGCTATGAGTTCATGGCCATCGTTCACATCTATGTGGAAGGTGATTTGCTCGACGTCCAGAAGAAGATCAAGGAGATCGATAGCGTCGTTGCTGTGTTCGACGTCACCGGGGAATGCGACTCGATTGCCTGGGTCGTGTGCAAGAACAGAGAAGAGTTCAGCGGGGTCATCAAGCGCATGCTCACCCTACCTGGTGTGAAGAAGACGAATACTCACGTCGTTCTTAACGTTATTAAGGATCCCTATAATTTCATACCAGAGCTGACGGATCGCGGTCCAGAGAATAGGCCCTGACGCCAGCTTACAATAAGTGTCTTGTATAGTATCGGCACCGAGATTGAACTACACGCGCTACGTTTTGAAGTTCATTCTTGGAGTCTCAATGTCAGTTTGATGGATAACTATGCAGAATTTCCGACATTTTTCCATAATTCAAATGTATCATTGGAATTCCTATGGATTTGTCGTCCACTATTGAGCAAGATGTTATATATGGCAGTGCACATTACCTCGAGGTCGATAGGCCGCCTGTCAGAGGTAATCGGCGATGATGAGAACACACGATTGCGGAGCGATTCGAGCGAAGGACCTTGGCGAGCGCGTTACGGTTGCTGGCTGGGTGCGATTCTCTCGGGACCACGGTGGAGTCCTGTTCATCGATCTTGCAGACTGTCACGGTACGACTCAATTGGTGGTCGATCCGGAGGCGATGGGCGATGGCGCCGACGTTGAGAAGCTCGATAGGATCCTGAAGACATTCGGAAGGGAGTCGGTTGTCGAGACCACGGGCGTGGTCAGGGAAAGGGTGCCGGGGACCGAGGATCCGAGGAACCCTACAGGAGAGGTTGAGGTGCTCATCGAGACCGCCCGATTGCTCAACTCATCGAAGCAGATACCGTTCGAGGTTGCCGAGCAGAAGAACTCACTTCTGCCTGGCGAGGATCTTCGACTGAAGTACAGGTACCTCGATCTCAGGAGGGTCCAGATGATCGGCAACCTGAGATTCCGACATCATTTCATTTCATGTGCAAGGCGCTTCTTCGATGCACACGGCTTCTTGGAGGTGGAGACTCCTTTCCTGACGAAGAGCACTCCAGAGGGAGCTAGGGATTTCCTTGTGCCTTCCAGGACGATTCCCGGTCACTTCTACGCGTTACCGCAATCCCCCCAACTCTACAAGCAGTTGCTCATGATCGGCGGAGTCGACAAGTACTATCAGATTGCCAGATGCTTCAGAGACGAGGATGCCAGGGCTGATCGGCAGCCAGAGTTCACTCAGCTCGACCTGGAGATGTCCTTCGTCGACGAGATGGATGTGCAGAGCACTGTCGAGGAAATGCTCTCCGACGTCTGGAAATGTGTGTTCGGCGCCGAGCTCAAGATCCCATTCCCTCGGGTGAGTCTTAAGGATGCGATGTCGAAGTACGGCACCGACGCCCCGGACGTCAGGTTCGGATTGGAGCTCGTGGATGTGACGAGCTTCGTGAAGGGTGCTTCTTACGATGTATTCAAGAAGATCGTTGGCAAAGGCGGAGTCATCATCTGCCTGAACCTCAAAGCCTCCCTTCTCTCGTCCTCGCCCTCGGAGGCGAGCGCGGTCGGCAGAAAAGAGGTCGACCGCCTGATAGAGTGGGTGAAGGCGCAGGGCATGGGAGGCCTCACCTGGATGAGAGTGACAGAGGAGGGGTTGAGCTCGAACATAGTCAAGTACTTCTCCGCCGGGGTCCGCGCGAGATTGATGGATGTCATGAGGGCCGAGCTCGGGGACCTCCTCCTGTTCCTCGGAGGACCAGAGTCGCATACGAGGAAGGCGGGCGGAGCGCTGCGGGTCAAGTTGGCGAAGGACATCGGGCTGATAAACGGCAAGGGGCATCAGTTCGTGTGGGTCGTCGATTGCCCCATGTTCAATAAGGATCCTGTCACGGGAAGCCTGGATCCGTTCCACCATCCCTTTGTTCGGCCAACGAAGGGCGACATCGACATGGAAGAGGACGTGTCCACGATCGGCGGGCTCTCCTACGATCTTTGCTTGGACGGCGCGGAGATCGGCAGCGGGTCCATCAGGATTCATGATCCGGAGGTGCAGCGCAAGGTGTTCAAGATCTTGGGGATGTCCGACGAGGAGATTGACAGCAAGTTCTCCTTCTTCCTTGAGGCCCTTGGTTACGGTGCGCCTCCGCACGGTGGCATGGCGCTCGGACTCGACCGGCTCGTCTCGATGCTGTTGGGATGTGAGAGCATCAGAGAGGTCATAGCGTTCCCGAAGAACAAGCGGTTCCAGTCGTTGCTTGACGGCTCCCCTTCTAAGGTCGAGGATTCGAAGCTGTCCGAGCTTCAGTTGCTCTCCCTCGCGGAAGATGAGCCGGACGAGAACGGCAGCGGGTCGAACTAGCCCGCCTTCTCTTTGAGTCTTTTCTCGATTTCTTCGTTCACCGCTTCGACGATTTCGCCAGATGCGTACCTTCCCTTTGTCTGCCTCATTATCTGACCGATGACGAAGTTGGCGGCCTTTTTGTTCGACCTGAAGTCAGTGAGAACGTCCGGATTCTGTTCTATGCAGGCGTTGATGAGTTCTCTGAGCTCCCCGCCCTCCTTTCCTCCAGAGATCTCCTCTGCGGCCTCTCCCTTCGCGAGAGCTCCGATTCTCCTTTTCGCCTCGCTGTCGGTGATGTCCCCGCGGACGACAGCCTCGAGCGTCTCCTCGACTTCACGCAGCAACCGCTCGTCCATTCTCCTCTCAAGGACGCCCCAATTTGAGGACAGTGGTCCCAGAATCCAGGCAGCGACGACCTCGGAAGGCAAGCTCGCGCACAGCCGTTCGAAGAGATCTGCGAGCCCGCACGAGGTCATCACAATCTGTCTCGCAATCGTTCGGTCCAGTGCGTATTCCGAGCTCATTCTTTCCGTCCTCCTTAGTGGCGTCTCGGGGATTCCCATGTTTCTTGCCATCTCGCCCACGTTGAAGATGCCAAGATCCGGCTCAGCGATGTATCCGTAGTCCTCTTCGGATTCCTTTCCCCTTGCCGAGATCGTCACCTTTCTCTCCTCGTCGTAGTGGCGTGTCTCCCTCGTGACATTCTTCCCGGCCTTGAGCATCTTGGTCTGCCTGGATGCCTCGAAGCTCAGACCTCTTTCCAGGTTTCTAAGGCCCAGAATGTTCTTGATCTCCACCCGCTCCTCTCCGATAGATATGTTCGCGTCGACCCTCACGGTCTGCTCATCCTTCTCCGATAGGCCAACTAGGTGGCGGAGTTCGATCAGTATGTCGGTCATGAAGTCTCTGGCTTCCGTGGGCGAGGCGATGTCCGGGGCCGTCACTATCTCGACGAGCGGTATCCCGCTGCGGTTGTAGTCTATCAAGGAGACCTCCTCTCCTGGCTTCCCGACGCGTTTGATCTTGCCCGGATCCTCTTCGAGGTGCACTCTCGTTATCCTGACGACTTTGCCGTTCAACAAGAATTTGCCCTCCACACCGAGCGGGGAATCGTACTGCGTTATCTGGAAGTTCTTCGGAAGGTCCGGATAGAAATATGTCTTCCTTGAGAACCAAGTCCTGTTGGCGATCCTGCAGCCCAGGAACTTGGAGATCAATATGCCCATCTCGAGGGCTCTCCGGTTCAACCTAGGCCTGGAGCCGGGGAATCCGAGGCATGTCGGGCAGACCGATGTGTTCGGCCCTTCACCAGAAGTGCTGCATGAGCAGAAGAGCTTCGACTCGGTCGGCAGCTGGAGATGTATCTCAAGGCCGATTCTCATTAGATTGCCTCCGGGAACCGATATCTGTAGGTCCCTTCCCAACGGTCAGCGGCGCTGACCAAGGTTCCCTCGTTCCAGTGTTTTGTCACGAGCTGCATACCTATCGGCATTGAGCCGGCGTAACCGCATGGGACAGAGATGTGAGGAAGACCCGCCAGATTCGGCGGCACTGTCAGGAAGTCCGCACGGTACATGTCAATTGGCCTCATCCTCTCTATCTCGGAAAAGCAGGGTGCGACGAACGGCATGGTTGGTGTGACGACCAGCGCGTGGTCTCTGAAGACCTTCCCATAGTCCCTTATGACGGTCTGCCTGACGGCGAGGGCCTTGAGGTAGTACCTATTCCTGAAACCGACCATTCTAGAGTATGTCCCGAGCAGGATTCTTCTCTTCGCTTCCATCCCGAAATGCTCGGACCGGACCCTTGAGAAGAACTCGTCAAAATGCTGGGCGATGTTGTCCCCTTTTACCCCGAACCTCATACCGCAGTACCTCGCGAGGTTGGTAGATGCCTCGGAAGTCGCGAGGACGTAATAGGCTGGGAGTGCAAACTTCAGCGAGGGGATGCTGACCTCTTCTACCTTGACGGACATACGTTCCTTGAGGATGTCGAGCGCTTCGTCGAAAGCGTATCTCACATCAGAATGGATGCTCTCCATCGCTTCCTTTGGGACCGCGATCGATCCTATCCCGGCGGAACGCAACGCGAGTTCCGGCTGCGAGCACGAGGTCGGGTCCATCGGGTCAGGACCTGCTATGATTGGCAGGTATCTCTTCAGTGTAGATGAGGAACGTGCAAGTATGCCCACTTTGTCCAGCGAGTTGCCGTAGTCCACCAGACCATACCTCGATACCCTTCCATAGGTCGGGGTGAGACCGACTACACCGCAGAACGAGGCGGGACAGGATATCGACCCGCCTGTCGAAACGCCTAGCGCCACGTGTCCGTCCAAGAGACAGGCCGCAGCCGCAGCCCCCCCACTCGATCCCCCACTGCTCCTTTCAGGATCAAAGGGGTTTCGCGGGACGCCAAAACCTGAAGTAGTGCTGAAAGTGCCAAATCCGAACTCGTCCATGTTCGTCTTCCCAACGAGCAACCCCCCCGCGTGCCTCATCCTTTTCACAGGCGTTGCATCGAATGGTGGGTGATAGCCCTCGAGAATCCTAGACCCTGCTCTCGTCTGGAAGTCGCTCGTGCACAGGTTGTCCTTTGCAGAGAAGTGAAACTCAAAGGAGGGATTGGAAGGCAACTCCTCGATCAGCTCGGAGAAGATGACATATTTCTCATTCAGACGCTTGAGTCTCTCAAGGAAGTCAGCGTCTATCAAATCAGTCTAGGCCCCCTTACCCAGTCCTCGTAAGTATCCATCATCTCTTCCAAGACTTCCGGCTCGATGTCCAGTCCTACCGTGTCCTCACGGAGGACGTCTTGGATTCTAACGGGATTGAAATCGTATTCTTCCGCTCCCTGAGCCTCGTCGAGCATCGAGAAGTACTCGAAAACTTCCTCGAGGTCTCTTGAGAACCCCTTGATCTCGGCCTCGGTCAGCTCCAGCCTTGCGATTCTAGCTACCTTTTTGATAATCTCAGACTCCATTTTCTCCCTCTCCGACCGTTAGTGATTGCCCCGCCCGGCATAGCTCGGACCCGTCCGGACCGCGTCTATGACTATTGGCAGTATCCATGCAATCCTTATCAATTTTTGGAAAACCGTCAAGAGGGGAGACTCGTTTCGACATTCGGAACACTGGAGGAAAATGTTTATCTCTTTGTCGGAGGTTACTCGGGATGGTGCTTTGATGGAAGAACCCGACAAACTTGTGAGACAGGGATTTCAGTTGCTGAGCGAGGGAGATTACTCTCAGGCGCTTTCAAGATTCGACAAGGCCATCAAAGCCGATCCTAAGAACGCGGAGGCCTACTTTGGCAAGGCCGAGGCAGGGATGCTCGTGCCGAAGATCAGCGTGGAGGATGTCCTTGCGCTGTACAAGAAGGCCGTCGAGCTCGACCCGAAGAACCCATACTATCTGACGTCCATGGGTGCGTTCTGCGTCGACTTCGGGCGATTCAACGAGGCCGAGGCGGCGTACAACAAGGCCGCTGAGCTCGATCCAGAGAACGCGCCGCATTACTACTCAGAGTTCGGTGTGGAGTACTCCAAGAAGGCCCCTGAGGCAATGGAGCAGTTCTTGGACGACAAGACCAAGGATATCATCGCAAAGAAGGCTCTCAAGTACGTGTTGAAATCCATCGGACTCGACGAGGAGAAAGCGAAGAAGCTGCTGTTCTGAGCCGGTTCTCGATGAGATTCTAGCGCTTGAGCCAGGGACGATTCTCTCGTTCTGATATCTTGCCGTGGAAGCACTGATCACAGACGCGTTCTCTAGAATGGTAGTGGTCCTCGCAGACCATTCTGCCACAGATCCCGCAGGTATGGTTTGCAGGCTTTCCGCATATCGAGCACTGACCCAGGACCGCCATGGAATTCACATCGTCCTTCTGCGTAATAAGAGCTCGCGCACGTCGATTGGTGCAAACGGGTTTTAGAATGTTTCTGTTGTATCAGAGCAGGCCCAGCCAGTACAACCCCTCGATCACGCCGTCCGAGTGTGGTTTGCTGCATACGTACTTCGCAGCCTTCTTCGCGGCGGGCGAGGCGTTCGCGACGGCAATCCCGAAGCCGCAATCCTCTAACATCGACACGTCGTTGTCGGAGTCGCCGATGGCGGCGATCTCCTTCGTCTTGACGCCTACCAGCTCGCTCGCCTTCCTCACGCCGTTCATCTTGCTATGTCCTGGTTCCATTATGTGGATTGCGAATCCGGTGGTCTCGATGACGACATTCCAGTCCTTCAGCGCTTCCCTCACGGCTTCCAGGTCTGCGGTCTTTTTCAGGGCTACCTCGGTCTCTCTCCACTTGTCCGTGAAAAGCCTCTCGACCTCGACCTTCGTCCTAAGGTACTCGTAGGCTTTCAGGGGCTGTGAGTTGCTGTTCAGCTTGTACACGTCTTCTTTGAAGGACACGATTCCGCCGTTCTCGGCGATGACCGGCCCCTTCAGGCCGATGAAGACGGAGAGGCCGTATGCCACGGGCAGGACGTTCCCGCTCGACAGCATGACCATGACACCCTTCTGTTGCACCTGACGGAGCGCCTCCATGCCTTGAGATTGGATTAGTCTCTTCGAGTCGGTTATCGTCCCGTCTACATCAACTACTACAGCCTTTACCACTCTTGCCACCCCGAACAAATCTGACAATCATATTCAAACGCAAATAGAATCACTCGCGCAGTTCCTTCAGAGTCGTGACCCTTTCGGCAAACGCATTGTGCTTGTGTATCGACTCCTCGCTTTCGCTTCTGACCGTGACGACGACATCGTCCGGGAGGTCGCCGTATTTGTCCAGTATCCGTGCCAGTATCTCTCTGACGACATCTTCCACGAACTTTGGGTTCTCGTGGGCCGCGAGGACGACCTTCGCTTCATCCGATCGCTTCAGGATCTCGAACGTCGGACTGCTCACCGAGTTCTCGACGATCTCGATGAGGTCGTTCGCCTCGATGTCATACTCCTCCGGGACCTCGATCATGGCGGTGGTTATGTTCCTCTGATTGTGAGTGATCATCGGGACCTTTCCCCGTTCGAACTTCATGTTCCCCTGGAGCTCCTCTAGCAGTGTCTCCATTGCGCAGGGGCAAGCCGTCATGCCGATGACTTCCACACCAATCATCTTCTTGAGCCCGTTGTTCCTCCTGTTGATCGCCTTTGCTACAAGCTTGTAGGCCTCGAGTGTCTTTCTGCCGCTCGGACCAGTTCTCTCCAGGAAATAGTCGGCCTCAAGGTTGACCTCAGAATAGGAGGCGTACTCGTGTCTCTCGAGAAGAGATCGGCATATGTCCGCGCTCAGAATCTCCAATCCCGAGACTGGCTTCCTAACGCTCTGGTCAACGACCTCCGCGATGACTTCCAGATTCCTTGACATGTGTGAACCTTTCTGGCTCGATGGGAGGTCGACAAAGACATCTATCTTGCAGGTCAGCGTGACGGTCTTTCCTCCTCTCTGTACCGTGACCAGCTTCTTCACTCCGGTCACGCCAACCCTCGTGAGCTTGAATCCGATAACAGGGCGTCTGCTCTGGCAGTCGCTTCTTGGGATGATGTTCACCAGCCACAGGATTGAAGTCTCCGTCTTAAACGCTAGCGTTCGACAATTTCATTAGTAGATATCGCAGTTAGTTGTTCACTCACATGGCACAGCCGTCCAGATTGAATTCATATCCTTGTGAGCCTGTAGTCCCTATTGCCAAGACCGAGCTTCTCTGCGTAGGCGAGCTGGACCTCCCAATCGACCTTGTGCAGAGCCTTGAATTTGTCCGCTCCAGGAGCGAGATTCCTCGCCAGCCTCGTGTCCTTGATGCCTGCCTTCTTGTTAACGAGATCCGCCGAAGCCTGATCGATGGCCACTATGTCCTTGGAGGCGAGAATGCCAATGTCCGGCACAACAGACCTGTCGCTCCACGGCGGACAATCGCAATCCGGGGTGACGTCCATGACGAAGTTGACGAAGCCCACCTTGTCCTTCTTGTTCGTTAGGATGCCGTAGCAGTACTCCACGATCTTCTCCTGCAGGATGCTTTTTCCGACGTACCCACCGGCGTCGATCGCCTTGTTTGGACAGTAGATATAGCATTCGCCGCAGCCGATGCAAAGCTTCTCGTCGATCACCGCCTTCTTCTTCAATCGAATTGCACCAGACGGACAGTTCCTAACGCACAGTCCGCAGCTCTTGCACTTCCCTTCCTTGACTGACGGATGGACATCGCAGTGCATGTCCAGTTTGCCCGCCCTGGACCCGAAACCCATCCCGATGTTCTTAAGCGCTCCTCCGAAGCCGGTCGCCCCATGGCCCTTGAAATGTGCGACACCGATAATCGAATCGGCCTGACTTGCGACCGCCGCGATCTTGATCGTCTTGCAGTTCTTCAAGGAGACCTTCACCTCGACCTGGTCCTTTCCTTTGAGGCCGTCCGCGATTATCACTGGTGCGTTGACAACGGGGAACGTGAATCCGTGGCGAACCGCGGTCGTGGCGTGATCCACCGCATTTGACCGCTGGCCGACATAGAGTGTGTTGGCGTCTGTGAGGAACGGTCTTCCGCCTTTCATCGCGACGACGTCGACGATTCTCGCCAGGAATTGAGGTCGAATGAACGTCGTATTGCCAGGTTCACCGAAGTGTGTCTTTATCGCCACGAGGTCTCCTCTCTCGAACACCATATCAAGACCCGAGGCCTTGAGGAGCCTGCCGATCTTGTTCACCAAGTTCTCGGATTTCCTGCGTGCTCTCGTATCGGCGAAATAGACATCTGACTTCGTCATTCACATGGACATCTAGAACATGTCTCATGAACTTTGCTTCTCTGCGAACGGTTAGTGTGGACATGCGATGGCTTTCGCAGTGAAGGATTTCGACACCAATTTATACTGGCTGGTTGATGGAGCGAGTAATGATTTGCGGGGTCGATGAGGCGGGGAGAGGCCCCGTCCTTGGTCCGATGGTGGTTGCAGCGGTCATGGTGGACGATGAGAGGTCGCTGAAGGAAATGCAGGTCAGGGACTCGAAGAAGTTGTCACCCAGGCGCAGAGAGGAGCTGGCAATCGAGATCGAGAGGGTCGCGATTATCGAATTGGCCATCATTCCCGCGGAGGTCATAGATGAGGTGAGGGGGCAGATGTCGCTAAACGAGTTCGAAGCTCGCGTTTTCGCATCTCTAATTGACCGCCTCAAGCCCGACAAAGCATATGTCGATGCGGCCGATGTCGATGAGAAGCATTTTCATGACATGATTAGCACATGTCTTTCGTGCACTCCGGAGCTTTTCTGCTGTCACAAAGCTGACGACATCTATCCGGTAGTCTCCGCCGCCTCGATAATCGCCAAGACGCGTAGGGACCGTTTGATAGTTGATATCCAGAAGGAGATGATGGAACCGATAGGGAGCGGATATGCCTCGGACCCCGTCACCATGGCATTCTTGGAGAATTGGATGAGGGAAAATCGAGATTATCCACCTCACACACGTCGGTCCTGGGCGACAGCAAGAAGAGCCCTCATGTTGGCGAAGAACACGAAATTGACGGAGTGGAGTGATGAAGGATGACCGTGAAATGCCTCCTGGACGATCTCGTTATGAAGTTCAATCAGAAGGCGGAAAGAGATGAGGCACTTCAAGAGGAGCTTGAGGGGATCACTAGGAAGGTCCAGATCGATCTCGGCTCTGAACAGTATAAGTTCATTCTCGAGAACAAGCGTATTGGATCATTCACCGAGGGCAGAATAGAGAATCCGGACATATCTCTGATCTCCGACCCCCGGACGATCGAGGATTTGGTGTCTGGAAAGATGAAACCGATGAAGGCTTGGGCACTTAAGAAACTGAAGATCAAAGGGTCGCTGGATGACATCCTGCGTCTCAGAAAGTTCTTCTAAATATCCAAAAGTTTAATTAAGGGACGCGTGTTAGGAGACTAGTCTCACAGCGGGGTGGGGTAGCCAGGATATCCCGTCGGGCTCATAACCCGGAGATCGGTCGTTCAAATCGACCCCCCGCTACTTCTATTAAGAACAATAATAATACATTGGTCCCGATAATAATTCCCGAAGGTTCGCTCAATCTTTTCTTTCGTAGGTCGCGTTCCTTGGTCTCCGTGTGAGACTTGATGAACGATTGCACGAACCCAGGGCGCTGACAAAATGCAAATATTGATGATGGCGATACGTCGTCAGCAAGGTCGATACGATGCCTACTTATGTTGGAGCCATAGATCAGGGGACAACGGGGACCCGCTTTGCAGTATTTGATCATTCCGGGAATCTTGTTTCCTCGGCCTACGAGGAGCACACTCAGATCTTCCCTAAGGCCGGTTGGGTGGAGCACAACCCGATGGAGATCTGGCAGAAGACAAAGAAGGTCGTTAGGGACGCGCTCGAGAATGGTGGCATCAAGCCAAAGGATCTCGCGGGAATCGGAATCACCAACCAGAGAGAGACTACCGTACTCTGGGACAAGAAGACGGGATCTCCGATTTACAACGCCATCGTCTGGCAGTGCCGCCGCACGTCAGGCATGTGCCAGGAACTCGCGGAGGAGGGATTCTCCGATATGTTCCAGCATAGGACGGGCCTTGTGTTGGACTCATACTTCTCGGGAACGAAGATCAAGTGGATGCTCGACAACGTCAAGAACGCGAGGGAGAAAGCCAACAGGGGAGATATCCTTTTCGGGAACATCGACACTTGGTTGATATGGAAGCTCACAGGGAAGCACATCACCGACTGCACGAATGCGTCCCGCACTCTGCTGTTCAACATATTCAGATGCAAATGGGATGACGATTTACTAGAGACATTGGATATCCCGGAGAGCATCCTTCCAGAGGTGAGACCATCCATTGACCCGGACACGTATGGGATGACGAAACCCTCGGAGTTCATGGGAGCTCGGGTCCCGGTCTGCGGCGATCTTGGCGACCAGCAGGCGGCATTGTTCGGACAGACGTGCTTCGATCCTGGCGAGGCCAAGAACACCTACGGCACAGGATGCTTCATGCTGATGAACACAGGGACGGATCAGGTCCTGTCCAAAAGAGGTCTCCTGACCACCATCGCGTACAAGATAGGGACCGAGGCCCCACGATATGCTCTAGAGGGGTCCATATTCATAGCGGGTGCTGCCATCCAATGGCTGAGAGATGGTCTGAAGATCATCGAGAACGCAGCGGAAACGGAGAAGATGGCCAGTTGTGTCCAGGATACGGACGGCGTTTACTTCGTCCCAGCGTTCGTGGGACTGGGGGCTCCATATTGGGACCCTTATGCTAGAGGGACCTTGCTCGGAATCACTAGGGGGACGAAGAGGGAACACGTCGTCCGGGCGACGCTCGAATCCATATGCTATCAGACGAGAGACGTTATTGAGACGATGAACGCGGATTCAGGCATTCCATTGAAGCTGTTGAGAGTGGACGGAGGCGCTGTCAAGAACAACTTCCTGTGCCAGCTGCAGTCCGACATACTCCAGGTCCAGGTGCTCAGGCCGACGGTACAGGAGACCACGGCGCTCGGGGCCGCTTACGCGGCCGGTCTTGCCGTGAAGTTCTGGAAGGATATGGACGAATTGCGGAGCAATTGGGTGATCGACCGCACCTTCGAGCCGATCATGAATCCGGAAAAGAGCGAGATGCTCTATTCCAGGTGGAAACGCGCTGTCGAAAGGGCGAGGGATTGGCTCCCGCCTGAGGAACGCTGAGGTGTATCGTTGTCCCGGGTTGAGGTGCTCATCATCGGGGGAGGCGTGACCGGGGCCGGGATAGCGAGGGATCTGGCTCTTCGTGGCGCGAGCGTCATGCTCCTCGAGAAATCGGATTTCTCCGCGGGCGCGACAGGAAGAAGTCACGGGATGCTCCACAGCGGGGGTCGATACGCGGTCAAGGACCCCGAATCCGCGGCTGAGTGTGCGAGAGAGAGTGCGATACTGAAGCGCATAGCCGAATACTGCATCGAAGATACTGGCGGATTGTTCGTCGGGCTCGAGGGTGATGATACGGACTTCTCGGACAGGTTCCTACGCGGATGCTCCGGCACTGGTGTCCAAGCGAGGGTGATCACAACGAAAGAGGCGCTGTCCTTCGAGCCCTGTCTATCGAGGAAGGTCATTACCTCTATCGAAGTGCCTGACGCCTCCGTGGACCCGTTCGCTCTCACGATTGGAAACGTGGAGGATGCGAGGGAAGCTGGTGCGGATGTGCTGAACTACCGCGTCGTACAGAGATTCGTCCTCAGCGAAGGGTACATCCAGGAAGTGATCTTTGAGAATCTCCGGAATGGATCCAAGGAGAGCGTGAGACCGGAGGCGGTCGTGAACGCCGCGGGTGCTTGGGCTGATTGCATCGCGTCTCTGGCTGGACTTCACATCCCCATGGAAATCGACAAGGGGACGCTCGTCGTGTTCAATGGCAGACTGGTGAATCGACTGGTGAATAGACTGAGGATGCCGGCCGACGGGGACATAATCGTGCCGAATCATTCGGCGTCGATTGTCGGCACGACCTCTGAGAAGGTCGACACCCCTGATGGCACTGTTGCCAGTCGATTTGATGTCGATTTCCTGATTTCAGAGGCGTCCAAAATGGTCCCCGACGTTAGATTGGCGCGTCCCGTGCGCGCATACGCTGGCGTGCGGCCCCTGCCCGGTGGAGGAAAGGGGGGCAGGGAAGCGAGCAGGACCTTCAAGGTCATCGACCACGTAGATGAAGGCGTGGCAAACCTCGTGAGCATAATCGGCGGCAAGCTTACGACCTACCGCCTAATGGCCGAGAGAACGTCAGACTTGGTGATGCACAAGTTGGGGTCCTCGGGCGAATGCCGCACTGCGTTGGAGCCGATATCCCCACCGATAATCGCAGAGGCGAGGCAGGACATCCTGGCCTTTCCTTTGGTCCGCATGACCAGGAAATACGGCAAGAGCTATTCCTACGTAATGGGGGACTGCCTGTCAAGCCTTCGAGGCAAGGAGGTGCTCTGTTCGTGCGAAGATGTGCTGAGGGGAGAAGTCGAGCACTTCGCCAGTAAGGAGGATGTGACCGGACTCTCCGACCTGATGAGGCGGACGAGGGCTGGTATGGGCTATTGCCAGGCGGGGATGTGCGGCTTCGGCATGGCAGCCGTCATGATCGAACATTCGAATGAGGATCCATTGGAGATGATCGGGCAGTTCCTAAGAGAGAGATGGCGGGGTGTTGAACCGGTCCTTTTCGGGCCCCAGCTCCGTCAAGAGGTCTTCAAGCGATATCTTTACGATGGCGTGTACCAGCTTGAATCACTTCTCGGGGGGGTGGGGCGCTGAGGAAGGTCGGCGAACTTGACGTGGACTTCCTCATCGTGGGGCACGGCGCGGCTGGATTGCTCTGCGGTTCTTTGATCTCCTCGCGGGGAAGGAACGTCGCTGTTGTGGGCCGGGCCACCACGGCCACCGCTCTCTCCACCAGTTGTTTCACGCTCTTCCGTCCCCCGGGCATCGTTCCTGGGCCATCTCGGACAGAATTCGGCATGCTTTCCCGGAAGGTCATTCCCTTCAACTCATTCGATGACTTGAGCGCAGAAGGTCTCAAAGGCACATTGTCCGACATACTCGCTTTCATCCTCCCCAGGCTCAAGTCGCAGGGGCTTCCGATGTCCGGGGATTTCGATCACTCATATTCCGTTCTGTCGAACATAGGTACTCCCTATTGCTGCTCGGTGAGCCCCGGTTTCGTAGAGAGTGGCAGGCTCGACCGGAACCCCGGAGGCAGAGTGGCGCTCCTTGGGATACTGGGAATGAGGGATTTCGATCCAGATCTCGCGGTCTCCACGCTCGAATCCGCGATAGGGCGAAGGAATGTTAGGGCATACTGGAGCCAGATCCCCGAGGTCAAGGAGAGATACGACATGTCTCCGTGGGAAGTAGCCGCCCTCAGCGAGCGCCTCCCCCTCGAGGAAAGGATTTCAGACGTCGTCAAGGAGCTCGACGAGGACTCGGTCGGGGTCCCTCCCTTATTCGCTCTGCCGCAATATGCCAGAAAGATGGAGTTTCTGGGGCGAGAGACCGGCAAGACGGTGTTCGAGGTCGCGACCCCTATGTCCCTTCCTGGTCAGAGACTGCAGGATGCATTCGAGAACGTCGCGGCGCATGAGGGCTGCAAACTGCTGAAGGGACTGACTGCCGTCGAGATCGGATTCTCGAGAAATCATGCCTCCTTTGTCACGATTCGCAGTCGATCGAGGGAACAAAGGATCACATTCTCGAGGCTGATATTTGCCACAGGGGACCTCGTTGGGGGCGGGCTGGTTGTGGACGATGATAGGGCGAAAGAGACCGTCTCGTCTCTGCAGATCGAGACCCGTGGCAGTACAGGTGTTTATCCCCCTCCGGACCCGAGCCTGGGCTCCCAGGCCCTGCGTGAAGTGATGCACAGCGGGGTCAAGGCCGATTCGCTTCTTCGACTATCCACAAAGCAAGGTGAGACTCTCGATAACGTGTTCGGGGCCGGTTCTTTGCTATCCGGGTTCGCGTTTCCGACAGGGGTCGGATTGGGTGGCGTCATGTTGACCTCGTGGATGGCTGCGAGGAACGCTATGGAGGCGGATTGAGTGGCGAGGCCAGGTATCGAGACGAGTGGTTGCATCAAGTGCGGAAGCTGCATGAACGCTTGCCCGGTGATAGCGGCTGAGGGCATGCGGCGGTTCTCCGGGCCGAGGAGCCTTGCGGTGGAGGCCCCGAGATTCCTTCCCGACATCGCGGCCACCAGGGACAACATCATGATGTGCACGACATGCTGGAAGTGCGAGGAGGTCTGCCCCGCGAACCTGCTGCTTCCTGAGGCTATGCTTCAGGTTAGAGCGCTGATATTCTCCGATAAGGGGATGTTGGAGGGGCATAGAAGGATCGCGGAGAACATCGACAAGCACCGGAGGTCCGTCGAGCCGCTCAGCGCACAGGACCTGGTGCCCGTGAAGGAGACGGGGGAGGTGATGTACTTCCCTGGCTGCATCAGCAAGGAGAGGATCATTTCTATATACGAGTCGTCGGTGAGCGTCCTGGGAAAAGTGCGCGCGGACTTCGGCGTGCCGAATGGCTGGGTGTGCTGCGGCGCTCCTCTCGAGAAGATCGGGGACTCGGAGAGGCTTAGGATCTTACGAGAGGAGAACCTGGCGAAGTTCGAGGGTTTCGGGGAGATAGTGACCTCGTGCCCGGGGTGTACGTCCCATCTCCTGGTCCACTACGATCTCGAGCCGCTTCACACGATCGAGTTCCTCTACGAGAACGTGGGTTTGAGCCGTCTGCGCTTCAAGCCCCCGACACGGACTATCCGCGTCGCACTTCACCGGCCATGCCACTTGGCCAGGACCATCGGACCTCATGTTATCGATTATGCCTATGCCATACTACAGTCAGTGCCCGGTCTGAAGTTGGTCGAAATGGAGGATCCAGGCACTTGCTGCGGGGGCGGGGGAGGTGTTGTGGCCGGCTACCCCGGGGTCGCGCTGGACCTTGCGGTCGAGAAGATGAGGAAAGCTGAGGAGGCTGGGGCGGAGCTGCTGCTAGCCCCCTGCCCGTTCTGCGTCCTTAATCTTAGGAGGGTCGACCTTCTGGAGGTCGGAGAGTTCGTTACTTTCTTGAACGAGCGCCTGGAATGAGAGAAATCGAAAAACAAGAAATAGGAGCTGCGGCATACTACGGGTGGGAACACATGAGTCGCGACGCGCTTTGTTTCTCCTGCCTCTACAAGGACGAAAGGCCAGAACTCGGATTCAACAGCGATCTCATCTACTGTATAAAGAAGGAAATCGTTGTTAGGCCGAAGATGAAATGCGATCTCTACGTCAGGTCGACGGACGAAGGGAAGGAGGAGATGCGCAACATGATGTACGGTATGATGACGGATAACGACCTCCAGGAAGAGTGATCTGGTCCGAGTCGCATATGAACACTACCTCCATTCCAAAAGCGATGTCCGGTCTCCCTTGCAGACGTGTTTTATTTCGAACGGAATCCACTGCGATGAAGATGGGTATCCCTTCATGTGTCTTATTCTCATCCTCCGGTTCAGATTGTCATCGAACATCAGCTCAATGACCCCGTCCGCTATGGCCATGAGATGGTTCATCGTCTTCTCATCGTGGACGCCGTCATGGATCGTGAAGAATCCCGTTCCGAACTCCGAACGAATACGGGAACTGGATATCTGGAAGAACTTGAGCACGACGTTCGTCTGATTGTATAGGAATAGCGTCGACAACGAATGCAGGAAGATGCGAACGGGCTTGCCGGTCTCGTTCGCTATGGCGGATACGTTGAACATTATCCCCTCGATATCCGACACCTGGCGTACCTCTCCGTTCTGCTTCGAGTCCCTACCTTCGAATGCCCCTAGCAGGCTCGAGTGATAGTCTATGAAGAACAGACTGCGACCGAGTGTGTCTTTCACGTTGATCCCGAAGGACTCCATGGCGGAGATCACATCCGCAGGCAACATGTCGACCGCGACGAAGATTACGCCGTCCCCGTTCTCGATGTAGTTCTTCGCCATGCTTATGTTGAACTCGAGTAGGCCGATGCCGGGGCTTCCGATCATGATTATCGAGGATTTGTCCGGGAATGTGGCTTTGATCACCTGACATCATCCTCCTCAAAGAATCGGCGTCAGCGAGACGCCGCCTCCCCTCTCCCGTTCTTCGAACGTGAGCGCGTTGCACTCCGTGAACGGCTTCTCGCCATACAGGATGATAGTGCCTCCGATTCTGTCGATTTTCACATGCGTCGTCGCGAGGTCTGCCAAGCGGTGGACCGAGGACGTCGAAGGTGATGTGATGCCGACGAACACACCGTTGTTGCGCCTTACAGAAAGCAGATGGTCGGTGAGCTGGTCCATCACGTGATTCCCGTATATGGATTCCATCGTATCGAAGCCTATCAGAGAAAGGAACGGAACGCCGGCGTCCTTAAGGCTGAAAGCCAGACCCTCCCAACTGAAATCGGCCAATGCCGTGGTCCCCTCGACGGGCAGCACGAAGCGCTCGCCTGCCGTCCCCATCTGGGTCGTCTTCTCCGGTATCCTAACGAACTTGTCGAATTCATCCTTCGACAGCATTCTCACTATGTGGTTCCTCGCGCTCTCGGCGCTCGCCTTCCTCAGAGGTACCCACATGACGCCCCTCTTGACCCCCACGAAGTTGGTCACGAGACTGCACTCGATTGCACTGCTGATCGTCGCCGGAACACCGTATCCCAGCTCTACCAGTACGATCGATCCCTTTTCGAGACCTCCGAGAAGCAGTCTGTCCAGGTCCTCTATCCCCCACGACACTCTGTCTGAGGAATCCTCGACCGGCGACCACGGCTTGGACTGGGAGAACTCCTCCTTGAAATCGTGTCCGAAGCTCGTTATCTTTCCGCCCTTGAGCGTGAACAGGTACTTGGGCTGCCCGATTTCACATCCTCTGAGCTTAGATATCTCCATTTCGCGGATTCTTCTGCCCTGGTAATCGATTGATCGCAACACCACAATGCCGTCTCCCAAATAGTCTAGTTGCGGGTCGGCGCTTTCGAGAACGAAAAGGACGTTAGCACCGTATCCCTCCACGATGTCGTCTTGGACTGTGAGTACTAGCCTGGCACAGGTCTCCCTGTACTTCTCCGCCAGTGCGTCTATGCTGTCGAAGACGATGAGTGATTTGCCCGGGAGGTTCTTCTCGAGCGTGTTGTAGACAGCCTCAAGCTCTCCAAGGTCCCGTCCGATCGAGACGGACATCACCGACTCTGGTCCTTCGGTCACCTCTCCCAGCCCCTTCAAGTTGCTGAGCCCAATCCTTCTTCGACCCTGCCCATCGCTCCCGACGGCACCTTCACCAGTGAACGATCGGGATGAAGCCTCACCCCGTTCGATCTTGTCCTTTAGCCAAGGGAATTGAGCAAATAGCGATGCGTCCGAGACGCGCGTCGAGAGATAGAAGCTCCTCTCGATAGCCGATATGTCCTCGATTGTCTGGAGTGCGAATGTCGTTTTGCCAGTACCGGCATTCCCCCGCACTATCAGCGAGTGGCCGCCCTCGCCAGTGAAGAATTTGAATATATCCGAAGGTACCTTGGCGACAGACACCGTCGTGTCTCCTGTGCTCTCGATCCGAGATTCAGCTGGTGCCATCCGTTCTCAATTCGGCAACTCTTCCTTAAATCTTTTGAGCTTATTCCCTCGAATGATACTGTGATGGAAACGCATGTATCGTTCTGGCGAGTTTACTACTCGCGAGTGCGAAAAGTATTAAGAGCATCGACCTGAATCCAGATAGTCGGAGGATTGCAAATTGAAGGCGGTCGTTCTTGCTGCTGGCGAAGGAACGAGGCTCCGTCCTTTTACGGTCTCTCGCCCTAAGGTGATGATCCCGGTGGGCAACAGACCGATACTGGAGTACGTGATTTCTGCGCTCGTCGACAATGGCATCCATGACATCGTACTCGTTGTTGGCTATAGAAAGGAAACGATAATGTCCCATTTCGCCGATGGGAAGAAGTTCGGGGCCAGGATAACCTACGCCGTCCAAGAGAAACAACTCGGCACGGCTCACGCTCTGACGATGGCGAAACAACACCTCAACGAGGATTTCTTGGTGGTCGCCGGTGACAACCTGATCGACAGCCGAACAATATCCGACCTCGTCGGCTGCAGGCGAGGACCTGCGATCCTGGTCACCGAAAGCGAGATGCCGTCGAAGTACGGAGTCGTCCAGATCGAGGGCAACAAGGTCATTGGGATCGTTGAGAAACCCGAGGGTAGGATCGGCAACATCATCAGCACCGGAATATATTGTTTCAACAAAGACCTGCTGAGGATCGTCGGGGAGGGTGTCAGCGGCGGCGAGATTGGCATAACTCATATCCTACAATCGCTGGTCCCGAGAATGAACCTTTCTGCTTTTCACACTACTGGGAAGTGGATCGATGCGGTGTATCCCTGGGATCTGATTGCAGTCAACGCGGCCGCTCTGACCATCCATGGACAGGAGATCGCCGGTACGGTGGAGTCGGGCGTCACGATGAAGGGCAGCGTTTCGATCGGGGCTGGAACAAGGGTCCGATCCGGAACGTATATCGAGGGACCGGTCACGATCGGGGAAGGTTGCGACATCGGCCCCAGCGTGACGATCCTCCCGTCGACAAGCGTCGGCAACGGGGTGCAGATAGACTCATTCAGTCTTCTTTCGAATTGCCTAGTCATGAACAACGTTGACATCGGCTCTCATTCCCATGTTTCTCATTCAGTGCTCGATGACGGGGTCAAGATCGCGACTGGTCTGGCAGCGCCCGCCGGCACCGCCTTCGCTAGGGTGGAAGACGAGTTCTTCAGGTTGGAACGTGTGGGCAGTCTTATCGGGGAAGGCACCGAGATCGGCGCAGAGGTCGTTATCTCCCCAGGTTCCATAGTAGGCGCCGGCTGCAGGGTCGGGAGCGGCGTGCGGGTGACCGGTAACCTCGAGAACAAGAGCGTTGTGGTCTGAAATGTGCGGGATCGTCGGATATTCTGGCTCAAGGCAGGCAGTGGAAGTCTTGATCGATGCTTTGAAGCGGCTTGAGTACAGGGGATACGATTCTGCTGGGATCGCGGTCTGTGGAAAGGAGATGCAGATATGCAAGGACAAGGGTGAGATTGCGAGACTCGAGGAGTCCCTTCCAGCCCTCAAGGGAACGGTCGGGATCGGGCACACCAGATGGGCGACCTGCGGCAGACCGTCGAAGGAGAACGCGCACCCGTTTGTCGATTGCACCGGCAAATTCGCGCTCGTCCACAATGGAATAATCGAGAATCATATGGCTCTGAGGAAGGAGCTCATGGCAAAGGGTCACGAGTTCACGTCCGAGACCGATACCGAGGTCCTCGTTCATCTGCTGGAGGAGAGCTTCCGGGGAGACACCCACGCGGCCCTGATCGAGGCGCTGAAGAAGGTGAAGGGTACGTACGCGGTCGCCGTGGTCCGCTGCGGCTCGAAGGAGGTGGTCGCGGCCCGGAAGGAGAACCCGCTCGTCATCGGTCTGGGAGTGGGTGAGAATTTCGTCGCGTCGGACGTGACCGCGCTTCTGAACTACACCAACAAGGTCCTTTATATGATGGATGGGGAATCCGCAGTGATATCCCCCGCTGGCGTGAAGGTGTTCGACGAGTCGGGGAAGGAGGTCGAGCGCGAACCGAACATGATTATGTGGGCGGTCGAAGACGCAGAGAAGGGCGGTTTCGACCACTTCATGCTCAAGGAGATCTTCGAGGGGCCATCAGCGATCCGCAACACGCTCCTGGGATCTCTGGACGATATCACGAACGGCGACTCAATCGGCAGTTCGGACTTCAGTTCTGTGAAGATAGTGGCGTGCGGGTCGTCCTACAACGCGTCCATGGTCGGCAAGTATGTGATAGAAGCGCTCTCGAACACCCCCACGACCCTCGAGCTCGCGTCCGAATACAGGTATTCTCCGGGCACCAAGGAGTTTCCGTTGGTGATCCTTGTGTCCCAGAGTGGGGAGACGGCCGACACGCTCGCCGCCGCCAGAGAGGCGCGAAGAAGAGGCTGCAAGACCTACGCGATCACTAACGTGGTAGGAAGCACGATAACGCGGGAAGTTGACGAGGTCTTCTACACTCGGGCCGGCCCGGAGATCGGGGTGGCCGCGACGAAAACCTACCTCGCCCAGCTGATCGCGCTCTATCTTTTGAGTATGAGAATGGGGATGGCTAGGGATGCCATCGGGCATGATGCGCTGCGATCGATGAGGTCCGAGCTGCGCTCCATGCCTCAGTACGTCAGGGCGGTCCTCGACAACGCATCGGCCATCGAAGAGGCTACGGATATGTTCGTCGACGCGAGAGACGTGTTCTTCATCGGCCGCAACATCAATTATCCGACCGTCCTAGAGGGCGCCCTGAAACTGAAGGAGATATCGTACATCCATGCCGAAGGGTATGCCGCGGGGGAACTCAAGCACGGCCCGCTGGCCCTGCTGGATGCTCATACCCCAGTGGTCGCGACGTGCATAAGGGACCACACCTATGACAAGATGCTCGCGAACGTGGCGGAGGTCGCTGCCAGGGACAGTCCAGTATTGGCAATTGGTTTTGAGGATGACACCGAGCTTAGCGCAGTGGCGGACAGGGTGATCGGGATACCGAAGGTCGCACCAATCTTCTCGCCCGTTTTGATCACCGTGGTCCTCCAGATGCTGGCATACTACACAGCGAAGAGAAGGGGATGCCCAATCGACAAGCCGAGGAATCTGGCGAAGAGTGTGACGGTGGAGTGATCAGGCGAGCCTCTCGGGGCAGACGCTCCTCCGAGAGCAGGAACGGCACTTGCCGACCCTGTTGTGGTTGCGGTGGACCTTCTGTGTCCTCATCAGGTCCCTCATCTCGCCCAGTTTTGAGACGAGAAGCCCCTTCATCTCGTCGTCGAATTCTATCTCGTGCTCGATGTTGTCGTACTTGAGGATGCCGTGGGTGACCTTGGCGTCTTGCTCCTCGCTCAGAAGAAGGCAATAGGCCGCCACGCGAAGAATATGCGAGAAGAGCGGTCCCCTCGGTTTTCGGCCGGTCTTTACGTCAACCGGAACGAGCTCGCCATCGATCGAGAGGATATAGTCGGGCCTTCCCGACAGGCCATACCGTTCTGACTTCAGCAGCTTCGACTCCCTCCTTCCGACGTACTTGATCTCCCCCTCGATGTCTTTCTTCCTTCTCTTCGCGACCGCTGCCTGGCTCGCGGACAGAGAAACATAGAGGGCGACGCTTGCCCCTATGAGCCAGATCAGGGCCGCGACTTCGTATATCATCGCGACCTCCGGGTCGACCCCGAGCACTGTCACCGAGTTCAGGGCTATTACCATCGCTATGATCGCGAAGATGACGATTACCTGCTCGTACTGAGAGCGCTTTCTCTCGTCCTTCGCAGAGGCCGATTGATATAGCATAAGGATTGCGGAGATGACCCAAGGTATCGAGAGAAGGCCAAGTATCTTGCTCCATTCGGCGGAGTTCTCCAGCGGCCTGAAGATAACACCTATTGCGGCAAGCACAGTCGCCGTCAGAGCGAACCAGAGAACCACTCTCTCCCAGATCCTAGCCTTCCTCTCCTCGTTCATGATGTCCGAGAGCTCGACCGAAAGGGCTTTGTGCTCCCTCTCTCCCTCTTCAAGAACAGGGGACGTGATGTCGCTCTTGGTGCTCAGCCACCAGCTCAGGGGACAATACGCGAAACGCTCGAGGTCGCTTGCCGAGATGGTCTCCATTTCCAGTGTAAGTATCACTTCAATGTGCGTAATACTTGCGATTTTACGTTTCCGCCGTTCTCGATCTTCTCGCACCTATGCTTAACGAGCGAAGAATCCACGACGATTATGCCATCTGGGCTGTTGACATCGTCGACGACCCCGAACCAATAGACCACCAAACCGTTGCCGAAGAGTTCGTTATACGGCACCAATTGATTCCTTATGTTCTTCCTGACCTCTACACTGTCACCGAACGACGCCTTCGACTCTATCCAGTTAATCTCCCATCCGTTGACCAGGATTGGTTCATCCAGAAGGCAATCCGGGGTTTTTGGGAACTCTCCCCTGAGGTCCCGCTCGGTTCTGTAAGTTATTTTGTGCGAGTTGAGCCAGTCCCTCAGGCGCTCCTCCCCCCAGGCTCCTCGTTTGTACTGGCTCTCGGCGGCCTGCGGGGAGTAGACGATATCCTCCTTCGTTATCTCGGCGATCTCCTTCCTGGTCCTTGAACTCTCGATGAGCTCCGGGTTCTTGACATACTTCCAGAACTGTTTCTTCGAGAAACCGAGCTCCTGGAATATCATCAGACCCGTCAAGATCGGCGGGAATCTCCACTTCTTGGCGATCGACATTATGCTCTTTCCATTTTTCCACTCGCGCACGAGTCGATCTGCGTTCTCTTTGACCTTGTAGAATTTCCTCGTCGTTTCTCTGACTGTCTTCTGCGTGAATATGACGGTTAGAAGTTCTTCATCAAGACCTAGTTTCTTCGCAAGATGCCTTATGTCAGCAGGATCATTAAGTGATTCATATACTGATTTATAGTCATTGTACTTCATTATTTCACTCTGATCTTTCTTGTGTCTTTTTCTCGTCGTAGTGGAAGGTCCCTATTTATAATTATCGCCGTTATCCGACAAGCTGGAGAAACCTGGCACGAAGCACAATGCCTCAACACGGAAGGTGCGCTCGCTGCCGAGATCTCTTCTCTTGTACCGTTGAGTTTGCGGATGTACTCGCATTCTTCCGAGCGCCTCTGGAAGAGTGACAGAGCTTTTCCGAGCTTCGACCAGACGTCTGAATGCTTCCATACTCCATGCAATACGGTTAAATACGAAAGAACGTGATTCATTACAGAAAGGGATAATCTCATCCAACACATGGGAAATGTCGATGAGATAGGAAGGGATGACGTTGGCGAATAGCTCGTTCTTTGCCGATAGTAGAGGCCCACCATGGCTTCCGGGGAGCGCTTCGGATGCTAGGAGGATCGCGTACTGGGGCCAGCTTATGTGCTTCGTCTTTATGATAGTCTGGCTGATACTCGGGATTATCTCCCTAATCACTTGGGAGCTCGGGACCGGGATCTACTTGGTGGTCTCCGGCTTCGTGGATTTCCTCATCCTCGTTCTGATGAAGTCTACCGTCTTCGAACACATGGACCAGGGACGTTTCAATGAGGCAAGCGACCATCTCCTAGTCCTTGGCGTTCTGGGGATAATCTTCGGGGTGATTCCAGGCATATTCCTCATAACCGCCTTCGCAAGGTTGCAGGAGGTATTCCAGCCGCAGTATCAGCCATACGCCCCGGGCACATATCAGGAGGGCAAGCCGCCGGAGGCACCACCGACTACATATGCTCCTCCACCGCCGCAGGCAGCCCCGCAGCAGCAAGCGTCTCAGCAGGCCGCCCCGCAGGAGCAGGCAGCCGCGGCTCAGCAGAAGTCAAAGCACCCCGAGATGGTCAAGTGCAAGAAGTGCGGGGTCCAGTATCCGGCGTTCATGAGGACCTGCCCCAACTGCGGTGAAGAGAGATAGGCCCACTATCGGATGTCGGTCAATAAACCCATTCTCTCATTTTGTCTCCTCTCGATTCCTATTGTTTCCTCTCGCGTTCGGGTTCAGGGTCGGGCGCTTCGATTCGTACAGTACCCTCCCCCTGTGTACTATCTTGCGTATCCTGTGGTAGGGGATCGTGCCGTCCTCTGTAATGAAGAACGATCTCTCCAGTTCGACGATGTCATTCCCCTTGATCACCTTCGTGTCGTTCGGGGAGCCCCTATGCAGATAATGGATCTCCGCGTCTCCCATTTCTGAACTGGGTTCCCATTTCAATCTGTTCAGGACCTCCTTTGGGAAGGCCATGCGTACTTTAGACCCCTGCTGACAAAAAGCTTTTTCTAACGTACCGCGCTCCAACGACTATGAAGTCGATGGTGGTCAGTGACTCCGCCCAGGGTACGTTCTTGAACGTACTCTTTCTCGAGCATCAGGGGTGTAATAATGGAGAAGGTTGAGAGCTTCAGGTGCAAGCTTGTCTCTTATGAGGAGATGTCGAAGTGGACCGCCTCGGTAGCCAAGAAGATTCGGGAGTGTCACTGCAAGCCGACCGTTATCGTGGGTCTCACTAGGGGTGGATGGGTCCCAGCAAGGTTGCTTTGCGATCACCTCGAGGTCAAGAAGCTGTACGCGGTGAAGACGGAGCACTGGGGCGTGACCGCCAATCAGGATGGAAAAGCCATACTCACTCAGGAGCTCAACGCCAGCATCGCGAAGGAGAGCGTCCTGGTGGTGGACGACATCACCGACACTGGCGAGAGCCTGACCTTGGCAATGGCCCACCTATTCAAGATGAGACCGAGGGAGCTGAAGAGCGCGACCCTCCTGCATATCACACATTCCAAGATGGAGCCCGACTTCTACTCGATCAGGGTACCAGAGGAGAAGTGGACCTGGTTCATCTTCCCCTGGAATCTCCACGAGGATCTGAGGACGCTCTTGCCAAAGACACTGAGCGAGCCCAAGACCGTCAACGAGATCCGGAGGGCTTTCAAGGTCCAGTTCCAGATCGATGTGCCGGAACCGCTGACAAGAAGCACGCTCAGCGACCTCGCGGCAAAGGAGAAGGTGCGACGTTCTGGTAGAATCTGGATGAAGATCGCTTGAGCGCAGCTCTGGACCCCGTGTGCGAGCGGTCTTTGGGCAGTTCCTCTTGACATGACCCAGCGAGACAACGCTTATTATCGACACACGACATCACAGCAGCGATGCTCGAGAGATTCAAGAGGAGCTTGGAATCCTCAATGGTCGTGCGAATGGGCGCTTACGACTACATCATCAATCCGATGACCGATGGCATCCCGAAGGTGGACCCAGTCATTCTCAGAGAGGTTCTGGACCGTATTCTGGAGATAGGTGATTTTCAATGCGATCTGCTTGTGGCTCCAGAGGCCATGGGGATACCTCTTGCGGCACCTCTCTCGCTGGAGCTAGGCATCCCATTTACGGTGGTGAGGAAGCGGAGGTACGGCCTTCCGAAAGAAGTAAGGGTGAACCAGATCACTGGCTACTCCAGTGGCGAGATGTTTATCAACGGAATCGAAGAGGGGGAGAGAGTAGTCATCGTTGACGACATCATCAGCACAGGGGGCACACTCCGAGCGGTCATCAAGGCCCTACAGTCGATGCGGGTTGAATTGGTCGATATCATCGTGGTGATTGAGAAGGGGGGAGGCAGAGCGAAATTGGAGAACGAACTGGGCGTTTACATGAAGACACTGGTCAGAGTCGAGGTCAGGGACGGCAGGATCGTCATCACTTGATCAGTCTTTTCTTCATGAGGTACACCGCGATGAAGAAGGTCATCACCGTCAGCATCGATACGTAAAGCAAGCCGAGCAGATCGATCGGCAACAATGTGTTGAAGCTAAGGTCCCTGACGAGGGTCGTGGTGTGCGTCAGAGGAAGTATCTGGGCCATTGTCTGTCCCCAGCTCGGCAGTACTGACAAGGGGAAGAAGGTGCCGCCGAACAGGAACATCGGGGTTATCAGCAGGAAGAAAGGGTAGTTGAACGAGTCAATGTTCGGAACGATTGCCGTGAAAATCATGGCGACGGAGGCGAACATAAGCCCGGTCAGGAATGCGATGAAGGGAATGAACATGAATCCTGGGAAGCTCCCAAGGCCTGCAACTACGACGACAAGAAGGACGATCACCGAATTGATCAGGCTCTTCGTCGCTCCCCAGAGTATCTCTCCGGTTATCACATCCTCGATCGTGAGAGGCGTCGCGATTATCGCGTCGAATGTCTTCTGGTAGTGCATCCTGACGTAGGAGCCATAAGTGCACTCGTAGAACGCGGAGTTCATGATCGATATAGCTATCAGACCGGGAGCCAGGAATCTTATGTAATCGACGAAATGCCCTTCGTAGACGACCTGGCCTATCAGCACCCCGAACCCGAGCCCCATTGCCACCAAGTATAGTAGCGGCTCTAGGAAGGGTGGAAGGAAGTTCGTTTTCCACGTTGTAAGGAAAACGTCCATGTTCCTGCGCCATACCGCGAACGCCCTCCAGCTGATGTTGGAGAAGACGCTCAGTCTCTCAGCCCCCTTCCGGTAAGCTTCAGGAAGACATCCTCCAGGGTGGCTTTCCTCATCGTGCTGAAGTCAAGGGAAGAATCCCTCACGAGGTCCCGGCTGACGGACTCGAGATCATTCGTGTATATGCACATCCTGTCGCTGACCCGTTCATAGGCGAGCCCACGGTTTTTCAGGTAGGTTTCGAGCGCGTCGCCTGGATTGACGACCTCAATGACCCCCGTGCCGATGGTCTCGTCGATCAATCGCTTCGGAGACCCCTCGACAAGGATTTTTCCATTTTCCATTATGACAAGCCTGTCGCACAGCTGCTCGGCCTCGTCCATGTAGTGCGTCGTTATGAGCACCGTGACCCCCTTGCTCTTCAGTTCCCTGATTTTGTCCCAGATTAAGTGCCTTGCTTGAGGGTCCAGTCCGGTCGTCGGTTCGTCGAGGATAAGAATCTTTGGTTCGTTTATCAGCGCCCTTGCGATGATCAGTCGGCGCTTCATTCCGCCCGAAAGGTCCGGTATCAGGATGTCTGTCTTCTCCTTCAAGTGCATGAAGTCGAGCAATTCGGTCGCTCGGCTCAACGCGAGCTCCTTCGGCATCTCGAAATAGCGGGCGTAGGTGGTCAGGTTCTTCAGTACGGAGAAGTCGGGGTCCAGATTGTTCTCCTGCGGGGCAACGCCGATAGAGTTTTTTATCTTCCTCGGGCTCATGTTGACGCTCATCCCGAGGACCTCCAGGGCGCCTTTCGTGACAGGAGAGGTGCAACAGATCATCCTCATCGTCGTTGTCTTTCCCGCGCCATTAGGGCCGAGAAATCCGAAGCACTCGCCTTCGTTCACCTCGAAACTTATGTCGTTCACGGCGACGAAGGAGTCGAACTTCTTCGTGAGGTTCTCGGCTTTGACAACCGTCTTCATCCAAGGCGGTGTAATTGACAAACCTCTTTAATTACTCTCCCGAGGCCAAATCCTCCTTTGAAGGCTGATGGTAGCAGAGATGGATTTCTTTCCCATCCTTGAAGCCAGGGCGTGGACATTCAGGTACTTCTCCTGGTGGCGTGCTTCTCTCTCTTCGGCGCATTATTGGGCATCCTAAGCGGTCTCGCGCCGGGCATACACGTCAACACCCTCGCCCTCCTGCTCGTGGCCCTCTACGGCCCAATTCAAGATTCATTGTCCTGGGTCTGCGGCGCCTTCGGTGTCGACGTCGCCCTCATTCCGGTGCTTGTTTCCGCAATGATGGTATCGGCTGCCGTGGTCCACTCGTTCGTCGACTTCATACCATCGGTCTTCCTTGGGGCGCCAGACGAATCGCAGGTCCTTTCTGTGCTCCCGGGACACAGGTTGCTTCTAGCCGGCAAGGGTTTGGACGCCGTCAAATGCGCGGCGGTCGGCAGTCTCGTTGGCGCTCTTGTCGCGATGATGCTGATTGCCCCCATGAAGTTACTCATGGGGCCGCCCTTCGGATTGTATGAGGTTCTGGTCCCTTTCATACCCCACATACTGATCATCATTCTGATCGCGCTAATACTCTCGGAAGGTCGTGACCAGTCCGTCAAGGCATCGATTGATGTCCGATCGGGGAGCATCGAGAAGCCCGGATCGATTGTGTCGATCGCTCCTCCAATTCCCTTGAACGGCGAAGCGGTTCGGATCTCCGGAGTCATCTCCCGTCGGTCCCGCCATCGGCGACAATTGAACAACTCATTCGGGACCTGGGATCTGGAAGTGAAAGCAGACTGCCCGTTCGGTTTCGCGACCGTTTCCGGGACCTGGAGGATCGTGCGGAGGAGGTGGAAGAAGATCCCATTGGCAGCATCGATAGTCCTTGTCTCTGGTGTCCTTGGGTTCATCGTGTTGAACGCAAGGCTCCCGGGGTGTCAGGTCGGCAGCGGTGTGGGAGAGACCCCGCTCTTCCCTTTGCTGACAGGGCTTTTCGGACTCCCGACGCTGTTGTTCTCTCTAACCCCTAGACGAATCCCCGGGCAGGAAGGCAGTCCTGCCGGCGACGTCGAGATACTGCCGGCACTGAAGGGTGCAGCAATCGGAGGTTTCGTTGGATGGTTCCCTGGTGTGACTTCCACATCGGGCAGCGTTATCGGCAGTCTCATATCCAGGCGCAAGAGGACGGATCCATACACCTCGGCACGGCGGTTCGTGACAATGGTGTCCGCGGTCGGAACCTCAGCGAGCGTCTTCAGTCTCGCCGCCCTGGCGATCATTGGGAGAGGTAGATCGGGCACCATGCTAGCGGTCAAGGACATAATCGGGAGGGAAGGTCTCGAGGCGCTCTCCGCGCCGCTCTCCCCGGAGCTCTCCCTTCTGCTCCTCTCTGTGCTCATATCATCGGGCATCGGATACGTCGTGACCATCTGGCTCGGGAAGTCGCTCGGCAGGAGGCTGGCCGGAGCGGACCTGAGGAGATTGACGGTCGCGATCATCATCGTCCTTGTCGCGCTTGTGTCGGTCTTCAATGGAATCCCTGGTCTTATTGTGCTGGGAGTCTCAGCGACGGTCGGTGCCATACCCCCGCTCATAGGCGTGAGCAGAGTGCATCTGACGGGATGCCTTTTGATTCCGATCATCATCTTCTTCGCCGGGCTCGAACCAACCGTTCTTGCATTCCTGGGCGGGTGAACGGCTGATGTGCCAATGCCGATAGATGTATTGATTCCGCCACCTTAGATGTCATGCGGCCTCGCAGAGTTCCGAAATCACATCCGAACGGGGAAAGGAGGTCCGCGGTGGCCCTCAGCACCTGTTCCACGTATTTGTCGGCATCGTAACTCTCATCCCCTCTGAGGAACTGCGCTACTTTCACCCTCTCCGACGCGCTGTGACTGCCCGCATCGCAAATGACGTACTCGACGACCTCGCCTGGTTGAATGTCGAACCCCTTGTGGCTGAGCTGCTTGAGCGCTGCCACAGAATCATTCCACTGTCTATACTCGCCTAGCTCCTTTGAGACCCTCTTCGTTATTACGAGCTCCTCCAACGGCGTCTTTCCATCGAACAGATCTCTCACATAACGTTCTGTTACCTCGAGAACGGAGGGGATCGTCATTTCGAACTCTTCCGAGTTCTCAGCCTTAGAGAGGACTTTCAGCATGTCGGTCTGAAGATCCCTTATCAGCGGCGGGGTATCGTTCTTCCTGAGCGCGATGCCCCTGACCTTTATCTCACCAGTATCGAAAATTCCGTAGTATCTGTTCAGGGCCCCCACATCGGTGGTGATAGTCGGCAGGAAGACGATCCATTTGTACTTGCCCTCAATCTGAAGGTGGATGCCGGTCGCCTCGGTCGCTTCCTTGCAGAATGTTGTCGGGTCGGCGTCCCCCCCCAGCCAGAGGGAATCCACTATCCCGTGGATTATCCGGAATCCGTGGCGTTCCGCGATCTCCGATGTCCTCAGCAATATCTCTCTGCCGTAGGCGGTGATCGATTCGTGGCACTCTATCCTGCCGAAGCGGGCGTTCCTGTAACCGGTGTAGCCGAAGCACGTCACCAAGACCCATTTCAGGATCTTCGACCGCTGCTCGTAGATCTCGCGCCTCCTGTTATCTCCCTTCATCAGCCGCTTGAAGGCGAGGCGTCGCTTTATTATCGGGTCCAGGACCCTGGGTATCAGACCGGTCCTCTTCTCGCAGATCCTGTACCCGATCTCCGGCACTATCCTGGAGGAGTCCGGACAACAGTCGCACATTACTGTCTCGGGAGATATGTTGTACCTGACCATGATGCTGGGGTAGAGAGAGGCGAAATCGACCTCCACGATGTTGTCATGTATCCCGACTGCCGGCTCGTAGATGAAGCCGCCTCGGTCGCACACGATCAGCTCCCGCGCGGTCTTGAACCTCTCGGGGAGGTTCTTCTTCCAAAGTACCAGGTGTCCAGTGCGCAACGCTTCGTTCACTTGCATGGCGCTTATCGCGCTTCCGGGAGACAGTCGCGATAGATCCTGAACGGGAATGCCGCAAAGTCTAGAGAGGTCTATCAACCCGTAGATGCCGCTCTCCGCGAACATGAACGAGCTGCTGGTGTCTATATGGATCCGCCCCCTGAGCTTGTGTGCCGGGGGCTTGTACAGTATACGGCCGTAGGTGAAGTAGCTCTTGCCTTTCGAGAACCTTCCTCCAGATTCTCTTCCGAGGTCGAATCTCAGGCCGTTCCTCTCGGCCCTTTTGGCGAGGTAGTGCATATAGAATCCGTCGCCATCATAGGTGTATATGACGTCCGGATCGATCTCCCGCACTATCGAGTCCAGATCGGTCAAGATGCTCTCTTCGGGACCGTCTATTGTCGTCTTGTCGAGGTGCACGCTCCCGATCGGGTCGTCGAAGGTCGGGATGCCGTTGCGGGCTTTCACATCCACCTTGAGGTTCGAAGTCCTTAGGTTGGGTATCGGGTAGTCCAGTCTGTATGGGGAATCGATGGACCTGAGCTCTTTTCCGAACTCGATGAGCCCCATCGGGAAGAGGTCGTAGGCAAGGAAGTACCGCTGCTCGAACCGCATGTCGACGTTGAAGAGACTGTAATCCCTGTAATCGCCCCAGCGGCTCACCATCCTGGCGAGCTGGTTGAGCGACCCGTACTTGTTGACCGTGACCCCGAGCGTCAGCTTCTTCTCCTCTCCCAGCCAAATCTTCTTCTTCTCGAGGGTCAGCTCCTTGACGTCGAACATCGTGAGGTCGTCGGTGAGCTTCACGAGCCGTTCTTCCGGCGCCCAAACGTAAAACTTCGGGAAGAAACACCTGTCCACGAGCCTCTCTATCCCATTGTTCGTCTTTATCCAGATCACGATGCAGTCGTGCTCGTAGTCCGGGTAGCAATCTATGATCCAGCCCTTCATCTATCCTCGTTCTTTTCCTTCAAAGTCCTAAGGCTCTTCTCCTGCTCGAGCAGGATGGAGAGCAAGAATCCTTCCAATGGGTCGAGGAAGGCAGCATATGTGGACGCGGAGGCGTGTATCCTGGCCTTTTTTATCATATCGTCGAACACTTCTCTATCCTTCTCGGTTAGGGCGCGCCTGTAGTCTCCAAGATCCCGAACGATCGATTCGAGCGTTTGCCTATAGGTAGGAACGGTCCTCCCCACACTCTCACCTCCAGAACTCGTCGAGGGTCATCTGATAGTAAGGGACGGGGTGGTACAGCATCGTGCGCCCCTCCTTCACCAGGCTCAGGAGGAGGGCGTCCCTCTTGTTCTCTATCCGGAGTATCTCATCCGCGCTCCCGTACAGAACGGTCCTGAGGCTCTTCTTGTAAAGCATCTTCGTCAGACCATAGTTCGTTAGGATCGTAACGGTGTTTTGCTTCCTCGTTATAGATTGCAGCGTGGATATGCAGCGCTTCATGAGCTGGAGTGATTCGGACCACCACATGTCGCGGTCCAAGAACAGGTCTGGGAAGCAGGAGACGACGACCAGTTCGGACCCTGTACGCTCGACTTCCTTCTCAAGCGCGTCCACGATAAGCGTGACCATCTGGTATGCGGTGAACGCCCTCGATATGTTTATACGGTCCAGGGTCTCCCCCATGTCCATCCTGAACCGCTTGCATAGACCAGCGAGCTCATAGGGATTGATGGAGTTCCCGCCATCCACCCATACGATCTCTCCCTCAAGGGCGTTGATGGCGTTGACGCAGAGGGCATGAGTCAGGTCGAAAAGCATCCAGTCGGAGCTGTCGATGAGAGTGATCTGAGACGATTGAAATCCTCCAACGAAGGCGTCGATGGCCGGTATTGAGGTGTCGATGACCCTTTCCTGAGCGATGTCTATCTGGACCTCGTTCTCGACATCGCCACGTATCGAAGCCTCAGGCATCGCGAAAGTCATTGCCTCCCCTTTTTTTGAAGTCGGCTTTATCTTATAAAGGGGTGGAGGTAGGAGATGACTGAAAGTACCTTGTGATCGACCCAGATCAAACAATTCCTTGAACGATTAGAACCCGTAATGTCGTCAGTACATCTCCCTATGAACTCGATTTTCAATTCCTTTCTTAATCAGGGCAACTATCTAATCCGAACAGCGTATGAATCCCAGGGGTGTTGGGATGAACTGCCCGCAATGCGGTACGGAAATGGAGAAAGGGTTCCTATCGCTGACCAAGCCTGTCATTATGGATTGGGTAAAAGGAGAATCTAGACCAGAGACAGAAAAACTCGGAAGTATTACTTTACTAAAGTACAAGCCCGGACCATGGTATGACTACATCAATGCCTTCCGATGCGAGAAGTGTAAGCTCGTCACGTTCAAGTACTGATCAGCTGCATATCAGCGAAATAAGAAGAATATCTGGATAGACACCAAATACGTGAACCGATGAAGTCAAACGCTCTTCGGTCTCCAGCTCAAACGAGATAAATACCATCCCCGTCATAGCCCACACTCGATGGGCAGGGATGCGCTCGAGATCAAGTTGAGGAACGGAGTGGAGTTCCTAGGGGTACCGCACTGTCACTTCGATCCAGCGATTGTCGGAGATTCGGGCATCTACTGTATCTCGCATGCACACGAGGACCACCTTCCTAGGAGCGTTCAAGGGAGAAAGGTCGTGTGCTCTGAAACGACGCTCCGATGCGCATCCCACAGACTTGGTCGCAATCTAGAATCGGACAGATCGAGTATAGTCGAGATGAAGAACGCTGGTCACGTGGCCGGCTCAACGATGTTCTTGGTGAACGGAGGTCGCAGGGTCCTCTACACTGGTGACTTCTGTCCAAGGGATCGCCTTGGGATCATCGGTGCTAGACCTTCAAGAGCGGATGTGCTCGTGATTGAGGCCACATACGGCATGCCCCAGTACGTCTTCCCTCCGACCGACGGGATGATGGGTGTCATAAGGGATTGGGTGGAGGATAACATCTCGCAGGGGATGTCCGTCGCGTTGCTCGCCTATCCTCTCGGGAAATCCCAGGAGCTGATAGGGATGCTGAGCGACCTCACTCCCTACCTCCACGGGTCGGTTCTCAGCATGACTCAACTGGTCGAGGGACCCGAGCTGCTCTCGAAGTGCTTGCCCTATTCGAAGGAAAGCGTCAAGGAGCCATTCCTTATGATATGCCCTCCGAGCGTCAGAAATTCGAACCTCATCCGTTATTGGAAGAAGAAGGGTATGCGAATCGCGATGGTGTCTGGATGGTCGATAGAGTCATCGTTCAAATACAGGATGGGAGTGGACGAGGCCTTTCCTCTCTCGGACCACGCGGATTTCGAAGAGTTGATGGCATTCGTCAAAGCCTGCAATCCTTCCCTCGTGTTCACGCACCACGGATTCTCCGTGGAGATGGCCTCCGAGATCCAGAGGTTACTCGGGATCGAAGCGCATCCGTTGATCAGAAATCAGGAATCACTGCTCGAGTTCTGAAAGAAGCTCTTACCACATGCTAGGGTAGGTGCTCGGTCTCATGAACACCCGCTCGGTCTTGGCCGCGATGCCCTCTCTCGCCTCGAGTATCTCATTCGCACTCATCTGGGCTCTTGCCATCGCGATCCCCTCACCCTTCTCGCTCATGATCGCCACCGTGGACCCGTTCGTGACAGTGTCGTCCAGTCTCGCTATCCCGACCACGGCGAGGTCCGCACCGCGGCTTATCGCGTCGACGGCGCTGTCCTTTATGATGATCTTCGGGAGCGGTTCGAACAAGACCTCGAACGGCCAGACGATCTCCCTCAGCCACCTCTCGTCGCAATCCTCTTTCCATGATACGTAAGCGTCCTTGATGTCCTGCAGCTGGACCGATTTCTCCTCCTTCATGTTGCCCGATCGGACCCTCCGCAGGTCCTCCATATGGGCCCCGATTCCGAGCGCCTCGCCGATGTCCACGCAGAGTGTTCTGATGTAAGTGCCCGCGTCGCATGTAACCCTGAAAAGCACGCTTCTGCCCTGGATTTCGAGCACCACGATCGAGTGAATCGTCCTCACTCTCATCTGGCGCTTGACGGCCGACCTGACCGGCGGTATCTGATATACGTCGCCTATGAACGAGGATATCACCCTTCTCACATCCTCCTCGTTCTTGTCCTTGTGGAGCTTCATTACGCAGACGTACTCTTTGTCCGTCCTCAGTGTGATATCGACCGCCCTGGTCGCCCTGCCCGTCGCTATGGGAAGCACACCGCTAACCTTGGGGTCGAGAGTCCCCCCGTGACCAATTCTCTTCAATCCAAGTATGTCTCGGACCCAGGCGGTCACCTGATGCGAGGTCGGTCCCTGCGGCTTGTCGAGGTTTATCAGCCCCGCGTCAAGGATTTCCTCCATGGTCCTCTCTGAAGGAGACTTCCCCCATTTCGTCGAAATGGGGCTACGTTCCCTTATTAGCGTCCCAGGCAACCGTTCGCCTCCAGATGAGCAACGATCATGTTGACGACCTGCTCTGGGGTGAGATGGGACGTGCCGACCACAAGGTCATACACGCTCTTGTCGGTCAGGTCGATGCCGTAGCAGCCTTCGTATCTCCGCCCCTCGCACTTCTCGCGCTCGATGATGCCGCTCTTTGCCTCTTCCTCACCGATACCCTCTCGGCCGGCGACCCTCTTGGCCCGGACCGCTACATCGGCATCCAGGTAGATTCTGAACGCTGGAATTCCGTTCCGATGAAGCATATGCGCGGTTAGCCTCCCTTCGAGAATGACGCTATTCCTTGCCCTCGCTATCTCCAATATCTTCTCGTCCAGTAGCCTGTCATATTTTGGGTCACATTCACACAGTCTGCCGAACTCGCTAAGGCTTAGTCCTTCCTCTTTCGCCATTTCCCTGAAGATCGCGCCCGATATCACACACTCGATCCCGAGAAGATCGGAGAGCATCTTGCAGACTGTGGTCTTGCCGGAACCGGGCGGGCCGCTTATCGTGATCCTCATTTTCCCTCGGCCTTGAGCTGATTTAGGCGCTTCCTGAACGAGAAGTATCTGAGCGTCCGCATGAGGAACTGGCCGAATGGCAAGCTTATGAGCGAGTATAGGAGTATCCAAGCCGGCAGCACGACTGCCGCACTCAGGTCGGCGTTGAAGGCCCATGGCACGGAGAACGCCGTGCTTACCACGCGTGACATGAACACCGATAGCCAGGCGAATATTGGGATGACGATTATCAACGTTATTGGCATCAGCTTCAATTGCGAGCTCGTGACGCTCATGGACTTCTGGAGGATCTTGGCCTGTTGTTCCATCAGCTTCTTGGTTTTGAATGTGTTGTTCTCCATCTTCGCCTGGCGAAGCTCCTTGTTGAACGCGGCTACTATCTTCTGACTTCTAATCTGTTCCACGTAGTCAATGAAGAAATGCCTGATCACTATCGTCAGCCCGGTCATGATCATGCCCGTGATGAAGAGCGTTACGACCGGATACTGGCCTCCGAATCCGACCACCGGCTCGAGGCCGTATCCAACAATGGCGCCAAGTCCGTTGCGAAGGGTCGGGTCGAACAGTATGAATATCGCGAGTATGAACATGAAGATCGTGGTGATCCGAGGCATGTTGCTGGGTTGTGGTGCGCCGGCCAATTATCATTCACCTCCAAAGAACCCTCTGAGCACCGGGTGCATCTCCATCATCTGCTCTCTGCCCATGGCCTCGTATAGCTGTATCATTATGCCCACGGCCAGAAGCACACCAGTACCACTAGCATTACCTACCGTACCTATCAGGTCTGCACCAGCGGCCAATCCTCCCACCATCGCACCACTCATCACTGTTACCACGGGTATATATCTTTCGAGGACTCTCTTCAGTATCCTCGGATCCCTTCTGAATCCCGGGATCTGCAGGCCGCTTGACTCGATCTGTTTCGCGACGGCCTCCGGTCCCATGTTCGTCGTCTCTATCCAGAACTTGGCGAATATGACCGATCCTATGACCATCACTCCCACGTAGGCAAGCACGTGAAATCCAACCTGGAGCGGGCCGTGTCCCGAGGCGAGGTACCCATACGTGTCTGGGCTGAGAATCGGCAAAAGCCAATCGCTCAGACCTCTCGGCGAGGAAAGATACCAGGCCAGTCCTCCCGACGGATAGCTACTACCCGGAAGGTAGTATCCAAGCCAGGATTGCCCTCCTATCAATGGGATGCCGTTGAGGCCAGGATTGCTCCACAATAGCAGAGCGAACATGCTCACATTCGCCAGCAGAGCGGCCATTAGGATGACCGGGATGTTGGACGCGTAGATGAGCTTGATCGGGTATCTGCCCCTTGCCCCCCTCGCGGTCCCGTGGGCCAAAGGCAGCTCTATCCTCACTGATTCGACGTAAGCGACGAAGAAGAAGATGGCGATGGTTCCGATCAACGCCACCATCGGATTGGGATTCGAGAGCAATATGCGTTCGTACCCTCCGCCGACCAGCCCCGAGGCGGGCATGTTCTGGATTATGTAGATGGTCTTCGGGATCGTCCCCGTGGGCGGGTTCGACAGGCTGAGGGCTTGAGTAGGGTCGTAGGCATGCCAGTTCACCGTGCCTGTGAATATAGCTTCCGCTACGCCGGCCGCGATGAACAACGATACCCCGCTTCCAATCCCCCATTTCGACACGACCTCGTCCATCAGGAACACGACGTAAGAACCGATGAACAACTGGAGTATTATGATGATTCTGGCCATGTTGAGACCGCTGAGTGCCCCGCCGCTCCCGAAGAAGCCGTCCATGCCGCCAATGAACGTCTGCGACGGTACGAGGTACCCGAATACCTGCGGGACGGCCTCGATGATTATCATTATTATGACGAGGAACTTCTGCGTGCTCTGATACACTGCTTTGTCCTCGTCGTTCTTGAGATCGAGCTTGATTATCTTCGCGCCGACGAAGAGCTGCATTATGATCGAACCGGTGACTATCGGCCCTATGCCTAGATGCATGAGGGAACCCTGCGCACCGGCGAGGATCGCCCTGTACTGCGCGAACATGTCCACGGTGCTCTTCTGGTCCAGGCCGTAGATGAAAACGTTGGTCATCACGAAATAGAAGACGAGGATGAGGATGACCCACATCATCTTCGTTCTGAAGTGAACATGACCTTCGGGTCTTGATACGGCGGGCAACCTATCTGTTAGAGGTTTCAGTTTGTAGAGCCTGCTCTTCGCTTCTTCTGCCATGTCCATCCCGGGGCTTTACTAGGGTTGCGCGATTGACCCGCCAGCTGCCTCGACCTTCTGCTTTGCCGTCTCCGACGCCTCGGACACGACGATCTCCAGCTTACCTGCTACATTTCCAGACCCGAGCAACTTGTCCACCCCCATCTCCGAGAGGTTGACGGTGATCTTGTCACCCTTCTTGACAGCGATCCCATCCCTCACCAGGTCCTCCATACTCTCCTGGATCTCCCTTATGTTCATGGAGATCTTCGCGTACGCGACCTTCTGAGGCCGCTTGAAACCATGTCTGCCGAAATGGTCTGGAGCATACTTGAGCATTCTCATTACTTTGTGCTTGTGAAGTCCGGCGTTCCCGCGGCCTCCCATGAGACCAGCGCCCCTGCCCTTCTTCCTGCCTCGGCCGTGCGTCCGGCTTCCCCTGAACTTCTTGGTCCTGCTCGGCATGATTGCCCACCTACAGCATTCTTCCTATGAGCTCGTTTATGTTGTCCCCTCTGTAACCAAGGGCGCCGCCATTCTTGAACGACTTCTTGTTCCCTTCGTAGCCCTTTTTAGGGGGGCTGAGCCTGAAGACTGGCTTGGCGTTCTTCAGGTCGGAATAGTGTAACTCGTCTTTCACGATTTCCTTAGACAGCGAAATTATCGAGGTGAACTTCGAGTTCTCTTTTATGTAAGCATCATCGATGGGCAGGTTGCCCTGCAGCCTTCCCCTGAACTTTATCATTCTTGCGAGCGTCTCGGCCGAGATCTCGCCCCAGGTGATGTAATCCTTGGCCTTGTTCAGCATCCCTCTCACGGTCCCGGTCTGAGGGACGACGACGCAGTGATTTATCCTCATTAGGTTGAGGATCCGCATGGTATCCTCTATGTCCTGGTTCACACCAGCGTGACCTCGCACTCTTACCACAGCGTATGTCATCTGAATCACCCTTCCTTCGGGACCGAGCCCACAGCCCCCTCCTTCCCTACCTGTTGCTCTGCTATGTGAATCATGGCGGCCCCGCTCGAGATCTTCAGGCGCCTCCGTTGTTCCTCGGTCACCCTCATCTCGGAGGTTCTCTGCAGCGCGTCGAAAGTCGCCAGAGCATAGTTCACCGTCGTCTTGGTGTGTCCCCTAGCGAAGCCCCACGCGTCCTTTATTCCTGCAAGCGAGAGAATGCTTTTCGAAACGTCCCCGACCGCCAGGGACACGCCCCTCGGGGCGGGGTTAAGGATCACCTCGACCGAGCCAGTCTTGCCTATGACCTTGAACGGGAGCGAGTGCTGGGTTCCGCAACCGCATTCCCAGGAGCCGCAACCCCTCTTGATCTCAATCATGTTCAGCTTGGCGTTGTCGATCGCCTTCCTGATGGACGGGCCGACCTCCTTTCCCTTTGCACGACCCAGCCCTATGAAACCGTCGCCGTTTCCGACCGCGACGGTGATGGCGAACTTGACCCTCCTTCCCGAGTCGGTCATTCTCTGGACCATGTTGACATCGATCACCTCGTCCTTCAGGTCCGGCAGGAGAATGTCAACGATCTCCGGCTCTCGGAGCGGGAGTCTCGTTGCCAGGGCGGCGCTCATGGTCGTTATCTCTCCCTTGAGCACCATCTTGCCCAGTCTTGTCTTCGGAGTCCAATCCATCTCAATCACGCTCCATCTTGCTCTTGACCTCAACAAACAACTTCTCCACGTTCTCTCCGATATGATGGCCTTTGATCCTCTCATCGGGCGGGAAGATCTCCTCGCCGTGAGGTATCTCCAAACCCGCGTCTAGCAGCCCCTTCAGAGTCGCGAAGCACGCGGCGCCCTTGACCGGTACTTTCAGCCCTATATCGAGCACGGCCTCTTCGACCCCCGCCTTCTTCGCCCTCTTTCCGGCCAAATAGCCAGTCAGGTACGCGGCCGGGATGTTGCCCGTGGAAAGGCTCCATCCCAAGTCCGCAAGCTCCTTGGAATTGGCCGAAGCCAACACCTTGTCGCCGCCGGAATCATACTCTATGAATTGAACGCTCGTGTTCCTCAGGGAGGTTCTCACGACAGCCCTCGGGATCCTGGCCCTCAGCAGCTTGGCCCTCTGCCTGTAGTCGGTCCGGCCATCCCTTCGCCTTCGGAAAGGCACTCTGTATCTCGGTCCATGCGCCATCAGTTCCCCTCCTTCAGGTGTCCCTCGGTCTTGAGGTGGCTGATAACATGAGCCTTGCTCTTGAACATTCCTCCCTTGGCCTTCATGTAAAAGTCCCTGTAGACCGTCGGGGTTATCTTGCCCTGATCCCGCAGTTCCCTCAGCGTGGTCCTGATCGGACGGATCGTCTGGATCCAGCGCTTCTTCTCGGGGCTTCTCGCTCCGGAAGTACCCTTCCTGCTCCCGATCCCGCGCCTCCTTCCCTTGGCTTTCTGAGCGATGTGGTATCTGGCCCTGCCTCGGGATACACCCTTTTTCGGAAGGGCGCGGATCGTGCCAGATTCTATGGCCGTTCGAATGTCGGCCCTAGTTATGGCGTCTGCTACGTCCTCGATCCTGTCGGGGTCGATCCAAACCCTCCCTTCCCCGCATCCGAGGATCTGCGCAGCCATTCTTCTCTGATTCTTAAGGTCCATACTATCCCGTCCTGTTGAGAACTCGGATTCCGAGCTTGTCCGCTTTCGTTTCGATTTCCAACCGCTTCTTGTAGCCGACGCCGCCTCCGACCCTCACGGCCTGTTGCTTCGGGTCTATGCCGTCGAGCTGGGTCGGGTTGTAGACCATCACTTCTTCGAATCCTGATGAGTGCAATCCTCTGACCTTCTGCGGGCCACGGTAACCGATGGAGACTACCGGGGGACGGTACTTGTAGTGCCGTCTCATCTTGCTGTGCATGCCCCTGGGGCGTCTCCACGTGTCACCAAGGCGCTTGAACCTGAACCCTTCCTGCCTGAGGAAGTGAGGTCTCTTCTTCGACATGGTGTTCCGCTTGGCGAGAAGCTCTCTAGTCTCGGCATCGAGTTCGGGCTTCAGCTTTACGATGTATCCCCCCTTCTCGACGACCTCGCCCTCCTTAGCTTCGGCGGCCGGGGTCTCTTCGACTATGACGGCCTTCTCTTCCTCTGGAGTCTGCGCCTCTTCCTTCTTCTCTTCTTCCGGAGCTGCGACCTTCCTCGCTTTGGTCTCGGCTAGCGCCTCTTCGGCTTTTTCGGGGGCTTCCTCGAGAACCCCCTTCTCCTCGATGATATTTATCCAGTGATCTGCTATCTTCGGCCCTACTCCCTTCAGCTTGTCAACTATCTCCTTCTTTCTCTCGTCGTCGTAGAGCGCGTCGAGCAGGTCTGAAATGGATTTGATGCCCATCTCCTCTAGTCCCTCTGCGTACTCGTCTTTGTAATAGGGTAGGTCGGATATCTCGCGTATATCTCCTTTCGCCTTGCTCATTCGTTCATCCTCCCAGCCTTCTCGACGATGTATGCGCCGTCCTGGAACACCCGTGAGTCGAATCCCTTTATCTTTGTGCTCCGCTCTATGTTCGCTGCGGTCTGTGACACTGCCTCGATGTCAGCACCAGTCAGGACAATGTCGTTGCCTTTGATCGCGATCTTCGTGTCCTTGACTATGTTAGCCTTCCTTGCGGTCCTCTCTCCCAGGAAGTTCTCGATGATGAACTTGTCCCCCTTCACGTAAGCCTTGATCGGGAAGTGCGAATAGACTATCTTCATCTTGTACTCGAATCCGTTCGTCACTCCGTCAATCATGTTCTTGATGTGAGCGGCGAAGGTCCCGACGACAGCCTTGTCCTTGACCCTAGGTATCTCGCAGCTCACGATGACCTTGCCGTCCCTCTCGAATATCTTCGCCCTGTTGTGGACGAACTCTCTGGACAGCTTTCCTCTGGGGCCGGAGATCTTTACCACGGATTCCTTGATCTCCACCTCCACTCCGTCGGGGATGTTGACCTTCTCTTCTATCATACCGGTCATTGTCATTTGATCGACCTCAGTAAACGTACGCCAGGAGTTTACCCCCAACGCCGAGCTCCTTCGCCTTCATGTGGGTTATCACACCTTCGGTTGTGGTGAGGATAAGCACCCCGAAGTCCTGAGCGGGCAGGTATCTAGCCTCGTACTTCTCAAGGTCGGTCTTCCTTACGGAATACCGCGGCTTGATCACGCCGCAGTTGTTTATCTTCCCTTCAATCTTCACTTTGAAAAAGCCCGCGCGACCATCTTCGACGAACTCGAATTGGTTTATGTAACCGGACTCCTGCATGACCTTCAGCACCCTACCTATCAGTTTCGACGAGGGCCTGATCATGCACTCCTGCTTTCCAACGGTCGCCGCGTTCTTCATGGTCGACATGGCATCATTCAACGGGTCGCTCTGCATTCTTTCACCTCACGAGTACTTCTTGAATCCGATCTGCGGCGCGATCTCCCGGAAGCATTGGCGACAAAGATGCATGCCATACCGGCGGACTATGCCGCGCTTCCTGCCGCAGCGCACGCAACCCTTCTTCCTGCCAAATTCCTTCTTCGGCTTCACTCGACCACCTCGACATTGAACTTCTCCTTCATGAACTTGATAGCCTCTTCCTTGGACATCACGTGGTTCCTCGGAACCTTGCGCTTCATGATCCTTCTCCTCGCGATCCTGTAGCCAGGGCGCGTGATCGACACGCTGACGTCCATTCCGAATATACCGATCTCAGGGTCGTACTTCATGCCCTCGAAGTCCGTGTAGTCCGTGATCCCGAAGGACAGATTGCCCCTTGGGTCGAACGAGTACACCGCCACCCTGTTCTCTCTGATCCAGAGTGCGCGTTTCAGGAACTCCTCCGCGGCCTCTCCCCTCAGCGTGACCTTACATCCGATCGGCATGCCCTTTCTTACGCCGAGGTCCCTGTTCGTAACCTTCGCAATCGTGACGACTGGCTTCTGTTTCGTGAGCATTCCCAGCACCTTCTGTGCCTTGGTCAACCGCTCCCCCGGGTCGCCGACGCCGATGTTCACGACCACCTTCTCGATTCTCGGCTGCCTCATCGCGTCGCTCATATCGCTCTCGCCTCCGGCAGCTCTATCTCGGGCGCCTTCGAGCCGACGACGAACACGTTGCCCTTCACGGTCGAAGTGCCGTCCTTGAACTTCACTATGTTCTGATCCGGGGTCCTTGTGATGATGTACTCCTCGATGATCGCCGTCTGTCCCGCATGCGCGCCGATTATGATCATCGCGATGCTCCCCTTCGTCAGTTTATAGGCGTCAAGGATTTTCTGGGTCGGAACCTCGATCTTCAGGACGTCCCCCGTCTTGTACTTATCCGAATCGACAATTATGCTGCGTCCATCGTGCAGCCCGATCTGGGTTTTCCCGCCCTTCACGGTCGTCTTGCTCTCAATCCTGCATAGCTTCCACTGCTCCTTTCCCTGGGGGATCTTCACGAGTTCGAACTTCCCCCTCTGGTCTAGGAGCATCCTGTAATGCTGGTTCAGCTTCGGGATCGAGACGATATCCATCAAGCCGACAGGCAACTTCCTGTTCTTCACTATCCTACCATCCACTAGAATGTCGCCGCTACTCAGTATTCTCCTTGCTTCCACAGCGGTGTCACACAGGTGCAACATGTCCCTCATGATCACGAGCACTGGCATACTCATCTCGACGGAATGCGGCCCGGGTGAAGGGGCTGCTATCCAGTGCTTGGTCTTCCTCGAAATTGGCCAGCTCCTAGGAGCGGTCAAACGCTTCATCTCTCTGGTCACGATGAACCCTCCTTTCCGCGCAGGAGTTTCTCCTTGCGCCATGAATCTGATAGGTCAAGTTTGGTGATGACGACCTTGGACGCGTGAACGGCGCGAGCCGTTTGTGCCCCGTCCGCCTTCGTGGTCGTGACGCCCTCGACGGTCAGTCTTCCGCTCTTAGTGTCGACGTTCGAGACCTTTCCCTCTGTCCCGACGATATCGGCATCTCCGCGGACGACCATCACCGTATCGCCCTTGATGACCGGCACGGACCTCTTCTTGTGCTCCTTCATCAGGGCTTCGTTGAGGTGCGAAGAGACGATGCGCCTCCTTACATGCACCGGGGCGTTGTACAGAGCCTTCCTTTGCTTCCTTGCTTTGCTGCTCTTGACCATAATCATCACCTAGATTATCATCGAGGCCGTGGCGGCTATCCTCGGCCATCTCTCCGCGGCCTCCCTCGCCACGGGTCCCTTGATGTCGGTCCCCTTCGTCTCTCCGGTCTCGGTCGTAACCACGGCCGCGTTGTCCTCGAAGGCGACCATCGTTCCATCGGACCTTCTGAAGGGTCGTCTCTGTCTGACGATGACCGCGTACACGATCTGCCTCCTCATCTCGGGCGTGCCCTTCTTCACCGACGCCACCACTATGTCCCCGATCCCCGCTCTGGGATATCTGCGGATGACGCCGTGGTATCCCGGGACGGCGATGACGGCGACGGACTTCGCGCCGGTGTTATCTATCACGCTAAGTTCGGTCCCAGTCTGAATGCCATGGGTCTGTTTGCCAGCGAGTCCCTTCAAGGATCATCACCTCTTCCCGACGATCACGAAGGAAACAGTCTTGCTTATCGGTCTGCACTCCATGATCGTGACGTTGTCCCCCACCTTCGTGCCAAGGCACGGGGGGTTGTGAACCGCGTACCGACTGGTCCTCTTCTCATAACGCTCGTACTTCTCGACGTATCGCAGGTAGTTCCGCTCCACGATAGCCGTCTTGTCCATCTTTGTAGAGACCACCACTCCGTCCAACGAGTGTCCTCTGACGCCGAGCTCCCCGTGGAACGGGCAGTTCTTGTCGTCGCATTTGGTCTCTGGAGCTTTAACATCAATCCCAATATCTCTAACATCGCCTTTCATTAGCTCACCTAGTCTTCTTGATCCGATCTTCTGGTCGGTGCTGAATCTCTGACCCATGAACCGCAATCTTCTCGTCGCCGTATGTGAAAAGGAATTCATTGCCCGGTTTGGGGACGACCTTCTCTCTTCCATCATGCACGATCACGATGGTGTTCTTCGTCTCGTCGACGACCCTGCCCTTCAGTGATCTGTAGCCCTGATGCGATGACGCAATGACTTCCGCTTCTAAACCGATGAATTCCTGTTTCATGAAATTCCTCTTTTTCATATAAACACTCATCTGACGTCGGTCTTGAATCCCATCTCCTCCAGGGTCTCCTTCACCTTCTTCTTGTGTTCGCCCTGGAGCTCGATCTTGCCGTCCTTGGCCGTTCCGCCTGCAGCGCATTTAGTCTTCAGCTTCCTGGCTAGGTCGTCAATGTCTATGTCGTCCGCGTCAATCCCCTCGATAACAGTCACGGTCTTTCCGTATCTCCTGCTATCGGTGTAGATTCTGACCTTCTGCTGCTCGCGTGCGATCTCCTCGCACATGCACAATTCCTTGGGTAGTCCACATACGGGACAGATTTCAGCCATTACTTTTCTTCCTCCTTCTGGACGGTGAGTATCCGGGCAATGTTCGTTCTAAGAGCTCGAATTCGTCCAGGGTTGGCCGGAGCGCCACCCATGGCTGCAGTGCCCCTCTCGTGCATGAGCTCGTCCCTCAGCTCGCGTAGCTTCGCGAGTCTGTCTTCCTTGCTCATCTGCCTTATCTCCGATGTCCTCAGCAATGCCATTTCGCACTACACCTCCTTCAAGCTATCCTTGGTGGGAACCTCGGGGTGCTCAGTCGCTGACTTCTCTTCTGCGGGTTCGGAATCGCCTGGTGCGCTGGTAGCCCCCTCTTCCTTCCTTGGCTCCTCAACCGTCTCATTCGTTTTCTCAACAGCCTCACCCTCGGCGGTCTTCTCATCGACCGGGGCCGGCTCTGACTGAGCCGATGCCTCTCTCGGAAGGAGCAGGTCTGCCATCTCTGGCATAGCCTCGACCGCCTTCTCCGGCGTCATGACTTCCACTTCGTCCGGAAGCTTTGCATCGGGATCCATTATCTCGACCCTAACCCCGATGACGCCAGGTTTCAGCTTTGCCACTGCAAAGCCCCTCTTGATGAACTTCAGTCTGGGCTCTCCGCAGAACTTGATGTAGCCTTCTTTGAACTTCTCGGTCCGGTGCCTCTGCCCGGTGAGCTTGCCAGAGATCACGATCTGGCAGCCCCTCGCGCCGTTGTCCATGATTCTTCGCACGGTAGAGTGGCCGGCCCGCCTGAAGTGCCAGCCCCTCTCGAGGGCGAACGCGAGCTTCTCCGCCATTATCTGAGCGTTCAGGTTGGCGTTCTCCACTTCCTGGACCTCGATCTGCGGATTGCTGAAATTGAAATCTTCCTCGATGGCCTTGGTCAGACCCTTGATCGCGGCACCTCTCCTTCCGATGACGATGCCGGGCCTCTCGACGACCAGTGTCACGCGCGTGCCCATCGGGGTTCTCTGTACGTCGACTCCTCCGAACCCGGCCCTGCCGACCTCCTTCATGAGGTACTCTTTGAGAAGGACCCTTCGGATGTTCTCAGTGACGAATTTCCTCTCGCTAGCCATCTACTCCAACTCCTCAAGAATGACTTCGATGTTTGCTGTCTGCTGGTTCCACTGCGTGGCCCTTCCATATGCGCGGGGCATGAAACCTTTTGTAGTTCTACCCAGGTTCGTTGTGACGACGGTGACCTTCATGTTCTCGGAGTCGAGACCTTTGTACTCCGCATTGTGTCTCGCGCTCTCGATTACACCCAGTATCGCCCTTGCCGCCTTCTGAGGGAACCTACCAGGCCCGACGCGTCTCTTGTGCGCGACACCCGTGTTGAACCGCTTTATCGGCACCGGGCGTTTGAGATCAATGATTTCCTCGAGGATCCGAACCGCAACCGTCACCTTCTTGCCCCTCAACATGGTGCAGATTTCTCTCGAGAACTTCGGTGAAATGGGGAGTTCCTTGCCGATTGCCCTCGATGTCTTGTCGGGGTCCGATTCAGCCGTGTATCCAACCATTTCATCACCTACTTGAGCGGCAGGAACTTGGAGGACCTTGTCGCACCAACTCCTGGACCTGAGTGCTTGACTGATTTTCTGGTCATGGCGAACTCGCCGAGGAAGTGGCCGATCATCTCGGCCTTGATTTCGACCTCTTTGAACTCCTTCCCATTGTGCACCGCCACTTTCTTTCCAACGAATTCGGGCACGATCGGGATGTCTCTGCGGTGGGTCCTCACGATTTCATACTTGCCAGATTTAATCTTCTCGAAGCAGGTTCTCTGCTCCTCGTTCAATCCTCTTGTCAACGATCGCCTCACCCTGGAAGGCATGAGCGAAAGAACCTCATCGAATGGCATCGCCAGAAGCTCTTCGAGAGTGTAACCTCGGTAGGTGAACTCCTTCTTTCGCCTTGCCGTGATGGCGCCCCTCTTTTTTCGCGCTTTCCTCCGTGAGGCCTTTGTTCCGGTCATCTTCTCCTCAGCCATTTCGATCACATCCTAGGCTTCCTCTTGGGCGAGAGACGGCCCACCTTCCTTCCAGGCGGCGCGTTCCTTCCGACCGTGCTGGGCTTGCCAACATGCTGATGGGACCCTCCGCCGTGTGGGTGGTCCACAGGGTTCATCGCCACGCCTCTGACCTTGAAGTAGGCCTTGCTCTTGCTCCTGTAAGCGTGAAACTTCGCGCCCGCTTTCCCGAAGGGCTTCTCTCTGTGCCCTCCTCCGGCCACGATGCCGACTGACGCCCTGCATCTCGGGTCGAAGGTCTTGAAAGCGCCAGACGGCATCTGGACCACGACCTTCTCTCCTCGACTCACGATCGCGGCGGCGTTCCCGGAGCTCCGGACGAACTTTCCGCCGTCACCCGGTCGGGCCTCGATGTTGAACACGAGTGTTCCTTCAGGTATGCTGCCGAGTAGCATGATATTACCGGCCGCGATAGCTCCGGCATCTCCGATCTGGATCTGCTGACCGACCTGCATGCCTTCCGCAGCTATGATCTTCACGATCTTCCCGTCCAGGTCGACCTCAGCCAATGGGCTCGTCCTTCCTGGTGCGTGCACCAGATCGCGGATCTTGCCGGTCCCCTGCTTGGTGTGGGGCATCCGGATGTCCCCGAGATGTCTGTGGCCAGGCGACCTGTATTGAGAGCCGCCCCGGCCACGTCTCTGCTGCCTTAGATTCTTTCCCATAGGACCCCCCCTCAGAACACTCCGATTCTCATGCCGACGTCCTCCGCCGAGTATCCCTCGGCGAGCTTGACTATCGCATGCTTTCCGTCCTTGTTAATCCTGGTCCAGATCTTCTCGACCTTGACCTCGAAGCGCTTCTCGAAGCTGTCCTTTATCTGCTTCTTCGTCGCGCTCCTCAGGACTATGAATTCGAGCTTGTTCCCGTCCTTGAAATCAAGGGTGGGACTGCCAGTCATGTGGTTCATCGTCTTCTCTGTAACGTACGGATGAAGTAGGATCTCCTTCTTGTCCATGTCCTACCACCTCCCTATCTCCCTGATGGCGGACTCAGAGAAGAGCGCTAGCCTTCCTGGATCTCCGCCGGGAGCCATGAGCTCCGCGTTCAAGTTGTCTGATGCAACCACTTCCACCCCGGGCAGGTTGCCGGCACCGGCGAACAGCGGCGACTCCTTGCTCGAGACGACAATGAGGACGCCCTTCGGGGAGCGTATCCTTCTTCCCCTCATCTTGCCTCTCCCCGGCCTAACCTTCGTCCCTTCCTTCACCCTCTCGATGTCCGCGATCCCGATATTGTCAAGGACATCCATCACTTCCGCGGTCTTTGACAGCTTCTCGATGTCGTCCTCGACCACTACTGGCACCGTGATCCCTTCGTCGAATCTGTGTCCGCGTCTCCTGACCTTGTCGGCGTCTGCCATCGCGGCAAGCGCGGAGAGCTTGGCCACTGCCATCTCCTTCTTGTTGATCTTCTCGGACCAGTCGCGCTCGGCGTATGGGGGATGGGCCTTTCGTCCTCCGACGGTGCCCGGGGACTGCGCGCCTTTCTGTCCCTGAGAGAGTCTCTGGACTCTTGCTACTCCTCTTCCCTTGCCCCAGGTCGAGACCGCGTGCCTCATGCCCGCGCCCTTCATGACCCCGTAGGGTTGCCTCATGTTCGCCTCTTGAACTGCGACGGCCTTCCTAATCACATCAGGTCTGAATTCTGACATGAAAGCGGTCGGGAGCGGGATGCTCTTGATGACCTCTCCCTTGAGGGAATACACATTGACTGATCCATGTTCTCCAGCCATCTTCACGCCCCCTGCTTGGACTCCGTCGACACGTATGTGAGATCCGGAGTCTCCTTCAGTTCAACGCCGCCTCTCCTGATTGGGTCCCTTAGCCTTATGAGGCGCTTTGTCGGGCCTGGGACGGAACCGTGTATCAGCACATATGGATTCGTGACCTCGCCATAGTGGAGGAAGCCTCCCTTCGGCGTCACATCGCTTCCGTTGTCCCCGATCTTCAGGACCCTCTTGTTGAACTCCGTCCTCTGGTGATAGCCGACCTGGCCAGCCTGAGGAACGGTCGGTCTGACGTAGCCGGGCCTCTTCGGACCCAGCGTACCGATCATCCTGCGGTGCTTGCTGTTCTTGTGCGACAGCAACTTGACGCCCCATCTCTTGGTGGCACCCTGGAATCCCTTTCCCTTCGTGACCGCCGCGATGTCAATCATCAGACCTTCTTTTATGAAATCGGTGATTTTGATGTCTTTGCCCAGCAGCGACTTCGCGTAGTCGATTCTCGCTGCAATGGTTCCGCCGCCGATGCGCAGTTCCATCATCTCCGGCATCTTCTTCGGCACGCCTTTGACCAGCGTGGGCTGGGTGTACGCGAGGAGTCTGACATCCTCGATGTCGGTGCCGTTGAACTTCTCCCATGCCTTGCTAGAATCGTAGTTCTTCGGGATTGGGAGCAGTCGGGACAGTGACTCGTCGACATCGTCCGACCAAACCTCGCCGACCGTTCGAAGACCATATCGCGTGTTCTCGTAGAACCTAACTGCCGCGACCCTCATCGGAGGGACCTCTAGCACCGTCACCGGTATCTGGACCTCTTGTCCGGAGGTGTTGCTCGTCGGGCGGTAATCCACCAAGAAGGCATGTGTCATTCCGGCCTTGTATCCCGCGAAACCCTGAACCCTAGGGCCTTCGCTGATCTCCGGCCAAGCATCGAGCCTCGGGAACTGTCGCTGCGCTCTCTTTCTAGGCGAAAACGCCATTGAACCTTTCCTTGGACGTCTTATGTTCGACATGATTCTCCCTCTTTCTGGAGGTGAGAGAATCCACTCTCTTCCGCTAACGCTCGCTGTTGATTGGTATTGAGGTTCTCACCCTCGACCGTGACACCGTTTTCGCCTCTCAAAACCGCGTAAGAGCGGGAAACAGGGATGCTCATCGCATTGCCCAAGGCGTCTGGTCGAACGTCCTCAGTGCGTTCAGCGACTTCTTGCATAATGATAATCGTATTTAAGCTATGCGGTCGCCAGGGGCAAGACAGAATCCTCGTGGCTGTCAAGGGATGAATGGCTGAGAGGTCCGGAAAAGCGGCATCCTTCGTTTGCCATATGGTCACCTACGACTCGGCGGCAAGAGGCTCTTGTCAGAGCTTGCCTTCCTTGGCCTTCTTTTGCAGGCGGTTCCGGCGCTGTTTCGAAGTAAACCCTGTGATCCTTTCGAGGAAGAGGTTGAACCGTTTGATCGTTTCCAACGCGACGTCGTCGGGGGCCGATGCGTCGCTCTTGGTGTTCACGAGCAAGGAAGACTTGCTTAGGATTCTTGCCTCGACGCGAGCCAAGGCCCCGTATGAGGAGACGGTTACGTCTCCTTCCTGTGACGCTCTCCCGAATATCTCCGTTGTTATGTTCTTCAGACCGTCCCCTTCGATCTCCGAGTAGTGTCCTTTCTTTATCTCGTACTCCATCCTTGTCGCCTCCTAGGTTTTTTCGGCAGTAAACAGCTGATCCGATCGATCATCACTCCAGTTCGAGTTCGCTGCTGAGGTACCTGTCTGTGTCGACAGAGGCGCTCATGACATCCTGCACTTCGATCAATGCTCTCCACTCGACCATGCATTCGCACTGGGTTTGATTGAACTCCGACTGGTCCTGTGAGAAGGTGAACCGCTGGATGGCCTCAAGAACCTTTCTGTCGCACTTGCCACAGTCATGAACTCCTCTGGGGGTCCCTCCGCCGCTCGGGGAGGAGAAAACCCTCGTTCCGCTGCATTCTTTCCCGGTTTTCAGAACCTCGATCAGCGACCAAAGCCACGGCGGTCTATAGTCCCCCCTTCGCCAGAGCTCTTCCACCAGAGTGCCCTTCTGGACATTGACCGGATTTATTGACACACTCTCAGAGAACTTCGAGGCGAAAGAGACCGAGCGTTTCGAATCCTCGATGCTCTGGCGCTCGGTCAGGAACGGGGGCTTCAGCAACAGATAGGTCCTGAGCGGGATCCGCTTTCTTCCCAGTAATTCCGCCGCTGCGACATACTGCTCGACGGTGAAGCCCTTGCGAATGCAGTTCTTCAGCACCGCGTCGCTCTTGCTCTCGAGACCGATCGCCACAGAGATCCTACCACTCGGGAACTCGTCGAGTGCTTCTTCGGTCACGAACTCCGGGCGGGTCTCGAAGAGGATCCTCCCCGCGCCTTCGAAACCATCCAAGATGTCCTGCCTGAACTCGAGCGGTATCTCCCTACTGTCTAGGAAGCTCCCGGAGTTGTAGATCTTGATCATCTCTTCCCCGGAGTACGACGCCAACACCTTGTCCAGCTGCGCTCTCAAATCCTGGAGGCCGATTCGTTCTTCGCTAGCAAGGTTGTATCCGCACATCGTGCATCCCTGCTCCCGCGACCACCAGCATCCAGTCGTCCTGAGTATCGCTACGAAGGCTCTGACCCTTCTCCCGTCGATTACGTCTTCCTCCTTCCAGACGGCCACGGGTGATGTCCTGTTCTCTAGGGGCGTTCGCATCGTCTCGGAACCATACTAGCCTGCGCCTTTTTTAGTGTTTGCAGGGCGGTCAGTTGTGGCGATCATCGGTGGTGGTAACGAGAGAATGACCAGAAAGGCATCGAGAAACGATTGGAATCCTTGCTCATCTGCGCGGGTCATCCAGACTGGGTGAAATTGCGAATATTTTAATATGTAGGTAAGGCATCACCCCGCAAAGGGTGTTACCGATGGGAAGGAAAATAATTGTCATTGGTGCCGGTGCGGCGGGAATGCACGCCGCTTCGACCGCGAGAGAGAAGAACAAGGACGCAGAAGTGACCGTGTTCACGGAGGACGAGCACATCGCATATTCTCCTTGCGCGATACCTTTCGTCCTTGAGGGCAAGATAAAGAGCTTCGAGACCATCGTGATGCACACACCTGACTTCTATCAGAAGGAAAGGAACATCACGGTCTACACAAAGATGAAAGTCGCTGGCGTGGACATGGACAAGAAGACCGTGACAACCGCAGATGGCAAGCAGTACACTTACGATGCGGTTGTGGTTGCCACGGGTGGTACCGTGTTCATTCCGCCGGTGGAGGGTTCGAAGCTTCCAGGTGTCTTCACCGTCAGGACAGTCAACGACGGCAAGGCGATACAGAGTGCGATGAAGGGCGCGAAGTCCGTCGTCGTCGCCGGCGCGGGCGTAATCGGACTGGAGATGGCGGTTGGACTGAAGCACGCTGGGCTGGACGTGACGGTCATTGAAATGTTCCCTCAGGTCATCCCGCGCATATTCGATTCCGACATGGCCGCGATGGTGCAGGAGTACTGCGAGAAGCAGGGGATCAAGTTCGTTCTGAATATTCCGATCGGGGCGATCAAGGGAGAGGGGAAGGTCGAGAAGGTCGTCGCGGGGAACGTCGAGTATCCATGCGACCTGGTCATCATGTCCACCGGCGTGAGGGCGAACCTCGAGATACCGAACATGATGGGTCTTGATGTCGGAGCGCTTGGTGCGGTTAGGACGAGCCCGACGCTGCAGCCATACAAGAAGGGCCGGCTCGTCAAGGACGTCTACCTGTGCGGTGACGTGATCATGTGTGAGAGTGCCGTCGTGCCCGGACCTACCATGAGCCAGCTCGGATCGAGTGCACTGCGCCAGGGCCGCGTCGCCGGCATTAACGCATCGGGCGGATACGCGTACTACCCAGGAGTCGCCAGCGCGTTCATAAGCAGGATTGGCGAGATCGAGGCTGGCGGTACCGGACTCTCAAGGGGTCTGGCGGACTACTACGGTCTGAACTACGTCGAGGGCAAGGCAAGCGGATTAACGAGGGCCAGGTACTACCCTGGCGGAAAGAAGATTACGGTCAAGATGTTGGTCGACAAGGACAGTCACAAGATACTAGGCTCGCAGATCGTCGGTGGCGAGGAGATCACAGGTCGCGTGAACTGGGTGACCGCAGCCATCATCAAGGGAGCTACTGTGGAGGAGTTCGTCACCTCATTCGAGAATGCCTATTGCCCGCCGACATCGATGGTAATGGACATCATCAATATCGCGGCCGAGGACGCAGCGAAGAAGCTTTAAGTGCGCGCCTTTGACTACGAACAATGAGGCAGAGCATGACAGCTGTGACCCTGAGGACGTTCGGACACATCGGGGCGACGGTCGGTGCCAACGAGATGAAGGTGGATATGACAGGCAACACCGTCAAGAGCTTCCTAGACACAATGGTTGCTAAGGTGGGGGACAAGCTGGCGAAGATTCTCTATCCCAAGGGTGATCAGCTCTCTGACCTGCTTTACATACTGGTGAACGGTCGGAACATAAGACACCTCAATGGGCTGCAGACCGAGTTGAAGGACGGCGATATCGTATCCCTCTTCCCTGTGACGGCAGGCGGTTAGGCCGTTGCTGGGCGGAGACAGGATCGTCCCGAAACCACTCATCTTTCTTACCTTTTCTTCATTCCTTCGATTTCCAGCTTCAGTTATTAGGTGGCCGAAATTGCGAAGTGTTTTATAACCGTCTGGAGATTTCGCTTTGAGTTGCATGGACAGCGAGGTAAGATTGAACCTGTTGACCAGGAACACAGACGAGATCGTGACCGTGGAGGAGCTCAGCGCTTTGCTCTCTTCAGAAACGTCCCCGAGAGGATACATAGGGTTCGAACCGTCCGGTCTGGTCCATCTGGGCTGGATGATTTGCGCGGCAAAGATCAAGGACTTCGTCGATGCCGGTTTCAACTTCACGGTATTCTTTGCTGACTGGCACGCCTATATCAACGATAAGCTTGGCGGAAACATGGAGCACATCCGTACCTGCGCCAGATATATGGAGGATTGCTTCGAGGCCCTCGGAGTGCCGCGGGACAAGGTCGACTTCAAGTTCGCCTCCGAACTCATGGACGGCATCTCGTACTGGGAGAAGGTGATAAAGATTGGAAAGGCGTCCACTCTGACGCGGGTGAAGAGGGCGCTGACGATCATGGGTAGGCAGGAGGACGAGGCAGAGATGGACGCCTCCAAGACGCTCTACCCGTTGATGCAGGCGGCCGACATATTCGAGCTCGACCTCGACGTCGCTTACGCCGGTCTCGACCAGCGGAGGGCTCACATGCTCGCGAGAGAGGCAGCGGAGAAGCTGGGATGGAAGAAGCCTGTCGCGCTTCACACTCCATTGCTGCCTGGTCTCAAGGGCATTGACCGGATGGACCCCGTCTCGACGAAGATGTCGAAGAGCGATCCGGACAGCGGCATATTAATCCACGATTATCCTGACGACATCAAGCGGAAGGTCGGCAAGGCCTTCTGCCCGCCGACCGTTGATGGCAACCCGGTCCTCGCCCTGTATCGTTACATCATATTCGACAAGATGGCGTCGGTCACGATCAACAGGCCGCAGAAGTTCGGGGGACCGGTGGAATTCAGCAGCTACGGCGGCATCGAATCGACCTACGCCGCCGGGAGTCTACACCCGATGGATCTCAAGAATGGTGCGTCCGAGGCGCTCATAGAGATACTCAAGCCGGTGAGAGAGTATTTCGAGAGAAAACCCCAGAGGCTCGATGAGATGAGAGAGATCATCGCCTGATATCTACCAGAGATCCAAGAAACCCGCGCAATGTCAACGAGTACTACCTGTTGTCGTTGGCAGTGTGGCTCCTTATGAAATCAATCGCTCGCTGGGAGCATATGTTCAGGATTGCCTCAACGTCGCCCACGCCAACCAGACCGGCGGCCCCGCCGTGCCCTCCGCCGTCGTTGGAAGTCTCGGCTCCGACGTCGCCGAGCAGCTTGCCGAGATGAAGTCCCATCCTTACGATTTCTGGTCGCGCCCTGGCACTCACTCTGAAGCTCTCGTCCCTCTGCGACCCGACAAAAGCTACGTCCGCGCCGAGCCCTATGAGCGACTTGCAGACAGAGCTCTCGAAAGCGCTGCCGTAGGAGAGCGCGATAATGAATCCGTTTGTCCTTTCGAACTTCAGCCTCTGCGCGCCCTTGAGCTGGGAAATACGTTCGGAGATGTCCGGCTCGATTTCGATGAGGTCCATGACCTCATCCATATTCAGCTTCGTCTCCTCCAGTATCTGGGCGAAGCTGCGAAGCAATGATGGCGTGGCATAGTTGAGGTGCCCGCTGTCCGTTAGCATCCCGATCATCAAAGCCAGCCCGACATCCTTGCCTATCTTGACATCCGTTTCCTTCAGCAACTCGTAGACTATCTCTGCGCAGCTTCTCTTGGTATCGTCGCAATAGTAAGTGCATCCCTGCCATCGGTCAGTTCTCGCGTGATGATCGATGACGATGGCGTCGCCCAGGTCTCCTGACAATGGACCGAGCTGGTCAGGCGAGGACGTATCGACGACGACAATGACATCGTACCTATCCGTCGATGCGGTCTCGCCGACCTTGAAATCCAGCTTTGTGCCGATGACCTTAGAAAGCCTGTCTAGCCCGCCTGGCGCGACCACTTCGACGTCCGGAAAGCTGCTGTGGATGGCGAAAGCACAGCCAAGCGCGTCGGGATCGGCGTTGCCATGAAGAAGAACGAGTTTGCTTCCGCTCTGGAGCCTGAGCGCAATCGTTCCGAGCATCTGTCTTGCCGAGAGTGGCATCGACATATATGCACCTTTCTAGTGAAGGCCCACAGCACTCGAAGGTGATTAGGAGACGGCCGAGGGATCACCTTGCGGGCCCCGGTCGACCGGCAGCGGTTTGCGGCGGACTTCTCAGCCCGCGTCTTCCTGACCCTGCTGCTCGCCACCTAGCGCCTTCGAGAGTTGGTCTTGCAGGCTCTGGTACCTATCCCTCATGTACTTCTCCTGGCGATCGAGCGTCTTGATCCGCACCCCGAGTGATTCCTTGTCGTCCTCGATCTCCTTGAGGACGGTTACCTTGTCCTTCGCCTTGATCAGCAGTGAGCCGACGCTCTTGTAGATCGGCACGTCGTCCGCCGTTTTGTTAAGCTCCTCGACCGTCCGCTCCGTCTCCTTCAGTTGGGCTTCCATCTGATACTTCTGGCCGAGAATCGCCTGGAGCTGCTGCTGAAGCTGCTGGAATTGAGCAAGCTGATTCTGAATTTTCGGACTCATATCATCCATTTGTCTCACCTGTTGTTCTGCTCACGTCCTCCGCAACCTTGATCCACCTCAGATAAGAGTTCAAGGCCGCCCTCAGCGCCGCAAGGTCGCTCGCCTCGATGTCGAGAACGAGCTGTCCAGGCCCTGAGGAGATCTTGACCCGTGTCCTCGGGATCTCCCTGCCGACCTCGGGCGATATTGCGCCGAGGACGACATCCGATTGGGGGGAAAGGAGTTTCAGCGTCGCCCTGTGCATCCGATCTCCGTCTTCATCTGGCCTTCGTCACTTTCTTGACGTTTGGCCTCTCCTTGTAGAAGATCTTGGAGCCACAGGCTTCGCACTGGATTCCGACGGTGTTGACGTTCGAGTGTATCGGTTTGTTGCATTTCCCGCATTTATACATTCTCAGCGCCCTCCTCCATCTTCTTTTCTGTCCTCTCTTCGGTCACGATCCTCTTGATGGTGGGAGAGTATGAACCGGCCGCGAACTTCGTGTCGCAGTGTCGGCACACCCAGACTCCAGAACTGAGGCGTTTGACGCTCTTGTGGTGGCAGTTGGGACATTCGTAGGGGGCGTTCCTTGTCCTCTCGACGTCCCTGATGAGCTTCCTCACTCTTACGCCGTATCTGGCGCCGAACCTGCCTGCGCTTCCTACCTTCTCTGTCCCCTTTGACACATTCTCACCCTACTAGCTTTCTAAGATCTTTGCTCAATCTCTGGGAAGTCTCAATGATCTTCCTGACCTGCTCAAGCGTTAGAGAACCCTCAAGCCCTTTCTGCATAGCTCTGAGATCACCGTTCTCGTCGGTCGTTACAGTCAAACGTGCCTCGGCGACCTTTTCTTCATCGAGAGTCGGATCGAATAATATAGAGTTTTCTATCTGAACCGATGTGCAGGAGATGGGTGTGGATCTTATCGGCAACGGGAAGTTCTCGCCCTTATCGTAGATCGCTGCCGGCACGATAACACTCTTCAGAGCAGCAACGGCCCCGAGGAACGCCGCGTCGAACAGGTTGCCGTCGTAGTCTAGTACATATACGTCTACGAAGCACAGCCAGACTTCCTCCTTCGGCGTTATGCACAGGGCCGAGAGGTCTATCATCTCGCTTTCCCTTATCCCTCGGTCGACGACTCTTGCAAGCTCGATCGAATCCTCGTCCGGAGGTCCCGCCTCGAAGGTCGGCGATGCCAACGGAATCAGTTCCGCGTTCGTCGCGAGCACTCCCTTGTCGGGCGTGTCCTCGAACGGCGTCCCGGTCTGCATCTTGATTCCGACCAGGACGTCCGTGTTGCCGAGCCTGACCCTAGCGGACCCTTCCGCGCTCTCGACGTACTTCGTCTCGATGCTGACCTGTCTAAACTCGTCCCAGGTCCGGCCATCCACCCTCTTGCCCTTAGAGAGTAGCTTGTGGATGTGGTCCCTCTTGATATCGGACATTATCGCGCGCGCCATCTTCAGCCCTCCATGTCTTGCTGTTCCCGAGGAGCCTCTTCCTCCAGCCCCTCTATGTCCTCGACCGCGTACCTTCTCTTGAGAGCGTCCTTCTGCAACTGATAGATTTTCTCGCACGCTCCGAAACCGTACTCCATTGCCTTGTTGAACTCGTCAACGGTCAAGTGGCCATCCATCTGCATCAGGAGTATCTCCCCGGTGCGGGGTATGACCGCTATTGGCAGGTCTGCCTGTCCATGATTGTCCTCCTCCTTGCAGAGGTCCAGCACGACCCGTCCGTCGATTTTCCCGACCGCGACCGATGGTATCATGTCTTTCATCGGTATGCCTGCATCAGCGAGTGCGACCGACGCCGCTGTCAGACCGGCGCATCTCGTCCCTGCATTCGCCTGCAAGATCTCGATGTACACGTCCACCGACGTCCGTGGAAAGTACTCTGTGAACACGACGTACTCAAGGGCCTCGGAGATGATTTTCGATATCTCCACAGACCTCCTGTCCGGTCCGGGTCTCTTCCTGTCGGAGACGGAGAATGCGATCATGTTGTACCTGCACTGGACAAGCGCCTTGGAGGGATCTTGCAGATGTCTTGGGTGGCACTCTCGCGGACCGTAAACCGCCGCAAGGACCTTGTTCTTGCCCCATTCCACATATGCGGAGCCGTCCGCTCTCTTCAGGACGCCCGCCTCGATTTTGATTGGCCTGAGCTCGTCGGCCTTCCTCCCGTCGACCCTCAAGCCGTTCTCGTCAATCATCTTGCCTTCCATAAAATCACCTTATTGACTCGGTTTCGTCACAGACTCTAGATATTCCTTGACTCTCTCGGTCAGCCTTAAGGTCTGAGCGCCTTCGTCGATCATCCTTATGGCCCTGATTGCCAACACGATGTTCTCGATGTCGCCATCAAGCCATATCCTTCCATTCTGGCCCACGAAGATCCTACAGTTCGTGTGGTTCTTGATCAGCTGGATCATCGACCCGCTCTTGCCGATCACGCGAGGGACCTTGCTGTGGGAGATATCGATGATCTGCCCGCCCAGCAGCTTCCTCAGTCCCTGGTCCTTCATCGTGACCTGTACCCTCTTCGTCTCATCGACCATCAGTACTTTCGCCAGGATCGTATCGCCCACGTTCAGATATCTTGCAGTGTCCCCGAACTCGACTCTCCAGGGCACCTCGTTCACATGTAGGGGCGCCGGATAGGGGGAATTGATGTCGATCAGCCAGTTGGACGGGCCGATGTCAATCACCTTCCCTATGACGTTATCCCCCGTGACTGGAATGTATCTTCCGCCAAGCGGAATTACGTTCACGTAATTTGATTTGGTGCTCCTTATGCCTAGCTGCGAGGCGTAGATTTTGCCGTCCGAGACGTATGTCCCGCTGCCGGGTCTGAGCTTGCCCGAATCGAGAAGCTCGCCGGGGACGACGATCTCTCGCACTGGCTTCAACGCGCCATCCTTATACACGACTTCACTTTCCTTCATTCAATCAGTACTCACAACTGTATAACATGCTTTACATTTTCCCTATCACAATGATGGTCTACTTCAGTATCTTCGTATCCACGTTGCCTTTCGTTTTCTCGTTCAGTCGACCGAGGAAGTCGTCCCTCATGCCTGCCGGCAGTTCGACCACTCCTATCCAGCTGCCGTTAGGTTGCCACTCTTCCTTCGTGATTCTGCCCATGTGGGCCATGTCCTCGTAGCACCTTCCGTATTCCTCCCCGGAAAGCTTCACGGCGATGCGAATCTTGTCGAACCTTATCGGGATGAGCGGGCGGAGCGCGTCAAGCACCGTCTTGACCTGCACTTCTACCGATTTGAACGGATCGATATGGACCCTTGCTTCCTCCATCGCCATCTCTATGCGCTGCGGCGGGTGAGGGCCCCCGGTCTGTGGGTTGATCGCATTCCTAGCAATCTCGGCCACGATCCTCTTGCGCTTGGCTTCTTGCATATCCCTGCGCTGCTGGGTCGTCAGCTGTACCTCGCCTTTCAGGATGATTTGCTTCGCGACCTCGATGGGATCCGTCATCCCGAACACTTCTTTGATCTTCTCGTCCGAGGCGCGCGTCCCCTTTCTTGCGTTGCGGAATACCTCATCGACAACCATGTAGTCGATCAGATCGACCTCCTGTCCTTCCCGCAGGTGTTTCACTACCTTGGGGTCGATCAGAACCTCGAAGCTCTCGCCGTGGGATTCAAGGCGGGCTATTATCGCATCCTCGATGTCGACCATCAAAACCCCGTCTACGAGGCGTTCGCCTTTTCAACGTAAGACTCGACCTCAGAGTCCTCCATGCGCCTGAAGTCCTCGCCTCGCCTCACCATCCCGATCTCCACGGCCCTGGGGTTGAGCTTCTCTTCTTCCGTGGCCTTCTTCAGAGCCTTCAAACCGAGAACGATTGCATCGCTCATCTCCATGTTCTCGGCGTATTGCTCCTCGAAGACCTCCATGACGACGTTCCTCCCCGCTCCTATGCTGCCTGCCTTGTATGACACCAAGGCTCCACTAGGATCGGTCTCGAACAGGTGCTCGCCCTGGTCATCCAAACCCGCGACCAGAAGTGCGGTTCCGAAAGGTCGGACCCCGCCGTACTGGGTGTAGTTCTGCTTGTAGTCGCAGATCCGTTTCACCAGTGCCTCGACGCTGATGTCCTCGTCGTAGGTGATCTTGCTTATCTGCGCGATCACACGCGCCTGGTCGACCAATATTCGGGCGTCGGCCACCAATCCCGAGGTTGCGCACCCGACGTGCCCGTCAATCTTGAAGATCTTCTCAATGGATTTCGGCTCCATCAGTCGGCTGGCGATCCTCTTATCAACGATTAAGACCACCCCGTCCTTGAACTTCAGACCGACGGTCGTGGTCCCTCTCTTCACAGCCTCTCTGGCATATTCCACCTGAAAAAGCCTTCCATCGGGAGAGAACACTGTTATGGCTCTATCGTACGCCATCTGTCCTGGTTGCATGAAATCACTCCTCTAGTCTCGATACGGTTCAAGGCTAAAGTTCTACACAGATATATATCTTGTTCATAGGCGAGCGCCGGATGCGGGACTCTGGCATGCCAAAGCTTCTTCCTTCTGCCGTCTTAGGTCCCGGGAATCCGAGCCTAGGTGCTAAGGGAAATCACGGGAGCCGATCAACGTTTCAGTCGTTCGGCCTTGTCCCTTTCGCATTATCCTTATCGGCCGCTCCCCGGTTTGCGAGGCGCGTACCTTTCGCGGAGGGTCTTCAGGGTCCCCGAGGTTCTCAGCAATTCCACCTTCGCTTCCTTCTGAGCGATCGAATCCAGTCTCCCTAGCATCTCCAAAGTCCTCTCCTTCTCGATATTCGAGCAGCGGACAATCCCGATCGTTCCGTCAAATTCGATAAGCTTTGGGGCCTTAGTCCCGGACTTGTCCGAGACATCGCCGAGCGTTCTGAAAAGATCTTCAGTCGAAACATGCGACTCGGAGACCACGCGGAACGCGATGTACCTGCGCCTGCCCCGTCGATCCTTCACGACCATCTTAGCGGATCACCGCACTTTTTCAATATCGCCCCTGTCGACGAATTCCCTTCCGAGGAACTGACTCGACTTTACGCCAGTTATGACGACCATGATCTTGACTACGCCCTCAAGCTCCGGCTCGACCGTGCAGCCCCAGATAATCCTTGCCATGGGGTTTATGCTCTTGCCAACTATCTCGGCCGCCTTCTCCGCTTCCGCTAGGGTCATGTCGTTGCCCCCCATGACACGGATGAGCGCACCTCGCGCTTCGCGAGTGTCCAGGTCCCCGAGCAGAGGCGACGAGAGTGCCTCATTTACCGCCTCATCTATCCTGCCATCCTCCGCCTTTGACTCCCCGATTCCGATCATTGCGACGCCGCCGTTCTTCATTATCGTCATGATGTCGTTGAAGTCGACGTTCACGAGACCAGGTTTCGTGATGATCTCAGTAATCCCCTTGATGCTCTGCATCAACACCTCATCCGCTACTTTGAAGGCTGCTTCGAGCGGGAGCTTTGGAACGATTTCGAGGAGCTTGTCGTTCGGGATCACTATCGTCGTATCGCAGAATTCCCTGAGGCGGTTGATCCCTTTGATGGCGTTGTCCGTTCTCACCTTTCCCTCGGCCTTGAAGGGAAGTGTCACGACGCCCAGGACGAGTGAGCTCCTCATCCTCGCTAGCTCGGCGACCAATGGTGCCGTGCCGGTCCCGGTGCCTCCGCCCATTCCCGCGGTCACGAAGACGATGTGCTGTCCGTCCACGAACTTCGAGAGCTCGCCCCTCGCTTCCTCTGCCGCCTTTCTCCCAACTTCGGGAATCGCACCAGCTCCCAGCCCCTTCGTTAGCGTCCTTCCGAGGAGCACCTTGTTCGGAGCCTGTATTGAGAGCAGATGCTTTGCGTCGCTGTTCGCGGCGACGAGCGTCGCCCCTACGATGCCTGATTGGTACAATCTTCTCACAGTGTTGGAACCGCCCCCGCCGCATCCTATTATGGCGATTCTCACTCTAAGCGTCTCGACGATACGCTTGAGCTCCTCATCGTCTGCGCTCACTCGCTTTTCGCCAGGATTCGCCGCTTCCTCCGGTCCTTTCCCACTCTCGCCTTGTGACTCAAGCGCCCTGTCCAGAACTGATTTCATGTGCACCCATCCTCATCTTGGCATTATTATATTAATTGTATTTAAACCCATTTCTCGCGCGGATTCGGATGATATGGTCATCAGGTTTTCGTGAGAAAATTCGGAGAGGCGACAAGACACTCTCTTTCGCGGGAAACCTGATCAAACTAGCTCGAAGACTGCGCCGCACACCCTGCATGTTGATTCCCCCGGCGCCAGCTCATGACGGCATTCCGGGCAGCAGTCTCCAATAACGGCGCCACACTCGCAGACGTCCTCGCCCTGGGGAAGGATCCTCCCACACAATGGACAGGTCTGGGTCTCGAGGTGGTCGAAGTGCTCACCACAGTTCGGGCACTCGTTCTCATCCTCGGAGACGATCTCTCCGCACTCTGGACACTTGAAGTTCCCCCCCTCCTCGACGAATATAGCGCCGCAGTCGCACGATTCGGCTCCAGTTGGGACGTTCGCCCCGCACAGCGGGCAGAGTATGTAGTTCACCTTCGTTCCAGCGCTCGCAGGGTCCTTAATCTCGCTCGCAGGTGCCCACAACCTCACGAACCCGTTCTCCGACGGCTCCTTTCCGTCCTTTGTCGTGTATTGGTTCTGGCAGTACGGACAGAACCCCGTCCTGGAAATGCACGTTAGGTGAAAGACCTTCCCACAGCTGCACTTCGTGTACTCCATGCTCTGCTTGACCCTCCCGAGGCAGATCTGGCAGATCAACGGCTTGACCTTCGGACCGGTGATCTGGATCCTAGGTCTCCCAGCCCCTTTCCCGGACCCTCCCTGCGGGTCGCTTCTTCCTCCCTCTTGCTTTGCGACGCGCAACTTCCCGCCGATAATATATCGCCTGACCAAGAGTATCGTCGCAAGTGTCGCTGCGCCAAGCAGAAGTGCGACTGTGATGGTTATGAACACGGCCCGCGCAGCTACGTCTTAGGCTTAATTCTTTGCCACCCAATTATGACTATTGATATTCCCGCTTTGATGTTTCTGAGGGCGACGCATCGGAAGTTGCGAATAGGACATCTCTCTTTTTATCTGGCATTTTGTGATACGAAAAGTATAATAACCATAGTTAATGTCAGAACTTTCGAATTGTCAGGTCGGTCGCTCACAATGTTGAAATATGTCAATCCGAAATACCAAACAGACTCCCTGAACCCGGAAAAGCTTACATGTAAATCCTTTGACTTCCTGCCTAGGGGTGGGCGTAGCTCTTTTCGATGTCTAGGGTCGTAGCATTGGAGGTGCAAGATGACTGGAGAGGGAGAGGCGAAGGTCGGGGTGTTCGTATGCAAGTGTGGTGCAAACATAGGACGTGTCATAGACTCTGAGAACCTGCGTGAGTACGCCTCGACCATGCCGGGCGTCGTCACTGCCATCACTCACGATTATCTCTGCTCGGAGGACGGCCTCAAGAAAATGAGGGAAGAGATCTCGAAGTCAGGGGCGGACGCGATCGTCGTGGCCGCCTGCACTCCGAGACTTCACGAGAAGACCTTCCGGGACAACATCCAGGCCGCCGGCATCAATCGATATCTCCTCCACGTCGCGAACATCCGGGAGCAATGTTCCTGGGTCCACGCTGATGAACCTTACAGGGCCACGGAGAAGGCGAAGGGTCTCGTCAGGATGGGTGTCAGGAAGGCAAGGACTTTCTCGCCGGTCGAGGGTGCGAGTGTCCAGCTGAAACAAGAAGTGCTCGTCATAGGTGGTGGCGTCGCCGGGATAGAAGCGGCATACGATCTCGCCGAGCTCGGATACAGAGTCCATCTCGTCGAGAGAAAGCCCGTGCTAGGCGGCAACATGGCTACTTCGTTCACATGCTTGCTCTGGTGCCACGAAGTGCCAGGGAAGCCTCAGGCAATCAGCTTCCGTCAGGGGACGTTCCCCACCTGCGACTGCTCCGGTTGCACGATAACACCGAGGCTCGTCGAGCTGATCAATCATCCCAATGTCGACATACTCACGATGTCCGAGGTGAAGGAGGTGAGCGGCTACGTTGGGGATTTCCAGGTCAAGGTAGTCCAGAAGCCCAGGTACGTCGACGAAGCGAAGTGCGTGGGTTGCGGGAACTGTTCGGTCCCTTGCCCTGTCTCTGTCAAGAACGAATACGACTACGGCTTGGCGGACAGGAAAGCAATATTCATCCCTTATCAACAGGGCATCCCTCGGAAGTACCTTCTCGACATGGATTCGTGCTTGCGGTCCAGGGGAGAGGAGTGCTCCGCCTGCCTCGATTCATGCCCGTTCGGGGCTCCGAACTACGCTGACAAGGGGAGGGAGATAAATCTAGACGTTGGCGCGATCATAGTCGCCACCGGATTCGATACGTACAAGCCACACGTGTCGGGCTACCTCGGCTTCGGAGAGTTCAAGAATGTGATCACGGCCGTGGAGCTCGAGAGGATGCTGGACAAGGCAGGACCTACCGGAGGGATCGTGGTCAGGCCGTCGGACAGACGGGTGCCGAAGCGGATAGCGTTCATCCAGTGCGTCGGTTCGAGGAACCGTAGGATCAATGAGGGCTATTGTTCGAAGGTCTGCTGCATGTACACGATGAAGAACGCGCAGGCCATCAAGGAAACCCATCCAGACGTTGATATCACGGTGTACTATATCGACCTGAGGGCGGTCGGGAAAGGGGTCGAAGAATTCTATCACCGGACGAGGGAGGACTACGGCGTCGAGTACACCAGAGGCAGACCGGCGAAGGTCCTCGAGGATAAGGGTACTCAGAATCTCATCATCCGAGCCGAGGAGACTCTCCTCAACAAGATTACCGAGCGCAACTTCGACCTTGTCGTGCTATCGGTCTCGCTCGTACCGCCGGAGGGAATGAAAGTGATGGCCGAGATGCTCAAGCTCCGGCTCAGCCCAGATGGTTTCATACAGGAGGCTCACACCAGGATGAAGCCCGTGGAGACCTCCATCGAAGGCATTTACGTCTGCGGATGCGCGCAAGGCCCGAAGGATGTCCCCGAGTCGATCGCCCAGGCAAGGGCGGCGGCCCTGGAGGCTGCGATTCTGCTCAACAAGAAGGTCATGAAGGCCGAGTCGCTGAACGCCTACGTGGACAGCGAGAAGTGCATCGGCTGCGGACTGTGCATCGAGACCTGTCCATACGGGGCGCCGGTCTTGGAAAAGGTGGAGCAAGGATACAGGGCTAGAATCATCGAGGCATTGTGCAAGGGATGCGGCACTTGCGTCGTCGCTTGTCCGTCGAGGGCGATACTCGCGAGGCAATTCACCGACAGGCAGTTGACAAGTGAGATCAGAGCGGCCTTAGAGGTGGATTGAGATGAAGGTCTTAGATGCTGAGAAGGTCTTCATCGGAGGACAGAGCGAGCGAGTGCTCGAGGAGACCCCGATCATCGACGAGGAGTGTGACAGGGAATTCATCAAGAAGATCATAGAGTTCGGCGGGGGCGATGTGCAGGTTTGCTTTCAGTGCGGGAACTGCACCAGCGTCTGCCCTGTGTCTATGAAGACCGAGAACAAGATCAGGAATATCATCAAGATGTGCCAGATGGGCCTCAAGAGGAAAGTGCTTTCGACCCCTTGGATATGCACCACCTGCTACCGGTGCTACGAGCACTGTCCATCTGGTATGAATCCAGCGGAACTGATAGTCGCACTGAGGCACATCGTGGTCAGAGAGATGGGCCCGCCTCCATTTGTTGTTGCCATATCGCAGAATGTCGCGAATCTAGGCCAGTCGATCATGATGACGTCCAAGATCGCGAATGTCAGGAAGGAGTTGGGACTGCCTACAGAGTCATTTGACGAATCGTATAGGGACAAGGCCGTGAGGGACATAAGGACGATTATGCAGGCCACGGGCTTCGACAAGCTCATAGGCATCAAGCTGGAGGGCTGATTCTATCGCGAACAAGGGGGCAAAGATTCAGCCGAGATATGGACTCTTCTTCGGGTGCCTTATTCCCAATAGATATCCGGGGATAGAGCAGTCTGCCAGGAAGGTCATCGAGGGACTCGGATGCAATGATAGATTTGCGGATATCCCCCAGGCGGCATGCTGTCCCGCCCCTGACATCTTCCATTCTTCGGACAAGGCCACGTGGTTGGCAATGGCTGCCAGGAATCTTTGTCTGGCTGAGTATCGCCGTTTGGAGATCGTTACGTTCTGCAACGGATGTTACGCATCGCTGCAGAGGGCGACAGAGTATCTTTCCGAGCCGAAGACCATGGGTGAGGTCAACAAGGTGCTCCGCAAGATTCAGATGAAATATACAGGGGTTCCGAGCGTCACCCCAGAGGGGAGGAGGTTACTTGAACCAGTCAAGGTTCGGCATTTCGTCGACGTCCTTCACAGGGATGTAGGGGTCGATACCATCAAGACCGCAGTTTCGAATCCCTTGAGTGGACTGAAGGTCGCAGTTCATTATGGTTGTCATTATCTTCGCCCTACCAGTCGTAGCACAATCGAGGACCCGAGTGACCCACACATGATTGATGAAATCATTGAGGCACTCGGGGCGGAATCGGTTGACTATGAGGACAAACTAGGTTGTTGCGGGGCGGGAGGGGG
>CAZJDY010000031.1:0-3469 GCA_964544915.1 uncultured Methanomassiliicoccaceae archaeon | reverse complement strand
ACAGCGTTCGCTTCCTCGGTACGATACCCAACTCCGAATCGCTGAAGGTCTTGAATTCCTCGGACATAGTGGTGCTCCCGTCGGCGAGGGTGGACGGCATCGAGGAAGGGCTCAGCATATTTCTTCTGGAGTCAATGGCGATGGGAAAACCTGTGGTCGCGACCAATGTTGGTGGCAACCCCGACTGCATCAGGGGCAGGGAGAACGGCCTCCTCATCCCTGAGAAGAACGTCAAGGCGATAGGCGACTCGATATTGGAGTTGATCGAGGATAGTACTCTAAGAGAGAGACTCGGGAGGAACGCTCGCAAGGATATCATTGATAACTGGACATGGGAGAAGAAGGTTCGGGAGATATATGAAGAGTACAAGAGACTCCTGTGCGAACCAACCTGAAGATTCGGCTTCTCAGCCGTGGTCGGAGACCCTCCACAGCGGTCTTTGATGGCATACCTTCCTTCTGTCTTACCATGATTATTGAACATTAAGACTATATTGTGCCCACTTCTAGAAACATTGTTTCCTATTAACACATCTTAACAATCACGGTTGAAACAATGTTGCAAAGAATGGAAGATAACCCTTAAATATTCCGAACGACAGTTAGGAACCGGGGATAAACAATGGGCTATGAAGAGCTATTTCCAGGAATGGATACAAGGTGGCACGCAAATGCCACGAAGCGCTTCGCCTCCCCGTTTGTCGATGTGCCACACGACAGGATCGATGTGGACGCAATCATACTATCGCACGCGGCGGTCGCATGCGGGTTCACAATCCGGGACTTCTACGAGAAGCCCGAGTTGGGCATACACTGCGTCGGATACATATCGCATCTGTATGACCTCCTGGCTGTGACGCATTGGTTCTACTCCCTGCCGTGGGTAAGGGAGCTAGGAATGAAGCTGCAGTATAAGGACACCCTCCCGCCAATCCCGGTTGCGCCGATAATCTCCGAGCCGGGACAGGTGGACAACATCCACGTGCCAGACGTCGACGAACTCATGAAGGGCCACACCCTCCCTGAGTTCATCAGATTGTACGAGTACGTGGCGAAGAATCTGCCGATGACTTTGGTCCCGATATCGTACGGGTTCGATCTCGTCGGTGCTGCAGCCGAGTTGTGCGGAGTCGAGAATTTTATCATGTGGACCTTCACGGAGCCTGATGCGGCAAAGAAACTCGTGCAGAGGTACACCGACACGTCGGTAAATGGGGCGGTTGGATTAGCGAAAAAGTTCGGCAGCGCGATGCTGATCGTCGGATCAGTGTTGGCCAACAACGACATCTTTAGCGACGAGACCACCAAGGAGTTCTCGGCGAACATGATTAGATACTACGTAGACCAGTCGTTCAGGAGGGGGGCGGGGCCACAGGTGTTCTATCACTTGTGCGGAAACCACGAAACAGATTACAAGGTGTTCAAGGACACCCTGGTGTGGTCTCCGTTCACCGTGTTCCACATCGGGTACAAAGGAAAGGAAGTCTTCCCGTCCAGTCTCCTAAAGCAGGAGTTCGGGAACATGGCTACGATCATGGGCTCTGTGGACACGAAGATAATGATCAACCCCAACCCGAAGCTTGTCTACGAGCAATCGAAGATGCAGCTGCTTGGCGGAAGGGACAGCCCGAAGGGCTACATCCTAGGCAACTCTTGCGAATGCCCGCCGTATACTATCCCAGGCAACCTCCTGGCAATGGTCAAGGCGGCGAGGGACTTCGGAACATTTGGGACATGGTGAGGTGATACAAGATGGACATCAAGATCCCGGACAATGTGAAGGAAGTGCTCGGCAAGAGAGGCATCAAGGAAGCGGACGTCGATGACGTGATTAAGACCGCCGAGTCATCGAAGAAGAAGCTCTTGGTCAAGGGAACTTCAAAATTCATTGCAAAGAAACGCATTGGGGATGTCACAATATATGCGGTCTATGAGACGGACGGCATGCTTACCAAGCACGCCACGCTGGAGAGCGCATATTCCCACAGGATGAAGCTCGGTGGCATAGTGAATGCAACCAACCCCAGCAACTACGTCTGCGTCCACTGCAATGAACCAGCCATGTACGGACATGCCGAGATGGAGTACCTGACCGTTAAGAGGAACGGACCTGCTGTCGTCTGCACAAAGTGCATGGACTCTTGGGTGGAAGAATACCTAGCAACTTTGACGCTCGCAGCTGCGGAAGGGTTGTTCGAAAAGAAGCGCGCTTAAACACATTTCGGGCCGCGATCGCGGCCTCGTAAATTCTTTTTCGTTTTCATCTGACAGCGCGGGCTCTTCCTGGCAACGTCCAACGCCACCGTGCTTGTCTCAGAAAAGTAGAAAAGCAACAACTCCGTTCGGTCACTATACTCCTGGTGGAAGACATGAGTGAGAAGATCGGGCAGACAGAGAGCCTTTGTCCTCAGTGCTTGAAGACGATACCCGCTGAGAAGATCGCGGAGAACGATAACATATATCTTGTGAAAACCTGTCCCGAGCACGGCACCTTCAAAGTCCTGATCTGGAGAGGGGTGGAGGATTATAAGGACCTGCAGCGATATGCCTGCGAGTTTTCGAAGCCTCAGAAGATAGCTGTCGAGAACAAGGGCACCTGTCCGGAGATCTGCGGACTTTGTCCGGATCACCAACAGCACACTTGCTTAGCTGTGCTTGAGGTCACGAACAAGTGCAACTTGAAATGTCCAGTGTGTTTTGCGAGTGCGAATGAGCACTACAACTTCCACCCAACCATCGAGGAGATCAAGAAGATGTACCAGACGATCCTCGATTACGTTCAGCATCCTATCGCCGTACAGATCTCCGGCGGCGAGCCGACCATCCGTGACGATCTCCCAGATATCGTCAGGCTCGGCAAGAGCATGGGCATCGATTACATCGAGGTGAACACGAACGCCGTAAGGCTCGGTCAGGACATTGAGTATCTCAGGAAGATTAAGGAGGCAGGTGTGGACTCGCTTTACTTCTCATTTGACGGTGTCACAGGGGATGTTTTCATGAAGACATGCGGTAGGGACCTCCTTGACGCGAAGGTCAAAGCTCTCGAGAACTGCAAGAAGGTGGGGATGGGTGTGACGCTCGTATGTGTGGTCGCGCCAGGCATTAATCTCCATCAGGTCGGCGACGTTATCCAATTCGCCAAGAAGTGGATTCCGACAGTGAAGGGAATCCACTTCCAGCCCCTCGCCTATTTCGGAAGGTATCCCAAGGTACCTGGGGATGAGGACCGAGTCGTTCTGCCGGACCTTCTGAAGGAGATCGAGAAGCAAACAAGTGGCGAGCTCAGGGTGGACAGCTTTATCCCCACATCTTGTGCGAATGTCCATTGCGACGCGAAGTCGATGTCGGTCCTCATGGAGGACGGCACTCTCCTGCCCCTGACAGCAAGGGCGATGGGGCCTCCGAGAGACACCAAGGAGGTTGCGAAGAAGACTAGGAAGGAGATCTGCGATCTTTGGAGGTACAT
>CAZJDY010000030.1:0-55376 GCA_964544915.1 uncultured Methanomassiliicoccaceae archaeon | reverse complement strand
ACGGGCCTCGGCGTCTCCGAGGGACAGGTCATCACCGCCTTGAAGGAAGCTGCGCTTCCAGACCCCAACCCGATGAACTGGAACGAAGACGATCTCTTCAGGATCGCAGACTCCGTCAGGAAGTTCAGCAAGCCGATGATGATCGCATTGAACAAGGCGGATATTGCCAGCGATGAGATGCTCAAGAAGATGATGAACGCCAAGGGATACATCACAATTCCAACTTGCTCCGAGTCGGAGCTAGGCCTGAAAAGAGCGTCGAAAGCGGGTCTTGTGAAATACCTGCCCGGTGACACGGACTTCAGCATCAACGACCCCGCCAAGCTCAACGAGAACCAGAAGAAAGCGCTCGGCTACTTCTCGAAGATCATGAAGCGCTGCGGGGGAGGGACCGGCGTGCAGGCCTGCCTCGAGAAGGCTGCGTTCCAGCTTCTTGATCTCATTATCGTATACCCGGTGGAGGATGAGAGCAAGCTCACGGACCACGACGGCAACGTGCTGCCAGATGCGTACCTGGTAAAGAGGGGGAGCACGGCCAGAGACCTGGCCTTCAAGATACATACGGACCTGGGCCAGAACTTCATCCGGGGCATAAATGCGAGGACGCACAGGACCGTCGGGCACGATTACGTCCTCCAAGATGGGGACATAATGAGCATAGTCACGAGAAAGTGATCGAATTGGGACAGTGGGACGTTAGGCTTCTGACAGTCTCGTACCGCAGGGTCGAGGACGACCAGATCGCCATCGAGATGTACGGCAAGACGAGAGATGGAGAATCCATCACCGTCAGGTACGTCGGGTTCAAGCCGTACTTCCATGTTCTTGAGCCGACAAGCGACATCGTCGAGCTCCTGAAGAAGGACCCGAACGTGCTCGAGGTCAGGTCGATCGAACTGTTTCACAAGGGCAGCGTGCACAAGGCGGCCGAGGTCGTCATCAAGTTCCCATGGATGGTCCCGGACTTCAGGAACAAGCTCAAGACCAACTTCGAGATCCTGGCGGCAGACATCCCTTTCCATAATAGATTCATCTACGACTTCGACCTCGGCGCGTGCGTCCGGGTGTACGGGCAGGAATCTGACAAGAGCAACTACACTACGGACATCGTCGTGAAAATGGACAAGGTCGATGACAGACCGAAGTTCGAGGACATTCCCGCCTTCAACCCCAATCTGAAGATCCTGGCATTCGACTTAGAGAACAGCATCAAGGACAACCACATCTACACGATCTGTTACGCGATTAGAGAGAATGGGAAGCTCAGTTGCGCGGAGCCTATCTTTGGGGACGAGAAAGAGATCATCGAAAGGTTCTCCAAGGCTATCCAGACTGAGGACCCGGACGTCATCACCGGTTACAACATCGATGGGTACGACATACCAGTCATTCTCGAAAGGGCCAAGATCCTCGGGATCCAGACGGTGCAGTGGGGAAGGGACCTCAGCAATCCCAGGCCGATAATGAACAGATTCTGGCGATTAACGGGAAGATTGGTGGCGGACGCATGGTGGGCGACGAAGATCCAACTCAAGCCCAAACAGGAGACACTCAATCACGTTGCGAAGCTGCTCCTCAACGAACAGAAACTAGACGTCGATCCGAGGAAGATCGACGAAGAGTGGGCGACAAACAGAGAGAAGGTGACGAGGTACTGCCAGAAGGACGCGGAACTTTCACTGAGGGTCTTGGAGAGCGTGGACATCTTGAGGAAGGACATGGACCTCGCGACGGTGTCCCGGCTTCCAGTCGATGATGTCCTCAACAGCGGCGCTTCGCAACTGATCGACTCGATCCTCATCAGGGCCGCGGACAGGCAGACCCCGAAGGTCGGGGTTCCGCTCACCGGCGGCTGGAGCGACGAGGAGGCGATCGAAGGAGGGTACGTGCACAGCATCGAGCCGGGACTGTATCACTGGGTCTGCGTGCTAGACTTCAAGTCCATGTACCCCTCGTTGATCATCTCGAAGAACATCTGCTTCACGACGCTGAGCAATCAAGGGGAGATCGTCAGCCCGATCGGGGTCAGGTTCCTGAGCAAGGAGCAGAAGCAGGGCTTGCTGCCCCAGATACTGTTCAAGCTGATGACGGACCGGGACTCGATAAAGAAGAAGATGAAGGAGGCGAAGACCCCCGAGGAACTGCGTTACTTCGACGGTCTCCAGCAGGCGGTCAAGGTCCTCATGAACGCGTTTTACGGCGTGTTCGCTTCGTCATTCTACAGGTTCACCGATAGGAAGATAGGGAGCTCGATCACCGCCTTCGCCAGGGAGACGATCAAAGGCATGATAGCGAAGCTTGAGGAAGAGGGAAGGACCGTCATATATTCCGACACCGACTCGGTGTTCATCCAGTCTCCGTATCAGGATCTCGAATCGACGATCAAGTTCGGGAAGGACCTCGCGACCAGGTTCTCGACCGAGGGCAGGAGCCTCGAGTTCGAGAAGATCATGGAGCCGCTGTTCACTCATGGAAAGAAGAAGAGGTACGTCGGCAGAATCGTCTGGCCAACCGAGGAGCTCCTCATACGAGGATACGAGATAAGGAGGACCGACTCCTTCGACCTGCAGAGCGAGACGCTGATGACGGTCTTCGAACAGATACTCGCCGGCAGAACGGACGAGGCGGTCAAGATCGCGAGGCAGACCGTCGCGGACACCGCCGCCGGCAAGGTGGCGGTCGAGAAGCTCGTCATCTCAAGGTCATGCAAGCCATTCAACCAATACAAAGACCAAGACTCCCAAGCGACCGTCCAGACCGCGAAGAAGCTGATGGCGATGGGCTACGAGTTCGTGCCGGGGATGAAGGTCTCGTGGATCGTCACCGACAGCAGGAGGACCCCTCAGGTCGTGGAGCCGTACGTGAGCGGCAGGCAGGTCATCTCAACTCCCGATTGGCGATACTACGCCGAGAGGATCGCTCAGACGATCGCCCGGGCGACAGAAATCTTCGGTTGGGACGAGAAGAGCCTCATGATGGGCTCACAGCAATTCACATTGTTCGACCAGTCCTTCGACAAGACCAGCAAGAAGGAGAAAGAGAAGGACGTCGTCAAGAAGACGGACAAGAAGTTGAGCCTCGAGGACTTCATGTGATTCCACTTTCCACCTTGCTTTCCGACAAACTTTAAATACGAACAGGCAATCTGCAGCGTCAAGTGACGAGAGCGAATCTCTCGTTGGAGATGTGCCCGAAAGGGTGAATCCGTAAACGCCGCGAATGCGGCAGGTGATACAATGGCTAAAGATAAGGCTGAAACGCCTGTTACAACCGATGAGACCGAAGAGAAACCGACGATTCCAGGAAAGGGGATTTATCATTATATCGCAGAGGCCTGGAACAGACCGGACAAGTCTTATGTGAAGGGGCTCCAGTTCGAGCGACTTATTCAGTGGCGCCGAGAGGAGAACTACATCAGGGTCGAGCACCCGACCAGGTTGGACCGGGCAAGGAAGCTCGGCTACAAGGCCAAGCAGGGCTATGTCATCGTAAGAGGAAGGGTCAGAAAGGGTTCGATGAACAAGGCCAGGATCCGAAAGGGCAGAAGGGCCAAGCGGAAGGGAATAAACAAGATGACCGTCAAGAAGAGCATCCAGAGGATCGCAGAGGAGCGCGCCTCGAAGAAGTATCCGAACCTCGAGGTCCTGAACTCCTACTGGACTGGAGGGGACGGGAGGCATGAGTGGTACGAGATCATTATGGTCGACCCGCACCATCCGGTGATAAAGAGCGACCCGAAGATCAACTGGATCTGCAACGCGGAGCACAAGGGACGGGCGTATCGCGGACTGACATCCGCAGGCAGGAAGGGCCGTGGCCTGAGACATAAGGGCAAGGGCGCGGAGAAGGTAAGACCGTCGATCGGCGCTCACCACAGGCAGGGCAAGTGATCTCAGCCCTTGATCGCTTCAAACCTCTTCGTTATCTCTTCTTCGCTCATCCCCACCAACGGAAAGAACGCTGGAACGGATAGCTTCAATTTCTTGATCTCTTCAAAATCCTCAAGACCGTAGCCGAACGCCACGGCGAGGGCTCGGAAGTCTCCTATCAACTTCTCGAACGGAGCGGGCCCGACAACCCTCAACGCCGTGTCCCACGCCTTTAGAAGGGAAGAAACGGGATTGCTGCTCGAAACGACGACGACCTTGCAGCCCCTCTTCATCATCAGCCATGCCGCGACGACGTCCCTCTCCTTCTCCACCACTGCCAGTATCTTCCCCTGGCTTCCCATCGGCAGTCCGCCCGGGCCGGGAACGTACTCGTTGAAGACGAACGTCCTGTTGTTCCTGACCTCGACGAAGATCTCAACGTTCGGCGAGTCGAGGTCCACCGTGACCTCCCTGTCCCGATTCGCTTCTAGGACTGCCGCTCCGACATCCCTCGCCACGTCTGAACTCGTGAACGGATGTGTACCGGTCCTCCTGACGCGCATGGCGAAGGTGTCATTCTTCTCGAGCAGCGTCCTCGAGTAGGCCACGGTCACGGACCTCATGTCGTCCATGCTCGCCCCGGTCTCAATCACGCGGCTGAGCGATGCCACGCCGAAGACCATGGATATCGGTTTCATCGCTTCCTCGATCATGTCCGTCTTGACGTAGATCCGCCCGCGCTCCGACTCGACGATCGCCTCAATCCTCTTCTCGGCCATGACGGCCATGAGGTTGTCTATGAGGACCTTCTCGAAGCGCCTTCGGACCGGCACGCTCTTCAGACCCATCTCCGCGTACCGGACCAGGATGAGGTCCATGCCCGGAGGATGAACGCCTTCAATAATAACCTTTTGCGGAAATGTGGGACGGGCATGGACGTCCGCAAGGGCAAGTATGCGATTCCAGTAACCGTTATCTACGCACATCGGTATTCATCACACATCTTCGGCGGGTGCTGAATGGACATCGTGATAGCTGTCGGGATTCTGCTATTCTCCCTCGGCGCGGGACTTCTCGGCTCGCTGTTGGGGCTCGGCGGAGGAATCATCGTCATTCCAGTCCTGAGCCTCATCTTCGGCTTCTCGATGCAGGTCGCGATAGGGGCCAGCTTGGTCGGCGTCATAGCGACCTCGACCGGCGCGGCGTCGTACTACGTCCAAGAGGGTATGTCGAACATCCGCCTGGGCATGGTGCTCGAGACCGCTACCACGGTAGGTTCCGTGATCGGGGCGCTCATAGCCGTCTACACGAACCAGCAGATCCTGGCTGTCGCATTTGGCATTCTCCTCGTCTACGCCTCGTTCTACATGGTGCGGAGGCCGGAGCGCCTCGCGGCGCCGAGGGACGAGGAGGAGAGGTCTACGTTCTTCGACCTCTCTGGGAGCTACGTCGACAAGAAGGACGGAAGCGAGGTCGAGTACAACGTCAAGAAGCTGGACCGGGGTCTGGGAGCAAGCCTCGGGGCCGGTGCCCTTTCCGGGCTCTTGGGCGTTGGGGGCGGGGTCGTGCAAGTCCCGGTGATGAACATCTGGATGGGTGCGCCGATGAAGGCGGCAGCGGCTACGAGCAACTTCATGATGGGCATCACAGCCCTCGCCGGAGCGGTGATCTACTACGGTCATGGGCTCATGTCGCCAATCGTGACGGGACTGGTGGCGGTCGGGGTCTTCTTCGGGGCGATGGTAGGCTCGCGCATCGCGCATCTGGTGGCGGGCACGTCTCTGAGGAGATTCTTCGCGGTGGTAATGATAGCGATAGCGATTCTGATGTTCCTGAAAGGGGCGGGGGTATTGGCGGTTGTGTGAGGTGTTCTGATGGGGAGGTTGCAGCTGAACAAGTATGTCCGGTTCGTACTAGTCGCTGGCATGGTGCTGAGCGTGTCCGTGATGGCGATAGGGCTCGTTTGGTACGCGATCTTGCCTGGCAGCTATCCTGACGTGATCCTCTCCCCGGCCGAAATCCCTGGTGAGGTCTCCAGGGGGAACCCGATCGCGGTTCTCGACCTCGGTATCCTGTTCCTGATTGCGACTCCGCTGACGAGAGTGGTAACGGCGCTGGTCTTCTATGTCTTGGACAAGGAGACGAGGATGACGGGCGTCTCGGTTCTCATACTGATAGTCATCGGGATCGCGGTCGTACTCGGCGCGTCGTGAAAAAGGAAATTCGACGAATGTGGGCGGACCAGTTGACCGTTCGACGGATGGAAAAATTATTGAACACCATCAGCATACCTCAAACCACTTCTAGAAGCGAGAGTTCGGGGATGGGCCGTAGGGGGATGGGATTCGATGGGAAAGGGCGACGAGAGATGGTACTATACCTTCCTTCCGTACAACATATCCGGAGGGAGCACTTCCCCACTGATCCCTCTATTTGTGACGCAGGGCCTCAAAGGGACTATCGCTGAAGTTGGCATAGTCAGCGCTCTCTCATCCGTCGCCGCGGTACCAGCGAACATTCTCTGGGGGAACCTGTCCGATACGACCGGCAAGCGGCGAGTGTACGTCCTGATAGGATTCATCGGAATGGCCCTGGCCATGATCCTGATGGGCCTGTCCATGACGATGAACGAGTACTACCTCGCGAACATCCTGCTCGGAATGCTCGCGAGCGCAGCGGCCCCCGTCGGGACGGTGCTCGTACTCGAGAGTTTCGAGAAGCACGAATGGGCGAAGCGACTGGGCGATTTCAGCAAGGTCGGCGGCATCGGATGGGTCATAGGGCTCGTTCTCGGCACGATATGGCTGCAGGCCCTCACCCCTGACGACGGGGTCGTCGCGATGAGGGCTCTGTTCATCCTGGCGGGCGCCCTGTCATTGGTCTCGCTCTTCCTCGGTCTCAAATGGATACCGGAGCCGAAGAAGCGCGTGGAGAGGGAATCGCTTGACAAACACGTTCTCAGCGTCCCGGTAAACATCGTCGAGAGGGCCAGATACCTGCCCCAGCGCATGATTGGCGTGCTGCAAATCAGCTCTAAGAACCTCCACATGCACAACTTCCCCGACAACTTACGCAAGTACTACATCGTCGTCTTCCTCATCTTCACCGGCTTCCTCACATTTTATGTTGGATTGCCGATCTTCCTGAGCGGATACGTCGGGCTGTCGAGCTCGGTCGTCTTTGCAATATATCTGGCGAGCTCGGTTACCTCGGCCCTGGTATACGGTCCCGCAGGTAGATGGGCCTCGAAGAGAGGTGGGAAGAGGATGCAGATGATGTCGATCGCAATCAGGATCATGGTCATTCCGACCTTCTTCGTCGTGACCCTCTTTCCCATGCCGGTCATCATGCTCACAGTCGTCTTCTGCGGACTGCACGCGGTCATGGGTTTCTGCTGGGCGAACATCGCCGTCGCAGGCAACGCCCTTGTCTCCAACATGTCCTACAAGGACTTCCGAACGCAGGCGCTCGGGATGTACAGCGCCATCCAGGGTATAGCCAACATAGTGGGATGCCTAATCGGCGGCTTCGTGGCGGAGTACCTTGGGTACCTGGAGACATTCTTGCTCGCGATTGGGTTCATAATCGCAGGCCTTGCGCTGCTTGTCTACATAAACGTCGAGAAAGAACCGGCTGAGTGCGATTCACCGCACGCGGTCCACACCTAACCTCAGGTTCTGAGACTACCAGCAATCCGCCTTCCGAAGGAGACCGCCTTGGCCTCTTCACCCTCCGCCAGAGGGCCTTTCATTCCGGTGACTGTGAATCCCTCTCCCCTCTGGAGGATCGCGATACCTTCTCCCTCCATCATCGACTCGAGCTTCTCGGCGGCCCCTTTCGATGCGTTGGCCATGCGGGTGTCGAAGGTCGCTCCCTTCTTCCCCGTGGCGCCGGACCTAGAAGCGATCTTGAGGGCTTTCTTCGCCTCTCCGGTAGGCCCGCCGATGTGGGTCGGGCTCCCGACCACCCATGCGTCTGCCTGCTTGAAATCCTCAGGCGCTGTCGCGTCAGCCCTCTTGCACACGACATCAGACATACCGACTTCCTTCATACCAGAACAGATCGCAAGAGCGATTTTCTCCGTGTTCCCATAGGAAGAATCATAGACCACGATGACCCTCATTTGAACACCATTCTTGGCGTATTCTCCTTTTGGTTTATCTCACTTCCGAGATACCAAGGGGATATATGCTATTAGCACACAAATCCTCTCGAAAGCATATATGTTCAGATACACAATAACAAGTTGTCTGAATCCATCGCCCAATAGCCACACTGCCCATGCATATACATGCATATTCTCGATTCCCTCAAACTGTTCTACATGAATAGTGGATAGAGCGTGCAGAAATCTCCATCATGCGACAGAAGAATAGAGGGAAAGCGTTTGCTCGACGCGGCAATAGCATTTCCCTTTTGATTGAAATCAGATTATAAATGTCTGGATGAGAAGAGTGGTGCAGGGAGGAGGATTCGAACCCCCGAACGCCTACGCGACGAGACCCTGAATCTCGCACCTTTGGCCAAGCTTGGTTATCCCTGCATACGCTGCCAAGATAGACAGCGGAGTAGGAACAAGGCATCAGGATACTAATAACTTACCGCGGGCAGTGGCAGGACGCATTGAGACTGAGAAGTGACACGTTCTGCTGCGACTTGCCCGCAGGACTGGAAAGCAATAAATAAGGCCCGTGGTCCTCCTAATCCTGATATCTCTTGTCGACCAAGGCGTACAGAGAGAAGAGGGACTTTGGCAAGACCCCGGAACCGGGAGGAAAGGACCATGACCTGGATTCTGACGAGAGGATCTTCGTCATACAGGAGCACCACGCCTCCCACCTGCATTACGACTTCCGCCTTATGCTCGACGGCGTATTGAAGAGCTGGGCCGTGCCGAAGGGGGTCCCGACAGAACCTAAGGTCCGAAGGCTCGCTATAGAGACCGAGGACCATCCACTGGCCTACGCTGGCTTCGAGGGGAACATCCCTGAAGGTGAGTACGGGGCCGGCAAAGTCATTATCTGGGACAAGGGGGCGTTCGAGCTGCTCGAGAGAACGGAGAGCAAGATCGTTGTCGGGCTAAAGGGAAAGAAGCTGAAAGGCAACTACGCCCTCGTCAGATTCGCTGGAAAGGAGAAGGACGCGAAGAACTGGCTGATCATGAAGATCTCATGACTCCTTCTCGAAGCAGTACGATAACAAGGAAAGATTGAAAAATAGTAAAGGAAAGATTTTCGTCGAGGTGGGTTTACTTCCCTTTCTTCATTATCTTCATCCAGCCGCCGCTCTCGAAGACACCTAGGCCTCTCTTCTTCAGGGTGGCCTCAAAGTCGTCCCAACCAATGATCTCGAGGCGGGCGTTGCTTCCCTTTGTGAACTGGACACCGTTTGTTCCCTTGACACGTCCGGGCTTCAAGCCCTTCTTCCTAGCAATATCCTTTGCTTTGTCCAGACTAATTTGCTCCATTACCAAAGATACTTCCCTCCTGTCCTTGCGGGCCATATGTTGGCCATACGACCCAGTAAGTAATGCATTTTACCCATATATAAAATTTCTCCTATAATGCTCCCTATCCAGCTTCGCCGTCCTTTAAGAACTCGGCCTACGAAACCGCCTTCGACCAGTGATATGGATACATGCTGGCTAAGGGAACGACACCGCCCGCTCGATGAGGGGGACCGGAATTGAAAAGGTTTATGTGCGCCGACCTTTCTTCCAGATTCATCTGGTTGACATGTCGCTTTTCGGTTCGTCGGGAATCAGGGGGGTCATCGGCAGGGATTTCACGATCGACCTTGCATCCGAAATCGGTTCCGCCGTGGGCACGCTCTGCGACCGAGTCGTCCTCGGCAAGGACACAAGAACGAGCGGAGACATGATATCCCAGGCCCTGATCGCCGGCATCACCTCGGCCGGGTCAGACGCCCACTCCGCTGGCATGGTCCCGACCCCGACGCTAGCGAGAGCCGCCAAGGACTTCGACTGCGGCCTGATGGTGACCGCCTCCCACAATCCTCCGGATTACAACGGCGTGAAGATGTGGAATCCCGACGGTTCGGCCTTCGACACGAAGCAGATGGCCGACGTCGAGGGACTGATCTCCCGAAAGGAGCTCAAGATGGCCGATTGGAGGGACGTGGGGAAGGCGTTCGAACACGAGGGCGCGATCGAGGCTCACATCGAATCGATCGTCAGATCACTGGGGATGTTTGAGTGCAAGGTCGTGGTGGACTGCGGATGCGGCGCCACCTCGGTCGTCTCCCCCTTACTGCTCAGAAAGCTCGGTTGCGAGGTTTTCGCGATCAACGCCCAGCCCGACGGCTTCTTCCCCGGACGGTCCCCGGAGCCGACCGAGGACCAGCTGACGGACCTCAAGGATGCGGTCCTGAGAAAAAGGGCGGATGTCGGGATCGCCCATGACGGGGACGGAGATAGGATGGTCGCCGTTGATGAGAGGGGCAGATTCGTAGGGGGCGACAAGCTGCTAGCCCTTTTCGCTACGAGGTCCGGCGCCAATGGAATGGTGGCTCCCGTGGATGCCTCGATGGTCATCGAGGGAATCGTGAAGGGACCTGTGGTCCGCTGCCGGGTCGGGGACGTATACGTTTCCGAAGCGCTGAAGATATCGAAACTCGAGTTCGGGGGCGAACCCTCTGGCACTTTCATTTTCTCAAAGGAGACCTACTGCCCCGACGGCATCTACGCAGGAGCGCTCCTCGCCAAGATGGCGAAGGACGAACCGCTGTCGGAGGTGATCGATGCCCTTCCCTCATATCCGGTGACAAGGGAGTCGTTCCCCTTCGACCCTTCATGGAGGAAGATCCTGGGAGCGAAGCTAGCCAGCGAGATGGAGAACGTCAAATGTAATCGATTGCTCACCCTCGATGGGTTCAGAGCCGACTACGAGGACGGCTGGTTCCTTATCAGGGTCTCTGGGACGGAACCAAAGCTGCGCGTCACGGCCGAGGGAAGGTCGGAAGAGGAGTTGAAAAGGCTGAAGGGGATATACGGCTCTATCGTGAAGAGGTGTCTGTGATGAAGGCGCTGGTGCTGGCCGCCGGAGAGGGCACGAGGCTGCGACCTCTGACCTCGAACATCCCCAAGCCGCTAATAGTTGTCGCTGGAAAGCCGTTCCTCAGCCACGTATTCCAGGCGCTGTCCTCGGCGGGCGTCAAGGACATCGTGCTGCTCGTGGGGTGGAAGGCCAATAGGATCAAGGAGTACTACGGGGACGGGTCCAGGGAAGGGGTGAAGATCCACTATCTCGAGCAGAAGGAGAGGATGGGGACAGCTCACGCCATCGGGGTTGCGGAGCATGCGATGACTGAGCCTTTCATGTGCGTGAACGGGGACGTCGTCATTTCCGAATCGGACGTTAGAGAGATGCTCGCGATCCACGAGAAGAAGAAATCGACGGTGCTGGGGACCGTGAAGGTGAAGAATCCCCGCAGATTCGGCGTCATAGAGATGTCCGAAGGCAAGCTGAAGAGGATCATCGAAAAGCCACAGATTCCTCCGACCGACCTCATCAACGCTGGAATCTTCGTCTTCAATCCAGAGATATTCAAAGATATCAGGAGAACGGAGAAGTCTCCGCGAGGAGAATACGAGATAACGGACACGCTGAACCTGATGGCCAAGTCCGAGGACGTCCTCATCCACAAGCTAAAGGGCGACTGGATAGACGTCGGGAGGCCCTGGGACCTCCTGAAGGCGAACGAGATCCTCATGTCGAGGATAAGAGGCAGGATCGAGGGCACGGTCGAAGAAGGCGCCAGACTCATCGGAGAGGTCGTCGTGGAGAAGGGAGCGCGGGTCCGCAGCGGGAGCTACGTTGAGGGTCCAGCATACATCTCGGAGGGTTGCGACGTCGGCCCGAATTGCCACATCCGTCCGTCCACCTGCCTAGGCCCGAAGTGCAGGATCGGGAGCGCGGTGGAGGTCAAGAACTCGATCATCATGGCCGGGACCCATGTTCCACACCACAACTACGTCGGCGACAGCATCATCGGGGAGAGGTGCAATCTCGGCGCAGGGACGAAGGTCGCGAACCTGAGGTTCGACGGCATGACAGTCAAGGTCTCCTTCGGAGGGAGCACGATCGACTCGGAGAGGAGGAAGCTCGGCGTCATCATGGGCGACGATGTCAAGACTGGCATCAACAGCATGCTGGACTCCGGGACGATCATCTGGGAGAATACGGTCATCGGACCGGGTGCGCTGGCGCGGGGGAACGTAGGCCCGGACAGTAAGGTCCTCTAGACCACTTCCAGCTCCACTTGCTCTCCGTTGTAGTTGTACGCCCTCCAGCTCGTTTTGTCGAAGGGTACGCATGTGATGATGTGGGTGTTGCCGAAACGGCCGAATAACGAGATGTCCGCCTCAGAGGGGCTGTTGCTGAAGGAAGGGTGCGAATGCACCGTCCCGACGACGCTCAGATCGATCGGGAGCATGTTCAGATGAAACGTACCGGAGCGTTCTCCGGATAGTGTCCCTGGAAGCAGAAGGATCTCGGTGACGACGCCCTTCTCGGCCCTCAGCGTCGCGAGGAACTCGTTGGGGTAGGTGTCCTTAGCCGACTCGTTGATCATCTCGAGGAGGTCCTCCTCGATCCCCCAGACCTTCCTGCGCTTCCCTTCCGTCATAAGGAACCCATGAGCTTGTCCCTCAGCCTCGCGTAGAAGTCCCTTCCGAAGCTTATGAAACGCGCCCTGTTCTCCGAGACGGTCAGCTCGACCATCTCGTTTCCGTTCATCTTGTGCATCTCCTGCCCGTCCACGACGATCACGCAGGGCTTGGGCCTTTCAAGCTTCAGCTTTATGTTGCTGGTCGCCGGGACGACGATCGGCTTCGCGGCGAACTTGAACGGAGCCATCGGAGCGATGACGACCGCGTCCACCCTGGGGTCGATGATCGGCGCGCCGACGCTCATCGCATAGCAGGTCGATCCTGTCGGAGTCGCGACGATGATCCCGTCCGCACGAACATCCATGATCATCTGGTCGTCTACGTAGACTTGGAACTGACGGATCTTAGCGATGTTAGCAGTGTGCACGACCGTCTCGTTCACCGAGTCGAAGAGCCTCTTCCCCCCGACGGTCGTCTTGAGCTTCAACCGCTCGTCGATGGCGTATTCTCCCTTTATCACTTTCCGGATACCAGCATCGATATCCTTCGCAGGAATCTCCGTAAGGAATCCCAGCACGCCGGCATTTATGCCGAAGATCGGTGCCTGGTTGCGCTGCAGCGATCTCAGTATCGTCCCGTCCCCGCCCACGGTTATGAGGACGTCCACATCCATCTCGCGAACATGCTTGCCCTTCTTCCCGAGCTTCTTGGCCAATCCGGTCTCGAGAAGCACTTCGTGTCCTTCCAGCGCCTTCAGGACCCTATTGCAGATGTTCATCGCATCCGGGACATCGACGTTCGCGGTGATTCCGAATCTCACAATATCACCTTCTTGACCTCTGGATCCCCGAACGCAAGGAAGTTGCTCCTCGCCTTCAGGTCGAAAGGCATGTCCAAGTCCCTGCCTTCCAGATCGACGAGTTTTCCTCCGGCCTCCCTCAGTATCAGGGCGCTGGCGGCGATATCGACGATCCTTATCGATTTCTCATGCACTTCACAGTTCATGTAATATGCGTCGAGCTTCCCCTCCGCGACCATGCACATCTCGAGGGACGCGCAGCCCAAGGACCTTGTTCGCGCAGGAATCCGTGCGATCTTCATACTGTCATTGTGGGCATACTTGCCCAGATACACCAGGAAGGCCGACTCGTCCGCGGAGAAGCTGCGGACCTGAAGCCTGGTCTTACCCCTCATGGCCCCCATCCCCTTCTGAGCGTAGAACACCTCATTGGTCACAAGATTCCTGACCAGACCGGCTTCCACGTTACACATGGAGGATGCGCCCACGGCCAGCGAGACGCTGTAGAACGGGATGCCGAGCAGGGCGTTGTGCGTACCGTCGATCGGGTCCACGACGAGGGTCTTGTCCCCGTCCTTGTCCACGAAACCCGCCTCCTCGCTCAGCACGTTCCATGGAAGCTTCATATCGTCGAGGGTCTCGAGCACGACATCCTCGGCGACCTTGTCGATGCGGCAGGTCGGGGTGCCGTCAGCCCCCATGTAGATCTCTTCGCCTATGTCAGAGGACCGAGGAATATGGCAGATCGCGTCACTGACCTTCTTCGATATCTTATCTAGTATCTCACGCATCGCCGAGAGAACGTTATCAGGGCCTTATATCTTTATCCAGAGACAACAGGCTGAGAGCCCAGGGCTCGCCCACTGGAAACAGGAACATGAATGAGAATGGCACTCCGATCAAGGACGCGCTTGCGGGATTGACCCGTGACGATCTTGGTGTCTAGGAGAACGTTGGTAAGGTGCATCTCGAAGGAATCAAGACCGTCTCACCAGTCTGCCAGCCATTCCCGCGAGGCCGTAATCTCTCATCATCTTCCGAAAGCTTACGGATGAGGAGTACACCTCGGTCAGCGATCTCGCCTCTTGCTTCGGCACGCCTCCCTTGACCATTGCATCGAAGAACTCTCTGGCGGCGGCCTTCGCTCTCCTCTTCGCCCTGAGATACGAGAAGATGATCTGGAGGACGAGGGAGGGGGCATAGGCCGCGACGACCAATATCACCGCTCCCTCGCCTCCCGCTCCAACCTGATGCTCATTTCTCATCGAATTCCTTTTCCATCTCCTTCCGTATCTTCTCGTTTATCCTCTTCCCGATGTCGCTTTCCTCGCCGCGGCCTCCGGTAGCTCCGCTAGTGATTCCTTTCAGGAGACCTCCGATACTGAGGTTCGACATGTACTCCTTAGTCAGTGCAAAGGCCTGCTCTTTGCTCATGCCTGTGGAGACCATCGCCTGGTAGAACCCGGCGACCGCTTTCCCGAACTCCTCTCCGCTCTTCGCCTCGTAGAGGACCTTCGTCACGTTCTCAAGGAGCTCAGGCACGCTGTCCGAAAGCACCTTGAACAACTCCTTCAATTGACCTACATCCGGCATATTATCGCTTGGCATTTCTCCTACCTCCCTATCTCATCATCCCTATCATGTACAGATTCGCTCTCGCAGCTTCTCTCTTCTTCTCCGTGTCGTTCCTTCCACCGTCAGTCAGGCGGAGCAGCACCGCCGCATCCTTCTTCATCCTTTCCCATTCCTCCTAGTGTTTCACGCTAGAAGGAACACTGTTGTTCACTCTACTTCGATAATCCGAGCACTTGTGACCACTTCTTGACCACCGCCTCGGAGATCTTGTACGATTTCGATTTCTTGCCCGTCTCTTCGACCAGAAGGCCCTTCTCGACCAGGCCTTCGAGCCTTGCGCTGACGATCCGCCTCGAGGCGCTTCCTTTCCTGTTCCTCAATTCCTCGGTGATCTGGGAGATGTTCATCCCGGGCCTGTCCATGAGGACCCTCATGATCTCCTTGGAGATCGGGTCCTTTACCTCTGGAAGGATGACGTCGATCGAAATGGCGCCGTGCTTCTGGTACAGGTCGAGAAGCCGGAAGTACTTCTGCACTATGTCCTGGAACTGCGCCAGCTGGCCGACCAGCTCCGAATAGGGTCTGGTCACGTCCCGGAGGGAGCCCTCAAGGTCCCCTATCCTCTTCGAGAGCTCCTCGATCTTCTTGCCCTGGTCCTCCTCGGCCACGGAGGTAGTGGAGGAAATAGCAGAATTTAAGTTCGACGATACGCTCTCTCGGACGAATGGGCTCAGATATCAGGATCAGGGAGACGAAGTTCAAGGGCGTGTTCACCGACTCCGACCGACTGTTCACGAAGAACATGTTGCCGACTTCAAGGGTCTACGGCGAGAGGCTATATTCGCAAGGAGAAGCGGAGTACAGGGAGTGGATGCCAAGCAGGAGCAAGCTCGCGGCCCACCTCAAGTTGGGGGGCAAGTTCTTCCCTTTCTCGGAGGATACAAGGGTCCTCTACCTCGGGGCGGCGAGCGGGACGACGGCCAGTCATGTATCCGACATCGTGACGAATGGTGCGGTATACTGCGTCGAGATATCACCCAGGTCGTTCAGGGATCTGGTAGTGCTCTGCGAGAAGAGGAAGAACATGGTCCCGATTCTCGCCGACGCGACTAGGCCCGAGGATTACAAATTGATGGTCGAGAATGTCCAAACCGTCTACCAAGATGTGGCCCAAAAGAACCAGACCTCCATTCTCGTCAGGAACATGGAGGCGTTCGGCGCGGACAGCGGGATGATCGCAATCAAGGCAAGGTCGGAGGACGTCACCAAGTCCCCGGAGAGGGTCTTCAGGGAAGCGGAGTCGAGTCTCAAGATGCAGGGCTTCAAGGTCGTGGAGGTGGTCCCACTGGAGCCTTTCGAGAAGGACCACGCGATGATCGCGGTGGAGCGAAAATGAGATTCGTCTACGCGGTTGCTTTCATCGACGACGAGTTCGTGATGGTCCGCAACGAGGAGCGCGGGGGATGGGAGATGCCTGGGGGTAAAGTGAAGGCCGGCGAGACAGACGACGAGGCTATCTTCCGGGAGTTCAGAGAGGAGGTCGGCCACGAGTTCATTCCGTTCTCGAAAGAAGAGGTGCCCGGAGGGTTCGTCTACACCGGCAAGGTGGGCGAGAAAATCGGAGAGGGGGAGATGGAATGGAAGCCGTTCGATTCCTTGCCATCGGAATTGGCTTTCCCGGGCTACGAGTACGCGGAAGTGCTCTGCTGGGCGAAGGACAGAGCAGTCGAAGCGAAGAGGATTTAGGACCTCTCAACCCTTATATAGTAGTAGGAGAATTGGCTCCCACTTCGCCGCCGAATAATGAACTTTGAAACGGAGGATAACGATGGCGCGCATACATGCCAGACGGAAGGGAAAATCCGGGTCGAAAAGACCCTTGATCAGCGAGAATCCCGCATGGGTCACTCAAAGCAAGGATGAGGTCGAGAAGCTCATCATGAAGCTAGCGAAGGACGGACTCCCGGCGGCAAAGATAGGACTTGTTCTCAGAGACGAGCACGCCGTTCCGAACGTGAGGCTCGCCACGGGAAAGAGCGTCATGGAGATAATGAAGGAGAACGACCTGACGCCGAACATCCCCGACGATCTCACAGCGCTCATGAGAAAGGCACTGAACGTCGACACTCACATGACGGAGAATCCCAAGGACAACGCCACTAAGAGGAGCCTGCAACTGATCGAATCGAGGATCAGGCGCCTCGTGAAATACTACAAGAGGATGGGCATTCTCCCGGCTGCCTGGACCTACTCTCTGGCGACCGCAGAACTGCAGATAGAGTGAGGAAGATGGAGGGAGCGGTGGAACTCCCGAGAGAGCTTCTTTCCCGCATTTCCAGCGCGGCAGCTGAGATCGACAAGCATTCTGAGATAAGGGTCATATCGCACTACGACGCAGACGGCATATCGTCAGCTGGCATCATATGCAGCGCTCTGCTGCAGAAGAGGAAGAAGTTCCAAGCTACCCTGGTCAAGAGCCTCGACGAGAAGGTCATAAGATCGATGACCACGGACAAGTCCGAGTGCCTTGTCATGGCGGATATGGGAAGCAGCTACCTAAAGGAACTGGAAGCCATCGACTCCAAGGTCATAGTCCTAGACCACCATTCGCTGCAAGGCGATTCGGAGAAGGTCATCTACGTCAACCCTCACTTGTCTGGAATCGACGGCATGACGGGCTGCTCAGCAAGTGCGGTCAGCATGCTTCTTGCCGCAAGAATGAGCGAGGCCAACTGGGCCCTCCTCCCGATAGCCTTCGGGGGCGTCGTCGGGGACAGGCAGCACATCCGGGGCTTGAGCGGCGTGAACGCATACCTGCTCCAGGAAGGAATCAAGAGGAACATCGTTGAGGTCCAGCAGGGCTCCCTGCTTCCGCCGGGACCCCTGAAGCACATGCTCTCGTCGTCCATCGATCCCTACATCATCGGCGTGAGCGGCAACGAGAAGGGAGCGAAGGACCTCCTCACGGACGCCGGCGTCCCGGAGGACGCGAGCCTTGAGGGTCTGAACGAGAACATGAAGAGGAAGCTCGCCTCGCTGCTCACTCTGATGCTTCTGAAGCAGGGCTGCTCGCTCAGCACGCTGGAGGAGCTCTCGACAGACAGATACTACTTCTCAGAATGGAAGGTATCAGCATCGGACCTCGCATCGCTGTTCAACGCATGCGGAAGGACGAACCACGAAGGCGTAGGACTAGGTTATGCGATGAGGGACGCGAAGTCGATGGAGGAGGCGGCGAGGCTCAGGAAGGATTACAAGAAGAGCGTTCTTGTCTCGATCCAGAATATAGAGGGCAAGGGCCTGTCGAAGATGGAACACATACAGTACTTCTACAGCGACAATCCCAGTCTGTCAGGGATGGTGTGCGGGCTGACCATGCAGTACCTAGGGGACAAGGACAAGCCGACGATCGCGCTTTCGGTCGTCGGAGAGAGCACGAGGGTATCGTCAAGGGCGACGTTCGACATACTTGCGAAAGGTGTCGATCTCTCCACCGGCCTGAGAGAGGCCGCGACTTCCGTCGGGGGGATCGGGGGCGGGCACGCGATCGCTAGCGGGGCGACGATGGCGAAGGGGAAGGAAGAAGAGTTACTCAAGAAATTGAACGAACTGGTAGGCGCACAGAAAGCGAAGAAGTCAGCAACCTAGTCCCGCCAAGTGACCTCGACGTCGTCGGTCCTGAACCTTTGTCGTATCTGTGTGTCGCCGATCGTCATCCTGATGCCGGACTTGTACATGACAACGCCGGTCCAGGCAATCATAGCGCCGTTGTCGATGCACAGTCTCGCCTCGGGAACGTACATAGCGGCCCCTCTCTCCTCCGCCATCTTCTCGACCATCCCTCGGAGCCGCTTGTTCTGAACAACGCCTCCGCCGAGCAGCACCTCGTTCTTCTCGACGTGGGCCATGGCCCTCTCCGTCACCTCCGTGAGCATGGCGAAGCAGGTCTCCTGGACCGAGAAACAAATGTCCTCGAGGCTCTCGCCCTTCGACTTGAGATACAATGCAGCCGTCATTATGCCGGAGAATGCCATATCCATGCCCTTGACCGAGTACGGCAGCTCAAGGAACTTCTTGCCTTCGAGGGCAAGCTTCTCGATCTTCGGCCCTGCGTAGTATCCGAGGCCGATCTCCCTTCCGAGCTTGTCGAACATGTTCCCGACTCCGATGTCCAGCGTCTCACCGAATATCCTGTAGCGCCCGTTGGCGAAGGCGATGACCTGTGTGTTGCCGCCGGATGCGTAGAGAAGGACCGGATCACTTGCCGGTGTCTTCGCCACTCCTATCTCGAGGTGGGCGATGCAATGATTGACGCCGATGATCGGGATTTCAAGCGACAGTGAGAGGGCTCTTGCGGCCGTCGCGGCAGTTCTCAGACAGGGCCCCAGACCAGGCCCTTGTGAGAAACAGACCATGTCGAGGTCGCAAGCATCGACCGCGGCAGTCTTCAGCGCCTTCTCGATGAGGGGGGCCACCTTCTCCCCGTGATGGTTCGCCGCTTCCCTCGGATGTATGCCGCCCATCTCAGGCTTGTACATCGCGATCTCGTTCGCCAAGATGTTCGCCGAATCGTCGACTATCCCCACGCCGACGGTATGGGCGGTACCCTCAATCCCGAGAGCTATCATTCCGCCTCAAGAAAGGTTCAGAGAATAATCAACTTTCGCCATTGCCCTGCTGGAGGGCCCGCAGCTTCTTGAGGATGGAAATCGCGCCCTCGAACAACCGCTCGTCGACAGCTAGGATCGGAGCGTTCCTGTCCAGTATCTCGAAGTACGCCGCCTCGGCAAGCCCCTCGGCCGAAGACATGTCGACGATTTGAACGCCTATGTCCTTCGGCATCTTCTCCTTGACGTAGTCGCATTTCTGACAGCCGGGCTTCGTGAACAGAAGTATCTCTGGCATCTGAATCCTAATCGGTTGAATATCCGTCTAGGATTAATAGGTTGCGGGCTGCAAGTTAGACAATAATCGAAGGGGCCTTCACCGTTTCTCGAGCACCTTGATCAAGTGCCAGCCGAACTGCGTCTTGACCGGACCGACGACATTGCCCTTCTCCCCGTCGAAGGCGGCGTTCTCAAACTCGCGGACCATCTGGCCCCGGCCGAACCATCCGAGATCCCCGCCCTTCTTGCTTGAGGGGCACGTCGAGAACTTCTTTGCGAGCTCGGAGAAACCCTCGCCCGCCTTCGTCTTCGCGAGCAGCTCTTTCGCTTTTGCCTCTTCTTTCACGAGGATGTGGGCCGCGTGGACTTGCTTTACCATGATGCCGCGAAAGAAGTCTTACAATAAAGAGGTTTCTTGAGGCATGTTGTGAGGACTTCTGCTATTTGAGTCGTAACATACCAACACCAGCATGGCTCCCATCGGCTTCCATTTGTCAACGGACATCATGCGAAAAACATATAGAGAACTAACACATATCCGCAAATCCAGTTGGGCTCATGGTCTAGTGGTTATGACGTCGCCCTGACATCTCCTGCATTGGGGTCCGAACGGCGAAGTTCCCCGGTTCGAATCCGGGTGAGCCCACTCTTTTTTCCGCTTCGATAGTCTCTGCACTTGCTATTAATGTGCAATGGTCCCTTGGATCGTCCGACTCATGCCGGATTTCGTCAGCAACATCCTGCGGAGTGATGCTCGTACTCCAGAAGCTCCACCCTCATTCCAACGTACTTCCCAATCAACAACGAGGCTGGATACAGCACTTCTTCTTCGTTGAGGGCGTGCAATTTCAGTTTCTCCGCGAATCTGACATACTCCATTTTCTTTTCCTTCCTTGCGACCTTCGCTAAATCCTCAAGTGCAAGGACTATCGCCTTGTGCTCTTCGAGCATTTGGTTGAGCCCGGACTTGAGCTTGCCCGTCATGTCGAGCACTTCTCTCATTTCCAAATCGACCTTCTTGGTCGCAAGGGTCTTGAGCAGTCCCAGAGGCGGCAACACGTATTCCTCTTCCTTCTCAAAATGCGGATACAGGACCTCTGCGACCTTCTTTGCTGCACTCCCTAATTTCCCTCCGGCCTTCATGGCGCTAGCTAGTGCCTTATGGAGTTCCTTGTGCTGTACCTTCAGAGACTCGGGGATCTCTATCTTCATGCAACGACCTATAGGCGAGAATAAGCGAGTCATCTTTAAATAAGATTACTCCCTAATTTGAAATTCTGGCCTTGGTGAGCGGACTAATCGGACAACAGCGGCCACGAAGTATTGCCGATATCATGTCTGCGTAATGTTCCGAGCCAATCATTCCCAAGAAGTGAGTGATGATATGCTTCTTAGCTTGCCGACCGCACCCGGGATCTCTTTCAAGAAGTAATCTGTCTCCTCTGAAGTACTCATCCTACTGAGGCTGACTCGCAACGATCCTCTCGCGAATTCCGCCTTCAATCAAGAGCCCTTTCTCGTTGATGGCAGATTACGCCGATCCAGAATTGTACGGATGGGGGAGCGTCATAGTCGGAATCCTTGCTCTTCTCGTCGGCGTTCTCGCATCGGTCGTCTCGACCCAATGCGCCCCGGGGCTCACGCCGTTCCTGCTCGTCCTTGATGGGGTGCTTCTGATCACCGGATTGCTGATCGTAAGAAAAGGAGAATGAACGCCCAGGAACGCTCTCCGAACGAGTGCCATGGGATCTGGCCTCTCCTTCCAGGTCTCTTGTAGCGTGTCGTGCTTCGCTTAACTTAATATGCATCTTTCCCATTCTGCCGACAGGTTGAGCTTATGAACAAGAAGTTCAGACTCAAAGGGGTCTACCCCGCCGTAGTGACTCCTTTCGACAAGAACGAGGAGGTCAACGAGCAGGCTCTTCGATCGCTCGTAAGGAGCACATTCGACCACGTGGACGGATTCGTGCCTTGCGGCACTACCGGTGAATTCGAATACCTGACCTTCGCGGAGAGGAAGAAGATCTTCGACATCTGCATTGATGAGGTCAACGGCAAGAAGTCCGTCATCGCAGGGACGGGAGACCCGTGCACAAAGCACGTGATCGATCTGACGAAGTACGCCAAGGACGCAGGCGCTGACGCTTGCCTTGTCGTCACCCCCTACTTCCTGCACCCCTCGGACAAGGGCATCCACGAGCACTTCTATCAGATATCCAGGCAGTGCGATCTTCCGGTCATCATGTACAACATACCTCAGACCGTCGGAGGATACCTGCCGCGGAGGGTCATCGAGGACCTGGCGGAGATCGACAACATCGTCGGCCTTAAGGATTCGTCCGGCAACCTGACCTACACGATGGAGGTTCTGGAGAAGGTCCACGGCATGATCGACGTAGTCGTCGGTCACGATGAGGTCGTTCTCCCGGCCCTTGCGGGCGGATGTAGCGGCATGATCCTCGCCAGCGCCCAGGTGTACCCTGATGTCTGGCAGAAGGTGTTCAAGGCCATGCAGGCCGGGGATATTGAGACCGCCAGGAATCATCAGCTAACGGTTCAGAAGCTCTCCCGCATCTTCTGCAGGTACGGAGGCCCGGTCCCGGTGAAGATCGCTCTGAAATACATGGGCATCGACATGGGCAAGGCACGCTCCCCGCTGAAGGAGGGGGGTGTCATCCTGCACGAGGACAGGGAAGAGATAAGGCTCGAGCTCGAGAAGATTGGAAAGGTGCCGCCGTCGCAGCCGACCTTCGAGAACCCCGAGATGCCCATCGACAAGAGATTCGAGGACATAGGGATAGGCCAGAGCGACATAAAGGCGCAGAAGATACTCGTCGGCAGTTCTTCCGCCGGCACGGGGATCGACAAGGTCACGATCGACCTGGTCGCCGGACAGAAAGTAGGACCGGTAGGAGTCTCGTTCGCGAGCCAACTCGTGTATATCCGCAGGGGATACGAGGCGCTGCCGAGCGTGCTGGAGCCGAACCTGGCGGCAAAGCCTTGCTGCTTGATTGTTCCAGCGGTCGAGCTGAAGAACTTGAGGCAGGCGAACATCATGTACGGTCCTGCGCAGGCCGGCATCGCGAAAGCGATTGCGGACAAGGTCCAGGCCGGAGTGATCCCCGCCTCCATCATCGACACTCATGTCATGCTCACGAAAGCGTTCGTTCACCCTAACGCTCTGGACAGGGCTGTCCTGTACAAGAACTTCTACGCCGCGACCATTAACGCGATCGACATGGCGTTCAGCATGGGGGTGGCATAGATGCCCAGGGTTGACTGGCTCAAGGGAGTATATCCGGCGATAGTCACCCCGTTCAAGAAGGACGAGTCGATGGACGAGGAGACCCTGAGGAAGCTGGTCGAGTTCCAGATCAGGGACGTGGACGGGTTCGTCGTCGCAGGGACGACAGGAGAGTTCGTCTACTTGTCCGATGAGGAGAGGATGAGATCGCTCGAGATCGTGATCGACCAGGTCGCCGGAAGGAAGCCTGTCATAGCGGGCACCGGCGCCAGCGGAACCAGGAACACCGTCGTGCTGACGAAAAGAGCGATGGACATGGGTGCTAAGGCAGCGCTCGTCGTCACGCCATACTACTTCAACCCCACCTGGAAGGAGATCTACGAGCACTTCGACGCGGTGAATGAAGTAGGGTTGCCGATCATACTTTACAACATACCGCAGTGCGCCGGCGTGCACCAACAATGGTGGACGACCGAAGGCCTGGCGCAGTTGAACAACGTCATCGCCGTCAAGGACTCGAGCGGCGACATGCCATACATGACAGCTCTCTTCGAGAAGATAAGGACCAAGATCAACATCCTGTGCGGATACGACGAGGTCGGGACCGCGGCGCTTCTTTGCGGGGCCGATGGCCTCATACTCGCCAGCGCGAACCTCATACCGGACATATGGCAGAAAATCTACCAGCATGTCCAGAAGGGAGAGATCGAACAGGCGAGGCAGCTGCAGCAGAAGATACAGAAGCTTGTTAGGATCGTCGCGAGGACGAGCGGGAACCAGTCGGTCAAGGAGGGACTCTGGATGATGGGACACGACGTCGGTCAGTCTAGGAGACCTACAATGCCCGGCGATGCCTTCAGACACGAGGACAGGGAGGAGCTCAGGATCGAGCTCGAGGTGCTGGGGAAGATCAAGCCCCGAGAGACGACATACGTCCTCGGCAACAAGAAGATCCACACGAAGGTACCCGCTACTCCGCAGACCCCGAGGGTCGTCGAGAACTTCTCGCTGAAGGTTGGGGAAGGATACGCAGGTCCTCCGTATCACGAGATAGCGCACACCGACCTGCTGATCGGAATGAGGGGGGGCCCGGTCGACATCGCGATCGAGAGCGCCCTGAAGGCCGACGCGGGCGCGGGAAAGATGCGGATCGTGCACGACAACCCGAGGACCCTTCTGGTCCCGACTATCACAACGAGGACGAAGAAGCAGGAAGAGCTCCTTTACGTCCACGCGGTCGCGGGGCTGAAGTGGGCCATCGAGGCGAGCATCGAGGACGGCTTCCTACCGAAGGATATGCTGGACGATGTGGTCCTGATCGCGAATGTGTTCGTGCACCCTGCGGCCGCGAACCGCCTCAGGGTCAAGGTCAACAACTACAAGGCCGCGAGATACGCGATCAGAAAGGCCATCGAGGGCAGGCCGACCCTGGAAGAGATCGATTACCAGAAGGAGTCGGTAAGGCACCCGTTCAAATACACGCCTTAGACAAATGGCGTGCATTTCTTTTCTATTTCTTCTCTCATTTTTCCATTCGTTCAATAGCTGAAGCACTCACGTCGGATTCGTAGCAGGCTCGATGTAGATCCTGCAGTGGTTGAACCCGTCCGCGAGGCACTCCGTGCTCGTCTTGACCTTCAGGGCCATGCCGGTTCGGCTCTCGAAGATCGCACCGAGTATGCCCTCGTTCAGCAGGCACAAAGTCTTGCCTGCCTCAGGTGTCTTGTGGCAGTCGTACTCGTCCCTTATTACCAAGCTCAGCGGCTTCACAGAGTAAACGCAGACCTCCCCGAGCTCGTGTTCACCGTAGAAGATCTGGATCTCCTTTATCAGCCCTTCGATACTGTCGGACTTCATGCGCTTCGAGATCTCCGCCCCGATCATCTTCCCGATGTCCTTCAGCATCGGATCCATCCTGAGGCCGATGGCCTGCATGCCGATGATTATTGACCTTATGACCCCCTTCAAGAATGTGCTGGGTGTCCCGATCGACCTCGCTATCGTCATTTCGACGACCTCTTTGAGATCCTCCCTCGGGACGACCGATCCACCGATGGGCTTAGACGTTAGGTAGAAGATCTTCCTGCGATTGTCCTCGGGATCCCCCCGTGAGGCAATGAGACCCTCCCTGGTCAGTTCATCCAGGTGACTAGAGAGCGTCGACTGGGCCTTGCCAGTGAGAGCCGCGATCTCACTAAGACTCATCTCCCTCTTCTGAAGCTCGTTGAGAATCTTCTGGCGGATCGGGTTCGATATCTGCTTCAGACCAGTCGCGGTCGAATACACATCAAAGGAAGGGGTTTCTTCCATTTGGACAGACCTGAGGATTAACAATCGCATCAACGATAATAAAAGATGCCATGGATGGTTCATCCATCAAGTCAGTCCATCCACCCAAGATGGATGTGGTCGTAGACCAATGTTTTTCTAGTTGCGAATGACATCTCCTCGGCGTGAGGATTTGAGGGTAGTCTCCGAAGGTGGATCGAAGGACTATAGGGCGGTCTGGTTCGAGAAAGGCAGAGTGAGGATGATCGACCAGCACGTGCTCCCGCATCGCTTCGAGATTGTCGAATTCAGCCACTGCGTGGATGTGGCCGCGGCGATCAAGAACATGACCATCAGGGGGGCGCCTTCGATAGGCGCCGCCGCTGCATATGGCATGACCCTGGCTGCGCTCGAACGAATGGACCTGAACGAAGCCGCGAGGACGCTGAAGGCCGCGAGACCTACCGCGAACGACCTCTTCTATGCCGTCGATCACATGTTGAGATCGATAGGTTCCGGGTGCGATCCGATCTATGCCGGGAACAAGTACGCTGACGACATCGTGCAGCGTTGCTCGTCGATCGGGGAGCACGGCGCGGCACTGATAAAGGACGGGGACAGGGTGATGACGCACTGCAACGCCGGTGCCCTCGCGTCCGTAGACGTCGGGACCGCCCTCGCACCGATCAGAATGGCGTGGTATGCTGGAAAGAAGATCTTCGTCTATGTCTCGGAGACCAGACCGAGGTTGCAGGGCATGAGACTGACCGCCTGGGAGCTCGTGAACGAAGGCATACCTCACGCGATCATAACGGACGGGGCATCCGGGCATTTCATGCAGAAGGACGTTGACATTATCATCGTCGGCGCTGACAGGATCGCAGCGAACGGGGACTTTGCCAACAAGATCGGGACGTACGAGAAGGCGGTGCTGGCTAAGACGATCGGGATACCGTTCTACGCCGCAGCGCCTGTCTCCACCTTCGACTTCTCGATCAGCTCCGGGGGGCAGATACCGATCGAGAACAGGGATGAGCAGGAGGTGACGGAGATCGAGGGTGCGAGAATCGCTCCGAAAGGGTCGCCGGCGCTGAATCCCGCGTTCGACGTGACGCCGAGCGAGTATGTGAAGGGGTTCATGACCGAGGTCGGCGTTCTATCGCCGAAGGATATACACGGGATAAGAGGTGACGCTCCTGAAGCCTGAGAGGATCGCACGCAAGGAACTTGTCGAGTACGGCAGGCTCCTTTACGAAAGGAGGCTCACATTCGGCACGGCAGGGAACCTGAGCGCCAAGATAGAGAGGGACCGGATGCTCATCACACCCTCCGGCGCGTGCAAGGGGTTTCTTGAGGAGGGCGATCTGATCGAGATGTCGATCTCGGAGGGAATGCCGATCGGAGGTGGGAGGCCATCAATAGAGGTGCCGTTCCACTCCGCATTCTACAAGCGCAGGGATGACGTCGCGGCCGTGATCCACACTCATCCGATATACTGCACCGCGCTCGCCGTCGCCAAAATCCCCCTGAAAACGGCGCTGACGCCCGAAAGCGTGCTGATCCTCGGCAAGGTACCGCTCGTTCCCTACGAGACGCCGGGGACCGAAAAACTCGCAAGCAAGCTGATTGAGCCGATGGACGACGCGAACGCGTTCCTTCTTGAGCGGCACGGCGCCATCACCGTGGGGAAGGACCTCGCGGAAGCGTTCCATCGGATGGAGACGCTGGAGTTCGCCGCCGCCCTCCAGGTCACGTCTGCTGGGCTTGGCGGGACGAAGGAGCTGACCAGTGAAGAGGTATCCAAGATCCTATCATCCCTCGGTCGACAGAAACAATAAGCCGCTTCCACATTTACATCCGATGATTCTCGTCACGAAATGGTTCGGCGTCTTCCTCTGCGACGAACAGAGGGTCAGGAAGCACCTGCTTTTCGAGAAGGACCCAAAGGCGATAGCGCAGAAGCTCGCAACGATACAAAGAGGCGATATACTACCGGACGAGCAGCAGCTCGCCCAGAAGAGGATGAAGGTTGCCGATACTAGGCTGTCGAGGCTCGGAAAGCCGGTCGTCTTCGATTCCTCGTTCATAAAGGCCGAGGACTACTCCTTCTCGGCCGACCTGATGCACAAGGCGATGGTAGAGCTAGGAAAGATCCGCACAAGGGAACCGCTGAGACCGGACAAGTGCATCGCCCAGGCGATAAGGGCCGAGGACGACCTGATAGAGACGACGAACATCATGAACGAGAGATTGCATGAGTGGTATGGACTGCACTTCCCAGAACTGGCCGACTACGCGAAGGATGACACGTACGCCCGCGCGATCTCCGAGGACGGGGAGAGGAGCAGAATCCTGAAGAGCATGAACATAGACATCGAATCGGTCGGGGCAGAGCTTCTGCCGGAGGACATAGAGGTCCTGAAAGCATTCGCGACGTCCTTGTCGAACCTCTACACGATGAAGGAGGACCTGGACCGATACATCTCAGAAAGGATGAAGGAGGTCGCCCCGAACCTCACAACGCTCGCGGGAGCGACCCTCGGAGCGAGACTCATCTCGCTCGCCGGCGGCCTGGAGCGCCTGTCACAGCTCCCGTCCAGCACGGTTCAGCTGCTTGGTGCCGAGAAGGCGATGTTCCTGCACCTAAGGAGCGGAAAGAGACCGCCGAAGCACGGCATCATCTTCCAGCATCCCTCGATCCACCGGGCGCCCTACTGGATGCGGGGCAAGATCTCTCGGGCCCTCGCCTCGAAGGCCTCCATTGCCTCTAAGATCGACTACTGGCGTGGGGAGTACATCGGGGACAAGCTGCTGGACGAATTGGTGAAGCGCGTCGAAGAGATCAAAGAGAAGTATCCCGAGCCTCCCAGACGCCCCGAGAGAAGGCGCAGGCAATAGGCAAACTATTTAAGGAAACGCTCATTTCCCTTCCTGATAGTCATGTCATGGACGCAGGCCGAGGTCAGGGAGCTCAAAGAGGGACGCTACATACTCGTCGATGAGGAGCCCTGCAAGATAATCTCAATTTCCACATCCAAACCCGGGAAGCACGGAGAAGCGAAGGCGAGGATAGACGCTGTCGGCATCTTCGACGAGCAGAAGCGAAGCTTCGTCCACCCAGTGAAACACAGGGTACAGGTGCCTCTCATAGACAAGAGGAAGGCGCAGGTCCTTGCCCTCATGGGGGACGAGGTCCAGCTAATGGACATGGACACGTATGAGAACTTCCAGCTTCGCATCTCCGATGAGTTCAAGGGCCAGCTTCACCCGGGCGAAGAGGTATTGTACCTAGTTGCGATGGGAAGACGGAAGATAACAAGGGTATGAACATGGTTCTTGCAGGCATCTACTTCGCCGATGCCAATGCGTCCTTCGACGACGCGAAGTTCGTCATCTGCGGCGTTCCTTTCGACCGGACCACCTCCTACAGGGCCGGAGCGAGGATGGCCCCCAACGCCATCCGGCAGGCCTCGTACAACTTCGAGACGTACCTTTTCGAGCACGACGTCGACCTCTCGGACGTCCCGATGAACGACATGGGGAACGTGGAGGAATGCGGATCCCCGGAAGAGATGGTCGAGATCGTGAGGGGCATCGCCAAGAAGGCAGTGAAGGCTGGCAAGTTCCCAGTCTTCATGGGAGGGGAGCATACGACGACGATCCCGGTCGTTGAAGCGTTCGATGACATCGGCGTGATATCGATAGACGCCCACCTCGACTACCGCGAAAGCTATCTAGGGCTGAAGTACAGCCACGCCTGCGTCACGAGGAGAATCTCCGAGCATCTAGGAAGAGAGAACGTGCTCGTCTTCGGCGTGAGGTCGATATCGGCCGAGGAGAAGAGCGAGAAGATGCCGGAGTTCATCGACGCGTTCACCATCCACGATGTCGGTGTGGAGAGCGCATTCAAGCGCGCGCTGAACATCATCCGGAAGGAGAAGGTCTTCCTGACGCTGGACATCGACGGGATCGACCCGGCCTTCGCGCCAGGTACAGGCACGCCGGAGCCTTTCGGGCTGACGCCGATGGAAGTGAAGAAATGCATCAGCATGCTCGGCGAGCGATTGGTCGGGTTCGACGTCACCGAGGTCTCTCCGCCTTACGACGAGGGGAACACCGCCGCTCTCGCTGCGAGGATGATGAGAGAGGTCATCGCAGTGGCCTGGAAGAACATGAAGTAGAGGCGGGTCATGTGACCTGGCGCCTCTGATCTCTGCATACGTTCTCATCGCTGTCACGGAAATAGGCGACAAGACCGTGATCGCCGTCATTACCCTATCCTCAAAGCACTCAAAGCAGAGCGTCTTCGTGGGCGCGATACTCGCCCTCGTCTCTGCGATCGGCGTGTTGATCGGTGAGGTCCTTTTCGACCTGGTCCAAAGACAGATCGTTGAGATAACGGCCGGTGCTTTGTTCATTCTGGCAGGGATCCACACCTTGCTTATGCCGGAGAAAGAAGACGGGGGAAGACTCGAGATTGTAAGCGGCAAGTGCGGCGGCCTCATCGCGTCCTTCACCCTCGTCGAACTGATGGAGTTGGGGGACAAGACGCAACTCTCGATCATAGCACTGTCGGCGGAATCTGGAGAAGCGCTAATGGTCTTCATCGGAGCGATAGCGGCCTTCGCGATGATCATCTCTATCGAGGCCCTGCTGGGTGGGGAGATCGGAAAGAGGGTGAAGAAACAGTACATACGATGGGGGAGTGGCGCGGTGTTTCTGATCTTTGGTATCATTTTCCTAATCCAGGCGCTGCTGTAGCGATCCCGCAGCCTTGACTCTAGTCGTTCATCAAGCCTTCGATGATTTCCATGAGCTGCTTCCCACAGTCCTCGGCATAGCCCTGTGCGCAGGATCTGGTCTTCCCTTCGGAAATTATCCGGAATATCGGCTCCGTGCCGGAAGGCCTTATCAGGATCCAGCCCTCGTCCATGTACACCTTGACGCCGTCGGTGAGGTCCACGTTCTCCTCTCTGAAGCGCTCGCACAGGAGCTCAAGCACCCGCGCCTTGTGTTCGTCGGGGCAGTGCACCTTCCTCTTGTCCAGGTGATACTCCGGAAGCTTCTCGATGAGCTCGGAAAGCGTTCCTCGCTTGGCGACAATCTCGAGCATCTTCGCGGCGGTCATGGCTCCGTCCCTGCAATACTGCTGCTCCGGGAAGATCAGCCCGCCGTTCTCCTCCCCGCCCAACACAGCCCCGATCTCTCTCATCTTCCTCGCGACGATCGGCGCACCCACCATTGTGTAGACGACCTCTCCGCCCGCGGCCGCGACCACCTCCTCGACCGCAAGAGAAGTGCTCACCGGCGTCACCACGATGCCGCCTCCGCGGTCCCTCACGACCGATTCAGCAACGAGGGCGAGACTCCTGTCGCCGTACATGTAGCGACCCCGATCGTCAACGAATATTGTCCTGTCCGCGTCGCCGTCGTGCGCGATGCCTATGTCGGCCGACGAGTTCTTGACAAGCGAGATCAAATCCCCGAGATTATCCTCGGTGGGCTCGCTCGGATGGCCGGGGAACGTTCCCTGAGGATTGCAGTTGATCGTTATCGCCCTCACCCCTAATGACTCAAGGAGGAAAGGAGTGGAGACGGAACCGGCCCCGTTCGCGCAATCCAATGCGACGGTCAAGCCAGCGGCCCTGATCACTTCGGCGTCCACGTGCCGTTCGACCGAAGAGAGGTACGTCGCCACGGCCCCGGAGATCTTCCTGATCGATCCGACCTCGCTCCAAGTTCTGGATCTGAAGGAACGGTCGAAGTAGATGTCCTCTATCGCCTCCTCCTTCGAGCGAGGCATCTCTGTTCCGTCGCCGTCCACACACTTGATCCCGTTAAACTCGGGAGGGTTGTGTGATGCTGTGATCATGATTCCGCCGTTCAACTCATGCTCCTGGACATGGAACTGCAGGGCAGGCGTGGGAAGCAGCCCCACGTCAAGGACCTCGACACCCACGGACGTAAGACCCGCACAGACAGAACTCTTCAACATGTCCGCGGAGGTGCGGGAGTCGTTCCCTATGGCCATCTTCCCTCCCGTGTAGGTCCCGATCGCCCGACCGAGATCCATGGCCAGTTGGACGGTCATCTCTTCGTTGACGACTCCCCGGACGCCATTTGTGCCGAAAAGCCTCCTGGCCATCGACATGTTTACCTTCCGCGGTGCATTTGAGACGTAACAAGGATGTGAATCATGTCCGCCGCGTCCTTGCAGCTGTCGGCGGAGTTCTCGATGCCGTGAAGCATGTCCCTCATCAGGAAAATCGCTCGAGGGTCCATCTGCGCGAACAAGATCTCCTTCTTCGTGGCAAAGTAGAGATCGTCCAGAACATGTTCGCTGGCCTCGACCTCTCTCTCGTGCTTCATGACCGTGTCCACGTCCGATCCCAGGTTGTCTATGCTGACCTTGATCTCCTTGGCGCCTCTCTCAAGCTCCTCCGTCATCAGGCGGTAGCTGACCCAGAGCGATCTCGGCACTTCGACGTTAGCCTCCAGTATCAACTGTAGATTCAAGCTCGCCTCTTTCGCCCAGTCCGCAACGTAGTCCAGTCTCCGAACGAGGTGCAGAAGGTCCTCCCGCTCCCTGGACTCAAGATCGCCCTTGCTCAGTTCCTCTGTAATGGAGTTCTCCAGTCTGTCCGCGTCCTTCTCTGAAACCAGAAGCCTCTTTATCGCTTCGAGAGCTTTGTCCTTCTCTCCGTCGCCGACCGCTGCAACCGCGTGATTGAGCTCCGCGACGGTGTCCCTTACCTTCAGTGCGTGGTTGCGGATTTCGTTCATGATCACCGATTCACGGCGCTTTCCAAACCAATCCAGCAGAGATCTGGCCTCACTCAAGTCTTGTCGCCTCCCCAATTCCTCCGGGTGTTCTGGCGTAGACGATTGTCGACCTCTTATCTATCGTTAGATTAACATCGTCTCCTTTATTATATTCTCGCTCTAACGTGGTCGGCACATCGAACTCCACTCTGTCATCGCTGTCCGCTTCTGCCATGACCCTCAGGTACGTCCCTACGAAGGTCACGGAATAAACGACAGCATGCAGACCTACGGCACCCGGATATACGTTCTCCGGCCTCACGGAGACCACCACCGGGTCTCCATCATTGAACTCCGTCGGGACCGCATCTACCAGCGTTCCGTCTCTCAGTTCAACGACCGTCGAGACCGCATCGGCCTTCTTGACAACACCTTCGAGTAGGTTCGTCTCGCCGATGAAATTCGCCGAGAATATGGATTTTGGATGCATGTACATGTTCTCTGGCGTGTCAGATTCAACTATCCTTCCGTTCCTCATGAGGACGATCCTGTCCGAGACCGACATGGCCTCCTCCTGGTCATGCGTGACATGGAGCGTCGTCAAGCCAAGCGACTTCACGAGCCTTCTCAGATCGTATCTCAGATCGACCCTGACCCTCGCATCGAGGGCGGATAACGGCTCGTCCAGAAGCAGAAGCTTTGCGCCGGTCGATAGAGCCCTCGCGAGAGACACCTTCTGCTGCTCTCCTCCGCAGAGCTCCGACGGGAACATCTCCATCTTGTCGAGCAGCTTGACAAGTTCTAGGTACTTGTGAGAGATCTTCTCCCACTCCGCCTTATCGAAGTTCCTCACCCTCGGGCCGTAGGAGACGTTCTCCAGAACATCGAAGTGCGGGAAAAGCGCGATGTTCTGGAACACGTAGCCGATGTCCCTCTCCTCCGTGGGGACGTTGGCCATGCTCTTCCCGTCGATGTAGACCTCGCCCTTCGTTTGTTTCAGGATGCCGGCAATGATCCTGACCAGCGTTGTCTTACCGCAGCCCGACGGGCCGAGAATCGTCACGTACTCCCCATCGTGGATCCTGAGGTTGACGTCTTCCGCGGCGACGACATTTCCCCACCGCATCGTGATGTTCTCCAGGACAACCTCAGGCATCTACTCCACCCTCAACTCGTCATCCAGACTTCTGTCTTTCAATGTGAACACTGTCGCCTTGTCCGGGTTCCATCCTATTGACACCTTGTCCCCGACGGCGAACTCCCTGTCTCTTCCCGCAGGCATTCTTGACGAGAACCGGCCCAGTCCGGCGACCATCACGTCGATGAAGAGGTTGCGCCCCTCGAACAGGACACGCTCCACGACCCCCTGCAGGTAACCTTCCCATTCCTTCGCTATCTCAGTGTTTCCCACCTTGACCCCAACGACGACCTTCTCTCCAAGCTCCACCCTTGTGGCGCGCGCAAAGGCAGAACGTCCCTGCTCATCCCTGACCTCGATCCTGTCGTCCGCCCGCACGACCGACCCCTGGAAGAAGTTCGACTGCCCGACGAAATTCGCGACGAAAGGAGAATCCGGTTTGTCGAATACCTCCATTGGGGTCCCCATCTGGAGCACCCTGCCGTGCCTCACGACCGCAATCCTGTCCGCCATGACGAGCGCCTCATCCTGATCGTGAGTGACGTGGATGGTCGTAATCCCAAGTGATTTGACGAGGGACCTCAATTCATATCGCAGACTTACTCTCAACCTCGCATCCAGGGCTCGCAGCGGCTCGTCGAGCAGTAGGACCTCGGCTCCCGAGGCGAGAGCCCTCGCGAGGGCCGTCCTCTGCTGCATGCCTCCGCTCAGCTCCTTCGGGTATGCGTCGGAGCGGCGGGTGAGCCGAACAAGATCCAGCATATTGGCGAGGGTCTTCTTCCTTGCCTCCTCTGGCCAGTTCCTTATGTTCGGCCCGAACAGGATGTTCTCAGCGACAGTCATCCGAGGAAACAGTGAGTAGGTCTGCGAGAGCAGAACGGCCTTTCTGTCCTCGGGCTCCACGCTCGTCACGTCCTTGTCATCAAAGAGAATCCTCCCAGAATCCGGTTCTGTCAAGCCCGCTATGATTCTCAATGCCGTCGTCTTCCCTGCCCCTGTCGGACCCAGGAGGCAAATGTATTCTCCATCCTTGACCGAGAACTCCAGACCGTCGGCGGCCCTGATGCCGTCGTAGTGCTTGTGGACGCCTTCGAGCCTGATATTCGGCATCTAGACGGCCCCCCGCTTCCTTCCCGTCAGATACCTTAGCATCAGCATCGCCGCGTAGGATACAACTATCAGAATGATGCACGCAAGACCCGCCAGATAGTACTGATTTGTATTGACCAGTTCTACGATATAAACTGGCGCGGTGACGACGTCGCTGACGACGGCCTGCGTCGCCCCTGTTTCCCCGAGGCTCCTCGTGAACGCCATGATTGACCCGGCCAGTATTGAGCTCTTTATCATCGGATACAGAACGCGCCTGAACCCTTGGATCGGCTTCGCTCCAAGAGTCCTCGCGGTCTCCTCGTATGACGGATCAGTCTCCTCAATCGCTCCCGCCACGTTCCTTACGACCAGGGGATATGTGAACGCTACGTGGGCGAGGATGATGAGAATCGTCGGCACCGATGGTATCAAGCTCTGGTCGGTCCAGAACTGTCCGAGCGAGAACCCCAAGGCCGCTGTCGGCACGATCAGCGGGACGTTCACCAGTATGTCAAGAGAATGGCTGAGCTTCTTCGATCCGCTCCTGGAAATGAAGAGGGCAAGAGGGACCCCGAGGCCCAGATCTATAACGGTCACAATCGCGGCTATTGCGAAGGAGTAACCCAAGCTGTTGAGGAATGGCCCCCAGTCTCCGACCGATGCAGAGGAAGTCGCAACATACGAGAATATGAAGAAGGAAGGAACGAGGATGAAAATAGCAAGGAAGAAGACGGCCGACCCGTCCTTGAATTTCGGGACCAATCCGCGACTGAGTATCTTCTCAGGGGTTGGCCACACCTTGCCCATGGGCAATCTCACCTTTATCACAACCAGCTTCAGGATGACGAGCAGAACAAGCGCCATAATTATCAGAAGGATGCTGACGAACGCAAGCTGGGGCACGAGGTCCGGATTCGTGCCGGAGAGCTTCTTCCACGTGCCGATGAGGGTCGGACCGGTGTTGAATCCGGCGGAGTTCGCCATCGTCGACAAGGCAATCATCGTGCCGCCGGTCTCGCTCAGACTCCTCGAGAAGCACAATATGATTCCGGTGACGAGCCCGGCCCTGAACAGCGGAAGGGTGATTGTCCTCACGGCGGTGAGCTTGCTCGCTCCCAAGGTCCGGCCAGCAATCTCATAGGTCTCGTCGATCTGCTCGAGAATCGCAGCCAGGGACCGCACCATATAGGGATAGGAGAACACGATGTGCAGCAGTATTATCAGCAACATCGGAGAGGTTATGGCCCCGAAAGCGAACGGCGGCGCGTTCATAGCCGGTGGGGTCGTGGCCCAGAATATCGCGCTGGAGAATCCAAGGGCTGCGGTGGGGACCGCCAGGGGCATGTCTATCAGCGTGTCGACGAAGTTCTTTCCCCGAAACTCCTTCCGGACCAGCATCCAAGCCATCGGCAGACCGACGGCGAAGTCTATGACGGTGACGATCGCCGCGATCTCGAACGAGGCCGCGATCGCTCCCATGATCACGTCCACGGTCTCTTTCTTATCGAGGACGTTGCTCTCAATCGCGCCCCACTGCGTGAACGCGTAGGAGAGTATGTAGACGGTCGGAAGGATGACGAAAATGAGGAAGAAAGCGATGATGAACGCGTACCAGCCCTTGCGGAAATTCCTTCCGCTAGTGAAGTCAATCAATTGACCGGTTCGCTTCATCGCAGGCCCCAACCGCCTTCAGTGTTCCCCAAACGGATTTCAGAATAAATACCTATTGCAGAGGGCTAGCCACAGTGTCCAAAACAAGCTCATTGCACGGCGACGACTGAGTCGATCACCCTCGCGTCCGGTCCGACCTTGAAACCCGGCCCTACGATGGACCCCTTGACGATCGAGTTGGGACCTAACACGGCTCCTTCCATAAGTATGCTATCCGATACATCGCATCCCTCACCGATCACGACGCCCTTGTGGGCCGAGACGTATGGGCCGACTCTACAATCGACGCAACTGACTTCATCCAAGTAGTTCGGACCAATAACCTTCGAATCGCCGATCAGCTTGGTTTTCGACATCATCCTCCTGCCCCCATCCATCAGGATCCTCTGGGCCCTAAGGAAGTTCTCCCTCGTGCCGCAATCGACCCAGAAGCCCTCGAATCTGTAGCCGAAAAGACCTCTGTCCAGAACTTTGGGGAATATCTGCCGCTCCAGGGAGACGTTTCCGGGCCCTATCTGGTCCAAGATGTCCGGTTCGAACACGTACACGCCGGCGTTCACGAGGTTCGACAGTGCCTGGCCCCGCGGGGGCTTCTCCTGGAATGTTCCAATCCTGCTGTTCTCTCCCATCCCCACGACGCCGAAGGCGCTCGGGTCCTCGACCTCCCACAAGGCGATCGTCCCGACTCCGCCCGACGACACATGGAAGCGCATCATGGCATCAAGATCGATCGAGGATACGACGTCTCCGTTGAAGGCAACGAACGTGTCGTCCAGATACTCTCCGACGTTCTTCAGTGCGCCCCCGGTTCCCAGCGGCTCCAGCTCCTCGACCATGATGATCTCCCGTGGGAGATCCAGCCCCTTGAAGTACGATTCCAGCGCATCCCTCATGTAGTTGACGGCGATAAGAACGGCATCGATCCATGGAGGCAGTGCGTCAACGATGTGAGATATCAGGGGCTTGCCACAGAGCGGCACAAGCGCCTTCGGCACCGTGTAGGTCAAAGGCCTAAGTCTTGTGCCCAGCCCGCCGGCGAGAATCACTGCCTTCATTGCGACTCTCAACAGAGTAACGAACCAAAATCATTTCGGATTGGAGCTGAGCTAGAGGCTCTTCGAACGTTGACGCAGGCGAATTCAGAACGGGGATATACTGACGACGTTGTTTCCCCTGAGGATGACCGTGCCCAACCGTCTCGTCTGGTCGGAAGTGCGTTCCTCGGTGTCTTCCAGAACCATGTTCATGTAGTCGTCGTAACCGGTTAGCTTCCCCTCCAGAACCCTGTTGTCCTTCAGAAGCAGCGATATTTTTCGGTTCATTGACTTCTCGAGTAACGCTAGTGGCATAACCATGCTATCACTTTGTCCAGTCATCGCGAGAAGACCATTTAAATCTTTCCTTGAAACCCGCACGCTGCGACGATGTCAAGCAGGACAGACAACGTCGACATGTTCTCGTGTTGGTCAACTCCCTCAATTCTTGAGTTGGCTCTCCATCCACTTCTTAATGTCTTCCCTCGTCGAGCCTTCGATCCCAAAATACTCGGCGAACCGCTGCGTGGTCGTGAGCTGGAGCGTCTGTCCCCTCTTCTTCGCCTTCACCAGGCCCATCGATCTGAGCGACTCGACGTCCTTGTAGACGTCGCTGCCGAGTACCTTTGCGAGCACGCTCTGCAGCACCGGCTGATGATACGCGACCATCGCGGCAGTCTTGAGCACCTCGTCCGGCACTTCCTTTTCGGTAAAGGGTCTGGCGCATTCCGTGAACTCCTTGCGGAGCTGCATGGAGTACTTCGGCCCTATCTTCACGATCTCGATCACCGAGCCTCTATCACGGTACTCCTTCGCGAGCTTCCTGACCGCGCTCCGGATCTCTGATTCGGAGAGCTGGGCTGTGCTCGCCATCTCCGACACCTTCAACGGTTTCGAAGAGAACAAAGCGGACTCGACCACCCGGACCGGGTCCAACTCAGATCACCATTCTCCCGCTTGCCAGCTCGGTCCCGACGACCTCGACCTGCGGGGCTGCGGCATCCTCGAGGGTGCCGATGTCCCAAGACACCTTGACCTCGAGTAGTATCTGCCCGAACGGAAAGTCGTCCTGCCAGAGCGATATCTTCCCCATCTTCGCGAGGAACAGAAGGGACACGAAGACCATGACCCTGTCCTCCTTGCTGCAATTGTAGATGTCCTCGATCCTGATCGCGCCGGGGCCGCAGTGCTGTATCCTTATCCAGACGTTCTCCACGTCCTTCTCGAGGTCCTCGGCATGCGCCTTCTCATCAAAGACCCCTTGGGCCTTCTTCATCGCTTCCCTGAGCAGCTGCCTCTGAACGTTCGCCTCCGCCTCCTTCCTCGCTTCGTCGAACGCGTCAAGAAGCTCGACCAGAGACACCGGCCTGGAACCCCTGTGCCTGACGACCTCAGTCAGCTCGACGCTCTCCGGCAGATCACAGAAGTCGCCGAGCAGTGCCGGTTCCTCCCGGAACGCGTCGAGGTTGTCGAAGTCCCAGTCGCTGCAGAAAATCCCTTCGCCCTCCAATTGCTCGTGCGTGACGAGCACCTTCTCACTCTGAAGCCTGAGGATCGCCCAGGCCATAAACACCAGCTTCCCGGCTATGATGAAGTTCACTTCCTCCTCTTTCATCTTCTTGGCGTACAGCCTCGTGAACTCGATAAGATCGATATCCCAGGGGTCAAAGTTGTTCGACAGGACGAGCTCGAACACCAGCTGTATCGACTGGTCGAGCGGGTTGACAGATGCCAGCGGGACGCCGTCCTTCGATTGCTGCAGTATGTCGAGGTACCTGTCGATCTTCTTCGCCCTTTCGCCCTCGTCGATTATGGCTTTGTGGAAGAGCAGGTGGTCGAGCACCGGCTCTACGGCCGCGCACTCGATCATGACGCGCCCTCCGCAGCCTTCTCGTTCGGTACCTTGAGCTCTTCCTGGAAATCGTTGATTTCACCGATATTCGGTTTCATGATCACGCTGCTCACTCCGCCTTCCTGCTTCGTCACGCCGATGATGTGGTCCGCCTTGTTCAGCGTCACCTTTCTGAGAGAGATCTGAACGAACTGCGCTGTCTGCGATGCCCTCTGGATCCTATGCGCCACCATGTCCGCGTTGATGGCGTCGAGGAACATGTCGATTTCATCCAGCAGATAGAATGGCGAGGGCTGGTGTTCCTGTATCGCGAACACGAACGCGAGCGCGGTCAGGCTCTTCTCCCCTCCGCTCAGCGCCTCCAGCCTCAGCACCTTGCCGTTCTTCGGCTTCGCCTTTATGACGAGTCCGCCTTCGAACGGTGATTCCGAGTTCTCGAGGATCAGCTCGGCCTCCCCTCCGCCGGACAGCTCGAAGTAGGCCCGCTTGAAGTTCTCGTTGACCGCGTCGTAGACCTTGAAAAGGCCCACCTTCTTCTTCTCGTTGAGCTCGCCCATGAGCTTGAGCAGGTCCTTCTTCTGCGCTTCCAGTCTCTGTGTCTCGCTCTTCAACTCGTCATATCGTGATTTCTTCTGACCGTAATCGTCAATGGCCTTCAGGTTGACAGCGCCCATCGATACGAGCGCCGATTCGCAGGAACTAATCGTGTCCTTCAGTGCCTCAAGCGAAGGCAAGGGCGGCTTGATCTCGGCGTTGTACTGCTTCATCTCCGCCTCCAACTCTCTCAACTTGTCCTCCGCCACAGACAGCTTCGTTGTGAGTCCGACGGAGAAGTCGGACGCGGTCTCCATCTTCGACTGGACCTTGTCCTTCTCTCCTTCGAGGGCGACCTTATTCTTGAACAAAGAGTCCCTCTTCTCCCTGAGCTCGTTGATCTCCTTGCCCATCGACTCCTCGATCTTCTTGAGGCCGGAGAGTTCGACCTTCATCTTGGATTCCTTCGCGCTCGCCTCCTTCGCCTCCTTCTTAAGCTTGCAGATCTTGTCGTGAGCGTCCTTCTCGAGGGCATCCACGTCCGAGAGCCTCTTCATAGCAAGGTCGGCCTGGCTCTGAGCTGTCTCCCTCTCAGACTTGAGCTCGGAAACAAAGCTGCTCAGTTCGACTATCTCCGACTGGAGCGTCTTGAGCCTCTGGGAGAGGTCATGCGGAGCGAGCTCGGACATCATTTTCTTGTCCAGCTCCCTCTGCTCCTTCATCTGTTCGATCTCTTTCGATAGGGTCTCGATACCTTGCGAAAGCGATTTCAGGCCCTCCTCGACCTTCCTCAGCTCTTCCCCCTTGGCCTTCAGCTCTTCTAGGGCCTTGGTGAGCCTGGTCCTGACCTCCTGCTTCCTGGACTCCAGCGCTCCCAGTCTTACATCCTTCGTGCTCTCGGTGCCGCTTAGCTCCCTTATCCGGTTCTCCAGAGCGACGAGCTCTGCACGAATCGTCTTAAGTTGCTCCGACACCTTCTCAGATTCCTCGGTCGCCTTCCGAAGCTGATCAGCGAGCTCCTCCAACTTGCCCTTCGCGGCGTTGCCGAACTTCAGCTGGCTGGCCTCGACGGTGCCGCCGACCATCGCACCAGAGGCTTCGAGAAGCTCCCCGCCGATGGTCACGAGTCGGACGCCGCCCATGAGCTTTCGCGCTTGATCGAGCGTCTCGACGACCACAGTGTCCCCGAAGACGTACCAGAACGCGGCCCTGAACTTCTGATCGAACTTTATGAGGTCGATGGCGTAACCGAGTGCTTGCTTCTCGGCGAGTATCGCCTTGCCCCTCGGCTTCCCGTCGAGCATCTTGTTGAGCGGAAGGAAAGTCGCCCGCCCCAGGCTGTTGTCCTTGAGGAACTTGATCGCAGTGGCCGCCACTTCATCGCTGTCCACCACGATCGACTGCATCCTGCTGCCCGCCGCGACGTTCAGTGCGACCTCGTACTTCGGGTCCACTTCGGCCAGTTCGGCGATCGTCCCGTGTATCCCCTTGATCCCGCGCTTGTCGCGGGCCTCGAGAATCACCCTAACTGCCCTTGTGTATCCTTTGGCTATGCTCTCGGCAGCCTCTTGCTCCGCCTTCAGGCTGTTGTACTCCCTTGTCAGGCGCCTTATCGCATCTTCCAGTTCCTCGGCCTGGTGGCCCAACTTCCCCTCCAAGTTCTTCTTGCAGTGGAATTGCTCTTGTATCTCCCTGAGCTCCTTCGAGGAGCCTTTGTCAGCGTTCTTCAGTTCCTTTATGTTCCAGTCCGCATCGTTGACCTCGAACTCGAGACTCTTCTTCGTCTCCTCAAGGGTTGATATGTCAGTCTTTAACCGGTCTCTCTTGTCCTCGGTCCTCTCCTTCTCGAGGGTGAGCTCGTGGAGCTTCTCCTCTTTTTCATCGATGGTCTTATCCATATCGGAGATCTTCTCCTCGAGCTTGCCCAGCTCCTCGTCGTGTTTGCTGACCTTCCCGTGGACCTCCTCCAACTCCTTCTTCTTGCCCTCGAGAGACCTGAGCTTCCCGAGATAGACCTCCTCGGACTCCTTCAACTTCTTTGACAGTGATTCTATCTCCTCTGTGAGGCTCTTCTTCTCCTCCGCCTTCCCCTCCAAAGTACCTTCAATCTCCGTGGCGTTCTCGAACGCTCTCGCGGCCTGGTCCTGTGCCCGGGCGATCTCGATCTTCGCGTAGTCGATCTTCTCCTTGAGTTCTTTGAACTCCTGGCCGCCTCTCTCCTCGGTTTCCTTCTCGACCTCGAGTACCTTCCCTTCGACCTCCTGGATCTTGCTGGTGATCTCCTCCTTTTTCGCCTTAAGCGATTCGACCTCCTTGGCGTACTGCTCGATCTGCTTGTTTATTGCGCCAATCTCGCTCTCGGCGCTCTCCTTCCTCTTGTACGCCATCTGGGCCTTAGACAGATCCAGTCGGTCCTTCGTCTCGAGGTACTTCAAGGCCGAGACCCTTTCCCCATCCAGCTGTTCAATCTGCTTCTCCAGTTCGGTGATGATTATCGAAATGCGATCAATGTTCTCCTCGGCCTCCTTCCGCTCCGCCTCGGCCTTGAGGATCTCCTCGTCGAACTTCGTCATGCCGGAGATGTCATCGAGTATCCGCCTCCTCTCGAGGTTGGACATCTCGACTATCTTCGTGACATCCCCCTGCTGGACGAAGTTGTAGCCATCAGCGCTTATCCTCGCGTTCGACAGCAGAGTGTCGAACTCTGTGAGGGAGGACTTCCGATCGTTCACGTAGAAATATGAGTTGTAGCCGTCGCCGCTCTCCGAGAGCTTCACGAGCCTCGTCAGCTTGACCGTGTCTGATTCGACTGGAATCATGCGGTCGCTGTTGTCGAACAGAAGCGACACTTTTGTATAGGATGCGGGCTGCTTGGACTTCCCGCCGTTGAATATCAGGTCCGTGAGCTTCCCGGCCCTGATTGCCCTGGAACTCTTCGGCCCAAGCACGAAGAGTATCGCGTCGGAAATGTTGGATTTGCCCGAGCCGTTCGGTCCCGTTACGGCGGTGTATCCCTCCAGAAGGGGGATCGACATCTTCTTCCCGAATGACTTGAAGTTCTCCAGCTCTAGCTGCTTAAGGTACATCCGATGCCTCCGATTGAGAGGTGAAAAAGGGGTCTATCTACAACAGTGATTCCCATCCTCGCATCCCATCCGATTGGTCCGACGACTGTCGGACAAACTGTAGTTATTGCGAAGTGGATATTTAAAGATTGCCGATACTTGTTAGAGATGGCACTCTCAGAACATAAAGCATCAGTATGGGCCGCTACACTCCTTGCGCCGCGCATAGTCATCCTTGCTACGCCGCACTAGACACATTCTGAAATCGAGGACCTGAAAGACTCAAACTGGCTGGCGCGATCCTTCACTCTGGGAACACAGTTAAATAGAATCCAGAATATCCCATCAGATGATAACTTGATCGGGCGCAAGTCCTTCCTGATAATCCTATCACGCTTTGCTTCCGCAGGTTTGGCGTTCGTCGGCCTCTTCTTCATGACGAGGTACCTGGGGGCGGAGGTCTATGGAAGCATATCTTGGGTCCTGGCGCTCGTGGCGACGTTCAACTCCTTCGCTGATCTCGGATTCGGCAGCGCTCACATAAAGAGAGTGTCCGAAGGATTGGATCTCGACGACTGCGTCAGCACCTACACCGTGATAAGGATTTTCCTCACGGGCATCATGGTCACAGTCGTACTGCTATCCATCTTGGTGTACGCCATCGTCTTCGGGCAGAATTTCACGAGCAGTACCTTTGAAATTATCCTGCTGTTCTTACTTTACTTCGTCTACTACGATATCGCCACGATCGCGACGACCACTTTCGACGCGAGGGTCGAGACAGCGAAGACGCAGCTCTCCGTCCTTGTGGACCCGCTCATAAGGATTCCACTCGTCGTATTTGTGTCGATCAACAGGCTGAGCACCGTTCATCTCGCGTACGCGTACGTGCTGAGCGGCCTGGGAGTCGCGATTGTAAGCCTGGTCCTGCTCTCGAGAGAAAGGGTCAGGTGGTGCAAGCCCACCTTGTTCAGATCCTATCTGAAGTTCGCCTTTCCGATCGCGCTCATCTCGGTCATGGGCGCGATCTCCTCCAACGCCGACAAGCTCCTGATAGGTTTCTTCTGGTCCGACGCGGACGTTGGATACTACAGCTCCAGTCAGTCCGTCCTCGGTCTCTTCGCGATCATTGGGATTGCTGTCTCGACGCTCGCTTTCCCGACGTTCTCCAAGCTCCACGCCGAAGGCATGATGGAGGAGGTCAGGAAAAAGACGCGGGCGGCGGAGCGTTACATCTCGATGCTGGCGATGCCCGTGGTGGCCGTCGTGCTGCTCTTCCCGACCGAGGTCGCTTTGATCCTCTTCGGCGGAGGATTCGAGGCCGCCGCAGGACCACTCAGGTTCCTCTCCGTCTCGATGCTACTGAATCTGCTCAACGGTGTGTATGCAAGCCAGATAAACGCCGTGAACAGGCCGGACCTTAGCGCGAAGCTCACGCTCCTTTCCCTCCTGATCAACCTCGGACTGCTAGCGATATTCATACCGACCAGTATATTCAAGATAGAGATGCTTGGGCTCGCAGAGACAGGCGCAGCAATAGCGAACATGATTGGCGTCGCTGTGCTGTTCGTCACCACGAGGCTCGTGGTCCTAAGGCTAACCGGAACGAACTCGAACCTCCGCATCCTGATTCACGTAGTTGCAGGGGCGGTAACTGGAGCGGCGCTGATCGGCGTCAGCATGCTCTGGAAGATGGCGAGGTTCTACGACCTCGTCGGATACGGAGCGATATCCGTCGCTGTCTTCATCTTCGTTCTCTACATTCTGCGCGAGTTCAACAAGAACGACGTCAGATTCTTCCTGAGCGTGATCAACCCCGGCGAAATGAGAGATTATCTCTCCTCGGAGTTCAGGAAGTAGCGGGGAGACGCAGGACGTTCCTGACGAACACTCCAATCCCTGCTGAGGGATTGGATTTGACAATACCGAGCGTCAATTCAGGAGTTCGCAAGAATAATATAAATGGGTGGTTTATCTTGGTGGAATCATGAAAGGGGCGGTCTGATCGTGCGAGTCTGTTCGAGATGCATCTACGACGAGAATACGCCTGGCATCAGCTTTGACGAAGAGGGGGTTTGCAACTATTGCAAATCCCACGAACAACTCGACCGTGAGTATCCCACAGGAGCTGAGGGTGAGAAGAGACTGAAGGTATTGGCAGATGGGATGAAAGAGAGGGGAAAGGGCAAGAAGTTCGACTGCGTCATCGGCGTCAGCGGAGGTTGCGATTCCTCGTATCTCCTGTATCTCGCGAAAGAGAAACTCGGCCTTCGCCCCCTTGCGGTACACTTCGACAACACATGGAACTCTAGGATCGCGGTGGAGAACCTCCAGCGTGTACTGAGGAAGCTGGACATCGAGCTTTGGACCTACGTAATGGATAACGGGGAGTTCAGCGACCTCGCCAGGTCCTTTCTCCGAGCATCGGTGCCGGAAATCGACGCTCTCACCGACATCGCACTTACCACGACCCTTTACATGGCGGCAGAAAAGTTCGACGTCAAGTACATCCTCAACGGCCATTCGTTCAGGACGGAAGGTATCACCCCGCTAGGCTGGTTCTATTTCGACGGCAAATACATCGACAGCGTCCACAAGCGGTTCGGCAGCGGGAAGGTGGATCGCTTCCCCAACCTTTGGCTCTCTACCTGGATGAAGTGGCTTTTCATGAGGATAAAGAGGCTTCGACCCCTGTATTATGTCGATTACAGAAAAGAAGACGTGAAGAAGTTCCTTGACTCGGAGTTCGGATGGCAGTGGTACGGCGGGCACCACATGGAGAACCGATACACCCTCTTCTGCGATAACTACTTCCTCCCGCGGAAGTTCGGCATAGACCTCAGGTACGTGGAGTTCTCCGCACTAATCCGCTCTGGTCAGATGACCAAGGAACAGGCACTGGAGGAGATCAAGGAGCCGCCAGCATTCGACGATGGCATCCTGGTCGAGGTGAAGAAGCGCCTCGGTCTGACGGATGACGAGTTCGTCGAGATAATGAACCTGCCGAAGAGGACCTACAGGAACTTCAAGACCTACAGGGGGACGTTCAAGCGCATGAGGCCGTTCTTCTGGCTTATGTACAAGGCCGATCTTGTGCCGAAGAGCTTCTACATGAAGTACACCAAGTGAGGCAGGACTGGAAACATGATCACGATTGTCGACATCGGAATGGGCAATCTGGGATCCATACAGAACATGCTCAGCACAATCAGGGTAGACTCTAAGGTATCCTCGTCGTTGTCGGATGTCGAGAACGCGGACAAGCTCATCCTTCCAGGCGTGGGTTCGTTCGACGTAGCGATGAGGAACCTGACCGATTCCGGTCTCATCTCGGTCCTCAACAGGAGGGTCGTCGACGACAAAGTCCCCATCCTCGGCATATGCCTCGGTCTCCAAGTCCTAGGAAATCGAAGCGAAGAAGGCAATCTACCCGGTCTCGGATGGATCGACGCGGAGACCGTCAGATTCAGATTCGGGGAGAACCATGCCAAGTTGAGGATACCTCACATGGGATGGAACACCGTGAGCCCGAAGGACAGCTCCACCCTGTTCCACGCCATGAACGATGACGCGAGATTCTACTTCGTCCACTCATACCATGTTCTCTGCAAGGACGAGAAGGAAGTCCTATCTACGACATTCTACGGCTACGACTTCCCTTCCTCGGTAAGGAAGAACAATATCTATGGAACTCAATTTCACCCGGAGAAGAGCCACAAGTTCGGCATGAAGCTGCTGAAGAACTTCGCGGAGCTGACATAGGGTGTTGAGAACACGGGTCATGCCATGCCTGCTGCTTAAGGATTCTAGACTAGTGAAGACCGTCAAGTTCAAGAATCCAGATTACATCGGAGACCCGGTAAACGCCGTCAAGATATACAACGAAAAAGAAGTTGACGAGCTCATCTTTCTGGACATCTCCGCGACGGTGGAGGGAAGAAAGCCGTCTTTCAGGACCATATACGAGATTGCGACCGAGTGCTTCATGCCTTTCACCTATGGCGGCGGGATCAACAACCTGGACGAAATGAAGAAGATATTCAGCCTCGGCGTCGAGAAGGTCGCGATAAACAGCCACGCAGTGGAGAATCCCGTCTTTATCACCAAGGCGGCCGACACGTTCGGAAGCCAGAGCATCGTCGTCTCCATAGATACCAGGAAGAGGTTGACCGGAGGATACGAAGTGTACGCTCGCGGCGGCCGGCAAGGGACGAAGCTTGATCCATCCTCCTATGCAGCCGAGATGGAGAAGCTCGGGGCAGGCGAGCTGCTCCTGACATCTATTGACAGGGACGGGACGATGGAAGGCTTCGACCTGGAACTAATAAGAATGGTCTCGAAAAGGATCAGCATCCCGCTGATAGCCTGCGGAGGCGCCGGCAAGGTCGAGGACTTCACCGAGGCGGTGACGGCAGGTGCGTCTGCGGTGGCGGCCGGCAGCATGGTCGTATACCAGGGAAAGAACCGAGGAGTGCTGATCAATTTCCCCACCCAGGAGGAGCTGAGAGCGGCCCTCCCGTAGAGAGGAACCGACCGATGAGAGTACTGCATGCTCCAAAGAACGTCGCAGGACAGGCTAGCACGATCTCGAGGGCGCAGCGTGCACTGGGTATCCAAAGCGACGTATTGGTTTTCGACCAGAACATATTCAACTTCGAATGCGACATTAATCTCAACCTGTCCAGGAGGTCGGTGATTTCTCGTCATTTCACGCGATTCAAGAGTCTGCTCAGCTGTATGCTGAGATACGACGTATTCCACTTCCATTACGGCACGTCGCTGTTGCCGTTGAACCTCGACATTCCGATACTCCGGCTCGAAGGCAAGAGGGTACTGATGCACTACTGGGGCTCGGACATCATGCAGTTGGACGTCGCTTTGAAGTACTCCGCCTTTGACCTCGAGACACTGGGAAAGATATATCCAGGTTTGGATGATAGAAGACAAAGGAGAAAGATCAAACTACTGAATAAATGGACCAACAGGTCCGTTGTCGGTGATTACTCGCTCCTGCCCTTTTCGCCCGACAGTGTTGTTGTCAGGCAAGCTGTCAATCTCTCGAACCTCCCGTTCGTCGGATGCGCCCAAAAGCACGAAAGGATAAACGTCGTCCATGCGCCCACGAATAGGATGATTAAAGGAACCAGATATATCGAAGCGGCGGTTGAGAAGCTCAGGAGCGAAGGGCACAAGTTGGACTTCGTAATAGTCGAGGACACTCCTCACAACAAGGCCTTAGAGATCTTCAAAGACGCGAACATCGTGATCGACGACGTCCTGCAAGGGCCTTACGGTATATTCGCAATCGAGTGCATGGCACTCGGAAAACCTGTGATGTGTCGCATAGATGACCAGATTATAGGTTATTATGATGAACTGCCGATAGTGAACACCCCTCGAGATAAGGTCTACGACAATCTGAAGAAGCTGATCGCGAACCCTGCATTGCGAGAGGAGTTGGGAAGAAAGGGCAGGGCGTACGTTGAGGCAAATCACGATTCAAAGGTAGTTGCGCGGAAGCTGATCGAGTTATATTCGGAGCTGTAAGTTGGGAGGACGGGTGTCGGACTCCTTCAAACCAGATACGCACCCCTCGCCAAAGTCTATTTAGCCAATCGACCATTTCGTTCGTGAACCTGATGCCTGGATTGGTAGGATTCTTTTGCCGCGACAAGCCGGATGAACGGCTCCTCGGACGGATGATAGAATCACTGAAACACGAGAATTGGTACCGGGTCGATGAGTACCAGGACGCATCATGCGGAATTGCGAGGATTCATCTAGGGATTTTCAATCCTCAATCCCAGCCTACTTTCAATGAGGACAACAGCCTCCTGATATTCTTTGACGGGAAGATCTATGGCTACGAGAAGGAACTGGATATGCTCAAAGAGAAGGGGCACACGTTCCGCCTCGACAATGACCCGGAGTTCTGCCTGCACTCCTACGAGGAGGGGGGGAAGGACTTCGTGAGGAACCTGAACGGCAACTTCGTTCTGGTGATATGCGATCCGAGAGACCACAGGGTCATTGTGGCTAACGACAGGTTCGGTTTCAGGGTCCACTATTACGCCCTCAATGACGGACGGCTGCTCCTCGCGCCAGAACCAAAAGCAATCCTAGAGGACCGTAGCTTCAAGAGGGAACTGAACGAAGATGCTGTCGCTGAGTTCTTCGCCTTCGGGGAATCCTGGGGGCACAAGACATTCTTCAAAGGAATACAGGTTCTACCACCCGCGACGGTATTGACTTATGAGGATGGTAAGACTTCTCTCGAGAATTACTGGCGGCTGGAGTACCATCCGGACTATGCGAAATCTGAAGATGAGTTTATCGAGGAGTTGATCAGCAGGCTCAAACACGCCGTTGATATCAGGATGAAAGATGAACTCCGACACGGTGTGACCCTGAGCGGGGGCTTGGACTCGCGAACAATTATCGCGAACGTGGATCCCGAAAGGAGAAGCAATGTCACCGCCATAACATTCGGCTCACCAGACTGTGACGAGGTCAGATTGGCTCGGTATGTCGTTGAGAAGGCGAGACTCAAGAACCACCTTATCCTAGAGGCGACACCAGATTTGATTATTGAGAACGCAGAGCGCGACATCTTCCTGACGGACGGAAGATTGTTCTTAGGATTGAGCTTCGTGAACCCGATGTTCAAGTGCTTCAGGGAGGAAGTCGATGTTATATTCGACGGGTTCGCCTTGGACCTGACCCTCGGCGGAAGCTATCTCACCAAAGATAAGATCGAAAGCCGCGACAAGGAAGAGCTCCTCGGCATTCTCTCCCAGAGAAGAATCTTCACCGACGGGAATCTCTACGAACTCTTCACACCAGCATTCCACGAACGAGTGAGAGATGTCCCGATGCGAACCTTCCACGAAGAGTTCGACAAAGCGATCTCGGACCGTCCGGACAACCTATCAGACGAGTTCGCAATGAACACCCATGTTGCGTGGATGCACATAGGGGACGTGGCTGTCAGGAACGAGCTCGAGGTTTCCCATCCGACATCGGACAACTACTTTGTCGGAATCATCGAGAAGATCCCTCCCGAATGGAGATTGAACCACTACCTCTACAGGAAGTTCCTAATCAGGCTCTCCCCCGATCTCGCAAAGATCCCATACGACCACACGATGATCAGGGCGGACGCGCCGTTAGCATTTTGGCGCCTTGGAGCCGCCTATTTGAAGGGCAAGGAGTTCCTCAAGAAGATGATCTGGAAGTACTCGGGGAAGAGAATTTTCCTGCCGAACAAGCACTCGTACGTCAATTTCGATGAGTGGTTCAGGATGAACGAGCGCTGGAGGAATCACTTCAAGGAACTGCTACTGAAGTACGATGGAAGATTTGAGGAGTTCATAAACCCTGGCTACGTGAGCAGATTGCTTGAAGAAGAGGATGATGCGAGGAGGAGCAATGCGATGAAGCTGCTGCACATAGCATCCTTCAAGCTATTCCTTAGGCAGTACTTCTGACGCGAGCCGAACGCCTTTCGTGCCATTCCCAACGAGAGCCCGCGTCACTTCCTCGTTCTCAGGACCCTCGCAGGGTTACCGGCGACAACAGAGAACGGCCCGATGTCTTTCGTCACAACGGAGCCAGCGCCGACTATCGACCCCTCGCCTATTTCGACACCGGGCAGAATTATCGCCCCAATACCAATGTCACAGCCATCCCGAATGACGGTCTCTGCGAACTCCAGCTCATTCAGTATGACAGGCCGCGAAGGCACCTCGTCTTTGTGGACAGAGGTGAGGATCTTAACGCCCGGCCCGAATCCTACCGCCCTTCCGATCTGGATGCCACCAGCGCTGTGGAAGAAGCAACATTGCCCTACCCAAGTATGGTCACCGATCACCATCTCGTTCTTGTGATAGCCTTTTAGAATCGTGTTGTGGCCGACGTAGACGTTCTCGCCTATGGATATGTTCTCGGGATTGAACACGAGAACACCTTCCTCGAAAACAACGTTCTCCCCGACCCTTTTGAGGTCCTTCAGACGGAGCCTTCCGTCCCCGTGACTCGCGAACTTCCTCAAATCACTGATCTTCAGGTCCATTCACTTCCCCCACACGCCCTGGCGCCTCATGTTCTCCTTGTACCACTCGACTGTCCTCTTGAGTCCGTCCTCGAACTTGACGGTCTGCTTGAAATCGATTAGATCCTCGGCCAGATAGATATTGGCGATGTGCCTCCTTACGTCGGCGGGTCGATCCGGTTCGTGGAGGATTATCCCTTTATATCCAATGCACCTGGCTATGAGGCCTATCAAGTACTCGATGGACACCTCTTTTCCGCTGGCTATGTTCAAGACCCTATTCCTGGTGTTCTTGCAGTCGTAGATCTTGACTGCTGCGGATGCCGTGTCGGTGACATAAAGATAGTCGCGCGTCTGCTTCCCATCCCCAAAGACGACAGGAGGCTCGTTCTCCAGGATCCTCCTGATCGTCAGCGGTATGACGCCCGCGTAGCTCTGCTCATTCTGTCTTGGCCCATAGTTGTTGAAAGGGCGGATTATCGAGGCGTCCAAACCGAATGTCTGGCAGTACGAGAATACGAGAAGGTCGCAAGCGGCCTTGCTAGCGGCATAGGGTGTTGTGCCGTTCAAAGGATGGTTCTCGTCCATGGGACCCGAGACCGACGTCCCGTATGCTTCCGAGGAGGAGAAATGAATGAGCGTGTCAAAGCAGTCGTGCCTTGCGAGCTCACAAATCGCCAACGTCATTTCGTTGTTATGGGTGAACGTCCAGGCAGGCTTCTCTATCGAGGCAAGGAGCGGTATCACCGCCAGATTGAACACGACCTGTGTCCCCTCGGCCTCCATTATTGTCTTCATTCCCTTGTAGTCGGTCACGTCCTGCTTCAGAATCTTGAGCATTGGGAAGATCGATTTCGCTTCCTTGAGATTCTCCTCCTTGCCGAGGAACATGTTGTCGGCTACGACGATGCATTCCGGCTCATCCGCCACAAGCCTGTCGACGAGATGACTGCCGATAAACCCAGCTCCTCCAGTTACGAGCACGGACTTGTTCTTCAGGCTCATTTCAGCTCTCCTAGGGTCTTTCTCAAGATCTTGGAAATGGTGTCTATCTCTTCCTCTTTCAATCTGTAGTATATCGGCAGCGCAAGCGACCTGTTGAAGATGTCCAACGAATTCGGGCATCTGTCTCTCGATTTGTAGACGGGCTGTACGTGCGAGGCATAGGTCCCGATCTGGGTCTGTATCCCCTTCTTCTTGAGATTCACAATCAGTCTGTTCCTTTTGATTCTCCTATCGACAAGACAGACGTAGCTCTGGTAGACATGCTTCACCTTCCTCGAAACGAATGGCTTCTGGATTAGATCAATCTCGTCCAGTTTCTCGTCCCAGCATTTCGCGAGCTTTGACTTCCTCGCTATGACCTTATCGATCTTCCGCATCTGCGCGACACCGACTGCGGCGGATATGTCGCTCATCTTGTAGTTGAATCCTAAATCCTGGAACTCGGGTACGACGAACTCCTCGCTCTGCTCCCGCTCCCAGGCGGTCTTCATCCCGAAGACGGACAGGTATCGGATCTTCTCCGCTAGCCTCTTCTTCCCGGTGACGACCATCCCGCCTTCGCCGGTCGTCACACCTTTCCTCGCATGAAAAGAATAACAGCCAGCGTCCCCAATAATACCCGCCTGAACACCTTCATACTCAGCACCCACTCCGCAAGCCGCATCTTCGATGACACGAAGATCGTGCTCTCTGGCTACTCTCACTATCTCGTCCATCTCGGCTGGTTGGCCGAAGGTATGGACGGGGATGACGGCCCTTGTCTTGCTGGTTATCTTTTCTTCGATCCTCGAAACATCTATGTTGTAAGTCTCTAGGTTCACGTCTACGAACACTGGCCGCGCGCCGCAATAAAGCACCGCGTGACCGGTCGCAGGGAATGTGTAATCGGAAACGAGGACCTCATCGCCCGAGGTCACCCCGATACCGAGCAGTGCCAAATGGAGGGCTGCCGTGCAGTTCGTGACAGCGATGGCATTCTTCGCCCCAACGTAGTTGGATACGGCCTCTTCGAATTCCTTCACCTTAGGCCCTTGTGATACCCAGCCTGATTCAAGAACCTTCTTAATCTCCTTCAGCTCATCCTTGTCGAAATACGGTCTGAACAGAGGTATGTCCATCCTTCCTTCCCTTCTGGTGAGTTAAGTGCCTTCATCCTATTATCGCTTGCTCCTCAACATCGGTTGACAACGGAGCATGGGCTCTGCAGGAAGGTCTGCTCCCAACTTCATTATGCAATAGCGTGTCTGATAGTTCAGCCACGTATCTACTGGATCGCGAGAAGACCGTCCACGATCTTGTCCAGCACCCTGAGATTGGCCTCCGACGAGAGGTCTCTCGCGGCTCTGTGCGATTGGAGCTTGAAGTACTCGATTCTCTCCTTCGTCAGCTTGTTCAGTTCCTCGGCCATAGACTCGGGTCTGAAATCCATTGAAACGATGCCAAAGTCGTACTCGTGGACGTACCGTGCCATCTCGGGTGAAGGACCAATAGCAACCGCCAATCTAGCCTGTATGAACTCGAAGAACTTGTTTGGCAGCATGTGAAGAATGTTGAAGGATACCGGCTCTGCGAGATAGACCCCAATGTCGTACACGTTGGTCCTATTCACGATGTCCTTCATGGGCACTGAATCTACGATTCTTACGTTCTTCTTTTTCCCGACGAGATCTCGTATCTTCTCGAAATATCTAGGATCCTTCGGAACGAGCATCAAGTCAAGTGTGAAGCGTGCGTCAACGTGACCCATCACTTCGACTAACGCCTCGATTCCTCTCGAAGGGATTGCATAGCCGTGGTGTATCAAGCACACCCTGTTGTCGTCGACCTTCGAAGGCTCCAGTTCCAAGTAGTCTGGTGCATTCGTCATGACTTCGGCCTTGACTCCGAAGTCCTTGTCGTAGGCATCAGCCAGACCCTTCGAGACTGTAATGACCCGGTCGCACTTTGGCAGGTAGTTCGCGCACACCCATTTCCTGTACGGTTGCATGAATAATCGCCAAAGGATGCTGTCCTCCTGCTGTCTCGGCGCGAACTCGTGTGCATCATGTAGGACCCTTGCACCCTGACCTACCTCGAAGGCCAACGGAAGGGAGTCGTTGTCATTGGCTATCACGAGGTCGAATCGACTGCCCCTCATTTCATGCACGATTTCCTTGGCGTTGAAGGTCTCATCATAATAATTGCCATACATGTGCATCTTCAAGTACAGGGCCCTCCTAAGATTACGTAACAGGGTCTTCTCGCGCTCCCTAATCGAGTGGAACTCGACCCCCTCGATTTCGGGGCTGCCAAAGCCGATTGTAGTCACTTTATGGGATCGTCTCAGATGGTTGACCTGGCGATAGACTCTCGGGTCCCGCTTCATATCCGAGAAGGATATGATCAGCAATTCCTTTGGATAGCTTCTCGCATTTCCCCCCGTGGTGGCGATTCTCTCTTCCCGTTCGCTCATGCTGATCTCGTACCTCTCTTCGCAAGATGCATTCAAGCATCAGGCGCCGATCGATCGACCCGGTTCTCACGGTCGGGCTGAGCCAATGGAATTGACAGATTGGAAAGACTATACTTATAGATTGGCGCTATGGCTCGCATAATCAACGCTTCAGAAAACGTACATCTCAGGTTACTTCCAGAGCCGCGCATAGTGCCCGATCAATCTCGCCTTCATCGTCGACCAGTTGTATGTGATTCTGGCAGCGGCTCGTCCCTTTTCCCCGAGCAAGCCCGCGAACATAGGGTCGCGGATCTTCTCTACCGCAGCCATCAAGTTCTCCTTGCTCCAGTCCATGACGAGACCACAACCAGTCTCCTCGACTATCTCTCCGGCCAGAGTCCCTTTCGATGCAAGGACCGGGACACCTAAGGCCATCGCCTCGCACAGTCTGTTCGGTGTCGCGATCCTATAGTTCTCGTTCGCTGGATCGAGGAAACACAGGACGATATCGGACACCGCCATTTCCTTGAGCAGCGTGTCGTGGCGCAAGAATCCGAGGTACTCCACCTTGTCGCTCTCCTGGGTTGCCCTCTCCACCTTCTCCTTCAGTCTTCCAAGCCCGGCAATCCTGACAATGCAGTTGTCGATGCCTTTGATCGCCCCGATCGTCTCTTCGATATACCTCATCGGCTCAAGCGTGCCGCCGTAGAAGAGAATCATATCCTTTCCTTTCTTCACGGGCTGAACCTGAACCTCTGGCATGTCGATGCAATTCATAACGACGGCGATGTCAGAACGGACGTGAGGCCGAAGGTAGTCAGCGACGAAATCGTTCGCCGTCACTACCAGTGACGCGTACCGAACTAGAAATGATTCGATCCTGTCTATGACAGCTGCAACGGACCTCGGCACGTCTGTCTGCACCATCTTCGCATAGTGTTCGTGGGCGTCGTAGACCAGAGGGACGCCATGGAGCTTCGAGAGCAGCATACCCGGAAGGAGAGTGTCGAAATCGTGCGCATGGACGATATCGAACCTCAGTTCCTTCGCCTTCGAGAGCGTCTTCAAGATGAAAGATGGGTAGTTGAATAAAAGAGAAGTCATTCCAGAGACGCGCCCGGCGTTTATCCTCCAAATCTCAACGTCCTTCTGAAGCTCCTTCTCCCGGAAGCTCCTGTCCCTGTTCCAAGCCAGGATCATAATCTCGTATCCCGCGGACGCGAGTGCCAATGCCTCCTTCTGGACGCGGGGATCGGGCCTGTGCTCGTTGGAGAGGAGCATCAGGACCTTCCTTGGCATCCTGGCTCACCTCCGGGACTCAAACACCCGTCTCGACCGTTCTGCCTTCGGCCAAAGACCTCTTTGAATGCTCGATCATCTCCACCGTCTTGACACCGATCACGCCGCTGTTCCTCGTCTCGATCAGCGGGTCGCCGATGGATTTCAAGAAATGCACCAGCTCGGTCCGG
>CAZJDY010000029.1:0-17361 GCA_964544915.1 uncultured Methanomassiliicoccaceae archaeon | reverse complement strand
CGACCGTACTCCCCAGGCGACCCACTTAATGGTTTCCCTACGACTCTGGATGCCCCCGTAAGACATCCAATGTCTAGTGGGTATCGTTTACAGCTGGGACTACGCGGGTATCTAATCCGGTTTGCTCCCCTAGCTTTCGTCCCTCACCGTCGGATCCGTTCTAGTTAGACGCCTTCGCCACAGGTGGTCCCCCAAGGATTATAAGATTTTACCCTTACCCCTGGAGTACCTCTAACCTCTCCCGGTCCCAAGTTCTGCAGTATCCCCAGCAAGCCGACTGGTTTGCCAATCGATTTCACCAGGGACTTACAAAACCGGCTACGAACGCTTTAAGCCCAATAAGCGTGGTCACCACTTGGGGCGCGGGTATTACCGCGGCGGCTGGCACCCGTCTTACCCGCCCCTTACTCCTCCTGTTTTTTAGACAGGAGAACAGCCAACACTAAGTGCTGGCACTTGGAATCCCCTCGTCGGGATTGCTCCCATTGCGAAGTTTTCGCGACTGCTGCACCCCGTAGGGCCTGGACTCATGTCTCAGAGTCCATCTCTGGGCTCCCTCTTTCAAGGCCCATACCCGTCATAGGCTAGTGGGTCCGTTACACCCACTACTACCTGATAGGCCGCAGACCAATCCTTGGGCGCCGGAGCTTTAGAGCTAGAAGCATTCCAGCATCCTAGGTCTATGGGGTATTAGTCTCAGTTTCCCGAGGTTATCCCCCACCCAAGGGCATGTTGTCCACGTGTTACTGAGCGGTCTGCCGAGACCAGATGTCTCTCGACTCGCATGTCTTAATCGTATTCCAATAGCGGTGGCCGCCGGCAGGATCAACCGGAATCGATCCTGATTTGACAATCTCTTATTGATTGTCCGTAGGATTACACTGAAACTGGCAGGATCGCCAAGTTTCACCAGCGGTACCACAGTATTACTGCAGTATCCGCACATCGAACGTCAGAGCCAAGAGTTCACGTTGCTATGACGGAGATCTTGACTCCCCATGATTGTTCACAGCTATGGATTCTACCGCCTCACTGATGGCTTCAACGGCCTACTCAGCAGCGATTCGCTAGCTGTGGATAAGCGTAGCCCCCTCTAATAGCGAGGCCATATATATGCGTTTCGGGAACGCAATACAGCTACGCATCCTTGTTTCTATCTTATGTCGGGAAGGGCTATATGAGGATTTCTATGTGTTGGCCAGATAGTCTCTGATTTGCATGCTTGACGTGGTACCTCCTATCACTCAGAATCGGGGTGAGGATTTGAATCGAGGCGGTAGATCGCGCATGCGGATTGCTGCAATAGATTTCATTTTGCGACATTGCATCCAGCCAGCATATGATCGTGCGTTCGTTCAGCGATAAGAAGGTTTAATATGAGTCTATTCCTTTTGAGGGCTCGAAGCGGGGATGGCCCAGCCAGGCAAGGCGATGGATTGCTATCCGGACTTTCCGAGGCAGATATCCATTGTCCGAAAAGGACTCGGGGGTTCAAATCCCCCTCCCCGCGCAGTATGACACTTCTGACGGTACTCGATTTCATCTTCATGTATGCGTACGGGCTGGAATAGTGGAATGAGGGTAACGGGTGTTTGGAGCCACTCCTGACACTTCTGACGGCAGATATGGAGAGCTCTCTATATCGCCCATGATCAACATTGGAGGCAGCGAGCACCATTGACGATCCTCGCAATCATTTAAGAGTCCTTGGGCACACGAAATCAAGGAATACTGCTGATTTATTCCCGATGACCCAGGCATCGTGTCCGGGAGGAATATCGACAACATCGCCAGGTCCAAATTCAAGCTCAGTACCATCTTGCATCTTGACGTGCACTCTGCCTTGGAGGCAGTAACAGAAGTGATGCTTCTTACACGAATCCGTTTTCGCTACGGGTTTGATATCCTTTGACCATTGCCAGCCAGGTCTGTAAGTCATCCTTACCACCGTGAGGTTGCCCATCTTTATTGTGTCGTATCTCGATTTTGCGTGAATGATTGTCTTATCAGGTTTTGAGAATCTCTTCTTTTGCAGAGACTGCATCTTATTTCCCCCCATTTTCATCATCAGGAATCACACTATTTGAAGATTTCCCTGTTGGCCTTCAGTGTCTCTCGTTTCACAGAAATCAGAAAGGGAATGTCTGGCTATGCTAGGGTGCTTGGGCCTTTCTCGGTTGCGGATAACGACAATCAATCTTTCTTTCTCACTGGAAACGACCTAGACCGAATAGACTAATACAAGCGAATCAAATTCGAGTCCCGTGAAGGTCCGCGTCGAGGCTTACGGTTGCACTATGAACCAGGGAGAGGGCGTGATCCTGGAGAAGAAGCTCGAATCCCTCGGTTACGAAGTAGTTCGGTCGGCGGAAGATGCAGACCTCGTCGTTCTCAACACATGCACCGTCATCCGCCCCACTGAGATGAAGATGATCAAGCGCATGAAGGAGATCTCGAAGCAGGGCAAGCATATCATCGTCTCAGGGTGCATGGCAGCAGTCCAGCCAGATCAGATCAAGGAGACTGTCCCCGATGCTCTCATCATCCCGCCCTTCGAATACGATTCATTCTCGCCGCTCGTCACAGACGTCTTCGGCAATGGTACCTTCACAAGAATCCTTGAACCGGACATCGTCACCGCGATAGTCCCGATTGCTCAGGGATGCCTCGGATCCTGCACCTATTGCATCACCAGGATCGCCCGCGGCAAGCTCAGAAGCTACAGCATGGAGAGCATCGTCAGGAACTGCAAGGAGAGCATCGCTCAGGGGGCTAGAGAACTCCTCATCACTGCCCAGGATACGGCCTGCTACGGTCTTGATCAAGGTCACAATCTGGGCGAACTGGTAACTTCGATCTCGGACATCCCTGGCAGGTTCAGAATGCGGATTGGTATGATGAACCCAGACAACCTCCAGAAGGTCGTCCGCCATCTCATACCGGCCTGGGAGAGCGAAAAGGTATACAAGTTCTTACACCTGCCAGTCCAGAGCGGTAGCAACACGGTTCTGGAGGCGATGGGCAGACACTACACCGTAGATGACTTCAAGTTGCAGGTCACAAGGTTCAGGAGGCGCTTCCGAAATCTCACTCTCTCCACCGATGTGATCACCGGTTTTCCAGGTGAGACAGACAAGGATCACAGGATGTCTGTGGGACTCATCGAAGATATCAGGCCGAACATCGTCAACGTTACCCGATACTCCCCGAGACCAGGCACTACTGCCGCCAGGGCAAAGAACCAGATCCCGGGGTGGGTGTCTAAGGAGCGCTCGAGAGAGCTGACCCATCTTCGCTTCAGGATCAGTAGGAGCATCAACATCGGGAAGGAAGGGGATAGGGAGGATGTCCTCATCACTGAGAAGGGCAAGGACGACACCTACATCGGAAGGACGATGTCATACACCCCAGTCGTCGTTGAGGAGGGCGTCAGGCTCGGCGACTTCGTCGAAGTCGAGATTATCAGGAGCGCTCCGACGTATCTCATCGGTCGCCTCGTCTAGCTCCCAGGTCCCTCTTCCTCAGATATCTTGAACTGACAGTTAAATATGCGGAATCGTATCGCAGACTCGCAGCCCCGTGGTGTAGTGGTCAATCATGCCGGCCTTTGGAGCCGGCGACGGCAGTTCGAATCTGCCCGGGGCTACTCTTCCTTTCTCACGCCTGCAGCAGCTCGATCGGAATCCCGTCAGGGTCGGCGAACACGACCCTTTTCAATCCCTTCTTCAAATTGAGCTTCATCGTTCCGCTTATCGTCTGGAGATGCTCCTCGTTCAGGATGTGGAAGTCTTGTATGATCGGGACCTTCATCTTCTTCAGCCTTGCGATCTCCTTCTCGATGTCCTTGACCCCGAAGCAAAGATGCTTCACTCCAGCCTCAGACGGGTCGTCCTTTCTCGCTTTCTTCGGTTTTTCGACGGCAAGAAGCTCCAGCATCCCCCCCTCAATCTTCACGAACGCTATCTCCTTGATGCCGGGGATCTTCGACTTCCACCTCAGCACTTCTTCCATGCCGAGCGCTTTCGTGTAGAACTTCACGGACTTGTCGAGGTCCGTCACCGTGATCGCTATGTGATCGACATTCTTTATCAACCGTCACCCCTCCAATTCAATCAGTGAAAGCCTTGATGGCAGATAGCCATTTGAGATATTAATTGCTACGGTCACCAGCGCTCACAATGGACCAACTACTAGAGACTCTTCCTCGGGGTGCCTTCTTTTTCTACCTACAAAGCAATTAGCGTCCGTGCCTCTAGAATGCACCATCCAGCTGGAGTACCATAACGAGAAGCAAGCAGAGACCGTGAAGAGAGCGATCGAGCTAGACAATGACAAATACGCGAATGCGAAAAGGGAAGGGAGGGTCGTGGTCATCTGTTCTTCTTCTGAATCTGTCCCGTCGATGCTTCACACCCTAGAGGACCTCCTCGCCTGCGTCAGGGTCGCGGAGGAGACATTGAAGATCGCTGGTCAGAAATCAGCCGGTGACTCCCTCTCGGACCTTGACGGCTAATCCTTTCTTGAACGCGACCATCTCATCCTTAGTCAGCATCGCCCTTCCTATGGCGACAAGGTTGTCCGATTCGTCCACGACGAGTACCTCATCATACGGTCTTATGTCCTCGTCGCAATCGAGCATGAATCCGCAGAAGACGTTCTTCCCCTCGCGGTTAAATTCCGCCGAGTCCTTGTCCACGATGACGCGAAGCCTCGGTGGAGCGAACCCCTTCCTGAGCCTCTTCGCTCCCTCTGGCCGCAGTGTGAAGAACCCGTCGTTCGCCCTCATGGAAAGGACATGGGCGCCGTCCACCAGGACGTTCCTGATTTTCTCCGTCGTCTTCGATTTGACGAGCGTGACCTTCCCGTCGAACAGAATCGAAGAAGTTCCTCTCCCGAACTGGTAGTCCGCCACAGCCCTGATCCTTGCCATGTCGATGTCGAACTTCGACGTTCCCCTGGCTATCGATGCAAGCATCTTGAGCGTTTCCTCGCCTTCCCAAATGACGCACATGCCGTACTTCTGGTGGTGGGACATTCTTTCCATCAGGTCCCGGGTCCTCAACTCTGTGTCCTGGTCTATTATATCAGGGAACACCGATTGGGCTATTGGGTATATCTCATCCAGCTCGATCGGAACTGGTCCGAAAGGGGACATCACGAGGAAGTGCGCGTCGCTCTTCTCGGAGATCGTCCTCATCTCGGCGGCATATGTCCTAGCATACGGTCTTCCACTCTCCTCGAACCCGACCAGTATCTCCGTGTCTGGTTGCTCGTAGCGCTCGAAGTATCTCTTCTCGTACCTGTACGCCGTCGGCCGGTCGAGGGACTCGGACCCAGTGTAAAAAAACGGGCTGTCGCGGCTGAGCGGTTCGAACTTCTCCAGATAGACCTTGTGCTCCCTCAGCCTCCTCAATCCATTCAGTAGGGCGGGATGAGATCTGCATCTTAGCTCGATCAGCTCCCACAGGCTGCCTTCCAGTATCGCTCTCTTGATCTTCTCGATCTCGTTCATCGACTCGTAGAGGTTGTGCCTCGAGATGAGGCCCACTCGGTCACCTTCGCTCATCCTGCCTATCGACTCGATCGTCTGGCCTTTGCATGCGGGGCACTCGCAGCTTATCTTTCTCATGTCCTTGAAGTGCATCGTGCCCTCGGGGAACATGAACCGGCCGTCCCTGGCGTACTTCGCATACGATGCCGAATCGAACATGTCGCAGCCGAGCAGGACCGCGAGCGCATAGACCATCGGATGACCCGCACCAAACAGGTGGACCGGCCTCGCGGGTGTCAGTCCTTTCTTCGAGGCGACTATGACGTCGACGAGGTCGGCGAATCTGTAGGTCTCCATCAGTGGCACGACTCCGCCTATCGGGTGAATGTCAACGTTCAATTCTGAAAGCCTCCTGGCGCAGATCTCCCGGAGGTCAGGGAACAGCGAGCCCTGCACCACGCCCCCCAACATCATGTTGCCTTTGAGTTCCGCCGCCTCCTTAGTTCGCTCGATTGTGACGTCGACCGCTTTGGAGGTCCTCTCCTTGCCCCAGGAAGGTTCGGTGAAGATGTCCAGAACGGTCCCGATGTCAGAGCCGATGTCCCTCTGGAACTCGACAATCTCCCTATTGCCAACATCGACCTCCCCATGCATGTATGACTGGAAAGTGCCGCTGTCGGTCATGATGATGCCCGGGAAGTCAAGGAGTCCGTGGACCCCGACGCTGAGAGCCCTTTCCTTCAGTCTCGGGTCGTTCCTGATTATGTATGAGTTCGTCATGAGCGCCTTGATTCCGAACTCGTCGTAGAGATCCCTCGGCGAAATCGTGCCTATCCTGGGGTTTATGACGGGGAGAAGGCACGGCGTTTCCAGCGTCCCTCCAGGCGTCTCCAGACTGCACATCCTCGCCAGGCCGTCCCGCCTCAGGAGCTCGAGCATATCCAGTAGAACTGCGACGAAGCTATTAAGTCTTTCAGAGGATGTTATCCTACGGAATCCAGATGATGAAGATGGAGCACAAGATGGTCATCGCCGTGAGGAGCGATCTGAAGCTCTCGCCCGGGAAAATGGCGGCCCAGGTCGCGCATGCGGCGGTGAACTGCGCCCTTGCCTCGGAGAAGAATAAGCCCGACCTGTTCAAGGAGTGGCATGCGGAGGGGGCGAAGAAGGTCGTCGTCAAGGTCCAGAACCTCGAGGAGCTGTTCTCGTTGAAGGTCTCCGCCGAGGATGCGAGGCTCATAACCTCCCTTATCGTCGACGCTGGTCATACCGAGCTCCCTCCGAACACCACGACCTGTCTCGGCATCGGGCCCGCCCCTGACGAGGTGATTGACAGGGTGACGGGCCATCTGGGGCTGATGTGATTGAAGAGCCAGGTGCGCGTCGTCGGGATCGACGATTCTCCTTTTGCCTTCAAGAGCGGGAAGGTGCTGATCGTCGGGGTGGTCATGCGCCTTCCCTCCTACGTCGAGGGAGTGATGAGGACGGAGTGCACGATTGATGGTACCGACGCCAACGACGCTCTGGAGAAGATGATAGCCGGATCGAGGTTCTTCGAGCAGCTCAAGCTCATCATGATCGACGGCGTGGCGCTGGGCGGGTTCAACGTCGTCGACATCTCCCGACTTTATGATAAGACTGGCATACCCTCCGCGACGGTCACGAGGGACCCGCCAGACATGGTGAAGATCAGCGACGCGCTCAAGGCCCACTTCCCCGATTGGGAGAACAGGTTGGAAGTCATCGTTCGGCAGGAGTTGACGGCTATCCCCACCGCGCATAAACCGATTTACGTCTCTACCGCAGGAATGGCCGTCGACGAGGCCTCAAAACTAATGTGCGAGTGCACCGTGTGCGGGAACATCCCCGAGCCGATACGCATCGCTCATCTCATATCTAGCGCTATGGTCAAGGGCGAGTCGAGGGGCAGGGTCTAGGCCTTCGCCTTGAGCAACTCCTTCAGGCTTTTGAACAGGTCGACATTCCCAAGATCGATGTCCTCGATCGTGATTTCGGTGTTGCTTGTGCCGAGGTGAGCGATGTTCACGGCTAGCTTCTTCCCCTCCACCACTAGTCTCGATCCCTTGTCGTCCGGGAACTTCGCGTACTTCTCTCCCTTGCTGTCGAAGAACTCCGTTATGACCTCTTCTAGGTAGTGGGGGTCCCTGTGGAAGAACCGCTTCTCCATCGAGAGGAACCTGTCCCGGTACTTCGAGTTGTAGCTCATGACGCCCAGCAGGATGAAGAGCAGTCCTCCCACGATCCCGAAGGTGAGGGGCTTCTCGGGCGTGAGACCTTCGAAGACGGCGATCATGGCCACTGCGAAGACCGCGACGACAGATATGTAGATCATCCCGACGAAGCTCGTGACGATCTTCAATGGCATGGCGTTCGCGGACCAGCACTCGTATTGGAGATAGTGCATCTTCTTTGCAGGCAACAGCGTGAGTAACGCGACGACGATAGCGAGGACGAAGAACACATCGAAGAGCTCCCGGAAGATGACGTGCGAGAAAAGCATCAAGGTAAGAATGACTGGCACTACCACCGCCAACATGAATTCGACCAAGTTCTGCGCGCGCTCAAGCTCACATACAGGATTCTCAGCAGGTATGCCCATCGCCCCATCCCTCGGACGTTGTAATGCCGTTTCACTATTAAATGGATTTCGCTGGCAAGAGCCCGAGGACCTCAATGCTTCTTGTGGGGGTTTGTCCAACATCATCGAGAACGGCACATCCTAGTGACCCTCGGTGCTCCGAAGAAGCGTCTCAATACAAGCGACGTGTAACCTCCTGTCTGAAGGCAATTTGGTAACCCTCAATGCTTATATACGACAAGCGTAATAGGGAGCCCGCTTCTGATAAAGAGGTGAAATATTGGCACGAGGTCTTTACACTGCCAGAAAGCTCAAGAACGACCGGCAGAAGTTCCGATGGAGCGACAGGACTTACAAGAGGAGAGTTCTAAAACTCAAGGAGAAGTCCGACCCGTTGGAAGGTGCGGCCCAGGGCAGAGGGATAGTCCTGGAAAAGGTCGGTATTGAGGCTAAGCAACCTAACTCAGCGATAAGGAAATGCGTCAAGGTCCAGCTAATCAAGAACGGCCGTCAGATTACTGCGTTCGCGGTAGGCGACGGTGCGATCAACTTCATCGACGAACACGATGAGGTCCTCGTCGAGGGCATCGGCGGGAGGCTCGGGCGTTCCTATGGCGACATTCCTGGTGTTCGATACAAAGTGATTCAAGTCAACAACGTCTCTCTGAACGAGCTCGTCAGAGGAAGAAAGGAGAAGCCGGTGAGGTGAAGAAAATGGCGGAAGGAGTTCAACCCCAGCTCGGCCAGGTCCTGCTTTTCGGTAAGTACGAGATGACAGGCATCGCCATAAGGGACGGTGGCCTGGCGAAGTACATGGACCTCACCCCTACGGCAGTCCCGCACTCCGGCGGCAAGCACGCGAACCGCTGGTTCGGGAAGTCGAAGATGAGCATCGTGGAGAGACTGATCAACAACATGATGAGGACCGAGGACTACACCGGCAAGAAGCTGAAGGCCTACAGAGCGGTCAAGGAGGCCTTCGAGATCATTTCGGAGAAGGCCAAGAAGAATCCGGTCCAGGTGCTCGTCGAGGCGATCGAGAACGCTGCTCCCCGAGAGGAGATAACGAGGCTTCAGTTCGGAGGCATCTCCGTCCCGAAGGCCGTGGACATCTCTCCCTCGAGAAGGCTTGACGTCGCGCTCAGGAACATTACGAAGGGCGCGATCCAAGCCAGCTTCAAGGGCAAGAAATCGATAGAGGAATGTCTCGCTGATGAGCTCGTGCTTGCTTCCAAGGGCGACATGAACAGCTTCTCCGTCGCTAGGAAAGAGGAGCTGGAGCGTGTGGCGTCCTCGGCAAGGTAAGCGAATTCACGGTGGTTGTCATGGGACGTAAGGAAGATAACATTCACAGAGCTCAAAACCTGATGCTGGATCCGATCCATATCAGGAACATCGGGACGGCGGCGCACATCGACCACGGCAAGACGACGATGAGCGACAACCTGATCGCCGGCGCCGGCATGATGTCCGAGGAACTGGCCGGCAAGCAGCTTCTGCTCGACTATGATGAGCAGGAGCAGGCTCGAGGCATCACGATCAACGCTGCCAACGCATCGATGGTCCACACAGTCCAAGGTCAAGAGTACCTCATCAACCTGATCGACACACCCGGGCACGTGGACTTCGGCGGTGATGTGACGAGGGCGATGAGAGCCCTGGATGGAGTCATCATACTCGTCTGCGCGGTCGAGGGCGTCATGCCCCAGACAGAGACTGTCGTCAGGCAAGCGCTGAAGGAGCGCGTCCGGCCCGTGCTCTTCATCAACAAGGTGGACAGGCTAATCAACGAGCTGAAGGTCACGCCGGAGCAGATGCAGCAGAAGTTCGTGACGATTATCACCGAGATCAACAGGAGGATAGCGACCCAGCTCCCGGCTCCGCTGAACAAGGAGTGGCAGCTGAAGGTCGAGGAAGGAAGCGTCGCGTTTGGTTCGGCTTTCAACAACTGGGCGATCTCCGTCCCATTCATGAAGAAGAACAAGATTACTTTCAACGACATCTACAACTACTGTAAGAACAACGATCAGAAGACGCTGGCGAAGAAGTCGCCTCTGCACGAGGTACTTCTGAATACCGTCATCCATCACGTGCCGGACCCGCTGGTCGCTCAGAAGACCCGTATCCCCATCATATGGAAGGGAGACCCCGAGTCGGTGATTGGCAAGGCGATGCTGACCTGCGACCCGAACGGTCCGACAGCGTTCATGGTCACGAAAATCATCATGGATCCCCACGCTGGCGAGGTGGCCGTCGGCCGTCTCTTCAGCGGGAAGATAAAGAAGGGCGACGAGCTCTACATCAGTGGAATGCCGAACCCAAATAGGGTTCAGATAGTCGCGTTGTCGGTCGGCGCGGACAGGATTCCCGTCGACGACATGGCGGCAGGCAACATCGTTGCCGTGAGCGGTCTGAAGGATGCGATCGCCGGGTCGACCGTGTCCTCGCTGAGCGACATGGAGTCGTTCGAGAAGATCGTACACTACTCAGAACCGGTCGTCACAGTGGCAATTGAAGCGAAGCACATGAAGGACCTGCCGAAGCTCGTCGAGGTGCTGAGAACCATCGCCAAGGCGGACCCGTCCATCCAGGTCGAGATCAACCAGGAGACCGGAGAGCACCTGCTGTCTGGTATGGGCGAGCTGCACCTCGAGATCACACAGTACAGGATCGTCAAGGAGCAGAAGGTCGAGATCAAGGCCTCGCAACCGATAGTCGTCTACCGTGAGTGCGTGAAGCACTTGGGTGGACCGTTCGAAGGCAAGTCCCCGAATAAGCACAACAAGTTCTACATCGAGGTCGAGCCAATCGAGCCAGCCGTATTCCAGGCGATGCGCAGCGGCGAGATCCAGACGGAAGGCAAGATAAAGGATTCGAAGGCCCTGGCGAAGAAGCTTCAAGAACTCGGCATGAGCAAGGATGAGTCGAAGGGCGTGGTCTGTTTCCACGACACGAACGTCCTGCTGGATGTCACCAAGGGTATCCAGTACCTCAACGAGACCATCGAGCTGTGCAAGCAGGCATTCGACGAAGCTATGAAGCTCGGACCCCTAGCGCAAGAGAAGTGCATGGGACTTAAGATTAGGCTCGGCGACGCAAAGCTGCACGAGGATAGCATACACAGAGGCCCGGCACAGGTCATTCCCGCAGCCCGTTCCGCCATATACGGTGCGATGTGCCTGGGCGACAGGGTGCTTCTGGAACCTATCCAGGAGGTCTTCATCAACGTCCCGCAGGATTACATGGGAGATGCGGTCAGAGAGCTGCAGTCTAGAAGGGGCGTCATCGAGGACATAAAGCAGGAAGAGGAGAACGCCGTTGTCGCCGCGAAGGCACCCGTTGCAGAGATGTTCGGGTTCGCAAGCGCAATCAGGAGCGTGACTCAGGGCAGGGCGCTTTGGTCGACCGAGAACGCGGGATTCGTGCAGGTTCCTACGGAGCTTCAGGCTAAGGTCGTTGCAGAGATCCGCACGCGGAAAGGCCTCAAGCCAGAGCCTTACGACGCCGCATATTATTCAGGCTGAAATGGAAAAAGCGTTAAATATCTAGAACAGTATGGAGAGTTAAAAACGGATAGCTTGGAGTGATGGAGAAAAAAAGGAGGCTGGAACATGGCAGAGAAACCTCACATGAATTTGGTGTTCATTGGTCATGTCGACCATGGTAAATCAACGCTAGTAGGAAGAATGCTGCTCGACACTGGTCACATTGAACCCTACCTCATCGAGAAATATCGTAAGTTGGCTGAAGAGAAGGGTAAGGCTACCTTCGAATTCGCATGGGTCATGGACAGTTTGAAGGAAGAGCGAGAGCGCGGTGTGACCATCGACGTCTCGCACAAGAGGTTCAACACTGACAAGTACTACTTCACGGTCATCGACGCTCCCGGACACCGTGACTTCGTCAAGAACATGATTACAGGTACTTCCCAGGCTGACGCGGCCGTTATCGTTGTCTCGGCTTTGGAGGGACCGCAGGAGCAGACGAAGGAGCACATCTTCCTGGCAAGGACCCTCGGTGTCAACCAGGTCGTCATCGCGGTTAACAAGATGGACGCGACGAAGCCGGCATACGACCAGAAGCGCTATAACGAGGTCAAGGACCAGGTCACGAACCTCCTCAAGACCGTCGGTTACAAGGTCGACAAGATTGCTTTCGTGCCGGTCAGCGCCTATCACGGCGACAACGTCGTGAAGAACACGGCCAACCTCGGCTGGTACAAGGGCCCGACACTCCTGGACACACTCAATGCACTGGAGGAGCCCCCGAAGGCAACGGCGCTTCCGCTCAGACTTCCGATTCAGGATGTCTACACGATCACAGGTATCGGCACCGTACCGGTCGGTAGGATCGAGACCGGCGTGCTGAAGCCGGAGATGAAGATTATCTTCATGCCGTCCAATAAGGTCGGCGACGTGAAGAGTATAGAGATGCACCACGAGGCGCTGGCGCAGGGTCTGCCGGGCGACAACGTCGGATTCAACGTAAGAGGCATCGCCAAGAACGACATAAGGCGGGGGGACGTGGCCGGACCGATTGACAACGTGCCGATGGTCGCAAAGACATTCACTGCCCAGATAATGGTGCTGAACCACCCGTCCGTAATCACGGTCGGATACACACCTGTCTTCCACTGCCATACCGCACAGGTCGCCTGCAGGTTCGTCGAGCTTCAGAAGAAGCTCGACCCGAGGACCGGTGCCACGAAGGAAGAGAACCCGCAGTTCCTGAAGGCCGGTGACGCTGCGATTGTGAAGGTCGAGCCCACAAAGCCGATGGTCATCGAGAGGGCGAAGGACTTCCCGCAGCTCGGCAGGTTCGCGATCCGTGACATGGGTGCCACTGTTGCTGCCGGCCTGTGCATCGATGTAGAGAAGAAGGAGATGTAAACCCCTTCCCTTTCCATTCTTTGGGGACGATTCTATGGCACAGAGAGCAAGGATTTCACTCAGCGGCACCGACCCCAAGAAGGTCGATAGTGTATGCAGCCAGATCAAGGCGATATCTCAGAGGACAGGCGTAGCTATCCGAGGGCCGATTCCGCTTCCTACGAAGAGGCTCATCGTCCCCTGCAGGAAGAGCCCTGACGGAGAGGGTTCCGAGACCTGGGACAGGTGGGAGATGCGCATACACAAGCGCCTAATAGACCTCGACGCTGACGAGAGGGCGCTGAGGCAGTTGATGCGTATCCAGGTTCCTGACGGCGTCAACATCGAGATAGTCCTGCGCTCCTGAGCCCGACCCTCGATCTCTTCTAGTCCTTCTTGTCACTCTCACTTCCGCCCTCTTCTCTCAACGCAAATCTTTTCTATGCATTCGTCCTAATCACCGCAAATGGCAGACGAAATCATCATCGGGGACTTCACTCTCGGGCAGATCCTCGTATTCGTTTTCATCCTGCTCACAGCGGTGCTTCTGGCCAAGGCGGCGAACGCACTCATCAGGAGGTATCTCGATGACAAGGTGTCCAGAAACTTGTCGAAGGGCGTTGCGAGGACGGTGCAGTACGTCATCCTCGGTATCGGCCTGTACGTCGGCTTCTATCAAATATTCAGATTCAGCGTGTCGGCACTTCTCGCCTCGCTGGGCATTCTCGGTCTGGCCGTCGCCTTCGCCTCACAACAGGTCATACAGAACGCGATCGCGGGCATTCTTATTTCCATCACCAGGCCTATAAGATTGGAGGACTGGGTGGAGGTCGGAGGTGTCCCCGACACGGGGATCGGTCGGGTAAAGGACATCACACTCCTGACCACGGTTCTCAGGGACATGGACGGAAGGATTTCCTACATCCCGAACTCGATGATCCTCACTATGAAGGTCATAAACTACACTAGGTCCGGCTTCGTGGCCGTCCGCGTCAACCTTACTATTCCCTCGACTTCCGATTTCAACAGACTGAGAGAGACTGTGCTCAAGGTCGCCGACGAGGACCCTCTCATAATGCCGAATGTCACGGAGGAAGAGAAGTCCGCGGTCGCAAAGCTGTTCGAGGTGCCGAGCATCCGGGTCATGTTCGAGCACAAGCACGACATGAGCGCGCTGGATCCAAGAGTGACGATAACCGACATATCAGAGTCGGAGGTCGAGGTGATGGTCAAGTTCTGGATCAGGGAGATTCACAGGAAGGATGAGATAATCTCAGGGTTCCTGAGCAAGCTCGGTGTTAGGCTTGGGAAGGAAGGCACGAAGCTCATAGAGTGATCGATGCCTTAGGATTCCCCATTGTCAGTGAGTTCAGAGTGTTCGACAGATTATTCTAGTGTGTTTTGCATTTCTCTGCATCGAGGTGGAATGATGCGTAGCGACACCGTCAAAGTGGGAGTCGAGAAAGCGCCTAGCAAGGCTTTGTTGAGGGCGACTGGACTGTCGGATTCGGACTTTGAGAAGCCGTTCATTGGCGTCGCCAACTCGTGGAACGAGGTCATTCCCGGGCACATTCATCTGAACAAGCTTGTGAAAGAGATCAAGAAGGGGATAATCGAAGCGGGCGGTGTGCCTTTCACGTTCGGCGTGCCGGGCGTGTGCGATGGCATCGCGATGGGGCATCCTGGGATGAGATACTCCTTGCCTTCAAGGGAAACGATTTCCGACTGCGTGGAGCTCATGGTCCAGGCTCATTGCTTCGACGGTTGGGTCGGGATTACGAATTGCGACAAGATCACACCTGGAATGATAATGGCGGTGGGCAGGCTGGATGTACCCGCGATCATTCTCACCGGCGGACCGATGCAGGAGGGGAATCTCGAGGGAAAGAAGCTGGACACGCAGAGCGTTTTCGAGGTTCTTGGTGGATATGCCGCCGGAAAGGTGGACGAAATCACAGTTTTGAAGGTGGAGAAGTGCGCCTGCCCCGGGGAAGGGTCCTGCGCCGGATTGTTCACCGCGAACACGATGGCATGCCTGACTGAGGCGATGGGTCTGAGCCTCGTCGGCTGCGGTTCATCCCTTGCCGTAAGCAGGGAGAAGAGGGCAATCGCCAGAGAGACTGGACGAAGGATAGTTGCACTTGTCAGAGAGGGAATCAACCCCAGCTCGATTGTCACCAAGAACTCGCTCGTGAATGCGGTCAAGGTCGACATGGCGATCGGCGGCTCGACGAACACTGCGCTTCACATCCCAGCGATAGCGGCGGAGTTCGGATACAAGATAGACCTGAAGGTCTTCGATGACGTCTCGAAGAAGATTCCGCACCTGACTAGTCTCAGGCCGAGCGGGCCCTATTTCATGAGCGATTTCGACCTCGCAGGCGGGGTGCCGGTGGTACTCAAGCGTCTGAGAAGAGAGCTGTCGGATGAAATGACCGTGTCGGGAAAGACAATACACGAGATCGCGGACGAGGCGAAGGTTCTCGATCCCGAGGTCATAAGACCTATGACAAGGCCATTTCACAAGGAAGGTGGCATAGCCGTGCTCAAGGGCAATCTCGCGCCGGAGGGGGCTGTCGTGAAGCAGTCGGCGGTGAGCGAGAAGATGCTGAGGTTCACTGGGACTGCGAAGGTGTTCGATTCTGAGGACAGCGCCATCGCTTCGATTTCTGGCGGAAAGATTAAATCAGGGGCCGTCGTCATCATCCGTTACGAGGGGCCGAAGGGAGGGCCCGGGATGCCAGAGATGTTGACTCCGACGAGCCTGATCGTGGGTATGGGTTTGGCTGACTCCGTGGCACTTATCACCGACGGGAGGTTCTCCGGCGCAACTAGGGGTCCGTGCATCGGTCACGTATCCCCGGAGGCTTTCGACAAAGGGCCGATCGCGGCTGTGAGGGATGGCGACAGAATTAGAGTGGACATACCGGCCAGGAAGCTGGAGCTTCTCGTCTCCGAGAAGGAGCTGAAGACGAGGCTCAAGAAGATCAAGATCGTCGACAGCAAGCCGATAGGGATCCTTAGGAAGTATCGGGAGCTTGTGAGTTCCGCTTCAGAAGGCGCGGTCTGCAAGTAGTCCAGTCGCAGCTCTGGCGAAACCTATTTATCCGAACGGGCATTACGACCATTCGACGGGCCGATAGATCAGACCGGAAGATCGCCTGCTTTGCAAGCAGGAGGCCACGGGTTCAAATCCCGTTCGGTCCACCAATTTCCTGGCTAAGCTCATTTTGTACCATTTGCGGTACAATCGCATTTCTCTGATACTCAGAATATTTCAGGAATGCGGAGCTCATGTCTTCGTAGTCTAGCCCAAGATAGTGCAAGGTCGTCCTTATGTCCGAATGACCAAGGATCTTGGCTATGACCTCGATGGGGACCTCTGCTCTGAACATCATCCTGCCGCAGGTCCTTCGCAGGTCATGGTTAGATACATGGAATCCCAGTCTCTCTCCCAGATTGGCTAGAACGTTGTCGATGGCTGTCTTCCTGTAGCCTCCGATTGTCCCGTTATTCTCGTATATCAGAAGGTTGCCCGGATCTATCGCATCAGGGTTCTTCTCTCTAGCCTTCCTAACGATAGCTTCTCTCTGTTCTAACCACGCCCTGAGAATGATTGATGTTTCAGGATGCCAGTTTATCTGTCTCCACTTGCCCCCATTCATGCCCTTCCCATGAATCAAGATGATATTCCTTCGACCAGGTTTGAAGTCCTGGACCTTAAGACGTATCACCTCAATCCTTCTCATTCCCAGGTCTAGCTCACAATGCACCAGGATCCTCTCAATGCCGACGGCTGATTCTCTAACCATTCTCGCTTGTTCATCGGTCAGCCATCTGATGTTTCTAACCAGGTTGTTGTCCATGTAGTTAGTGCGTATCTTGGCGACGTTGGGATTTCCAGCCCACTTGAGAAAGAGTCTGAGGACCTTCACCCTATACGCCTTGTATCTTACCGATCCATTGTAGTAGCCATTCAGAAGACACTCGATCTCGTTTTGGGTGACCTTCCTCGGATTCAAGGTCATTCCTGCCTCACCCAGGCCCTTGAAAGAGTCTCTGACTGACCATTCGTAGTCATGGATGGTCCTTTCACTCCTTCCCATTTCTCTTAACTCCTGAAGATACTCCTCTAGCTCCTGTTCGAAGGTCCACGATGGTCTACCCATTGCGAACCCTCGGACGTACATTGGGGAAGGATGACGTAAACTTATCGTCCGAATCGGTAGTCTCTGTTCCAGAAGCATCACTGAGGTTGACTGGGTACATCGCCGTTTTTCCAATCCTTTCTGTAACCTGCCCTGCGGAGCCTCTGCTTGACTGCTTGATGACTTATCCCGAGCCTCTCCCCGATCTGTCGAAGGCTAAGACCCTCTTGCCTTAGGCGCAGGATCTCGTCCGTC
>CAZJDY010000028.1:0-42037 GCA_964544915.1 uncultured Methanomassiliicoccaceae archaeon | reverse complement strand
TTCTCGCAGTTCGTCGCGGCCCTCCTGCATCCCCTGCACGCAATAGCCCTGGATTGGAACAAGCTGAATTCATTTCCGCACATCGGACATACCACCTGCTTCGTCGTCTTCAGAAGGTTCGGTGTCACACCCATTTGCCGCATGTGAGGCGTCAGTACCATTCTTCTTCCTCCTGTCGATTGAGCGGCGCGCGCATATATAAATCCTCTCCAGGACGCACAGATGATATTGGATTCCTCGTCAACCGAGGTCGCTTTTCCTCGGTTCGAATTCTGGCCAGAGGATGACAGGCCAGCTCAGGAAGGGTCTAAACGGGTGCCCAGCAGTGCTTTCCGTCGCTTTCAAGCCGGTGATGAGGTCGTCAATCTTTGATGCTGGGAACGTAACGACAAGCTCGTGCTCCTGGACGTAACCATAGGCGCGGTCCCCCACACAAGGTATATCCACGACAACTCCATTCTCGTCCAGAGCCTTGGCCATCGAGGCGCAGAGCGATCCCTGGCCAGTAATCGTACTGGTGATTGCCTCACCTTCTCTGTAGGCAAACCCTATGACCAATCTCAGCGCTTGGGCCGGTGTGACGTAAACGGCGATGACCTGCGGGTCGGTCGGCATTAGGTCCAGCGGTCCGATGATGAGTGCATCGTATCTCTTGCCCCCGTTACCGATCATCTTTATCGAATCGTTCAGTCTCCCGGCTGCCTCCGGCCCGCTGGTGAAGCGCTGGTTCAGGATGCCATCTTCCACGCGGGCGGGGGTCTTGATTAGACCGATACAACTCAATCCTAGGAGGCACACGATGCCCTCGGAGGAAGCACCCACTACGCCATCCTCTCTGTAATATCTCGCAATCGCCGCCATGTGGCACGGGGCGGTCTTCGTGAGGAGCTTCACGCTCGGAAAGGCAAGAATCTCCCTTGCCGACGTGAAAAGTGCGATCCCGATGGGTGATGCGGCCAGATTGATATGTTTCTTCAGAACGGAGCAGGCGCTCCGCCAGTCCTCCTTGGTCACGAATGGATTACGTGGTTCCAGTGTATAATATTGTTCCCCGGAGGACCAGAGTGCAGAAAGGACCACCTTCTAGATTGGAAAGGATTAAGACTATACCCCCGATTATTGTGAGAAGTGGACCCTCTCAAGAGACTCAAGATCGCGGTGGCCCGCAGGAGTCTGACCTCGCGCAAGATTTCTGAGACGACAGAGCACCCTCTTGAAGTCTGGATCCACGAGCAAGTGCGCTCTGCCTTCAAAAGCGACCACGAGTTGAGAAAAGCAATCGGGAAGTCGAGGCTCGACGAGGTCGAAAGGAAGGACCTTGAGGCGTACAAGCTATTCAAGTTCAGAAAGCTCCTGGGATACGTCCAGCAGAATAGCGTATATTACAGAAATGCGCTGAAAGAGGCGGGTGTGAACCCAGCGGACATCAAGACATTCGACGACCTGCGGAAGGTTCCGCTGACCGAGCCCACGGAGGTCGCGAAGGAACCGTTCTACTTCCTTTGCGTCTCTCAAGGAAAAGTGATGAGAGCTTACACTACATCTGGCACCTCGGGCCTGAGGAAGCGGATATTCTTCACGAGGGACGACGTCCTGCACATCATCGACTCGATATCGGCGGCGCTCAAGACTGTCGGGATGACGAAGGACGACACCCTGCAGATCATGTTCCCGACGATTGCATCCTGGGATCCGGGCTATATGCTGGACGGGGCATGCAAAATCGCGGGACTGAAATCCGTAATCGCGGACATGCTGGACGTGGACGAGCAGATGCGCATCATGAAGGAGTCGAACACGACGATGATGATCGGTCTCACATCCTTCATCTACAGGGTCACGATGCTTGCCAGGAATGACTACGACCTGAGATCCTTTGGAATGAAGGCCATCATTCTCTCGGCAGAACCCCTTCCTGAATCGATGCGTAGAGAGATTGAGGACGCGTGGGGATGCAAGGCACTTAGCCAGTACGGGTTGACAGAAATGGGACTCGCGACAACGATCGAGTGCGGGGTCCAGGACGGCCTCCACGTGAACGACGCCGACTTCTTGATCGAGGTCATCGATCCGAAAACCGGGGAGCACGTCGCAGAGAGGGAGCCTGGCGAACTCGTCTTCACATCGCTGAACTACCAGGGCACGCCTCTCGTTCGCTATCGAAGCTATGACCTTTCGAGCTTCATCGATCCGCCATGCGAGTGTGGCCTGGAGACCATCGGCAAGGTGGGGAAGATCCAGGGTCGACTGGACATGATGACGAAGGTCGGAATGGGTGAGAAGGTCTACCCGCTTCTGTTCGATGAGGCGGTTCTCAGCGTTTCGGGTGTCGTGAACTATCAGACGATCATTGAGAGGGAAGGGTACAAGGACCGGCTTCGCTTCGAGGTCGAGTTCCTCGGGAACAAGGAGGATGCAAGACGAAGGATCGAAGAGGCACTTGTCCAGGTGCCAGAGATCAAATCTGGCCTCGACAATGACCTACTCGAACAACCGATTGTCGAGATGCTTGACCCTGGCAGCCTCGATTTCGTCCCTAAGACCCAGTCGATCGTGGACAGGAGAAGGCTATTCGGCTAGCATGCCCTTTCCGAAAGTTACTTGATTGAGACGGGATTGTAGAGGTCTCGTCATGAAACCCGGTGTGATCGCGGTTCAAGGGGCCGTTCCCGAGCATCTGAAGACGCTCCAGGCGACGATGTCCCACCTGGGGATCAAAGGACAGGTGGTCCCTGTGCGGAGGGACAAGGACCTTGAGGTCGTGGACTGCCTCGTCATTCCCGGAGGGGAAAGTACGACGATTTCCAGGTTGCTCCGCCGCTTTGGGCTCTTCGACCGCATCGCGCAATTTGGAAACGAAGGGCTGCCGATAATGGGCACCTGCGCCGGGAGCATACTGCTGGCTAAGGAGGGAGACGACGAGGTCTCCAAGACAGGGACGGAGCTCCTGGGACTCATGGACATGGCAGTGGAACGGAATGCGTTCGGCAGACAAAGGGAGTCTTTCGAAGTCCCGCTCAAAGTGAAAGGTTTGGACAGCCCGTTCCCGGCTGTGTTCATCCGCGCCCCGGCCATAAGCAGGGTCTGGGGGAAATGCGAGGTCCTGGCAGAGCACAAGAACAAGATCGTCATGGCGAGACAAGGCAACCTTCTCGCTCTCGCCTTTCATCCCGAACTTTCCAATGACACCAGGATACACGAGATGCTGTTGAGGCTCGTTTCAATCTAGTGAACGGTGCAGCCAAGAGGATAGAAGGATTCGCGCTATCGCGCCGCCCTGATCACTTCTTCGAGTCTTCTTCCGAAATCACGGTCCTCAACGATAGTGCCAGTCACTATCGCGTTCGCACCCGCATTCTTGATCATGGTCACATCCTCCGGGGTCCTAATCCCGCCTCCGATTATCAGTGGAATAGAGACATGCTTCTTGACTTCCCGAATCATCGCGTCCGGGACCGGCTCGGGAGCACCACTGCCCGCTTCCAGATAGAGAAACTCCATGCCGAGATACTGCGCCGCCAATCCGTATGCTACCGCTATGTCGGGCCTGCTTCGTGGCACAGGGTCCGCCTGTCCCACTTCTCCGACTTTCATTCCTGGCTCGATTATCAAGTATCCCATTGAGATCGGCTCGAGGCCGAGCTTCCTGACTATCGGTGCCCCCATGACCTGCTCCCCGATCACATTCTTGACGTTCCGGCTGTTGAGCATGCTCATGAAGTAGATCGCGTCGGTGTGCCTCGAGATTGCATGCGCCCCCGAGGGGAAGTAGATCACTGGTAGATTCGAACCCCTCTTGATAGACAGCACTGTCGAGTCCAGATTCTCCTGGGTGACGTTCGTGGACCCGCCCACCATGAACGCATCCGTCCCCGCTGACTCTGCGATGCTTGCCATCTCGGATGCCCTAGCTGGATCCTGCTTCGCGGGATCTATCAACGTCATGTGTACTGTTCTCTCGCGCATCTTGGCCATGAGATACTCTTTGACCGTCATCGAATGCTCCCTATCAGAAATGCTATCAGAGCGACCATCATTCCAATCTTGGCAAGCTTCTGACCTCTCCTAGAGTTCTGGAAATGAACAATGGAACAGTATATGAATATTCCATCGGCAAGCAGGACGACGACGAGGTAACCCAATCCGAACATGCTGGTGATGTAAGGTTCCGGGCTCAGCACGACGGCAGCTATGAAGGCCGCACTTCCGATGATTCCCGCCTTCCTCTTCCCTACGCGCATCGGCAGCGTCCTCCGGTCGAAGTCCGCTTCCATGTCCTCGATATCCTTGACGATCTCCCTTCCGAGTGTGGCAAGGAACGCCATCGCTGCTATGATGATGGTCATCTCGACCTTCCCCACGATCGCTCCTCCCAGCAGGAAGAGCGCCGCGGTGAGCCAAGCGATCGACAGGTTCCCGCTGAGCCCCTCTCTCTTCAATCTCGCCTCGTATATGAGCATGACGAAAACTGCCGAGACGATGACCGCGATTGATACGGAGTCCAGAAAGAAGGAAATCACGAGACAAACCCCGAAGAGACCTCCTGCGATGGCCAGTACCGTTTCGGGGGAGATAAGGCCAGCCGGTATCGGTCTCTTGGGATGCGCTTTCTTGTCGACCTCCCTGTCTGTATAATCGTTGAGCGAGTTCCCCCCCGCCACGAACAAGAACACGATCGCGGAAGCGAGGGACAGCTGGAGCGGATAATCAATGATCGAAGTACCGACGGCAACGAGGGCACCCAGTATCAGCCCTACGACCCCCATTACGCAGTTCCCAAGTCGAAAGAGCTGAACGAATCGATTCACGGCGTCAGATTCGCATACAGATAATTACCTTTTTCTACTCACAGCCCATGGCCATCTTTTGGAGAATTTCGGCCGCTAGTAAAAGGTTAATAGCAGATGCTTGATAGGGGCAGACATATGGGCCAGGCCGATACAGCAGCAGAGATTGAAGCTATAAAGTCCGTCGTTGGGAAGTATTTCCCGATATACGATGTCAAGGTCACTCACGACGCTCTAACGTTCTACGTGAATCCTAACCCAAAGACCCTCGAGAAGGAGTTCGAGAAGCTTCGGAAGGATCTCGGGGAGAAATCCTACGTTCCCTTCATCGACTACAAGTCCGGAGAGCACATCATTAACGTCGCAAGGAAACCCGAGATCAGAAGGAGGGGTATTTGGATCAACTGGGTGCTCCTTGCGGCTACATTCATCTCCACGGTAGTGGCCGGGGCCTATTGGTGGGCTTCGTACTCGGCCAATTACAATATCCTTGACGGCCCCAATCTGCTGTGGGGTGCTGTGTTCTTTGCGATTCCCCTTTTGTCGATACTCGGGGCGCATGAACTCTGCCACTACCTCATGTCAAAGAGGCACGGCGTCGAGGCGTCCCTCCCATTCTTCATCCCGTCGATCCCGCCGCTAGGGACGTTCGGTGCGTTCATATCGATGCGCGAACCAATGCCAGACAGGAAGGCACTGGTGGACGTCGGGGTCGCAGGTCCGATAGGGGGTCTCCTCGTCACCATCCCAGTGGCGATACTCGGTCTGTACCTGACCTCCCAGGGAGGGGTCCAGCAGGGGAGCATCGGTGACGCTGGAGCGATCGGCTTCATCATGCAACCGTTATTCGAACTTTTCACGTACATAATTCCAATCCCCAGTGGAGTCGTCATGCACCCAATGGCAATCGCAGCATGGGTAGGCATGTTGGTGACCGCAATCAACCTCCTTCCAGCGGGACAGCTAGACGGAGGGCACATCGCGAGGGGTCTGTTGGGCGATAAGGCCCGGTATCTCGGCTACGCTACCATAGCTGGTCTGTTCATCATGTCCCTTTTCTACACCGGCTGGCTGATCTTCGCTCTCCTTATCATGTTCCTAGGTTTGAGGCATCCCGCCCCATTGAACGACATTTCGAAACTCGATGTCAGGAGAAAGGCGGTCGGGGCGGTCGCCCTTGCCATTCTCGTCGTGACCTTCACTCCGGTGCCAGTCATGCAGATTGCTCCGGATTACTCGTACGAGATGAACGTCATTGGCTCCAACACAACAACCGTCGCCCCCGGTGAGGCCGCAGTATTCGAGATGACGGTGAACAACACCGGCAACACAGACATCCACATGCGCCTTATCGTGCAGGAGATACCTTCAGACTGGGGCGCGGGCCTGCATCTGAGCAATCAGTCATCGGCCAATTCCACGAACACGCTCAATTTCGATCTCTCTTATCGTAATTCGACGAGCGTCACGATGGAGATACGCGTTCCCACCACGGCCGCATTCGATGCCAGGGATGTCGTGCTAGAGGCCGTCTCAAACAGCAACCAGGCGTCCAGCCTCGATTTCAAGGTTCAGGTCTCTTCGTGAAGATGCAATAGTATCTCGTCAGCGATCTGTGAATCTTCTGGGTATGGGTCTCCCTGAGCTCCAGGTCTTGTCTCTCTTTCAGGTAGGGCGTGGGGAAGACCACTGCCAGGCTCCCCTCTCCATTGAGCGCATCCGTCATTGCAGCGATGGCCCTTTCGTGTAGCTCCAGGGGCGGCTCTCTGTTCGTTGTCGCCGACCTTCCGTAGGGCGGGTCGGTAACGATCACGTCGACCTTTCCGAACACATCGGATATGCTCCCGACGTCGACCTTTCTCAGGTCCTCCCAGGGAGCACCGAAGTGGGCCATGTTCTCTTTGCACCCGGCGACCATCTCTTCAGATATGTCCGACCCGATGACCTTGGCGCCGATCAGTGAGGCCTCTATCGTTATCCCTCCTGTGCCGCAAAAGGGATCGAGGAGTAGCTGTCCCTTCCTCACCCTTGATAGATTGACCAGCGCCCTGGCGAAACGAGGGTGAAGGGAAATGGGTGAGAAGAAGGGTCTCAGCGCCACCCTCCTTTCGTTGAACTGCTTTCTGTCGATTTGACGATCGCATATGTAGAATTGCAGCGCGTCGGACATTAAGATACGGACCTCGACTTCGGGCGACTCGAGATCGATCTTCGAATGCTTTCCCAGTATCGCTCCTACCTTCCCAGCCACTTTCGAACTGTCCACATCTGGATAGCTGCGACGTAACTGCTTGGCCCTTACTGAGATGGACCCTTGCGGCAGGGCGAGGGAGTCGACGAACCGAGGGATTCTTTCGAGCGTGCATGAACCAAGGTAGCGGCCGATCCTATGGCTTAGGGCCAGTCGGTTCTTGACATCATCGAGTTTGCGGTCGGAGAAGTTCGAGACGAGGTAGCCGGGGCCGCGCGCTACCACCTTGAACGCATCGCATTCCGAATGAAGACAGGATATCGCCTCTGCCTCTGGCAGGGAGGGATGCTCCCCCGAGAGCTCGAACAGGTAAGGGGTGTCGGTCATGTCCCGCAACCACGTTATCTTCTGCAGGGTCTTATCGCAATCGCTTTCAATCCCTTACGCCTTCTTCGGAAATGGTGATGACCGCTTCGGCCTCAGGCAGGTTCGGAGAATCGATCAGTCTCGCAATGCGTTTTCCACCCTTGCTCTTTCTGAGGTACAACCGGAATGTCGCGGTGTGTCCCACAATATGTCCTCCTATGGGGCGAGTGGGGTCACCGAAGAACGCATCCGGCTTGGCAGTCACTTGGTTCGTGACAGCGATGACGGCGTTGTTCAGATCTGAGAATCTCAAGAGGTCGTGCATGTGCTTGTTAAGCGCTTGCTGCCTCTCTGCCAGAGCTCCCCTTCCGATGTATTCCGCTCTGAAGTGCGCGGTAAGGGAGTCAACGATCATGAGGCGCACTGGCATTTCGTGAGAGAGTTCCATGGCCTTCTCGACCAGCAGCATCTGGTGGTGCGAGTTGAAAGCGCGCGCCACATGGATTTTCTTCAAGGTTTCTATCGGGTCGAGATCCAATGCGGTGGCTATCTGTACTATCCTCTCCGGGCGGAAGGTGTTCTCGGTGTCGATCGCGATCACTTCCCCTTCGAGTCCTCCCCTGTCGAACGGCATCGTGGCATTCACTGCCAGTTGGAAGCATATCTGGGTGTTGTGAAGCACTGCCGGGATGTTACCGCCTACGAAGGTGTGTCCCCGGGGGACGATGAAGTCGTAGATGTAATCGTCGTAGGAGATCGATCTGGCTGAACGTACTCTGTCGGTCGCGAGGTGGACATTCCCTTCGAAAGATCTCTCAAGATCGTCGTAGCTCTCCCTGATCGTCACGATCTCCTCGCCTGCTGCGATACCTCCGGCAGGCACCCAGTAGATCCCACCGTTTCTCATCACGGGCAGCCTGTGTATCCTGCTCAAGGTGATGGATCGACCGCCATTCGTGGACAGCTCCAAGACTTCCTGGACCTTCTCTCTGTAAATATGCGACGGCTGGACCGGCATGATTCTACCATCAACGAGGCCCAGAACCCTTGCCTTTGGAGAGGTCAGTATCTCTCCGTCGTCATATTCCATGACGCGACTTCTCTGCTCGAGGTCGGAATACACATCTTCAATGGTCCTCACTTGAACGGAACTATCACATTCGTACAAGACCGGGGTGTCCGCGGACACGCATTTCCCGCTTCCAAACTCCCCGAAGAACTCAGATATGGCCTGAGTTTCGAACCCTCCCCCCATCAGCTCATCGAAGGCTTTTGAACAAGATGTCAGCTTGTGGATGTTCTTTCTCCGTTCGAGAACGAGGTCACCGGTTTCAAAACCGCCTACGTCAGCGGCCTGCTTCGCAGATGCGATGATCTTCGCCGCGGTGCTCTCTCCAATCTCGCAAACCTCCGCAAGAACCTTCGGAGACTCGACCGCTATGGTCATCAGATCGGTGTATCCTGCATCGCGCAGTTTCTCGGAAGTTGCGGGTCCAACTCCAGGCAACTCTTCTATTTTCTTCTCGGGCATCGATGCACCTGTCATGTCTAATCCCACCTTTGCTTATATATTTGTCATAGGGAGATGAACGAAAGTACCTGGTGTTCATCCATTTGAATACGACTAGGAACCGTTGGGGATGAACGGTTCGACTGCATCTACTATTATGTCGCAGGCGCTGTATGCGCGGAGAATGTGATGCCGATCCGACCGCTTTGCCTGTTATCCGATGACCTTGGTCTCCGTTTGTCCTCAAAGGAAAGGATTTAAAACACCATCGCTGTTAGGGGGGATAATGGCCCATAAGCGAAAGAAAGAAGTGGTCGAGGAGGACTATGATTTCGTCCCGCCAGAGTTCGATGAGAGGAGATTCCTCGAGAACGACATAAAGGGAACGAAGCTCCTGCTCGTGACCGTTGCTTTCGCTATCGTTTGCGGAATCGTCGCGTTCGCGTTGGGCGGGATCAGCATCTACCTGGGCCTGGTCGTCTTGATTGCAGGTATGGTGGCGTTGAGATACCTCTATCCGCTTGCCAGGGTCCCGAAGGAGAGCGTGGAAACGAAGGCTCTTCTGGGCAACGCTGGTCTATTCTTCTTCATCTTCTTGGTCATATGGGTATTATTATTGAACATCCCCTTCAGCGACAACGCCAACCCCGAGATACGCGACGTGTCTATCTGGATGCAGGCCTCCGCCGGCACTTGGGTCGAGGTACGTCCCACGGGCTATACCTTTTCGGTTACCCAGCAGGGGGCGACGGGAATCGCCAACATCACCGCGAGGGTAACGGACAATGGTGGTCTGAGCAACGTCCAGATACTTGTCTATGGCGGGGGTATCTCAGGGAGTTACGTGAACATGACGGACGTCGACAATCACATGTTCAGCTTGTCGAGCACATACTCCGTGGGAGAATACCACTTCCAAATCAAGGCTCAGGACAAAGTCGGCCACACGAGCGAATCGAACACGTACCTAGTTGTCATAAGTCTGGCCTGAACAGACATCTCGCCGATGCCCCTTCATCTTTCCCAAGGTTTCCTCTTATCAATGAGCTCCGTGAGTATATCCCTGTAGTCCGTCTTCAAGGCGGCATCGTGCTCTATGACCTTTAGCCCCTTCTTTCCTCTGAAATCGCTACCGAGCGCCATTGAGCCGATTTGACCACTTACCAAGCCGGCGGCCCGTGCGTACTCCCTCTTAGCGATGACGATCCATCTACCCTTGTCGATGAACGGTCTCTTGATCCCCTTCCCGTTCCATTTCGCCAGGAACTCCTCGGCATTGTCAATCCACACTGGCGGACCCTGGTGCCTCTTGCATCTGGGCAGGAAGTCGGACTGGAGCTCGAGGACGAAACGGACCACCTCGCCGACGCGGAACGCCTTGTCCACGACGACGAAGTCATTGGCCTCTAGCATAGCCTTCAGCCCCTCTAGCGTTTTCCTTGTCTGGGGGTAGAGATCGTCGTCGATTATCTTTGGCCTCTTGAATTCTACAACGACTACTCTGGTTCCTCTCGATCGGAATTCCCTCTTGATGGTGCGCATGTCCAGAGGTCTTCCGGCCCTGGGGAAGAAGAACCGGATGTCCTCCCTATTCAGATACTCTCCGCAAGCGTGTATGAAAAGGGAAAACGAATCAATCGACAATGCTGAACTGACGTTCCGTTTTGGGTCGACTGGGTCATAGAAGATCAACGGCGAATCGATCTTGTCTTTGCTGTGCTCCGCGAGGTGCAGCATCTGTCCATATCTCCATTTCGAGGCGGCCTCGAGCACCGTATTGAAATCTCCATACCTGAGGATCAGCAATTCGATGAGGTATCCGGAAAATCCCTGTGTCTTAGCCTCGGCCCCGTAGACACCAACGGCCTTCATGAACTGCTTCAGCAAGCGGATCTCCGCCTTCTGCTTCTCCGAGACGTGACTCTTGACGTACTCGGTGTGAAAAGGTGTCCTATCGACAGCAGATTTCAGACCCACTGGGCTATCGATCCTGTAACATGGAACCAGATCAATCTCCAATCCCTCGAATTCCCCGTGTATGTACGGGTGTTCGGCGTAGCGCTCCTCCCCCCCCAGAACCGACCGTCCAATGGCAAGACCGATCTTCTCCAGGTCCTCTCTTGAAGTGGCGGTAGGGAACATGATGAAAAGATCCACGTCAGGATTGCGTAGGTAAGTATCCTTCGCGACAGACCCGACAAGGCGGACATCGAGGTCCAGACCCCCCTTTCTTATTTCGATCTTCACCTTCTGGATGAGGTCCGAGACCACCCTGCTAACGAATTGCCTGTGCTTCGGGTCTGGGGATATCCTATCGAGGACCGTTTCTTCAAGGGACATTGTTGCCATAATTGAGCTAGTTGGTCAATAATCCTTCCTTTCAGGATGTGAGGATTGATCAAAGGCTCAGGTCCATGTCTGTCTGGTTCTGCTCGATCCGAATTCAGAAGCATCCAGTTGATTCAGAATGAGGGGGGTTTGGTGTCTAAGGACGGTGTGGTGGGGATAACAAAACAGTCTCTTAGGAGGAAAGTTGAGCCACCGACCTCAGACACCAATTTCACGCGAGATATGCACTACTATAAGAAGGTATCCAACGCTAGGAGCATAAATGCTCGTAGATATTCGCTGCGCGAGCAAAGACCGATACGACTGGCCTCCTCCTGGCGACGAACGGACTCGAGCATCAATTCCTGTCTTTATGCCTCCGGACCCGAATGGTTCTCCCCACCTGCACCTTCATGAGATCGGTGGCCGCTACGGTCCTAATCCCCGACTTCTTCTCGATGTAGCTGGACTGCTTCTCTGCGCCCTCGTGCAGCAGTTTCATTCCGAAATGCGTCAGGATCGCGATTTCCGGCGCGGTCTGTTCGACAAGTACGGCGGCATCCTCCGTGCAGACGTGATAGGGTATCCTGGAACCTATGGGTCGTGTGAGGCAGATGATCAGGATCCTCGAACCCTTGTGGGCTTCTGTGACCTCAGTGCTCATCTCGGAATCGCTGACATAAGAGAGAACTCCTTCAGATGTCCGAAACTTGAACCCGACACCGGTGGGGTCGCTGTGCTTCGTCGGGGTGGCCTCGATCGCGAGGTCGTTCACGAATACCAATGAGCCTCTCGCTACTGTGACGACCTTTTCAGGAAGGCCAAGGTGATAGGCCGAGATTGCTGGTCCGAAGTTGCCGGCCCCTTCAAGGACGCTCTTGCTCCCGATCAATATGCCCCGTTTCCTGAAGCCCCCTCTTGCCATGCCTTCGATGAGGACCTCTGCGTCCGTGTAGTGGTCTGGATGGCAGTGCGAAATCAGTACGGCATCGGTCTTACCCGGATCAATCGATAGTCGATTCATATTGACAAGAGCACCTGGTCCTGGGTCCAGGTGGAGCTTCCAGCCGTTGTCTATGTAGATTCCACCTGTGTTACGCGGCTGATATATTGTTGCGAATCTTCCCCCTCCAGTCCCTAGGAATGTGATCGTTGTCATCGCATCGACCTTTCGAATCTCAATGCCGTGTCTTGTCGCAGTGCAGTCTAGATGCTGCGGCCACATGAGATCCTGACAGGTCATAGCGGCCAGTCTATTTCTTACTTCTTTTCGATCATTCACGGATATTTCTCAGAGGGTTCAGTGAGTTCGCCTGCCAAATTATATTATCTGGAGTGGCGTTCAATGAAGTCGGATGAGCATAGTCGTAAGGGACGCTTGGATCGTAACCCAGAACCCGAGCAGAGATGTTGTCAGAGGTGACGTGCTCATCGAGGGTGGAGTCATAAGGCAGGTCGGGAAGGTCAAGTCGGGAGCCGACATCGAGATCGAAGCCCATGGAGACGTGATTCTCCCCGGACTGATAAACACCCATACTCACATCGCAATGGCGCTCATGAGGGGGGTGGCCGATGACCTTCCTTTCTCCGATTTCCTGTCGAGGACGTTTTCCATTGACTCGAAACGGACTCCCAAGGACATCAAGTGCGGGGCCGAGCTCGGCTGTCTCGAGATGATCTGTGGCGGTACGACGACCTTCGTCGACCTCTACTATTCGGAGGACGTCATCGCTGGGGCCGTTGAAGCTTCCGGATTGAGAGGCGTTCTCTGTTGGGCCGTGCTCGATCAGGAATTCACGACCCAGAACGATGTTCCAATGCACAACTGTCGCAGGTTCTGCGAATCCTTCAGGGACAGAGAAAGGATCATTCCGGCGGTCGGTCTGCAGGGGGTCTACGTCTGTTCATCAAGGACTTTCACTGAAGCCCGAGACTACGCCGATGAGAACGGGCTTATCCTCCACTTCCACCTTTCGGAGACTAGGAAAGAGGTCAACGACCTGAAGAATAAGGAGGGAATGAGACCGGTGGAGTATCTGAGCAAGATAGGCTTTCTTGGCAAGAAATGTCTCGCTGCTCATGCCGCATGGCTCACGCTCAACGAGGTGAGGATTCTGGGAAGAAGCGGGACGAGCATCTCGACCTGCCCCGTATCGAACATGAAGCTTGCCACCGGCGGGGTTGCGCCGATCCCTGAGATGATGAGGGCTGGGGTGAACGTATCCGTCGGCACCGACGGCTCCACGACGAACAACAGCCTCGACATGTTCGGAGAGATTAAGACACTCGGACTTCTGCAGAAGTCCAGCCGATGGGATCCCTCCATCCTTCGCGCTCAGCAGCTCCTCGACTTCGCAACGATAGCCGGTGCGAAAGCTATCGGACTCGAATCTTCGATCGGCTCGATAGAGGTCGGCAAGAAGGCCGATATCGTGATCATGGACGGAAAAGCGCCGAATCTTAATCCGTTGAGGCCGGAGAATCTGATATCGAATGTGGTTTATTCATCTTCGTGTCAGAACGTTAGTACGGTAATATGCGAGGGCCGGTTGATCATGAAGGACTGGAAGGTTCTTACGCTAGATGATGAGAAGGTCGTGGGCGCGGCGTTGGACAGCGCAAGGGAATTGATAAGCTAGCCGGTTGTCTTCAGATTGCACTTGATGAGAGACTCGGCTCGGAGAGCGCTGGTCTGTCGCCAATCTAATAACCTGGCAAATGATATGGATAATATGGAGTCCCGACTCCCGGATTTGAACCGGGGGCCTGCTGATGTCAGCGGCATGAGACCGGCAAGCCGGTAACCCACTACAGTCAGCCGCTCTAGCCAGACTGAGCTAAGTCGGGTTTTTGCAACCCTATCACGGAGACCGTATTTAGAATTTTGTCCCTGAGGGGGCTACGAACGTTTTGGAACTCAGCGCTCGCTGTCTGCTATTGGCAGGCGTTTCTTTCTAGAGTGTCTCTTTGTAGCAAGATTTAAATAGAGTCCTTCTTATACGTGATATTGTCGGACGAAAGGGGTCGTCTGTACCTCTTCAGTCTCTGGGTGCGAGGATGGTTGAGTACGAGTTGGAAAAGGTCACAATCCGCCTTCCCAGCAGATACATACGTGCGCTGGACTTCCTGGTGAAGGTAGATGACTTCCCTTCCAGGTCTGAGGCGATCAGAGCTGCGATCAGGGACTTCGTATACAACCGCGTAGAGGTCGTAATGGACAAAGTAAAGAAGATGGAGGAAGCAGAGAAAACCCTCGCGGACATGGAGATCTTCGAAGAGAAGTATCTAAAGTAGTAGCCTGTGAGAATGGGATGGGATGCACATTCTCGGTCAGAGAGGTCACGATTACCTCCCCCCTTTTTTTTTATTTGATATATGCAGCTGCACGTCTAGCATAAAAGGCTCATATACCGAATCTAACGCAATGGCGGAATGCAATAGAATACAGAAAAGGAGAAAAGCCGGGCTCTAACCGATGTAGCCCAGGTCTTCCTTCTTCGGTTCCTGCGGGGTCTCGATTTCCTTTATCTTCGACGTGATAAGATCGATCTGTTCGGCTTTGTCCTGCAGTGCGCTGAAGTCGACCTCGACTCCGAGTATGCCCGCCAGGACCCTCAGTACGACTTCCGCTCCCTTGGGATCCACGAAGTACCCAGAGGTCTCTCCCATCAGGCACACTGCCTTCATGCCGTAAATCTTGCCCAGGCCTAGAAGAAGCCCGCTCGCGCCCACTATGCCACTACCTGGCTCGCCCTTAGAAAAGACCACGCCTCTCTTCTTCATCTCCTCAACGAGCTCGATGTTCGTGGCAGCCCCCAGAACTCTTGGCTTATCAACCATCTTCCCGACACCGTAACCGCCGAGTGTGTAGATCATGCTTACTCCGTATCTCTTCGCTATCTGGAGGGTGTGGTCGGAGAGCTCATACTGGCCGTCAGGGGTCAGGCCCTGGTAATCCCCCACGAGTATTATGAGGTCTGGGCGCTTACCCTCCCCCTTTGAGTAGTACATCTCGTTGTTGACGAGCTTCGTCAGCCCTTCGTCATCGACCATGACCTGCGGCGGGAAGTGCTTCGATATGATATCTGCGAACTTCTTCGCTTCTATCTGGTCCAGCAGGTGCTCTGCAGCGAGTTTTCCGACGTTCCCGACGCCTGGCAAACCCTCGATTAGTATGGGTTTGTCGAGTTCAGGCTCCTCGTAGAAGATTGTCTTGATGCTTTCCATTTTGACCCTCCCTCTCCTTTCTCAGCCTTCTCCTGTATTCCCCGTACCTGTCCTCAGGGGAGTACTTGGGCGGTATCGGAACGATGGTCTTCGATCCGCACCTGTGGCAGACCTCTCCCAGCGTATACTCCTGACATTCTGGGCACCTTCTTAGAGACGTTCTCATTATTAACCTTTCCTCTCCATCATTTCAGAATGATGGCGTTCGGCCCCGTTCGAATCTCGACTGGGAACGAGCGCTCAAACATCCTTTCCTTTCATCCTGCCTTCTCACTTCCCCTCGCGTTGGAAGCTGCCCTGTCCACCGCAGTGCTTCAACGATGAGATGACCCGATCAGCGATGACCCTCATTTCTTCTTCCGCCGACTTGTAGTCCGGTGCGGCGACCACTATGCGGTACCTTGGCGCACCAACGTACTGTATCTTGACCTTGTCCGCCCCCGCACCCATCCCGGACAACAGAGCTTTTCTGATGTGGTCCGCGCCATCTGGAAGAGGGCACGTCAGCTCGAGATAACCGTCTATCTGTACGTAAGGCGGTGTGACGTTCTCCTGCGCAACCTGGGAGAAAACCTTTGTCCAATCGCCTTTGAAACCTGCCTGATCGAGTGACTTTTGATTCGCAGCGCACTGCTCGAACGCGGTGAACAATGACTCGTAATTCTCTATGAGGCTGAGCCCGAACTCGTCGAAGCACTCTTGGGTATTCTTCCCGAGGCGCTCAGCCACGATCTCGAGCAACTTCTCCGCCTTGTTTTCGTTCTTCCACTGCTGGATTTTCTCGCGCCGCTGGTGCTCGTTGACAGATTTCAAGGATAGGTCGATATGGCCCTTGGTCGAATCGACGCCGAGAACCTTGCAGACGATCTTCTGTCCCTCGCGGACGTAGTCTCTGATGTACTTTATCCAGCCGGTGGCCACGTCTCTGATGTGAATGAATCCCTCTTTGTTGTCGTATTCGTCAAGGGTTACAAACGCGCCGAAGTTCTTAACACTCTGGACTGTGCACACAACGAGTTCACCTTCCTCGGGGAACTCGCTGATCCTAGACATTAGCCGACCACCTCAAGCAGCTCGCCGCGGATCTTGCCAGCGCCTCCCGCCGGTTCGATTAGGGTCGAGCCGCAAACATGACAAACCACTGGTGTGGACGGCTTCCTGAATGCGATCTGTTCATTCCCACAGTCCGGGCACTTCACCTTGACGAACTTCCCGGTCTTCATCTCTGCCATGATGATCACTCCGCTATCTCGAATTTCTTGGCCCGGAAGCACGGTCTCTGGTGCGCTTTCTTGCAGGTCTTGCAGCGGTAGCGCAGAGCGACACGCTTCGTCGGCTTCTCCCTTCCCTCAGGCTTCGCTCTGGGAAAACCTCCGTAACCGGACGTGGCCCTTCTGAATCGCCTCTGGCCCCACTTCATCTCGCTCGCTTTCTTCTTCTTGACCCTCTCGACTTCGTGAACCGTGTGAGTCTTGCAGTGAGGACAGTAAGTCTTCACAGTCCTGGGCAGTTTCATGATTTTCACCTTTCGGAAGCAAGTTGCCCTAATACGCATTTGATATATAAATCCTTATCAATGCTTTTCCGCTCTGGTCTCCAATCTGGATGCGCTCAGAATGAGCATCTAGATGTCGGAGGGTCGCTGCGCCGAGATTCCTGGCTTCCTAGACGCGAAATCGTCCGAAATTCATTCCACACAGTATCCAAAATACAAGGGGAAATGCGTGAAATTTTTTGCACTCTGGACGTGAGCCAGATTATTTGAATTTCTTTTCGAAATAGAAAAGAATATATATCGACACAATAATAAATGCAGATGAGAATCCATGTCCGAAAGGGGCTTTAGCAAGAAGGACGAAACCCTTGTCGATTTGTTGATGAGCACGGGCATGCCGAAGAATGTCGCGAAGACCTTGGCTTTTCTCCGCAAGAAGAACGAGACTACGTCCGTGGAAATCGAAATCTCAACCGCTCTTCGGCAGCCAGAGGTCTCTATCGCGATGCAGGAGCTACGAAGGCGCAAGTGGGTGACGAAGAGGGACATCAAGAAAGAAGGAAAGGGGCGTCCGATCCACGCCTACAGACTTGCGATATCCTTCGAGAAGATCGTGGAAATGATGGAGAAGGAAGAGCGGAAGCGCATTGAGAAGATCGAGAGCAACATCCACCAGCTCAAGCAACTGGCTCAGTCCTGAGAACGCTCCCTAACGACCACTCCTTTCTCGGTTCCTATCACGACTCGCGTGGCCAGCCCAATGAAAAGACCGTTCTCCACCACGCCCGGTATTAGGTTCAGTCTCTTCTCCAGATCCTCCGGATTCTCGATCCCGACGAATCTGCAGTCATAAATGTAGTTGCCACTGTCAGTGACGAAGGGATTGTTCTCGCCTCTGAGCTGGGCCTTGCAGCGAAGCCTTTCGATCGCTTCCTTCGCCCTCTTGTGGCCGAAGGGTACCACCTCGACTGGCAATGGGGATTTGGTGCCCAGGACGTCCACCAATTTGGAGTCGTCGACCGCGACAATCTCCTGTCTTGAGACCGAGGCGACGATCTTCTCCCTAAGGAGCGCGCCACCCATGCCCTTGATCAGTCTGAGTCTCAGATCGACCTCATCCGCGCCATCGATCGTAAGGTCGATATCGTTAACGCTCTCGAGGGACGTTAGCGGTATGCCGAACTCTAATGCGAGCTTCTCCGTGTTCTTCGATGTCGGGACGCCGACCAGGTCGTGCCCTTCTTTGACGAGCTTGCCAATAACCTCTATGGCGTAGTACGCGGTCGACCCCGTGCCGAGACCGATGACCATTCCGTCCCTAACCCACTCCACCGCCTTAAGCGCCGCCATCTTCTTCTTCTCGCTCATTCCCTGCCTCCGAAATTTGACCTGATCAGGTCCACCAGTCTATCAACGACGTAATCGTTTATTCTCCTTCCGAGCTCCGCGCTCGCGTTCGGAGCGTCCCCGACGAAACCGTCTGGATAACAGGTTTCGGGGTTCGGTACAACCATATAGCTCTTGTCGACGAATCGACCCCTTTTCTTAGCTTTCTTGACTTTATCCTTGTCAACGGCTAGCACCCTTGACGTCTCCACCAGGCCGCCATGCCCGTCGCCTATTGCGTGAGGAACAGACTCCTTGGCGAGGTCGTAGTCGGCAAGCAGCATGAGCTTGATATCAGACTCGTGCACAACCCGCTCGCAGGCCAGCTTCAGGGCCGTCATGTGTGCCGCGCCAGCGTGGCCGCTAAGCACCACGATCTTGTCAGCGCCGTTCCTCACGAGAGAAGAGAGTACGTCGTAGACGAGTTCCTGAAGCGTTTCGAACCTTATCGACAATGTACCTGGCATGTTCCGCGTCGAGCTGTGCTGTCCGTACCTTATCGGCGGCGCAACCAGACCTCCCACGCGCTTCGCAAGCATGTCTGCAATCGATTCCGGCTGCACCGAGTCCGTGTCGAGCGGCAGATGAGGTCCGTGAGCTTCCGTTGCACCTATGGGAAGAATGATCACTGGCTTATTCTTCATGACCTTCACGAAGTCATCCGACGTGAGGCTCTCAAGGCGCAGACCGACCCTCCCGTTTCTTCGACGCGTCGATGAGCGGCGTTCCGCAGACCGGGCAAACTCCTCTATCCAGCGAGTCCGAGTCGAACTGGTTCCTCAGCTCCTCTCTGATATCCTCGAGTCGCTCTCTCTTGATCGTTTTTTCGCATTTAGGGCAGTACATCCGGGTCAGCATGCTCTTGTGCGATAATTAAGATTACCAGAATGGTAGCTTCGCGACGGTCTAGTCCGAGAATCCTCTTGGAAAGATTGATGTCGGGGCGAGTGGAATCATCTGTCGTGAGATTGGCCGCATTATTCTCTGGCGGTAAGGATTCGACCTTCTCCGCGTATCTGATGGAACAGCAGGGGCACACGATCGACCTCCTGGTGAGCATTCTGCCGTCATACCCACACTCCTGGTTATTCCATACTCCGAACCTTCATCTCCTCCCTCTCATCTCCGAGGCGATGGGCAAGAAGCTTGTGACGGTACAGAGCTCGGGCTCGGAGAAAAGCGACCTATCCGCCCTTACCCATGCGCTGTCCGGACTCGATGTCGACGGTATCATCACCGGGGCAATAGCCTCTGACTATCAGTGGGACAGAATCAACGGCGTGTGCGAGGATATCGGTCTTCGCATGTTCTCGCCACTCTGGAGGAAGGACCAGAGGATGCTTCTCCGGGAGATTGTCGACTGCGGCATCAAAGCGATCATCGTGGGGGTGTACGCGGAAGGTTTGGAGAAAGGATGGTTGGGGACGACCCTGGATCATGATGTCATCGATCGTCTGGAGGAGATTTCAAAGGCGCGAGGCATAAACATTTCCGGCGAGGGAGGGGAATTCGAGACGCTTGTACTTGATTCCCCGCTGCATGCAGTCCCGATTGAGATAATGGAAACGGATCAGGAAACCACGAGGGATGGGGGAAGACTGACGGTAAGCAAGGCGAGACTCGGAGGGAAGAGATGAATGACGCCCCATCGATTCGATGCAAGGAATAAGGACAAGCTTGTGGATGGGGAAAGGCAGCGCATACAACCGGCAGAGGACATCGTGCGTCGCGCGAATCCATCGGGGAACGAGATCTGGGCGGATATCGGTTGCGGGATCGGATACATAACCCTTCCTCTTTCAAGGTCCGTCAGATTTGTTGTCGCTGTCGACTCCCAGAGAGAGATGCTTACTACTCTGATCTCGCGAGCGAACGCGAAGGAGTGCAGGAAGATATTACCTGTGGTTTCGGAGTTACCTCTTCTCCCAATCCAATCCGGGATCCTGGACCAGGTCGCCGTGGTCAACGTCCTGCACGAGATCGAGGACAAGAAGATGCTCGTGTCGGAGGTCATCAGAACGCTGAAGGTCGGTGGCCGAGCGACCCTCGTCGATTTTCAGAAGGCACCGACAAGCTTCGGTCCGCCGGTCCAGGAGAGGATAGAGGAGTCGAAGATCCCCGTCCTGTTCAGGGTCATGCGCGTCGTCGCACATTGGAGCTTCCCAGAGTTCTACCAGTTCGAATTTGAGCGCAAGTGATTCCCAGACTAGGGATTCACGATTCAGATCGTGCCTTCTTCGTTGCATCGAGAACGGCATCGTAGTCCGGCTCGAAGGACGGATCCTCGGCTATCCATCTGTATCTCAGGACCATGTTGCCGTCGACGACAAAGACCGCCCTATTAGCGCGTCCTTTCAGGTATCCCTCCCCTCCGATAAGCACGCCATACTTGTTGCTGACCTTGCCGTCGAAGTCGCTGAGGAGCCCGAACTGGAGCTTCATATGTTCCCGCCATGCCCTATGTGAGATAACGCTGTTAGTGCTAATCGGCAGAAGGATTGCTCCTGCTTTCTCGAATTCCGAGAACATGTCCCTGAAGGTCATCATCTCGACCGCGCACATCATTCCCCAGTCGGATGGATAAAACATGATGACGACAACCCCCTTGTGCAAGACCTCACTCAACACGATTCTTCCAGGCGTTTCGGTCGTCGGAAGTTCGAAGTCCGGTGCTTTTTCTCCAACCTCGATGTCGCCGATCATCGATATCTTTGGGTCCTAATGCGGCCGCACCTATTAAACTTGTTTCGGGCGCATGAGCCGAATGGTTGATATCACCCTAGCTCCCCTGATTAAGATCGTTACCTGTTGCAGTGATCTGGCGGTGGAAACAAACGGCCCGCCGAGGACGGAGGATTTGAAAAAGGTCGCTGATCTAGGCAAGTTGCTCGCGGAGAAGGTGAAGGCCGGATAAGCGCTCTAGACTTAGTTTGGCTGATTGATTGCGGATACTCTAGAGCTCTCTCTTGCATGTCATGTCGTCGATCTTGACCTTTATGATTGCAGCCTTATCGAAAGCCTTATCCGAGTACTCGTAAGGTCTCTTCCCTTCGTAGTGGTCCATTATCAGATCTAGAGCATTCCTCTTCTCTCTAGCATTCTCCACGATCGACGCCCTTCCGAATCCTATGATGCTAGTGTACTCCAACGACCAATTGCAGGGAGTTCCAGCTCGGGCTATCTTGACCTGTCCCTCTAGCTCAAAGCAGACCTTCTCGTTCTTCCTAATAATATCGATCTTCTTCCCTTCTCTCGCGCAATGAAAGTATATCGAGTCACCATCATAGCCAAAGCACATGGGGACAAGATATGGCTCATCATTGACGCACATAGCTAGTCTGCAGACGTCGGCACTCCGTATCACAGAATCAATGATTGTTGGATCCTTGATCTCCTTCTCTTGTCTCAACATCGGGACTCTCTCTCCATTCGCTGTAATGGACATGGCTAGTAATGCGTTTTGCGGCACTTATCAAGAACGATGGTGGGTCGGGTCGAATTTGAGTCGACCATCATCCAGTTTGGTATCATCTTGACTCAATTGAAATGAAAATGCACAAGGAACCTTTGAAGGACGGAGCCGCCTCACTCTCTCAACCCCTCCCTCCGTCGTCAGAGCTGTAAAGAGTGTCTAGAGATGTGGTGACACCAAGCGGACTTGGATCTCGGGATTCGACTTGAAAAGGTCAATGATATCCAGACTCCTTACGAGAGAATCACCCAGACGGAGGACAGAGAGGGAGGAAACGATGGAAGATTCCAGATTCTCATTAAATACTCAAACGGTACTGTCTTTTGGGGGATGAGACGACCGAACCAGACCTAGATGACTTTGGGGATCAGATCAAGATTCTCAAGAACGATCTGCTTGAAATTCGCAATCTCATAGACGACCTTCAGCATGTTCACAGCATAGGTGAAGCTTTTCGCGGAGCCGTTGAAGTCGTGGAAAAGGTTTCGCATCACGAAAGCAACTTTATCGAATTGGTGGACAGGACTCTGTCAACTTCGATAATCCATGTTCAAGAGTCGATGAACTCGATTAACCATCAGCTATCGGAAATGAATAAGGAGCTAGTGGGAAGGTTGTCTGAGCTCGAGAATAGGATCGAGATCCTCGAGGATTAGGAGAGATTCCAAATCGACTGGAGAGGGGAAAATCAACAAGGTGGCAAAAGGAAATATTCGGAGCTTCGAAATCGTCTCATGGCCTCGCGGAAATAGGTTGCATGTCCTCTCCTTTCGCTTTTCTCGCTGAATCCAGCACGAAACGTGTCAATAATTGGTACTCTATGTCTCATCGTGTTACGGTCAGACATGTCGGAGATGTCGAATCGAACGAAGTCGGGCGTATTCGAATGCAATGTGAATAGTGAGTGCAAAGAAGATCCAGTTGAATCAGAGGTACACTCGTCTCGGATATGCATGATGGTGGGGCCGTCCGAATTTGAATCGGAGTCTCAGGCTCCCAAAGCCCGAAGGATGGACCAAGCTACCCCACGGCCCCGTGCGGGCTGACAACGATTCGGACCCGAATAAACATTGCCGTTCTTGCGAACGGTAATGGATGTGAGTCAGGCATCGTCCGCTCTCGCCAAGGGCACGCATAGATTCAGAAGGGTTATTAACGCTTTCTGCACTAACTGTCAATCCGATGAAAAGAGCGATTATCCTTGTGATTGCCGTCTCGCTTCTCAGTCTTCCCATTTCTGGATGTCTCACAAGCCAGATAGCCGGTTTCACCGAGGCTGATCTGAACGCTCCCATCATCGAGTTCGCCGAGAACGTGCCTCCGAGCCTCCCGTCACCCCTGAGCGGCGACCGTCCCTCGTTCAACTACTCATTAGAATGGATGATGACGGAGGTCTTTGTGCACTTCGGAGGGGCCTTGAACCTCTCAGTCAAGAACACCGGCAATAGGGAAATGTTCATCTATGGCTATGGTTTGAAATGGTCCAACTCGACCGAGGTGTGGTCAAGGGACACGGAGGCATATGTTCACCCAGATCAGAGAGTTGCCCTCGGTCTTTTGACTTTTCCAGGGCCGCGCAATGCGGGGTCGATATTCTACTCTATAGTCCTAAAGGCGGCGGTCAGGACCACATCTGGATCGGATTGGCATGATTACGGCAATCTCACAGCGGCAGACAGGGTGACGGATGTCAAGGAGTTGGCTCACGATCAATCATACACAGTCCAGAAGAACAACAAGGATTACTACAACAGGGTGAATTCCAGGATCAACTTCACCGCTGTCGAAGATGTGGTCGGCGAAATCCAAGCAGCTTACCCCGGTGCATATAACACGCTGCAGATCGCACAGGCCTATGAGTGGGTGTACTCAAGCATCAAATATGCGGAGGACTCAGGTGGGGATTACTGGCAGAGCGCAACGGAGACGCTTTCACTCGGCGAAGGGGACTGTGAAGACCATGCGATCCTTATGGCCTCGATCATCGGCGCGCTTGGGGGCAATGCACGGGTCAATGTCATCAGCGAGCACGCCTTCCCGACAGTATATGTCGGGAACGATTCATCCTATCTGGTACCGCTCCGAACATCATTGAACTCCTATTACGGGACAGAGTTTCAAATCTGTTTCCTGCAGGACTCGCTCGGATTCTGGCTTGTCGTCGACACGACAGGATTCCCCTACGCGGGAGGGCTACCGTCGTTATCATCTCCCACGATTGATTCCCATACCTCGGTGACGTGGACTTTCAACGATAGCGATTGGCTGATAACAGTCGACGCGACAGGGGAGACTGCGACAGACAGCGGCATCTTCTGAGCGACTCAACTTCCCGAACTTTCCAGAATTATCTCTTTCACAGCCGCTCTTACGGCGTCAATGCTGCTGTATCTCGCCATCCAGCCGAGGCGCTGTATCTTTTCGACGGAAAGGAGCATCTGCCTCACGTCCCCGACCCATCCCCTTCCGCCCTTCACCCCTCCGGTCCAGTGATACTCCACGTTATTGAATCCTAGTTCCTTGACGACGATGTCGGCGATCTCCTTCACAGTCACTCTGTCCTTCGAGCCGATGTTGAATATCTCGACCTGTTCTTGCGCCTTCTCCGCCCCTACGATTATTCCGTCAAGGCAGTCAGTGATGTGCACATATGATTTGCTTGTTCCGGGCTCTGCTCCGAGGATTTCCAGCCGCGTCTGGTCCTCCTTGAGCTTCCTCACGAAATCGTGAAGCACGTTGTGCGTGCTCCTTGGGCCGACAACGTTCGCGAAGCGAAACATGACAGAGCTCATGTCGAAGGCGTGGCAGTAGGCAGATATGAGCGCTTCGCACCCGAGTTTCGATGACCCATAGAGTGATATCGGAACAAGCGGGCCGTATGTCTCCGGAGTGGGAATGACGCTCGGCTCTCCATACACCGTCGAGGTCGAGGGAAAGAGTATGTCCTTGACCTCGCTCTTCCTGGCTGCCTCCAATAGCCTGTATGTCACCTCGAGGTTCTGTCGAAAGTGGACACTGGTGTCCGATGTGCCGATCCTGACATCTGGATTTGCTGCGAAGTGGCAGATAGCGTCCACTCCGTCAAGAATAGGTTCAAGTCTCATCGACAGAAGGCTACCTTCGACAAGCCTGAAATCAGGATTGGAATAGGCATGTTCGAGAAAAGCTCTCTTCCCGGCGCTGAAGTCATCTATGCCGACGACGGCGTTTCCCCGGGCAAGGAGCGTGTCAGTCAAGTGGCTGCCGATGAACCCCGCGCATCCAGTGACGAGTATCTTCATATCTTTGAGCTTCATCTCACACCCCTGTCTTCTGCCTCAACGCTTCAGCGAAGGCCCTTATCGCCCCCCCTCGGTGCGATATCGGGTTCTTTTCTTCTATGGACATCTCGGCGAACGTCCTCGATTCCCCTTCAGGAGTGAAGATAGGATCGAACCCGAATCCCTTGTCGCCCCGTTCCTCCGTGTCGATCCTCCCTTTTATCTTCTCCGTGACGATAATCTCCTGTCCATCCCTCAGTATGCATCCGATGCAGCAACTGAAATGGGCCTTGCGATCGCTAATCTTCTCCATGAGCTTGAGGATGCCTTTGCAGCCGAGGGTCTTGTAGACATAGGATGAGTAGACGCCGGGAAAACCCTCCAGCGAGTCTATGAAGAGGCCGGAATCGTCGAGGATCACGTCCCCGACCCCCCTGCCCTTCAAGTCCTTCAGGCAATACCGGACCACTTCCTCTATCGTATCCGCCTGAATCTCCTCACAGCTCTCGTTCACTCCAGCGACTTCGATGCCCAGGCGAGAAAGCTCGCTCCGGAACTCCCTGAGCTTGCCCTCGTTCGAGGTGATGAGACCAAGCTTCATCAGGTGTACCTCCCTCTGCCCTCTATGTCTCTGACCCTTCTCAGCACCTCATCCGCTCCTTCGAAGTGCTCCTTGTATGAATCCAGGACTATCTGGAAGTACTCGAAAATCTCCGAGTGCGCAGACAGGAAAGCCTCCTTCACAAGGTGAAGGTCGACACCCATCTCTTCGATCCCGGCATTTCTTCCTCCGAGGGAGAAGTCAATGAGCCAGATCCTGCCGTCTCTTATGATCATGTTCGAAGTCGTAAGGTCCCCATGGACGATTCCGTTCTTGTGCAGCATCCCCGCGAGCCTTCCGATCTCCTTGCATATATGTTCGATCGCGGCTGAGTCGGCCCTTCCGAGGATGTCCTTGACTCTCTCCCCATGGATTTCTTCCATTACGATCTCCGCTTCCTCCAGGTCGATATCGTATATTATCGGCGTCGGAACGCCATGATGCCTCGCTTCCTGGATGAGTCGTGCCTCGTTCCTCGTCCTCGATGATCTGAGTGCTGTGTCAAGCTCCCTGTGTCGGTAGTTCTTCGGAACTCTGCTTTTCACTATCACCCTTCTCCCCATCCAGGTGCCGATCCTTATCTCGGCCTCAGCGCCCCTTCTTATGACTTCCACGGTGCGAAAAACTGCATCCTGACTAAATAACCTTTTCATCGAGATCGGGGAGTCTGGTCAGAGAACGTCCCTTCTGCCACCGACCATCAGATGGTCCTGTCAAAGAAAGACGCCAGGATGTGGCATAGCTCATTCGTCCCGATCCCTTGGAAGTCGTCAGGGAACGCGGACTTCGTGGCCGGTAGGAAGTATCTGTCGTCGATCATCACTATCGCCGCCCTGTCATGTTCGCTTCTTATCGCCCTTCCCGCGGCCTGGAGCACCTTTGATACCGCGGGATAAACACTCACGTATAGGTTTGCTTTCTTACGGCCGAATTTCCTTTCCATCCTCTGCTTCATCGCCTCAGCTTCAGGAGATGGAGGATTCATCGGAAAGCCGACGATAACAACCGTCGATAGGAGGTTGTTCTTGAAGTCCACTCCTTCCGAGAACGAGCCGTTTATTGCGGCCATCAGCAAGGCGTTCTTCTCTCCGTCAAGGTTCGCAAGTATCGCGTTCCTCTCGTTCTTGCCGTACTCCCTTCTCTCGAAGATCATGCGCTTTGGGATCTTCAGGTCCTTCAGGAAAGATTCGGTCTTCGCTATGAAGTCGTAGGAGGGGAAGAACGCCGCCACGTTTCCTGGCGTAGATGAGCAGATGTCCATGATCTTCTTCGCGACCGCATCGTACGTTCGCGCGGATCGAGTTCTGAATCTTGATGAGACGCCTCCTACGTGGAGCAGGAGCCTGTTCTCATCTGGGAATGGCGACTGATAGTGATAGCACGCGAATCTTGTCTCCAGGCCGAGGAGGTCGGCGAACATCTCCGGAGGATGCAGTGTCGCGCTCATGATCAATCCACATCTGACCTCCTCGAAGACAGGCTTTGATATCAAGGCCGGGTCAACAAGTTTCGAGAGAATCCTTCTTGTCTTCTTATCCGCGAATCTAACGCTCGCGTCCCCGAATTGGCCCCAGTGCTCCAGGAATTCGATGAGCTCTCTGTTCTTGACGTATTCCCGATTATCCAGTGTGTCTGTCAGCTCCTCTGCAAGTCCCTTCGAATCGATCCCGCAAGAGGACCTCAGCATGTCATCCAGTTCGTTTGGGGAAAGATGCATCTGGTCATTGGCTCCTGAGGTGAGATCCTGAAGGATTCCGAACAGCGTCTCCAGGTCGTCGGAGAACTTTTTCAGCGCGGGGGACTGCATCCCGGAACGTATCCTCGACTCGGTGAGCATCCCCGTGTTGTTCTCCATGATCCTTCCCGGAAGGTTGTGTCCCTCGTCCACGATGAGGACCGTCTCGGATCCCCGTCGGTCTGTTCTTTCTATGAGGGAGGACTCGGCACGCCCGAACACTTGATTGTAATCGCATATCGCGATGTCCGCGGTCCTGAGCGCCGCCATCGCTGCTATGTACGGACAGCACCCCATCTTCAGGCAGATATGAATTGATTCCTGTACGTGAAGAGGATGCTGGAGGATGCGCCCCAAAGCCTCCTTCGTCTTGCCGTGGAGGAAGTAGCAGTCCTCGGATTCGGTGCACGGAACCCCGTTGCTCTTCCTTCTCGACAGGCACATGTCCTCCCGGCCGATCAGGTCAACGACGTTGACCTGTCTCTTCCTCCAGATCTTCTTGAGCGTCTCGACCGCTATGCTGTGCTGTGATTGTCTCGATGTGAGAAAGAAGACGAAACCGTCCTCGTCCAGAGTCGTCTCTAGAGCCGCGGAAAGAGACACGGCTGTTTTCCCAAGTCCGGTCGGGGCGTGCGCAAGGAGGTGGATTCTGTTCGCAATGCATTCCCTGGCATTTTCGAGGAATTGGTCTTGACCCTTTCTCACAACGTTATGGGGGAACAAGCTGGTTGCATCTGTGGCAGAGGGCCGGGGGTGGCATTCCAAGGCATCCATGATCACTCGATTCTTGCGGTCCTAAGCCATACTTCTCACTAACCGTAGTCTATCCCGATAGGGAAAGGCACATAAGGGCGTCGCCAAATTCCCCCTGCATCCATGGTGGAGACCAGCGATTACGGGGCGGCTAGGCAGCGGGCGGTGGTCATCGCATCCCTCCTGTTCCTCGCGACGCTCATGGGCTACATTGCACGGGCTAACATATCGGTAGCTTTGCCCTTCGTCGCGGAGGATTACGCCTGGAGTCCGGAGCAGCTAGGGGAGCTTGGGGGCATACTGCTCGGGATATTCCTCGTCGGATACGGTTTCTCGAACGTATTGATCAGCCCGCTAGTGGACGTCTTCGGCCCGAGGAAGAGCCTGATGGTCGCGATCTTTGCCTGGTCCGTGTTCACCTTTCTCACCGGGGTCTTTGGGGTATTCTACTGGATGTTTATCGTGGCCCGGTTGTTCGTCGGCCTTTCCCAGGGCATTCTGTTTCCGAGCGCCAGCAAGGTCACGCAGGCATGGTTCCCGCCCTCATCCAGGTCGAGAGTGAACGCGATATATCTCATCTCTGGCTTCCTTTCGAATCTTCTCGTCCCGCTGCTTCTGATACCCTTGATACTGGCGACCAGCTGGGAGACCATGTTCTTCGTCGTGGCGGTCGCTGGATTCCTTGTGCTCATCCCTATCTGGAGGTTTCTACGGGACACACCCGAGGAGCGCTCGATCGCAGTCACGAAGGTCAGTCTGCGCCAGGTTCTTTCGGAGACGAAGAGGAACATCCGCGAGGCGATGAGGATCAAAGGCATCTGGATCATAACATTCTCGTTCCTCTTCACGAACCTCGCGTGGTGGGGGCTGTCACTTTGGCTCCCAACCTATCTCATCAAGGCGAGGGACTTCACGGTCGACCAGGTGGTCTGGGGTGCCTCGCTCCCTTACCTGGGTGGCATCGCGGGTATGTTGACCGGGTCCTGGATCAGCGACAAGTCGGGAAAGAGGGTCGAGACGGCGGCCGCATTCGCGCTGATCTGTGCATTCTTCCTCGTTCTCCTGGTCCTGACAACCTCGTTCGAGCTCGTCCTGCTCGTCCTTGCAATGGTATTCTTCTTCCTTGGGGTCATGGCACCCACAGCCTTCACCTTAACCCAGGGGATCACTCCTCCCCGGCTCATGAGCAGCGCGACTGGAATAGTGAACGGCATCGCCAACGGGGCAGGGGTCTTCGGTCCGATATTGCTGGGAATCGCCGTGGCGCTCACCTCCTCTTACGACATAGGTCTCATCATCATGGCCGTGTTCCAGGTCTTCGCGGCGGTTCTGATGCTCTATCTCAGGGTTGTTGGAACAACGAAGGTCGCTCTGAATTAGGAAGTCTTAATCTCGCGGCACTCGTATTTCATATTTGATACCCATGAAGTATAACATAACCGGGGACAATCTGCAATTCGCCAACGTCGAAATCGCGCCGGGCGAGACGGTGTATGCCGAGGCGGGAAGCATGGCCTACATGACCGGCAACGTATCGATGGACGCGAAGATGCGTGGCGGGCTCTTCAAAGGGCTCAAAAGGAAGCTCACGGGCGAGTCTTTCTTCCTGACGCATTTCGGTGCCGAGGGAGGACCGGGGGTGGTCGCTTTCGCTGGGAGAGTTCCAGGGAAGATAATGGCCTTGGACCTTCGCGGAGGGAGGCAGTTCATACTCCAGAAGGATTCCTTCCTTTGCGCGGAGGACCAGGTCGACTTCGACATCGCTTTCCAGAAGAAGCTCGGAGCGGCTCTCTTCGGAGGAGAGGGACTGATACTGCAGCGCGTCTGGGGAGAGGGGACGGTGTTCATAAACGGATGCGGGGACTTCGTAGAGCTGAACCTTCAGCCGGGCCAAATGGTCAAGGTTTCGACTTCTCATGCTGTGTGTTGGGAGACCAGCGTCGAGTACGACATTCAATCCGTGGGAGGAATAACGACTGCATTCTTCGGTGGCGAGGGGCTTTTTGTCACGACGCTGAGAGGGCCCGGAAGGGTGATACTCCAGTCATTGACATTGTCGAAGCTCGCAAACTCTCTCATCCCCTTCCTGCCGAGCAAGGGTGACGGCGGTCTGATAAGGATTGGTTGACATGATATCCAAGGTCGTTGCGGCACTGCTTGCGATCGTCGTCATCATCGTGGCCATAGCCTTTGTTTTTCTCTTGCTGGTCAGCCTGCCGCTGATCCTCGCCGCGATCGCGCTGATCGTGCTTGTGATAATCGTCGTAGTCTTCCTGCTATTCGTTCTCAGCATACTGATGGGGATCCCCTACTACTTCCTGAAGAAAGGGCAGAGGTCCGAGGAAGGGAGATACGATCTGGCAGAAGTGAAGTCGATCAAGGAGGACGAGAAGAAGTAGCCCGGCGAAGACAAACATTATCATTTCCCTAGGCCTTCTCCAGTCCGTGGACAAGGTCTCCTTCGAGTGTGGCTCCATAGACACGGTGCTGGGTGGAGGCGTCGAGCCCGGCTGCATCACGCTATTCTACGGGGAGGCAGGCACTGGGAAGACGAACCTCTGCCTTGTCCTCTCGCGCAACATCGCAAGACAGGGCAAGAAGGTCGTCTATGTCGACACCGAGGGCGTCTCCCTGGAGAGGCTGAGCCAGATCTCCGGGGAGGATTTCGAATCGCTGGTCAAGAACGTACTCTTCAGCGAGGTCCACAGCTTCGAGGAGCAGGAGAAGATGGTGGACAGGGCGATCAAGCTCGCTGAGGGCAATCCCGAGGTCGGCGTGATAGTCGTGGACTCGATGACCATGTTCTACAGGCTGACGAGCAGGGAGGAGGAGCGTTCCGAGAGGAAGTCGATTGCCAACCAGACGGTGAAGCTGCTGAGCGTGGCTAGGAAGATGGGAATCCCGGTCTTGGTCACTTCTCAAGTATACACCGACATTGACAAGGGAACATTCGAGGCCCTCGGGGGTCATGCGCTTCATCACAACGCCAAATCGATACTCATGGTCGAAAAGGTCTCTCCCGGCAAGAGACGGCTGGTTGTGATGAAGCACCGTCACATTGCCGAGGGCAAGATCGCGAACTTCAGCATCACCAGCGATGGGATCTCCTGCCAGGGCTGAAGAGGATCGAAATCTATAGTGTTCTCCCTACGGCAAAGTCCACAAGAGAGCTGAGAAACTCCTTCTCCCTGCTCTTGTTCAGGCATTTCAAACTGCGTTTCGCCTTCTCCGCATAGTTGAACGCGATTCCGCTCGCGTAGTCGATACTCCCAACTTGCTTCAGTACTTCTATCGCGCGCACGACCTGGTCCTGCGTGGCGTTCTCGTTTCCGAGCGCCGAGAGCAGCGCCTCCTTCCTCCTTTTGTTGCCTTTCTTCTCCAGCTGCTCTAGGGCATGGACGATGATGAGGGTGCGCTTCCCGTTCCTTACGTCGCTCCCGACAGGCTTCCCGAGGGTCTTCTCGTCCCCGGTGACGCCCAGGACGTCATCCCAGATTTGGAATGCTATGCCTAGCATGCGCCCGTATTCCCTCATGTTCTTGATCTGGGTCGCCGTGCCGGAAGCGATTATCGCGCCGCCCTCCGCGGCGCACGAGAACAGGACCGCTGTCTTCTTTTCCACCATCTCCAAGTATTCCTCTGAACTGACCGCCTTCGCCGTCTCGAAATCGAAATCCATCTGCTGCCCCTCCGCGATCAGCCAGACGGTTAGCGAGGTAAGCTTGTACAATCGGTTCAGGTTCACGGGTGAGGCCTTCGTCTCCGACAAGACCTCGTATCCTCTTGCGAACATCGCGTCCCCGGCTATGATCGCGGTTGGGACGTCGAAGAGGACGTGCACGGCCGGTCGTCCCCTCCTCACTGGATCTTGGTCTATTACGTCATCGTGGATGAGGGTGAAGTTGTGAATGATCTCGAGGGCGCACCCGAAGGGGATAGCTTTCTTCCCCTGCTTCCTGACCGCCTGAGCGACGACATAAGCGAGGACGGGTCTGAGCCTCTTTCCGCCAGCATCCGGATAATGCCGGACGGCCTTCATGAGCTTCTCCGGCTTGCCCTCTTCAAGGTATGACATGAGGTGCTTGTCTATCACCTTCACGATCCTCGGTATTTCCTTTTGGACATCCATGCTAATGCCTCACTTCGAGACCGGAGCGATCCAATCCTTGACCGCCCCGGTCATGATGTAGTCCTTCTTTGAAAGCTCGCTGATCGACCTGGAACTCGTTAGGAACATGGCACCCCGGAACTCTTCCAGGATCAAGGCGAGCTTGCGTTCGACGCTCTCCGGCGATTCCAGAGCTTCCCTGAGGACGGACCTCGCCACTCCCGCGCATTTCGCTCCAAGGACTATCCCCTTAGCGACATGGACCCCATTCCCTATTCCCCCGCTCGCGATCAGTGGCAGGCCGACGTTGGCCCAGATGACAGAGATGGGGGCGGGGATACCCCAGTCCCTGAAAGTCTCTCCGATGGCGACGCCCCTTGCGTCTCCCATCCTCTCGGATCTGTACATCTCTACGGCGGAGAAACTTGTACCACCTGTACCGGAGACGTCCATGCCCCTTATGCCCGTTCCCTTGAGCTTCAGCGCAATCTCGTTCGAGAGGCCCGCTCCGGTTTCCTTCACTATGACCGGGAACTCTCTCGCGAAGCCTCTCATCGCAGCCAAGCATCCACTCGCGTTGGTGTCCCCTTCCGGTTGTACGATCTCCTGCAAGAAGTTGAGATGGATTCCTAGGAGGTCGGCGTCGACCATGTCGAGGGCCCTATTCATGGCATCCTTGCTGAATGCTTCCTTGCGTCTCTGTTTAACAAGCTGAGGAGCGCCTACGTTTGCGATTTTCAGAGGGATGTCGTATTCCTTCATCACCGAGTAGCTCTTCTTGTTGCCATTCTCGAGTGCCGCCCGCTGGCTTCCGACGCCCATGCCGATTCGAAGGTTCTGGCATGCTTCTGCGATGTTCTTGTTGATCTTCTCCGCCTTCGAGTAGCCTCCGGTGATGGCGGTAACGATAAGGGGAAAGGCCAGTTTCTTCCCGAAGAGAGTGATCGACGTATCAATCTCGTCGATGTCGAGCTCTGGAAGAGAACTGTGGACGAGCTTGATGTCGTCCCAGTAGTTGTGAGGCGAGCCGACCGCTTCCTCCAGGGCCACCTCGATGTGATCCGCCTTGCGCCTCTCGATATTCTTCATCGTATCATCCACCAACGATCCTGGAACTCTTCACCCTCTTGCCTTTTAGTGCCGATTCCAATCTGCCCTTGACGTTTCCGTTCAACACTATGCAGTTGTCACAATTTGAAGACATCCTCAGTATGCATTCGATCTTCCCGTGGATGCTGCCAGTCACGTCCACATATTTCGACTTCCTGGGAAGAAGGTCCAGCACCGACCTATCTACCTCTTCGATCAGCCTCGCCTTGGGGTCCGTGTTCGGGTCGGAGGAGAACACTCCATCCACGTCGGTGCAGAAGATCACGCTCTCCGGTCTGAAGTGCTCAGCGAGTCTCTCCATAAGCTGGTCGCCGGAGCAGATGCCGAATCTCCTCGACCTGTCCAGAGCCACGTCCCCGAAGGTCACCGGGGTGACACAGAGTTCGAGATACCTCTCAAACACCTGAAGGTCCAAACAGACCAGCGCTCCGTTGTCGAGCTCGGCCACGACGCTCGGAGGGATCGAGGCCGCGTTGATCCCCTTCGAGTTCAAGGCCTTCATCACCTTCGCGTTGAGGTCGCGTACGTCCTGCATGACCTTCCCGAGCCCTTCCAGCTGTCGTCCTTCGAGGAAACCGCGCTGCAACTGGTACTTGTCAGCGATCACGTGGCCGTACGACCCAGCGCCGTGGACCAATATTACCTGCTTGCCCGCCCTCGCTATCTCTCCAGCAAGCCTCGAGACGCTCTCCTTCTTGAACGTCCTGAGTCGGGACTTGTCCGTAATCACGCTCCCGCCCAGCTTTACAAGGATCATCTCGACCAGTCTGAAAATGCGGTGGAGCGTATAAAAAAGTATCCAGATTGAAGGACGATCCGACTCTGACTGAATTGCTCGACTTCTCGATAATCGTCGTCGACTCTATCCGAGGATATCGAAGACCGTCCTCTATATCAGTCGCTGGACCACTTATCTTATTTCAGCTTGGCGCCGCATCGCCTGCAGAACGCGTCGTTCCCGTCGACCTCTAGGCCACAGGACGGGCACCTCGGCACTCTGACGATCTTTGCCCCGCACTTCCTGCAGAACTTGTCGCTTTCGTCGACATGCTGGCCGCAGTCGTTGCATGCGTTCTTCTCTGGCGATTCCATCGGTGCATTCGGCTCCTCTTTCTTGACCTGTGGGGGCTTTGCTTCAGTCTTGGGTGCGACCTGTTGTCCCTCCGCCGTCTTCTTTGCCCTGAGTGCATGCCTCAGAGCCTCGGTGTACTCGGTCCTGCCATAGCACTCCCTCGCCACTGCAAGGTTCTTTTCCGCTTCTATCACGTCGACCCCTTGCTGAGACGCCGCATCTATGCACATCCTGGCGGTGTCTATCATGAACTTCGACTCGAGGTAGTTCTGCGGCAGTTTCTTGATATCCTTCAATGGAGGCTTCTGATCGGTCTCGATTTCCGTCGCTGGGCTGGAGGCGATATCTTCAAAGGGCTCCGTCTTCTCCTCCGCCTTAGTCTGCTTCAGGGCAGAACGGGCCTCCTCTGCCAGCTCCTTGCACATCAAGTAATCACGACGCTCATAGGCTGCCTCTGCCTTGACGAGAAACAGATTCGCCTCGTTGGTGTTCCGTCCCTGGTCTTTGAGGGTCCTTGAGACGGCCTGAGTCGTCATCAAGGCGTTGTACGCGTCGTCCCGCACCAGAGCCACGTCGATCTTGTCCTTCCTTCTGGACTTCATGTATCTCACCTCCAGGTAGAGAACTATCGCCAGGACCGCCATGCCAACGACAAGGATGGTTGCTGTCATCTCGAACGAAAGAGCCATTGGCGGCACCGATTTCTGGCTTGAATACCGACAATCCCGTTTAAAAGTCTTGTCATTCGATTGAGCCTTCGTGATAACACTGGTGTGTCCCGTTGTTCGCACGCCTTCCGGGTTCCCCGTTCGATAATACGAAGGAAAAATAGTTATTGTCGCATCAGAATCACTCTGGTTAGCCTCCGGTCGCGCTGGTATCGATAACTCAAGGGGGTCTATGTCTCGCTAGATAGGAGGGGCTCTATGAGCGAAATGCGTGGAGACAGGGACTTGGTCGCTTTGTTCTTTGCGGTAGCGATCGCATGCTTGTTCTTGGGCAGCGTCGGATCCAGTGCAGTCGGTGAGGTCAGTTGCAGGTTTACTACAACGTGTCTCACGGAAAGTGGCAATGAGACGGTCGCCGATCCTGAAATTCCGTCTGGCTTAGAGTATTCGATGGACCAAAATGCCATCCCCTCGCAATCAGGTTCTCCATCGGAGAACGGTCAGTATACGAATTCATATCAAGTGATGGACAAGAATGCTTCCATCCAGTATCATCTCTTGATCGAGGGTGAGATGGCGGATCTCAAAGGGAACGTGGGTGTGAGAGAGGCCGGAAGGGATTATAACGTCATTATCAACGGACACGGAACCGGCCTAGCTCCACCCTATGAGGAGGAATGGGAAAGGGCCGTCGGGAGTCTAAAGGTCGTCGATTCTGTGTCAGCTGTCGGTGACGGACCAGCGGCTACATTCGACATGTCTTCCGAACCGTATTTCCCCGCGGTTGGGAATCAAGCTGGTCAGGGATCGTGCGCCGCATGGGCCATGACCTACTATGACTACGGGTACCTGGAGGCTCTCGACAATGGGTGGACCGACGCGTCGGCGGGCAATCAGATGCACCTGATTAGCTCGGCCTGGACCTACAACAAAGTAAACGGAGGCGGCGACTACGGTTCCTGGATGTCAACGAACGGCTACATCATCCGAGACTGGGGGACCGCGACCCTCTCCACGATGCCCTACAATGACGACGATCCGTTGTCATGGGGCGGTCAGGCGGCATTCAGGGAAGCCCCTCTACATCGTGCCAGCGATGTCTACTTCGTCGATTTCAACGGAAATGCCACGGTGACCTCAGTCAAGAACCTACTATCGAGTCATATTCCAGTCACCTTCGCTCTCGACGCCTACGAATTCGGACCAAGCTTCTCTGACGGGAACACGATAATGTCGGCATCGGAGTACTCCTCGTCCGATCTCAATCATGCCCAGACTTTCGTTGGATACGACGACTCTATCACCGATGACGGGGAGGTCGGCGCGTTCAAGGTCGTCAATTCGTGGGGAACGCATGATGGTTACACCGACCACGGGTACTACTGGATGACTTATGACTGCTTCAAGGAGATCGGCGATATGCTGTTCCTCACTTACATAGCGGACATGCCGGACTACGTACCCTCTATGTTGTCGGTCTGGCATTTCAACTCGGCTCCGAGCCGCGATGCCAATATCGAGGTCGGGATCGGACCGCATGGGTCTCCTTTGGACTCGAGGTCTCCTTATTACGAGTTCGACAGTGACGTTTCCATGCCGACCTTCATGTGCCTGGACATCTCCGAGTTCAGTTCAGAGTATGAGGCGGGGACGGAGGACTTCTATCTCGAGATAGGGAGCTCGAGCATGACCGGCACGATCTCGTCGTTCCGCATCGAGAACTACGCGGGAAGCTTCGTCCCTGGCATCGCAGATCAAGTATCTGCTCAGTCGCCCGACGTGCCGAGCAACAATCCGGACTATGTGACCGTCAATCTTGACTACTATCCTCCGATGCCGGTCGGCTCTGGCTTGGAAAACGATTCCCTGCCATTCAGCGGCGGTGGCGTCGCGGGCTGGGTCTATGTCGATCATCACTCCTACCAGGATGGAGACTCGGTCCAGAGCGGGGACATCGGGGACTCCGCGTACACATTCCTGTCGACGGAAGTCGAGGGGTCAACGGCCTTGTCCTTCTACTGGAAGGTATCCTCCCAGGCAGGGGCGGACTTCCTGAGGTTCTACGTCGATTTCGTCGAGATCGAATCGATCAGCGGTGAGGTTGACTGGCAGCAGGTGAGCAAATCCCTCTCTGAAGGGTCCCATACCCTCGTCTGGCAATATTCGAAGGATGGGGGCATCAGCACCGGGGAGGACTGCGGCTGGGTCGACATGCTTGGGTCGTACACGCCTGACGACCAGTTCGAAGAGAACGACGATGTCAGTTCTGCGGCGTCAATCGAATCGGGAACATATGCCAACCTAGGCTGTCTCGACAATGACTGGTACAAGTTCTACCTGTACGCAGGGGATGATTTGACCGCTGGCATCGATTTCAGTAACGCGGACGGCGATCTCCAGTTGTACCTTTACGACACTGACGGCTCGACCTTGCTCGATTCCTCGACGACCGCATCTGATTATGAGGAGGTGAACGCCGTAGATGTCCCCCAGTTCAGCTACTACTACCTTCTTGTTCAAGGGAACGGCGGTGCGACAAACGGCTACAGCATGACCATCGACATCGTGAACGGAGGACAGGATCCCGGAGACGCGAGCACCGTGCAGATAACCTCTGGCACCGGGTCCTTCTCTGGAATCTCCACGTCCAACAAGCAGATCTCGGTCCTCCAGGGAGGAAGCATAAGTGGAAGCATCACGCTCACGACGAAGAACGAATGGTCTCCCTTCTCCACGGTCCAGATGATCTGGACCCCGAGCTGGGGAACCCACAGTTCCAGCTATGTGACTGCCAACGCGTCCGTATCGACAGGCACATCCGTCCACACGGTCGGCGGGATGAACTTGGTGGCCCCATTCACGGTCGGCCAGTACTACATGGTATTCGCATTCAGGGAAGAGGGGACAGGCGGCCATGTCGCGTCAGCGACGAGCTCCGCCCTTGGAGGCCCGACATGGGATGACGGCAACGATATCGCGGACTTCTCTTCCACTCAGGTCTCTGAGGCCCAGCTCAACGGAAGGACCTCAGGGAACTGGCTCTTGATATCAGGATTTGGGCTACTGAGCATACCTTCTGACGCCATCGTGATCGAGGTCCAAGCGGACGGATCGGCGCCGACGACAACAGTGTCTTTGTCAGGGACGTCTGGAATCAACGGATGGTACAGATCCTCGGTCACTGTGGCATTGTCCGCATCCGACGGTGGCGGAAGCGGCGTCAAATACATCAATTACAGCGTTGACGGCAGCTCTTGGAGGACATATGGGGCACCATTCAGTGTGTCTACGGAAGGAAAACACACCGTTGACTACTACTCAGTCGACAACGTCGGCAACGAGGAGATTGCAGAATCGAAGAGCTTCAAGATTGACTCCAATGTCCCTTCGACCAGATTTGAGTTGACCGGAACGGCGGGCGCCAATGGATGGTACGTATCGAACGTCGAGGTTTCTCTTTCTGCATCCGATGCCACGAGCGGCATACAGTACACGAGGTATCGGATTGACGGAGGGGTTTGGCACGCGTACGGCGCGCCTGTCACCTTCAACATCGACGGCCAGCATGATTTCGATTATTACTCTGTTGATATGGCCGGCAACTCTGAGACCAGCAACTCCATGGACGTGAAGATCGACAAGACGGCGCCAGAGATTGCGGTAGCGCTCAATGGGACGCTCGGACTGGTCGGTTGGTTCGTGTCCGAAGTCAACGTCACCCTCACCCCCTCGGACGGAGCTAGCGGAATAGATACGATACGATATAGGATTGACGGAGGCGCTTGGGTGACCTACTCCCTCGCGTTCAATGTCAATGAGAGCGGGGAGCACGTTCTGGAATATTATGCGGCAGACGTGGCCGGGAACATGGAAACGACGAAGAACGTCGGTGTCTGGGTTGATGAGATTGTTCCGGAGACCGTTGCCGAGTTCTCGGGCACATATGGTTCAGGAGGATGGTACAGGTCATCTGTCGAAGTGAACCTCTCTGCCGTCGACGCGCACAGCGGCATAGACAGGACGGTGTACCGGGTCGATGGGGGGTCGTGGGTCAATTTCACGGCACCGTTCGCAGTCACCGGGGAAGGCGAGCATTCGATTGAGTATTCCTCCCTCGACGAAGCCGGGAATCAAGAATCAGTCGAGACCGCGACCGTCAGTATCGACACACACGCGCCGACTGGTGCTGCCAGTTTGAGCGGGACTGTTGGATCGAACGGCTGGTATGTCTCTGAAGTAATGGTCAGCCTCTCGGTATCGGATGGCGAAGGCAGCGGGGTCTCCGGCACGATGTATAGAATCGACGGGTCGCAGTGGATTGAGTATGAGGACCAGTTCGAGATTTCCGAAGCGGGGACGCACGAATTTGACTTCTACTCTATTGATCTCAGCGGGAACAGCCAGAACCCAGTGGTCGTTGTTATGAAGATTGACAAGGATTCGCCGACATTGATAATCGACAGCGATGCCGGGAAGGTGTCAGCGACCTCCCACGATGTGCTTGTCGCCTGGTCAAGCTCCGATCCGATTTCATCGCTTGATAGGATAGAGGTTAAGGTCGACGACGGGGACTTCGCAACATATCCAGGGTCCCAGACGAACATCACGTTGAGGGGCCTGATTGACGGAGAGCACACGCTCAGAATCTGTGCCGTTGATGTCGCGGGGAACACCGTCGAGCAGACAGTGACCATCGACGTCACAACCAATCCATTCGATCCGGAGGGGCCAATGGGCCCGTGGCTCATTATCGGCGTAGCGGCCTTGCTGTTTGTGATCATCGCGGCGATAGTGGCTTATCTAGTCACAAGCAAAAGGAAAAGGAAGCAGTAGTCGGTTCCAGCTTGAGGGCAGCTCCATCCGCGTCGAGCACAAGAAACCATGTGGATAGGCTGCGAGTGATGGATGTGCAAAAGTCAGAGAGAATGAAAGTGAGAATGGCTGACAGCGATCCAAGCTTCCCGTGGGCTCGCGCACCACAGTACCACAGGGAACGCGGGCGGGCTTAACTGCCGGGTTCGAATGAGACCGGGTGTATCCCCGCCGCTATGGCCGTCATACCATTCGCGTATTCCGCCCAAAGTCGATGCCTCTATAAATACGTTGTCCTCGGGTGAACATGCGACCTGAAAACGGGGCCAGGGTCATGCGCTGGAGGCAGAACCGGCTACGGAGACACTGTCATGCTCCTCCACCGCGATCGAGTTCTTCTCCAGGAACGCCAACTCTTTGGTGCTGAAGGCTCTCGGGTCTATCGTTGTGACGAGTGTCCCCTTGTTCACCGTCACCGCTTCGTAAAGGTAGTTCACGAGCCTGAGCACCTTGCCGAAATCGTTCTGCATGACCAAATACTCCAGTCCGTCCAGAATCACAACGGCCTTCGGACCGCTCTCGAAGAACCTTACCAGGCTGTCGGTAAGGATGCCTACGTTCTGGGGATTCACGTTCCTGGCACCGACGGCGTTGGACAACCACAGAACCTTCTCTTGCGGGATCCCGAAGTCCTCTTTTAGTTGGTCCGGGTGCAGCCTCGTGACGCAGAGGATCGTACTTCCGGACTTCACGAAATCGTTGTGAAGATGGAATATCCTGTCGGGTTTCCTGGTTTTGAAAATGTAAAGGTACCCGGACCGAAGCTCAACCACCATTCGTCATCCCTATTCCTCTGGACCGTCCCGTCAGGTTGCTATGCAACTTGAAGATGCCAACAATTCCTTGAAACTTAATCTCTTTGGTCGACTTCCGACTACGCGAGGGCGACGATGATGAATGCTAGGGCCGATCCTATCGTCATGGATATGATGTTGTTTCCAAGCTTTGAAACGAGTCTCCTGCGCTCGAGCGTAGCTCCAATCATGCTGTCCACCATGCAGCCGAGGAAGCCCATCGATAGAGGGATTAGTATGCTAAGGTCAGGAGTCCTAGCGGGCAACATTATCAACCACCCCAGAATAGACGCGAAAGCCGAAGCGACCGCAGCTGCGAACGTTCCGAGTGCGGATACACCGCCGTCGGTCCCCGGCTCCACCCGCTCGAAAGTCGTGATGAGATAAGTCCTCGGGCTGAGTATGCCGAGCTCACTTGCCGTGGTATCGGCCGCGGCGACGCTTATGGCAGATAGGAACACGAGGCTCGACGTCCCGTCGGCCTGAGCGCCGACGAGCCACGAGGCGACCGCGATGACGGCCGGCACTAGGCCGTTGGCCAACACGTTCCTGTAGGTCCTCTCCCCCTTCTTGCCTTCCTGCAGTCCCTTCTTTATCTTCGCCTGCAGCTTGTATCTAGTGACAGCGAATCCCAGAATTGTGAACACAATCAACATCACGAGCCAGTTGATCGAACCGAACCATCCGATGACGACCCCCACCGCGAATGAGGCGACGCTGCCGCTGACCGTAAGGAGCTTGAACTTGAACGCGAGAAGCGAGAGTATCGCGCAAAGCCCCAGAACAACTCCCAGGTTCTCCAGCGGGGACATTGTGGGAGCATAGGGGGAAGTCGATATTAAAATTGGGGCGGTCTTTCGGAGGACAACTGCATTCACTTCTCTGTGTTCTCATCCTTCCGAGAACTTGAGGTCTCATCCTGCAGCATGTCTTGTGCGACCTGTTCCAGATCGTCGACGCTGGCATTGCTGAGATCGACGCCGCAAGAGGGACATCTCTTCGAATACGCAGGAATCTTCTGATCGCAGATAGGGCATTCGATCATCAGCGGCCCGATCTCATTGGGAGAGCGTCGAAGAACTGCGAAGCGCTTGATCGATATGGTCCATTTCTTCTTGAAGAGTGGCTGGGTCTTGTCCTTCACGCCTCTCATGTCCTCGAGGTTTCCGTCCCATTGTGCAAAAACGGGTCCGAATTCCTTCTGGATTTCCTCTATCGCCTGGAGCATCTTCTGAGGGATCTTTCCAGCGTGTTTCCCATGGAGGACGGCCGCGAGATACACTCTATCGCCCTTCTCCACCA
>CAZJDY010000027.1:0-2055 GCA_964544915.1 uncultured Methanomassiliicoccaceae archaeon | reverse complement strand
GCCTCCACCGATATCGGAACGCCGTGAATCGAATAGACTTCCGGCGTCCGCACGTCAAGGTTCATCAGTTCAAGGGACATCCTGCGGATCTGCTCTTTCACAGGCCATACGAATGTCCCTCCTCCCTTGATGACCCTGTAGCCGACAATCTTCTTGCCGGTTTTATCATCGATTTTGTGCTTTCTACCGGAGATTATCAATACTTCGTTTGGTCCGCATTTTGTGTACCTTGCCGCCCATACCATGAACAGCAAGGCCAGCGCTCCCACAACAACTCCCAGAATCTCGTATTCATACATATCTACGGCCTCCTCCTCTTTTCAATCATAACCGACGTGGTGCTCTGAACCAGTCCCTCTTCCTTCAGACTCTCGGCCAAGTTGTTCCTGAGCTGCTCCCGATCCTGACCAAAGTATATTCTTGGTCGGTTCGCAGCAAGCAACTCGTTCCCGATTTTGTATACAGAGATCTCGTGCTTCTGGCCCGAAGTCTCATATCTCAAGAGAAAATCATCTTTGACTATTCTCCCATGCAGCTCCTTCCAGACATCATCCATCACCATATCTAGAAACAGAGAATGGGGGGAGGGAATCAATCTGCTCGCCATCAGGTAGGAAGAGACTTCCTTTCGAAGGGATGCCAACTCCTCTATTTTGAAGAACTTCGATGGTCTACTTATGAGGTCGAAGTTCAACACTGCGGTTCCTGATCTCTCCTGGAGGAATATCGGGAACCACACCCTCTCCCTGATGTCCCGGAATATGAATGCTGGCGGGTAGAGCTTCAAGTCTGCCCAAAGGAATATGCTGACCCTGAGATCGTTCTTGCTCTTGATTACTTTCGTGGAGAGCAACTGTCTGGTCAGCTTCTGGTAGATTTCTCCGATGGTTTCCCCGGAAATCTTTATCCCTCCGTCCTCGAGCTTCAGTTTCTCTCCTATCAAGAAGACTGGGATTCTGCTGTTGTTCGGAAGCGTTATCGAGTAGTATGGAAGAGTCTTGTGGTCGACCAGTGCATTTATTGCGTCTAACACGGCATTGGTGAGGGTCTGTAGGTTCCCTTTCTCTATCCTGAACCCGCCGACGTCAGCATAATAAATCTCTTTTAGAATCGGGTGCGATATGTTGGGTCTCCAGTATATTGGGAGCGTTGCGATTCTCCCTGGTGCGACGTCGTCGAGATCCAACTTGAAGAAGTATCTAGGCGTCCCGTCTCCGTGCTCGTAGGCCAAGTTATTGCAGAGTTCGACTGGGAACTTCACAGCGCGTCCACTCCCTTGTCCCCGGTCCTCACGCGCACAACCTCGTCGATTGGTGTGATGAATATGACGCCGTCGCCGACGCTGCCCGTCCAAGCGGCCTTAAGTATCTCTTGAGCAACGATGTCGGCGTTCTCATCGCTCACTACAGTCTCGAGTCTGATCTTCGGTATCAAATGGACGGCATATTCCGAAGCCCTCCATTGCTGCTTGAATTCCTTCTGCTCGCCGCTACCAGCTACTTCGATCACATTTATGCACAGAATACCAATGCTCTCAAGCGCATCCTTCACGTTATTGAGCTTCTCACGTCTGAACACTGCCTCGACCTTCTTCATTGCAGGCCTCCCAACAATATGCTGCAAGCAACCAAGATCATCGAACAAAGCCCCCTTCATCGCCCAAGGCGACCGCACCTTCCTCGCCAGTCCGTATGCGAATAGCGTTCTCTACCGGCAAGACGAATATCTTGCCATCGCCAATCTCCCCAGTCCGAGCTGCTGTGCATATCGCATCGACCAGTCGCTCGACGTCCTTGTCATTGACGACCACTTCCACCTTGGTCTTCGGGAGCATGTCGACGCGATAGGTTCCAGCACGGTGTGAGAATTCGAGACCTTTTTGTTGTCCTCTGCCTTTGACCTCGTAGGAGGTCAGACCCATTATCCCCATCTCGTCAAGGGTCGATCTGACCTGGTTGAACTTCTCTGTCCGGATTATCGCTTCGATTTTCTTCATCGTGCACCTTCCTACGAGTAAGCGCTTTCACCGTGCTGGATGATGTCCGCCCCGATCCT
>CAZJDY010000026.1:0-40825 GCA_964544915.1 uncultured Methanomassiliicoccaceae archaeon | reverse complement strand
GCACCATAGACCTTGTAGGCCTCGGTGAACGACTCATAGTCGTCCCCTCCGGTCAAGAGGTTGGCTAGCGTGCCGGCTTGGCTACAGTTGGAATTGTATGACCATTCCGCAGTGGCGTTGGCAAAGACCTGGTCGGAGACCGATGGCAGGGTGTAGTAGACCGTGATCGACTTGTCCCCGGTGTTGGTACGGACGATGTCCGGGTAGTTGTCGGTGTTCACCCTGGCTGCTTCAACGCGGACCGGGTATTGAACATGGCTCCAGGGCTGAGTAGCGGTACCGGCGTAGGCAGCGATTGTCCTCACCGTATAGCCGATCCCATCGGAGCCAAATGCCTTGTTCTGGTGAATTGCGATGCTGCCATCGATGACGCCCCACTTGTTGAGCCAGACGTTGGTTACGCCGTTCTCGTAGACCGCCACGATATCATCGTATCCGTCAAGGTTGAAATCGGCCACCGCGATGTCCATGGCCGCTGGGTTCGTGTCCATGTTGTCGTTGTTAGCAGTCAGGAAGTCGGTGGTGCTGTAGAGGGCCTTCTTCGTCCAGCTGCCGTCGTTCCAGAACACGTATATGCCGCGGTTGAAGTACATCCCCCAGGTGTTGGAATAGTCCGCATCCCCGGAACCTGTGGCATCAGAGTAGACGACGACATGGATGAAGGAGGCGACGACATCTCCATCCCCGTCGCCATCGAAGTCTCCCACATCCAAGGAACCGCACATCTCGTTCTGCGAATAGTAACCGCTCTCGAACTGGTCCGTACTGCGGGCCGTGACCCACACCGAGCTGTCCTCGTTGGCAGTACCAGTTTTATCAGTAATGCTGCCAGTCCTGTGCTGCAGCCCGGACCTGGCGTCGAAGGGTGCGCATATCGTTCTCGCGTCGGACCAACTGCTACCGTCAACCTTGAAGTTCTCGTACCATATGATATTCGGCTGCGTGTTGTCCTGCAATCCTACTATGACGTCGTTATCGCCATCACCGTCAAGATCTGCGAGAGCCATTCCAATCGGACCGTCACTGGGCAAGCTGCCGTCATCGCTGTCCGCGATGGTGGTCTCGTCCCACTCCTCCGTGAACTTATACCACTTTACGGCGTTATTGTCCCATTGCGCGCCCGATGAGCTCCAGGTGAAGGACCCCTGACCCACCGAGGCCAGAATGTCCATTGTAGTCAACGGGGCAGTGACGTTGATCTGGACGCTGAGCTGGTTATAGACCTCATTGGAGTCGGTAAACAGCCCGATCCTCACTGTGTACCAGTTCGTCCTCGGCAGCCACCAGCCCTGGAACGCGTCGTTCAGGTTGATTCGTATGGTGTAGGTACCTTGCGGGCTTCCTTCAAAGTTCGGAGTGGGTGTACTCCCCGTCTTGTGAACGCAGCTTACTGGCGTTGAGTATGCCAAGGGCGGGTAGGCATAGATTGGAGGCGTCTTCTTTACAATATACCTACCGGAGTAGTCACTAATCTCGATATCAGACACATAGACGGCACTCGAGAGCGCGTCCACGTTCATGGTCGGGATTTTCAGATACACTGTGTCAGTGTGGTTGAATCCAGACGACTGCACCAATGCATTGGTCTCGTTTTTATATGTCACCAGTTTGGGGTATGCGCCGCCCGAGACGCTGATCGTGTCCAGGATGTTGATAATAACGCCATAGTTGTCCTTGGCCTTCATCTGGAACGGATAGATGTAAGCTTCCGATGGGGCGTCGAACGTGTACACATAACGATAGAAGGTGCTATATATGCCGCCGTACTGAAACGCATCCGTCTCTGTCGACTGGGGCGTCATAGTCTCCCCGGTAATCGGATGATAGAGGAAGAAGGAGTTCTGCAATGCGAGATTCGACAAGGCGTCGCTGTAGATCTCAACCAACACGCGCTCGTTCGCGATGAACTGTCTGGTGATTGTGTAATCGGAGTCTCTCCTTACGTAATAGAAGGTGGTCCCGGCCCCGCCGGTTCCGCCCCCGCTCTCTCCGCCGCTTACGTCAGGCGGGTATGTCCCGTTTATGAAGTATGCGCTATAGTTGTAGTAAGGCCCATACTGGGTCTGCCCTCCTCCGGGCTTCAGCTGAATATCAAGCGTGATCCTTGCTGTCGCCTTCTTGTTCGTCTGGTCCGTCGCGTTCACTGTCACAATCTTTCCATTCCAGTCAATGTCAGCGGTATATTGACTAACGGACACGAAGACGCCATCGTTGTTTGAATCTGTCAGCTGTATCGGAGAGGATATACCAATCGAGGTCGCGTTGACGAATATACTGTTCACTCTTAGATTACCATCCGGGTCCATCACTGCTGCATAGAACCGGATTGGATCGCCGTCATAGGAAGGCAAGGGTGTCGTGCCTCTCTCTCCGATGATCGGCGGGAATGCACCCTCCTGACCCCTGAGCGCAGACGACCATACCATCGAATTCGAAACGTAATCAATGATCATGATACTAAGTCTGGTCGAAGCTGTAACACCGGTCAGCTTATCATAGACCCATGTCTCGCCGGTGACCCAAGTTGGACCGATATCGACAGCACTATCAGAGAAGTTAAGAGCCGTGGGGGCATCGTCCACGAAAACGTAAATCCTGGTTTTGAAGTCGTCGAGCACTTGTCCGCCCTGATTGGTCACGTTGATCCAACACTTACCACTGGGTTGAATCTCGGTCGTCGCTGAGAAATCGGTATAGACCTCCTGTTTCGGAGGAGGCATCGAGGTGACAAACCAGAGCACGCTCGAGAAAAGTGTGACCGTGATCCCTAGCATGAGCAAGTTGGCGATTATCTCAGACACGCCGCGTTTATTCCACCGCCGCGAAGGACTTCTTTTCCTTATTTTCATCCCGTAAACCCCCATCACATCAGAATAGGGAGTGATAGTATTCGCTGATTCTTGTTCTTTTATTATGCCAGTGGCAGCTATATAAGTATTACGTGGTAATTACCAGAATCCGCATCTGATATCTTTTCTGATTCCGCTCTCCATCGCGCGATTCTGGATAGACACTCGATCATCATGACTCGGGAACAGGGTTATATATCGGCGCGGGATTATTAGAAGTCGAATGGTCCAGCTGTCTCCCAGGGACAGGGCGCTGCTACACCTTTTCGGCCTTCCGCGCGAACGATTGCAGGATTCTCCCTCTGAGGCAGCCACGCAAGAGGGCATATCAGAGGTCCTCGGCATACCACGCACGCACATAAGCAGACTTCTGCGGCCTCTCGTGATGGAGGGATACATAGAGGAGGACAAGGAGAGGGTCGTGGGAAAGGACAGGAGACTGAAGGTATACTTCCTAACCGCCAGGGGCCTTTCGAGGTGCGAAGAACTGATAGATGATCTGTCCACGTCCACGTTCGAGATCGTCGATAACAAGGGACGGAGATCCGTGAGGGTCTCGGACATGCTCAGGGACCGCCGCGATATACCTGTCCTGAAGATACTCGATGCGGTCGGGTGGGAGCTGAACCTGATAAGCGCCCCCGGAAGATCGATACGCTCCAACGTACCTCTGGAGCTCCCGGCCTTCATCGACAGAGAGGAGGAATTGAGGATCTCGTCCGAATTCCTCAGATCCAAATCCACTGTTCTTGTCGTCTTCGCCAACTACGGCTTCGGCTCCTCGACCGTCCTCAAGAAGCTAGCAATGGAGCAGACGAAGGTCCCGCTACTATGGCACGACCTGCAGAAGGGCAGGACGGCCGAAGACATACTGGGAAGCGTGAGGGAGTTCGCTAGAGCGCGTGAGTGTGAGAATGAAGGCCTCTCGGGACTGAGAGAGAAGGAGGTACTGCTCTGCTTCGACAACTACTACGATGTCTCCGAGGAAGTCGTCGATCTCTTCTTCGACCTGATGAAGTCGCTCTCAGGCGGCAAGGCAAAGATGGTCGTTGCCATTAGGGAGGAGACCCCGTTCTACAATCGCTTCTTCCAGAAGTCGGACGTGACGAAAGGACAGGTGACGGAGATACACCTGCATAGATTCGACGAGGACAGCGCCCGCAGGTTCATGGGCGAGGACCTGGAGGACGACGCCTTCCAACTGATATATAGGCTTACAAGCGGACAGCCGCTGGCGCTCCGACTCGCCAAGGAGGGCGACGACAGGTCATTGAGGAGCCTTTTGCCGAACGAGGAGGTCAGATTTCTCATGTACCTGCGAACGAAGAAGAGAAAGCAGTAGGCTAGGGATCAGTATTCTATCATTTCTCTGGCACGTATGCCGGATTCGTAGGGATGCTTCACCATCCTCATCTTGGTCACGAGATCCGCCCTTTCGATTATTTCCTTGGGCGCATTTATGCCGGTCAGGACGACCTCGGTCCTCTGGCTCCTGGAGTCTATCGCCTTTAGGACCTCCGATATCTCGATCAGGCCGAAGTCCAGCGCCACACAGACCTCGTCCATCACGACGAGATCGTACTCCCCAGAATAGAGGGCATCGGCCGAGAACGCGAGGGCTTTTCTCGCCAGCTCCATGTCCTCCTGCGAGTGCTTGCCCTTGATCACGAACCCCTCTCTGCCGAACTGACGAAGGACGATGCCGGGCAAGCGCTTGACGGCCTTGACCTCGCCGCAGTTCTCGCTGACCTTCATGAATTGCACTATGCATGCCCGCCCGCCGTGACCCCACGTGCGGATGGCGAGCCCGAACGCGGCGGTGGTCTTGCCCTTCCCGTTGCCAGTATAGACATGCACCAGACCAGGACGATCCAAAAGCGCACCTCGTAGAGAGAATTCCGCGCCAACGCTATAATTCTTCCCCATATACAATCGTGCCGCGGACGGGTCGTACTTATCTATCCCCCAGACAATAAAGTGCACATGCTGGAGATCGAGGTCAAATCGCCTTGCGACGACCTGCGTCAGGTCGAGAAGCTCCTCGTGGAGAAAGGGGCGAGGCTGACTTGTCGGCGAAAGCAGATTGACATCTATATGTCGCATCCGACCCGCGACTTCGGAAACACCGACGAGGCGCTCCGGATTAGGAAGGAGGCAGATGCTGGCTCTCTAACCTACAAGGGGCCGAAGATAGACAAGGACACGAAGAGCAGGGAGGAGCTGAAAATCAATGTCCCGGACACCGAAACGCTGCTGACGATCTTCCATAAACTGGGATTCAAGGAGTCCGGCAGGGTGGAGAAGCTAAGGACCATGTACTCGATCCGAGGGGTGATTGTCTGCCTTGACAGCGTCTCCGACTTGGGGGACTTCGTCGAATCGGAATACGAAGGCGAAGACCTCAAGGCAGGGAAGGAAGCGATACTCGCGCTGATGCATGAACTCGGATTGAAAGGAAACGAGAGGCGCTCATACCTTGAGCTACTTCTCGACAGAAAGAGGTAGGCCGAGAGTTCGGGGCCAGGGCTCCAATTCTCTCAGGGTTCACATCGAAGATATCTTTTGAACCACGAAGGCCTTTATCTGGGGATCGTCCGGGATCGTAAGGGATTTCTTGAATCTTTCTGACCCGTCAGGAAGATAATAGCCCCTTGACAGGGAGATGAATTCGTTCTCGCCTTCGTCAGTGATCGCCTTCTTCCTTGCGACCTCGATGAAATTGTTCCTGCCGAAGGGTATCTTTTCAGCGCTTATTGTCACAAATTCGACTTTCTTTCCAGCTGTCTCTTCATCCATTAGGTATGCCTCCTGATTGGCCTGTTCCGGAAGGCGTAGTTGAATAATAAAAGTTTCTACTGTGAGGAATCTGGTCATATGGGAAGACAAGAACGACCCTCCAGCCCCTGAGCGCCATGTCCTCTTGATCCTTTCTGACCTGGGGTTCGAAATCGGCAAGTAGAAATAGTGTTCTCAGAATGAACGCTCGTGAATCCTGAGGACCGGGCTTCCTACAACCTGCCCATCGGACCGACCTGCCCCGAGTGCCGACGGTCCGTATCTCGGGAGGACAGCTTCTGCCCGAACTGCGGCAGGCCCCTGAAGGCCGAGTCGTTTCAACCATCCGTGGCACCGCAGCCCAAAATAGTGCGGAAGAGCGGGATGGCAGTCCTCAAGGAAATCATAGGTGGCATCGGGACGTACACGGTCCTTTCGCTCCTCATCGCCACTTTCTTGTATGTTGCGATACTCATTTGGAGCCCTACCCAGGTGCTCCCCGAGATTGGTTCTTACCGCACTTACCTCTACTTCATCACCCCATGGATCGTGAACGTCGCCGAGCTTGGCGGCCCGTACTTTGCCGCCTACTACGTTCTCATCGTCATCGCCATCTTAGCCTCCTTCGTATGCTTGGTGAAGAAGAGCGCAAGAAGTTTTTTGGCAGAACTCACGCTCAAACCCCTTTCCGAAGGGCATAGCCCTCTATACGTCTTGGGGACGCTTTACTTCGCAGCACTGTCATTCAACTTCTTGTACTATCTCCTGCTGGTGGCGCTCGGAGTGAACCCGACCGTTCCATCGACCGGAAATGAAGATCTCTGGAAGATACTCTATTCATACGCCAGGGCGGGGGTCTGGGAGGAGATAGTGTCCCGACTCCTGCTGATAGGGATACCGCTCCTCGTGATCCATTCGATCGCAAGGAAGAGAGAGGGATGGAAGAAGTACTTCCTCGGAGGGGGGTTCAAGATCGGTCGAGCGGAGGCGTTCTTCCTCGTGCTCTCCAGCGCGATCTTCGCCACCGCCCACGTTTTCAGCTGGGACGCCTACAAGATCCCTCCGACCTTCATCGGCGGGCTCGCTTTCGGCTATCTCTTCCTCCGATTCGGGCTCTACGCCGCAGTAATGATCCACTTCATCTGGGACTTCCTATCGACCCCGCTCCTCGTCTTTCCCGGCTTGACCTCGACCATACTCATCGGCCTCCTCATAGTCGCGTGGGTGGTTATAGGCGTGGTCTACTTCATCTCTTACTCCTCGAAGCTGATAGGATTCACCCTGGGGCGAAAGGTATGGCCGTATTCAGTGGCGGTTGAAGCCCCCGGTCCAACCGTTGATCCCCGATATCATCAGACTCAATCTAAATACAACACACCCGGCTGGGGCACTGGGGGCGGTGGTTTCCAATTCGTCTGTCAGTATTGCGGAAATACAGAGGCAAGGTACAAGGATGGGGGCTTCGAGTGCACGCGGTGCGGGCGGAGATCCTAGGCCCCCGTCCCGAGCATGTCGGTCAACCTCTCTTTTGATATCTCCGCGTCCTTGAGGCTCCTCGCCTCGATAACCAGCCTGCCTTCGTAGTCCTTCAGGCCCGATATGACCCTCTTGAAATCGACGCTGCCGTCCCCTATCGGCAGGTGTTCGTCCCTCTTCCCTCGATTGTCATGTATATGGACGTTGATGAACTTATCAGATTGCAGGAGGAAATCGTCGACGGTCCCTGCGGTATGCGCATGGCCGACGTCGAAGCACACGCCGAGGTCTGTACCCTCCAACATGCAGAGGAGATCCTCCGGGGTCTTCCCCATCGTTATCGGCATGTCTGGCATGTTCTCGAGCGCCACCTTCACCCCGACGTCCTTGGAGACCCTGTCGATCTCCGAGAGGGATGTTCGGACGGCCTTGTAGACCGCCTCGGTGTCGAGCACCCCGATGGGAGTCCAGAATCCGGGATGGATCGTGTAGACCTCGAACTCCATGCGGCTCGCGGAACTCAATCCGTCCGTTATCTCCTTCGTCGCAGCCTCCCTTAGCCTCGGGTTAAGGCTGCCGATGTTCACGTCGCTGAGCGGCCCGTGGGCCGAGAATTCCATGTCGTAGGAGGGTGCCGCGTCGAGGTAACTCTCCTCGATCTCCGGTAGGAAGTGAAGGCCTTCGCCGACGATTTCCCAGGCCTTGAACTTCTGGCTTACGAAACCGAGCGCCACCTCGAAATTCAACATTGAGAAGACTGGTGAAGAAACTGCGATCATATCTATTCCCCGCCGACAGTGCTTGGAGCGATGCTGTCGATCAGTCGCTCCAAGTTCTCGTCCTCGATCACAACATCTATGCCGCCAAGGGGGGGCGCATCCTCAACGAAGCTGATCTTTCCGACGAATGCGACCTGTTTGTTTATCGTGAAGCTTGTCCGGTTGCCGCGCTTGCCCCTCAGCATCACACCTCTAGCCGTGTCCCGTATCCTCAGGTTCCATATTATCTCCTTGAACCTGTCTGGTGAGGAGCAACGTCCGATGTACCCCCCTTCGTACTCATCCAAGGAGCACTCTGGGAACACCTTGAATAGGGCCTCCTGCACCTTCTTCGGATCCTCGGTAGGATAGCACTTCACGCGCAACGTGATCGAGGGCATGCCTCCCGGATACCAGAAAAAGTATTTAAATGGGACTCCCGAATCTTGGGGTGGAATGAGAGACAGGGTTCTAGAGTTGTTGGCGGAGGAGGGCATCCTCCTCGAACCAGACGCGGTCGAGCTTGTGTTGACAAAGGAAGACCCCCTGACCTTCGTGCACATAGCGCTCTCATCTCTCAGGCAGCAACCATTGATCATTTCCCTGAACGATCTCGTCCACAACGTGGAGACAACAGCGGTCTGCGAGACCGGATTGGCGCCGCAAACCATCGGAGATGTTGGGCCCTATCCAGAACGGGTCGGGCGCCACTTTGTCGGTGAGAGGACGATCACCAGCGAGATCAAGGTGATCAAGGACATCACCGGGAACTCCACTTGCGAGGGTAACATCAACGATTTCGCCAGATACTTCTCCGACCGCTTCAAGACGATAAAGAGGATGCTCGTGCATCGCAGGGAACTCGCCGGGTGCGTCCCGATCTCGAAGGCGCTCAAGCTCGACAGGGAAGTGAGGATTGTCGCCATTGTCAACGATGTCAAGGCGACAAAGAACGGACACAGGATCCTCGAGGTTGAGGACGAAGAGGACAGATGCCTCGCTCTGATCCTGAAGGACTCTCCGGCGATGAGCGATTCGGTGATCTCGGACGAGGTGATCGGGATCGTGGGGAAGACGAACAGGAAAGGCGAGATGCTTGTTGTCGACGAGATCATCCGACCGGACGTCCCGCTGAGAGGCCCTATGGAGAGGAGCGACTCGACCTCGTCGATTGCGTTCGTGTCGGACATACATGTCGGAAGCAACGCCTTCCTACAAAGACAGTGGAACGACATGGTCAGCTGGCTCAGAAACGAGGGGTACTTTGAAGGAGTGAGGTACGTCCTGGTGCCGGGCGACTGCGTGGACGGGATCGGCATATACCCGGACCAAGAAGAAGAGCTGCTGGTCGACGACATCTTCAAGCAATACGAGATGCTGAGCGAACTGCTGAAGGACATCCCTGATGGGATCAGGCTCATCGTACTGCCGGGCAACCACGACGCGGTGAGACCCGCCGAGCCGCAGCCCGCCTTCCCGAAGGAGATCACGGACATGTTCGATTCGCAGGTGCTCTTCGTCGGGAACCCCTGCTACGTCGAGATAGAGGGGCGCCTGATACTCTCCTACCACGGCAGGAGCATGGACGACCTGATAGGGGGCATTCAGGGCCTCACCTACAACAATCCTCTCGATGCAATGAAGGAGATGCTCCGCAGGAGACATCTCGCCCCAATATACGGCGGCAAGACCCCGATCGCCCCTGAGAAGAAGGATTTCCTTGTCATCGACGCCGTGCCGGACTTCTTCGTCACCGGGCACGTCCACGGGGCCGGAATATCGGACTACAGGGGGGTGAGGCTGATAAACGCATCTACCTGGCAGGCGCAAACAAGCTATCAGAGGATGCACAACTTCAACCCGGACCCAGCAAAGCTTCCGGTCGTCCATCTTGGCACCGGGAAGTGCGTGATGAAGAACTTCAACTAAAGATATCAGGCGTTCCAGTACAGTAGCATGATGAGGAACCCGAAGAGAAGCATGAAGGTGGAGATGACCCAAAAAACCCGCATGAAGAACGCCTTCTTCTTCGGATCGTTGAGATCCAAGAACCTCACTTGATCGCCCCCGCCTTCTGTTTGATGCGTTTCAACCGGAATATGTTCTCCCTCTCTATCTCTTCGAGGCGGAACTCGATGAAGTCCTCGGCCTCCTTCAGCCCGGGTATGACCTTGTACTCGAGGGCATTGACCCTGCGCTTCGTCTTCTCTATCTCGTCCAGAAGCCGCTTCATCGTCGTCTCGATCTCGGCGGCCTTGATTATCGTCTCGACGAGGTCCTCGAACGCCTCCGCCGCTTCGTCGATATAAGTGCTCGTCCCGATGACGCCGTAGCCTCTCTTGTCGAGCGTGGTCCTGACGCTCGTCGTCTCGATCTCAGGCACAACAAGGCCCATGATGTTCTTGCTTCGCAGCTTTATCTCCGGGTGTGCTTTGAGGGCGAACGCGGCGGATCTCACGGCGAACACACCGTCCACTGCCTTCGCGATCGCGATCTTCTCCATCGCCTTCTCGTAGTTCTCCACAATCTTCTGGCGCACGCACTTTGCCTCCTCGAGTATCTTGAAAAACTCGAGGATGAGGCCGTCCCTCTTCATCTTCAGAATCTTGTAACCGGCCTCGGTCAGCTTGATCTTCTTCTTTATCTCGAGCAGCTCTGACCGGGTCGGATTCACTTCCCTCTTCGCCATCTCTATTCACTCTTCTTATGTGCGGGGTGGTACTTCTCGATGTACTTCCTATCGATACGGGTCAGCTGGCCTTCGGGCAGCGTCGCGAGCAGGTCCCACGCGATCTCGAGGGTCGTCTCGATGTCTCTGTCCTCCTCCCTGTCCTGCCTGACGAATCTCCGCTCGAACAGGTCCGCGAAGTCCAGGAACTTCTTGTCCCTCTCCGACAGAGAGTCCTTGCCGACGATGGCCACAAGACCCCTAAGGTCCTTTCCTTCAGCATAAGCGGCGTAGCACTGGTCCGACACGGCCTTATGATCCTCCCTTGTCAGACCCGGGCCGATGCCGGCGTTCATCAATCTTGAGAGCGAAGCGCCAACGTTGATCGGCGGGTATATGCCAGCCCTATGCAGGTCCCGCGCTGCGACGATCTGCCCTTCTGTGATGTAGCCGCTAAGGTCGGCGATTGGATGCGTTATGTCGTCGCCGGGCATGGAAAGGATGGGTATCTGTGTGATCGATCCTTTCTTGCCCTTGATCCTGCCAGCGCGCTCGTAAAGCGTCGCAAGGTCAGTGTACATGTACCCTGGGTAGCCTCTTCTTCCGGGTACCTCTTCCCTCGCGGCCCCAATCTGCCTCAGGGCCTCGCAGTAGTTTGTGATGTCGGTCAGGATGACCAGCACGTGCATCCCTAGTGTGTACGCAAGGTACTCCGCGGTCGTCAGCGCGAGACGCGGAGTGATAATCCTCTCTATCGCCGGGTCGTCTGCGAGGTTCATGAACACGACGGCCCTCTTCAGAGCGCCGGTCCTCTCGAAGTCTGACATGAAATACTGTGCTTCCTCGTTCGTGATGCCCATCGCGGCGAACACGACCGCGAACTCCTCCTCCTTGCCCCTAACCTTTGCCTGCCTTGCGATCTGAAGCGCTATGTCGTTATGCGGCAGTCCGCTGCCTGAGAATATCGGGAGCTTCTGCCCACGGACCAGGGTGTTCATTCCATCAATGGCTGAGATGCCAGTCTGGATGAACTCCTTCGGCTCGTCCCTCGCCCACGGGTTTATTGCGGAACCGATGATGTCGAGTTGATCATCCGGAACGATGGCCGGTCCTCCATCAAGCGGCTCCCCCGATCCTGACAATATCCTTCCGAGCATATCCTGAGAAACCGGCATCTTCATGGTCTCGCCGAGGAACTTGACGCCAGACGCCTTCTCGATACCGGCCGTGCCTTCGAACACCTGGATGATGACAATGTCCTTCGAGGTATCGAGCACTTGCCCTCTCCTTGTCGTTCCGTCCGGCATGATGACGACCGCGAGCTCGCTGTAGCCGACTGGTTCCGTCTTCTCCACGAAAACGAGAGGTCCTGCGATTTGCGTTATGGTGCGATACTCTTTATGAATCATGATTTGCCCCCCAAGCCTTCGAACTGTTTCTCCATCTCCTTGTTTATCTCCTCGAGTTCCTGGTCGACGTTAGGTTCGAGTTTGGACTTGACCAGTCTGTTCCGAACCGGTAGGTCGATGATGATCTCGATTGGCACCTCGCTGTCCACGGCTTTCCTCGCAAAGTCGCCAAAACGTCTGATCGTTTTCATATAGACGTACTGCCTGCTGAGAGGTGAGTAGGTGTCGACGGGGTGATACGCGTTCTGCTGCAGGAAAATCTCGCGGATCATCCTCGCAACCTCAAGTGTGAGCTTCTGCTCCTCTGGCAGAGCGTCTGACCCTACCAGTTGAACAATCTCCTGGAGCTCCGCCTCCTTCTGCAGGACATTCATCGCCCAGACCCTCAGCTCAGGGAAGTCCTCTGCGACGTTCTTCTTGTACCAGGGGTCTAGGTTGGATGTGTAAAGCGAGTAGGATGTCAACCAGTCGATGGCAGGGAAGTGTCTGCGCTCGCGCAACTTCGAGTCAAGGGCCCAGAACACCCTCACGATCCTCAGCGTGTTCTGCGTCACTGGTTCGCTCAGGTCACCGCCTGGCGGCGAAACGGCTCCCACTACCGATACCGCCCCCTTGCTTCCTCCGAGCGTGTTTACCCTACCAGCTCTCTCATAGAAGTCCGACAGCCTCGCAGCTAGATATGCCGGGAATCCCTCCTCGCCTGGCATCTCCTCGAGCCTTGAGGATATCTCTCTCATCGCCTCCGCCCATCTCGAGGTCGAGTCGGCCATGAGTGACACGTCGTAGCCCATGTCCCGGTAGTATTCGGCAATCGTCATTCCCGTGTATACCGAGGCTTCCCTTGCGGCGACTGGCATATTAGAAGTGTTGGCTATTAGAACGGTCCTGCCCATCAACGGTTCGCCCGTCTTCGGGTCTTCCAGCTTCGGGAACGTGACCAGCACCTCGGTCATTTCGTTGCCTCTCTCCCCGCATCCTATGTATACCACAATCTCGGAATCGCTCCATTTGGCCAGCTGCTGCTGGGTGACGGTCTTTCCGGTACCGAAACCTCCGGGAATTGCACCAGTGCCACCCTTGGCCAGTGGGAATAGGGTGTCGAGGATTCTCTGCCCTGTGACGAGAGGGACGTCCGGAGGGATTTTCTTGATGAACGGTCTCCCATTCCTGACAGGCCACTTCTGGAGCATCTGGACCTCCTTTCCCCCGACCGTGCACACGGTATCCTCAATTATGAATTCCCCCCCCTTGATCTGATCCACGGCGCCTTCCACGCCGGGGGGCACCATCACTCTGTGCTCGATGTAGCCTTCCGGCACCGTACCGATCACTTGACCAGGTACGACATGGTCCCCTCTCTTCACGATGGGGGTGAACTTCCACTTCTTCTTCCTGTCGAGTCCCGGAGCGCTGACGCCTCTCTTGATGAAGTCGCCCATCGCCGTGACCAGCACCGGAAGAGGTCTCTGAACGCCATCGTAAACGCTGCCTAGCAGCCCAGGACCGAGCTCGGCGAGCAAGGGCTGCCCGGTGTCCTCGACTTTCTCACCCGGTCTCAGACCTGAAGTATCCTCGTAGACCTGAATAACGACCTTGTCGCCGGATATCTTGATGACCTCACCCATCAGCTTCTCTTCTCCCACCAAAGCCACGTCGTACATCCTAGGAGAGATCCCAACTGCGGTCACCACCGGTCCAGCCACCCTGAAGATTTCGCCGACCTTAGCCATCTCACTCACTCTCTGTCTTGTACAAATCGACGCCGATTGCCCTCTTGACCTTCTCCCGAAGGTCTCCCTCTTCCTTACCGACCGGCACAACGACCGGTGCTATGCTGTCGAGCGCCTTCCTTCTGGTAGTGGCGCTCAGCTCTTCAAGACTTGATGAATTGATCGCAAGAACCCCGATCACAGGGTTCTCCAGGAGCTCGAGAAGCCTATCCTCGAACTCTCTCGGTTCCGCCACCAATATCCTCCTCACCCCGGCCAGGCGGAACCCAAGGACGAACTCCTCGTTTCCAAGCACCGCAATCTCCATCACATCACCAACAATCCCTTAATGACGTCCGCGTCAAGGCCGCTCTCCTTTCCGCGGGCGATGATCCTTATGTTGTCAACCTCCACCTTCTTCCTAATCATGTAATCGAGGATGGGGAGTATGGAAAGCGGGAACTGATGGGAGAACTTCTCGGCCTCCTTCGTAAGATACTTCTGGAGCGCGAGCATGACCTTGGTCAGGGACCCTGTCTGCTTCGCGCCCTCGAGCGCCTCCTTGATTCCCTCGTAGAAGGAGAATCTCGAAAGGTCGTCGACCATCTGATCGAAAGATTCGATTCCTGACAATCGGACCAGTTCATCGATCTTCATCTCTTTCCCGCCATCGATGAAATAGATGCGAATCCGCTCGAGCGGTATGCCCTCCCTCTTCAACTTGAGCAGGGTTCTGAGATTGTTTATGTCTATCTCCTTCTGGATGAACCCAAGGAAAAGTTTTTCGGGCCTGTTCTTCCCACGAATCGACTCAAGAAGGCGGGAGAAGTATATCTTGTCAAAATACTCCTCGAGCGGCTCAAGCGCCCCAGTATCTTCGTAGGCGGCCCTTATCTCGTTCGGGATTGTGGCACCGCCCTTCTTGCCTACCGCATCCAGGACCTCCGATATGCTCTCCATTCTTATCAGGGACCGGAGGTATTCCTCGTCGAGCCTCCCCGCCTGGACGAGATTCTCGATGATCTCATCTGTGGTAGCCCCGTAGTACTTGCCCCTCAGGATCGTCTTCACGTTCCACTCGTCCCATCTAGCAAGGTAGCTCGAGACCATGTCCTTCAGCTCCCCGCTGCAGAAGTTGAGCACCTGCCTGTATATCCTGGCGAGATTCCTGCTCGTTCCGATCTCGATCAAGTTCACACCTGAATACTCCGACGCAAGCTCGGCCATCTCCACCTGATATTGGGTTTCACCCAGGAACCGACCGATCTCGTTCAGGTCCATCATCAGCAGCTTTGGGTAGTAATCCTTCTTCAGGAGCAGGCTCTTCTTGGCTCTGATCCTAGCGCATGCGTAGGCGTAATTCCCCTTCCTGCCCCGAATCGAAAGCATCCGTTCACCCGAAGAGCATGTTCGATACGTTCTTCAGCTCCTTCTCCCAGATCCCTTCCAGAATGCTCCTGAACCTGTAATCCAGACGGATCGTTCCGTCCTCACTCTCCAATATGAGTCCCGATTCCATGTCGCTCTCCGCGACCCTTCCAGACTCAGCGCAGCTGGATAGAAGCTTCGACTCCCCACGGGGGCAAATTACCTTCGGTCGTTGGACGAGACCCTTCGAACTTGAGTAGGTCTCACAGTATATCTTCGCCTTCTCCTCAGCGTCCATCGACTCGATCTCATGCAACGTCTCCTCGAAGACTTTGCTCAGGAGCTCCTTCTTGGCGTTCAGGGCTATTCTCTTGGCCTCAAGCTCGGCGCTGGATATTTCCTGCCGAGTCAATCGACGAAGAGCTTCCTGGAGCTCCCTTTCCTTCAGCCTCCTCTTCTTCGCCATCTCTTCGTCCGCTGCTCTGAGAATGGCCGACCTCTCTTTGTCGGCTTCCTCGGCCAGCTTGTTCGCCTCCATCCTAGCGCTGTCCAGGATGTCCTTGATTACTTTGTCGAGCGCCATGAACCGGCACCTCGGTTCCTGTTCAAACCATCTTAAGCCAGAGCAGAATCGCCATGACAAGACCGAAGATAACGATGGTTTCGGGAATGACCATCAACACCAAGCCTTTACCGAACAGCTTCTCGTTCTCGGCCATGGCACCGACCGCGGCCGCACCGACATCCTTCTCGGCAAGGCCCGCGCCCAATCCGGCGAGACCCACTGCGATCCCTGCTCCAACTGCTATCAGACCTGCCTCTAGGGCCATTTCTTTCACACCTCCGTCGTATACTTCCTCCTAATCTTCAGCGGATTGAACTTCAATCCGCCGCCTTCATAGAACTTCATGAAGAACTCGACATACTGCAACCTGATTCCGTGCAGTCCCGCCGAGATTATCGCGAGAATGAATATCATCAGATGCCCGACGATGAAGACCAAGATCGCGAAAACAATCATTATCCCGCCACCCGGTGCGATCATCTCTATCGAGATTGAATTGAATGCTAGGGCGAGACCTGCCTTGGACATGCCAATAGCGGTGAGACGAGTGTAGGAAATCACGTTGCTCATTAGCCCTGGCAACTCGAGAAAGACCTTTGCACCCTCTCCCCTTAAACCGATGACCATGCCGACAATCAAGAGACCGACCCCAGCCAGCATCCGAAGGTCCGTCACGACCAAAGGCTTCCCCAGTATGAGCGCATCGACCATCAGGAGAAGTAGGAATACCCCACCCGCAAGTATCAATATCCAGCTGAGCTTCTCGAAAAGCGCGTGCCTCAGCCCTCGCCTAATTGCGACGTTTGCAAAGCCCAGTCCAAACCCTATGAAAAGATGGATGATGCCAATCCACATGCTGATGTAGAGAAGAATCTTGACATCATGGAGCTTGCTGAACATCCCGATTGGTATTGAGAACGCTCCCAGATTGATTTGGTGAGGCAGATCGATGCCGAGAAGGCCCGACCAGGTTAGGTCACCATAGGGACTCGGGGCGAAGTGCATTCCCAAGGCTTCGCCGAAGAAGAAGAACCCGAATAGTATCGTGAAAATGCCACCGAAGAACAACATGGTGGCGATCGTCCGCCACTCATCACTTCTGACCTTCTTCAGCCCGATGTAACCGAGGATGACAAACGGTATGCCGTAGCCAACATCGCCGACCATCAGACCGAAGAACAGCGGGAAGAAGAAGGAGATGATTAGAGTAGGATCAATTTCATCGTAGCGAGGCGTTGAAATCAACTCGACCAGGTACTCGAACAGGTTGGCTGGGCGAGGATTCGAGGCCTTCGTCGGAATCTCTTCTGACACGACCCCCTTCCCCCCCTCGTTCAAGTCCTTCCAGTCCTTCACTTCAAGCAATCCGATATAAACGCCGTCGCCGATCTTCATCTGGAACAAGTTCTTCAGACCATCAAGGCTCTTGGACGGCACCCAGGCGTCCATGACAAAAGAGTGGGCGGTAGCTCCGGCCCTCAGTGGCGTTTCCGCCTTTCCGACCATGATGCTAAGTTCCTCTTCGGACGCAAGCACGAATGCGGCGTGCTTCTCCCTTAGCTTTCGTAGCTTCTCCTGGACCTCGTCAAGTCCCTTTCTGAGAATCGATTCTTCCTTCTCGATCTCGTTCAGTGTGCTCTCGGGCCTGCCTGTCCCGTAAGGGAGACTCACCTCGCTAAATCCATGCTGCCCAAGGATTCGCTGTGCCTCGTCGGCGTCGGAACGGGGCACGAAAAGGGCGACGAACCCATTCTCATCTCCCGTGTAGAGCTCGAACTGATCGAGGGATTCCAGAAGCACACCATCAGGGTTCGCCCGCACGCTGCCAACAAACACGGTGACGTTCCTGTAATCGCGATACATCTCAAGATCCAGGGGGAGGGCCGCGAAAGGTTGCAGGTCTCTCTTCTTCTGATCCAAATCACTCAATCGCTGCTGGATCTTTGTCTTTGACCCGACGACATCCGAGATCTCGATGTCGAGCGAGACGATGGCATCGTCGATTTCTTTCCTGATGCGCTCAGAGGAAATTGGCTCGGGAACCTTCGGTTCCTTGATCTCGAGGTCCTTCTCTACCGCTCTCAACTTCAGTAGCTTCCCGGATGCTTCCGAAGCGACAGGTAGCGGTGATCCCAATGTGAATCCCTCCACGTCTGGAGGAAAGTCGACCAAATGGACTGTTCGAAGGTCGTAAAGGAGATCGACGGTTCTTGGCAGAAGGTCCTTGGAACCTATGATAAGGATCCTAGTCATCTGTTCTGGGAGCAACATCCAACGTCCTCGCAAAGCTGTCCTTAAGATAATCCTTCACTTTTCTCGTCCGATCTTTGGCCTGAGTTCTCATCCTTAGGGCCTCATCCTTGCCTTTGCTAAGAATCGTCTCCCTCTGAGAGGCCACCTTCGTTCTCTCCTTAGAAATGGCAGAGTCAAACTCGGCCCTCAGTCTCTCATCCGCCTCCTGCGTAACCCTTATGGCCTGCTTGCGCGCTGCAACAACAACTGCCTTCTGACCCTCCTGGGCTTCCTTGATAATCTGTTCTGCCTCTTCCTCGGCGCGTTTGATTTGAAGAAGTGTATCGTCCCTGCTCACAAGAATCTCCCCGGATAGCGGCGAATGAGGAACAGCCTTGACATATAATATAATATTGGTCAATTGCTCCGCTTTCGTAGTTTGCCAGAAGGAGTTGCACGAAAACCGCAGGACAGTAAATGTATGTTCTGTATTTTCCGTGCTGTTCGTTCATTCACAAGATTCTTGGGGAGCAGGTCAATTGAGCGATCGCCGACCTCGGAGCCTTACTCGACGTAGCGTCTTACGACGACTCTGCTCTCGTTGAGTATGTCCTTCGAAAGATCGTCAACGTACTCGTCCTTGTAGACGACTTCCCTAACACCCGCATTCACCAAGATCTTCGCGCACATCACGCAAGGGAAGTTAGTCGTGTACATCGTGGCGTCCTTTATGCTAGCGCCGAAGTAGGCCGCTTGAATGACCGCATTCTGTTCGGCATGTACCCCCCGACAGAGCTCGTGCCTCGTACCAGACTCTACTTGGTTCTGTTCCCTGACGCAACCAACCTCCTCGCAATGTTTCAGCCCCTTCGGGGCTCCATTGTAGCCAGTGGTCAGAACCCTCTTCTCCTTGACCACGACGGCCCCAACCTGCCGCCTAAGGCAGGTCGATCGCGTGGCTACGAGTTCAGCCATCTTCATGAAGTAGGTGTCGTTGTCGGGTCTCTTCATACTCCTACCTCGAACCCCCGAGGGCATATATCCACTTTTTCATCGACCCGATATCATCCTTTCCGATGGGGATTTGGTTCATTCCAGCATACCTATTTATAATGAAAAGTCATTAAACGGCGCGTGCCCGACGAAGACCCCAAGCGGAAAGGACGTCTTTCCGTATTGAAGGGGTTAGTTGCCATCGGTATCGTCATTGTCCTCATCTTTGTTGCATTGTTCGCATACAGCGGCCTTTGGCCGCCCATCGTCGTCGTGGAATCGAGCAGCATGCAACACAGCGACGCCCAGAGTTCAATCGGCACAATCGATACCGGCGACATTGTGATCGTCCAGAAGGTTAGGGGCAGCCAGGATGTCGTGACGTATCTCGAGGGCGTCGCGAATGGACATAGGACGTACGGCGAATATGGGGACGTCGTCACCTATTTGAAGTACGGCCAGGATGACACGACCCCGATAATACACCGCGCCATTTGCGAGGTTGTCTACAACGAGACGGGGCATGGGTTCGACATACCTTCTCTCGCACTCATTCCAGGCGAGCAGTGGAGTGTCCAGGGAGAGCCGGTGAAGATCTACTGGAACCTCAGAGGTGTCGTGGAGATTCACGACATCGGCTACCTCCACGTGACTCTGCGGCTGGACCTTTCGAGCATGTTATCATACATGCGCGAAAATGGGCAGCCGCACGGCGGGCTCATAACGATGGGGGACCACAACGTGCAGAGCAGTGGGACCACCCTGCTCGGCTACTACGATCAGCTCTCCATCTGCAGGGAGCCTATCAAGGACGAATGGCTCGTCGGGAAGGCTAGGGGTGAGTTGCCGTGGTTCGGTCTCGTTAAGCTCTGGGCGACAGGGGACCTTCCACAGCACGTGCCTCAGAACAGCGTCACGAACCTGGCGATAACAATGGTGCTCGTCATCGGCCTTCCGATCGCGCTGGACGTAAGCAACGTCGTCCTCAAGAGGCGCGGGATCGAGATCTTCGCGTGGACGAAGAGGTTGAGCCTCAAACGATTGCGTCGCAAGTCTGAGGACGGGAAGCCGAAAGAGGCGGAGAAGGATGGGGCTCAAGAGGATGCGGCCCCCAAGAAACCGAGGAAGACGGGGCCGGACAAGAAGGGCAAGGAAAAAGGCAGGTAGGCCTACATCAGCGTCGTCTGCGTCTTCGGCTTGTAGTTCTTCAGCCCATGCATCATCTCATCCTCTTCCAAGACCCTCTTAGTCTCGAGGAGCGGGACGCTCGACTCGATCTCTTTCGTCCTGCCCCCCCTTCCGAACGATTTCACTCTGGCGCGGATGATCCCGAGCATGTCGAGCTCCGAGATAAGGTCTGTGACCCTTCGCTGCGTTAGCATGCTGACACCGACGACATGACTCAGCTCGCGGTACGTCCCGTACACGTCCCCTGTGGTCAGTCGGCCGTTGTCCTTCTCCTCGTTGAGGATGATACTCATGAGCACCAGCTTAGACTGGGTCGGCAGCGTCTTTACCGTCTCGGTGACGCAGTCTAGTTCGATCTTATTCTTCGCCTTATACACGTGCGCTTCAGTGACCCTATCGTCGCAATTCCTTTCGGCTATCTCGGCCGCGACCCTGAACAGGTCGAGCGCCCTCCTGGCGTCTCCATGTTCTTGCGCGGCCAGCGCAGCGCACAATGGTATGACGCTCTCCTCAACTACGCCGTCGTCGAACGCGAGTACGGCGCGCTGGGAAAGGATGTCCTTCAGCTGCTCAGCGTTGTAGGGCGGGAAGACCATTTTCTCTTCCCCGAGCCGACTCTTCACTCGCGGATCGAGGAACTCGGTGAACTTGAGGTCGTTTGATATCCCAATCAGCGAGACCCTGGCGTTCTGCAGGTCGTCGTTTATCTTCGAGAGATGATACAGGACGTCATCCCCGCTTTTGTAGACTAGCTTGTCGATCTCGTCCAGGACGACTATGAAGACCTTCTTCTCCTCGTCAATCTTATCCCTCAGTATGTTGTAGACCCTCTCCGTGCTCCAGCCCGTGAACGGGATCCTCTCGTTGAAATCATCGATGAGCCTGTTCCCGATGTTCTGCAACACTCCATATTGAGTGTCCACAACCTCGCAGTTCATGTATACAAAAGAGACATTGTTCAGCTCGGAGTCGGCCTTCTTGATCTCGTTGCCGAGGTACTTGACCGACGCCGTCTTCCCGGTGCCCGTCTTCCCGAAGATCAAAACGTTGGACGGCCTCTCGCCTTTCAGCGCGGTGACGAGGATGGAGGCCAACTGATCGATCTGTTGCTGCCTGTGAGGCAGCTCATCCGGTATGTACGATGGTCTCAAAATCTCTCGGTTCCGCCGAAAGAGCTGCTTGGATTTGAGATGTTGCTTGAAGACGTTGTCTTCCAAATAAACTCCCCCCATTAGCTGGAAGGGGGAAAGCTGCGGCCCTCCCACCCCTTCATTTCTAGTGGAAACTCAACCCTGCCTTTGCACGGTGCAAATTGAAAAGCGCACACGATTACAAGAACTTTACTTTTATCTTCGAGCCCCTATCTCACGCCTTCCTGACGTGTAACGTCCCTTTCTTGCCAGCAGGCCGAACGAAGATACACCCCCACCCCTTTGTTTCCTGTGGAGAACGACGAGGTGAAAGGCGTCTCATTCCGATGTGCTCTGTGCCCACCTCCCTTTCGAGAAACCCACCTCGTTCGTGGCTGTTTCAGGCAGAAAATAGATATCTCGACGCACTTATTGACATTCCTGGTGTTGCCTTGCTTCACAGAAGTGCTGGAGAAGTCCTGATCGTCAAGCTTGAAGACGGTGAGGACGTTCACATGAGCTTGGCAGATGCTTGTAGATGTCATGGAATGAATTTTGCCTGGGTTTATGGGGGAATCGGCATTCTCCGAGAGTTCACGCTCGGTTACTTCACTGGTAGAGACTACATAAAGAAGTATTTCGAAGAACCTCATGAACTGCTCTCACTCTCTGGCTCGGTGACGTTGGATACGGAAGTCCCAATCCATCTTCACTGCTCCGTCTCGAACAGGGATTTCAACGTCCTTGGAGGTCACCTATTCAAGGGAACGGCGAACGTGCTCAACGAAGTGGTCATCAAGAGACTCCAGGGAATTGAGCTTGGTAGGAAGCTCAGCCCCGTGACAGGATACTACGAGCTAGACATGAAGTGAACGGGATGGCAGAAAGGAAGAGGACGGCCGCAATAATCAGTCTGAACGACGACGTTAAGGAACTCGAGGATCTAGCCGATTCAGCGAACCTTGATGTCCTCTATGAGGTAATCCAAAGACGTGCATATCCCGACTCAGCGACCTTCGTCGGGAAGGGGAAGGCTAGCAGTCTCGAAGATGTTCTTGAAAAGCGTCATGTCGATGTTCTTCTCTTTAATGGGAATCTGAAACCATCACAACACTTCAATCTTGAGAAGAACCTTAGAATAGAGTGTGTAGATAGGGTACGGCTGGTCCTGAATATTTTTAAGGAGAGGGCCAAGACCGCTGAGTCAAAACTGCAAGTCGAACGTGCCACTCTGAAATATGAGATACCGTTCTTGAGAGAGTGGATTCATAATGCAAAGGCCGGAGAGCACCCTGGATTTCTTGCGGGTGGTGAGTATGCTGTTGACGTTTACTATGATCTGATAAGAAAACGAATGAATGTCATCGATGGTGAATTATCTAGACTAGGTAGAAGCCAGGAACTAAGAAGAGAGCAAAGAAGGAAAAAAGGATTTGGTTTGGTCTGTTTCGCTGGGTATACGAATGCAGGGAAGTCGTCACTTCTCAACGTTCTAACTAACGACACTACGATGGTCGACAATAAGATGTTCTCAACCCTATCAGCCAGAACAAGAAGAGCCGATGGTCTTCATGGCGAGATATTACTCACTGACACCATCGGTTTCCTTGAGAATCTACCTTATTTCATGATAGAGTCTTTTAGGTATACAATAGATGAGATTTTCTCTGCAGATTTGATATTGTTGGTAGTAGATTCTTCAGATTCTGATGATGAGATGATGAGAAAGATTAGCGCATCAACGCAAATCCTCTTTCCTGAGGTGGACTCGTCAAGAATCATGGTCATTTTGAACAAAACAGATCTTCTAAGTTCTAATCTAGATGAGAAAATCAGACTTATAAGGGACGTGACAAGCTTCAACGAGATCATACCCACATCTACCATCTCAAAGCAAGGCATCGAAAATATGATTAGATTGATAGCTTCACACTTCCACAAAAGTTGCGAAATCGACCTCGCCCTTCCGAACGTACCAGACACCGCAAGGGTCGTGGCTTGGCTATATGATACCGAGTCTGTTAGGAGCGTCGACTATGGCGACGAAGTGCGTCTCTCCATCGGTTGCAGGGAAGAGAGCAGGAATCGAATCATCGAGAAGGTAAAGGGGATTGGCGGCAGAGTCATTGAAGCACCCGGACAAGAAGCATTCTCACTGGAATCGTCCAGCATGTCGGACTTGGCGTCACCCAGGGATGACAAGGAGAGATGAGCTCTGCCGTACACGGTGAGCACCTAGTTCCAGTGGAAATAAAGGGGTCCCTCTCTGCATTTGGACATCGTAAAACGGCGTGTCGGGAGAACCCGCTACTTGATTCCTAACTCTTCTTTCTTCGTGACCAGCTCTTCTTCGTAACTCGAAGGGAGTTTCCACGCCAAGTATTCGACGTCATCAAGACGCTTCAGAAATGCGGCCTTGCTTTTCTCTTGGAGAATGGACCGGAACTTCTTGACAGTGAGATAGAACTGCAGGAGCCAGAGCACGCCAATTACCAGCAGAATGAGACCTACTGGGACAAGCCAGTATGACCATCCTCTCGAACCGACCAGGTCCTCCGTAGTGAAGATGTAGGCCCCGACCATCGTGAGGAGCAAGCCGGTCAGCAGGAACATCGACATCAGCAACACCGCTCTTTCCACGAGAGTTGGCTTGACCATGAATGCGGAATGGCACGTCGACTATTCAATGTTTTTCGGTCTCGAACTCGTAAAGGACCGCTTCCCACATCATCTTGTATACTGCCTGCAACGGTGACGTCAAGAATCGAGAGGTAGTCTGATCGCCACGTGCATTTTAGACGACCCCCCGTAAGGGCCCTGCTCGTTGCAGCCTCGTTGGCGGTGTTCGTGCTGCTCATGCTTTCGGACTTCAAACCCATCCAGGTGGCCAGCTTCAGCGAGACATCATCAGGCGGGGGGAGGTTCAAGATCAGCTGCGTCGTGATTGACAGTGGAACGAGTCAAAAGGGTTGGGTACTGACACTGAGGGACTGCGCGGGCAATGAGGTGGGGGCCTTTCTCAACAGAGAACTGTCATACGAACCCCCCGCCACGGGAGCTATCGTCGAGATCATCGGGGAAGTGGCCGAGGACGATCCATCGTTCGTTTTCATCGAGTCACTCAAGGTGATAGCACCGTTTCAAACACCGTCGAGCTCCAATGGAAAAAGTTAATGCCCGGTCCGAAGGTGTAGAGGCCCGGGACGAAGAGGATAGGCCGATGTATCTCGCCTTCGACGACACCGACTCCACCAAGGGCATGTGCACCACATTCCTCGCGACAGAGATGGTGCGGTCCCTCGGCGAATACGATCTGATAGGTCTTCCTAGGTTGGTCAGACTTAATCCCGCGGTCCCATGGAAGACGAGGGGCAACGGGGCCGTCTGCCTAAGACTCGGTAAGGGGGTGGGGGGACGCAGCCTCGTCGGCCGGATAGGAGAGGATTCGATCTACTCTTACACCAGATGCTGCGAACCTGCAGACATGGAAGTCGTGCTTGAGCGTGGAGGAGAGATTCTCAGGCGCTGGTCGCGGGTCGAGGAGGAGGCAAGCCCGGGTCTTGTTGCTTCCCTGAGAAAACCCCGTCAGGATCTCTACTGGTCGACCGTGAGGGACATAGTGAAGAAGAGGACCGTTCTTTCCGAGCTCAGAAGAATCGGAGCCAGGACGGTGGAGCTGGCGGGCGGCCGTGGGATCATTGGCGCATCCGCGGCGATGGCGTGGAGGCCCAGGGACAGGACCTTCGAGGTCCTCGCGTACAGAAGCGAGGACAGGTGGGGTCGGGAGCGTTTCGTGTCCGCTGAGACGGTGAAAGCGCTCGACCTCAGATTCCCCTCTACCTTCAACAACTTCGATCGCGCCGGCGGGAGAGCCGCAATAACCCCGAACTCGCCGTGTCCTGTCCTGTTCGGGATCAGGGGTGACTCGGTCGAGGATCTGCCTCTAGCTATGTCGTCAATAAGGAGCGAGCCGATCGCACGTTGGTTGTTATTCCTGACGAATCAAGGGACGGATGATCACATTATCCGGAAGTGGAATCGACTGGTGCCGAACAGGTCCTATGCTGTGGAGGGCACAGTGTCTGCGGCGCCCGAGACGCGCAAGGGTGGACACGTCATTTTCGAGCTGGATTCCTTAAGGGTTGGACCGCTTGACTGCGCCGCGTACGAGCCGTCGAAGCACTTCAGAAACGCCGTGCGATCGCTGGCCGTCGGGGACAGGGTCATGGTGGTGGGAGAACTGAGGGAGAACCCGAGGACGCTCAACGTCGAGAAGCTGCGCGTGCTGTCTCTGGCCGATATCTGGGAGAAGGAGGGCAATCCGGTCTGCCCGAGCTGCGGCAAGCGCATGAAGTCCGTCGGATCCGGTCAAGGCTATAGGTGTCGCCGATGCGGCACGAAGGCGTCAGGCTACGACGTGTTGTTGGTGCGGGCACCCAGGGGGATCGACATCGGTTGGTACGAGCCACCGGTGTGCTCCCGGAGGCACCTGAGCAAGCCGCTCAAGCGCATGATGACAACATGACATCCTGGGGGCGAAATCCAGTCGGTGCCCCAACAACATTCAAATAGAAACCACGCAATAGTTTCAGGGGCTTTGTCCACCAAACAGACAATGCACGTCTTTGGGGAGATGGTTTCATGAAAGAGGTCGTCATACTCAGCGCTGTTCGGACAGCAGTGGGGAGATTCGGCGGCTCGTTCGTTGACACACCAGTCACGGACCTGGGAGCCGCTGTAATAAAGGAATCTGTGAAAAGAGCCCGAATCGAGCCATCGAACATCCAAGAATGCATTATGGGGATATGCCTGCCTGCGGGCGTCGGGCAGAACCCTGCCAGACAGGCGGCAATCAAGGCCGGCCTTCCCGTGGAGATCGGGGCGCTGAACATCAACAAGCTTTGCGGGTCTGGATTGAAAGCGGTCATGCTCGCCGCGAATGCAGTCAGGTCGGGCGAGCACGACGCGGTGGTCGCTGGTGGCATGGAGAACATGAGCGCGGCCCCGTACCTTCTGAAGAAGGCGAGGTGGGGGTACAGGCTCAACGATGACAAGGTGGTGGATCACCTCATCCACGACGGCCTGTTCGATTCTCTAAGCGGCATATTGATGGGAGTGACGGGCGAGATCGTCGCCGAGCGCTTCGGCGTTACGAGGGAAGACGCCGACCTCATATCATATCAGAGCCACATGAATGCGCTTGCGGCTATGAAGAACGGGAAGTTCGACGCCGAGATCCTTCCGATCAAGGTCAAGGAGAAGAAGGCGATCGTTGATATGAAGATCGATGAGGGTGTACGACCGGACATCACTGTGGAAAGCCTGGCGAGACTGAGGGCGGTATTCAAGGAGGGTGGAATGGTCACCGCCGGTAACTCATCCCAGATAAGCGATGGAGCGGCTGCGGTTGTTGTCGCTTCCAAGGAGTTTGCCGAGAGATGCGGCGTCGAGCCGGTTGCGACGATAGTCGATTACAACACTGGCGGAGTGAAACCGGAGTACATCATGGAGGCACCGATTCCAACGGTGCGCGCTCTGCTTAAGAAGACGGGGATGAAGATGTCGGACATCGATCTTTTCGAGCACAACGAAGCGTTTGCGACGGCATCCGTCGCAGTGAAGCGCGAGTTGGGCGTTCCGGACGTGAAATTCAATGTGCATGGAGGCGCAGTTGCTCTCGGCCATCCGATCGGATGCAGTGGGGCCAGGGTCCTGACCACTCTCCTCTACGCGATGAAGGACCGGAATGCAAAGACTGGCCTCGCAACGTTGTGCCTCGGCGGCGGGAACGCCGTGGCGATGATAGTTAGAAGATGATGCACGAACGCTTTGTTCTGATATCGGGGTGAAACAATGGGAGCCGAAGTCGAGTTCAAGAAGATCGGGGTCGTCGGAGCAGGTACGATGGGAAGCGGTATCGCGCAGATCGCCGCCCAGGCGGGATTCGATGTTGTGATGTGCGATATAGAGGAGTCATTCGTTCAAAGCGGATTGAGTAAGATCGAGAAGAACCTGTCCAAGGCGGTCGAGAAGGGCAAGATGAGTGTCGAGGAGAAGGCGAGCGTTCTCTCGAGGGTCAAGGGCACTCTACTGCTCGAGGACCTCGCTGAAGTCGATGTCGTGATCGAGGCGGTCATCGAGGACAGGAAGACGAAGAAGGACGTACTGAGCTCCCTCGACAAGATCTGCCGCCCCACGACGATTCTGGCATCCAACACGTCTTCGATCCCGATTACGGAGCTGGCGGCGGTGACGAAGCGCCCAGACAGGGTCATCGGGATGCACTTCGTCAACCCGGTCCAGGTCATGAAACTAGTCGAGGTCATCAAAGCGATACAGACATCGAGGGAGACGAACGAAACCGTCAAATCCTTGGCCATAAGGCTGGGCAAGACCCCGATGGAGGTCAACGACTTCCCTGGCTTCGCCTTGAACAGGGTCCTCGTGCCGATGATCAATGAGGCCGCTTACTGTCTGATGGAAGGGGTGGCGAGCGCAGAGACAATCGATCAGGTGATGAAGCTGGGGGCGAACCACCCCATGGGACCGCTGGAGCTCGGAGATCTTGTCGGTCTCGACGTCTGCTTCAGCATCATGGAGGTTTTGTACAGCGAGTACGGTGACCCGAAGTACCGCCCCTGCCCTCTGTTGAGAAGGTACGTGCAGGCTGGTCGTCTCGGCCGTAAGACTGGAAGAGGTTTCTACACTTACTAGCAGCACGCGGATTCGGTACCATCGTGTCGCAACGGGTCAACGTCCGAGAGCATCAATTGCACATCATAATAAACACCAGACAATAATTTAATATGCACAATACGCTTCAATGTCGAGGGATTTCATGCCTTCCGTGGAGCAGTTGCTTTCGTCCATTGATGGGTACAAGGAGGAAATGATCGGAGCGCTGGGTGAGCTCCTACGCATCCCGGCAATAGGCCCGGAGAACGGCGGCGATGGCGAATTCGAGCGGGCCCGATACCTGAAGGAGCTCGCGGAGCGCTGCGGATTCGAAGAGGTCGAGATGTTCGATGCGCTCGACGAGAGGGTCCGACTGCGCCTCAGGCCGAACATCGTCGCTAGGAAGAGGGGCTCTGCGGAACAGACGGTATGGATCGTCACTCACATGGACACTGTCCCGCCCGGCGATCTCGATGCGTGGACCTACCCTCCCTTTTCGCCGAGGGTCGTCGACGGAAAGCTCTACGGGCTCGGTGCCGAGGACAACGGTCAGGCGATAATAGCCTCGCTCTATGCGGCGAAAGCACTGAACGAGCTCTCCCTGAGCGGGGAGAAGACGATGGGCCTGGCGATGGTGGCCGACGAAGAGCGGGGGAGCGAAAAGGGCATCAAGTTCCTGATCAGGGAAGGCGTATTCAGGAGCGGCGACACGATCTACGTGCCGGACCACGGCGTCCCGGACGGGTCAGTGATCGTGGTCGCCGAGAAGTCCATCATGTGGCTCAAGGTCATTATCGAGGGAAAGCAGACGCACGCCTCGACCCCGGAGAAGGGGATCAACGCGATGAAGGTCGGGTCGAAGTTCATGACCTTCCTGCTCGAGCATCTTACTGAGAAGTACGGGAAGATGGATAACATATTCATACCTCCGAACTCCACCTTCGAACCGACCAAGCGCCACCAGACAGTAGGGAACATAAACACCGTGCCTGGGGAGGACGTCTTCTATATCGACATCAGGCTCCTGCCCGAGTACGAGCCGGAAGAGGTCATGAAGACGATCAAGAAGGTCGCAAAGCTCTTCGAGGACAGGACTGGAGCGGACATTGAGTTGTCTACGGAACAGATGACGAAGGGTGGCCCGCCGTCGAGCACCGACAGCGAGGGGATGAAGGCCCTTTCACAGGCGATCAAAACGGTACGTGGGATTGATTCGGTTGCGAGAGGCATCGGCGGAGGAACCTGCGCGAACCTGTTCAGACTGGCGGGATTCGAGGCCTATGCATGGCAGACGGTCGACGAGAACGCTCACGCGGTCAACGAGTACTCGAAGGTCGAGAATCTCGTCTCCGACGCGAAGGTGTTCGCGGTCCTGATGGGGTCCCTCTGCTACTCTAGCGACATCAACGGAATCTGGTCCGGTCCGATCTCCCAATGAGCTTTCATTCGATGGTACGAGCGAAGCACGAGCCATGCTGCTTCTTTCGACTTACCAAGAGAGGGCGATTGCGCGATCACTCGCCGGAGCGGGTCTCCGAGAAAAGCCTGTCCACCATCCACTTGCTGTCGAATTTCACGAGTGATTCATAATCCTGCCCGGTCGACACGAACGCTATCGGCTTGTGCACCGTGTGCGCGATCGAGAGCGCCGCGCCGCCGCGGGCGTCCGCGTCGATCTTCGTCAGAATGACGGCGTCTATCCCCACCTCCTTGTCAAAGGTCTTCGCCTGCTCGACGGCGTCGTTACCGGCGAGTGAATCCCCGACGAATATGACAAGGTCCGGTTTGACGACCCTCTTTATCTTCTTCATCTCGTCCATTAGGTTGACGTTCGTCTGCATCCTTCCGGCCGTGTCGACCAGGACAACGTCCCTCTTCCTCGCTTTCGCATGCTCGACCGCATCATAAGCGACCGCTGCGGGATCGCTTCCAGCGTTGTGCTTGACGACCCTGCAGTTCAGCCTGTCGCCGTGGATCGTCAATTGCTCTATCGCACCGGCCCTGAAAGTGTCCGATGCGGAAAGGACCGAGCTGAGCCGGATCTTCTGTAGGTGATATGCGATCTTGGCTATGGCGGTCGTCTTGCCGGTGCCGTTTATCCCGACGAACATTATCACAACAGGCTTCTGCCTGGACTTCACGAAGGCGTCGAAGTCGAACTCATTCTCCTTGAGGACTTTCTCTATGGCACCCTTCAGGGCCAATTCCACCGCGTCCGAGACGTCGTACTTCCGGTCCACCTTCTTTCCAAGGAGATCGGTCCTCACTTCGGCCTTGATTTCCTCCACGACCGACAGCGCCACGTCCGCCTCCAGCAGCGAAACCTCCAATTCCCAAAGCAGTTCGTCCAATGCGCTCTCGCCGATCGTCCTTCCGCTGTCGCCTATGACCTTCTCCGGCTCTGGAGGCAGTTCGGTCGCTTTCCTCTTCAGTCCAAAAAGCTTCTTCTTCAGAGACTCGAACAATCGGACCACCGGCCCTATGATCGATTCTGGATCTTCTGGTATTCCTGCTGCACTTGCTGCGAGAGTTGCGAGCTCTGCGCTTCTATTGCCGAGCGCCTCTCTCCCAACTTAGTGAAGGTCTCGACCAGCTCGTTTATTCTGACCTCGATCATCTTCACAGCCTCTTCGATCGGCTTCTCGAGCGAAACGTCACTTCCTATGCCGACGATCGCATTCGAGTTCGACCCGACCTTAGCGAAAACGAATGAATTGCCGCCGATCGGAACGAGGATCTCGGAGTCTATCGGGGTGTCCTTGAAGCTCGAGAGGGTCTCCTTCGCCCTTGCGTTCTCCTCCAAGGACATTTGGATGAGCTGCAGTTGCTCCGCGAGGCTCTGCAGTTGCGCCCGATAGAGCTCGAGCGTGGCCAGGGATTGCCGCAACTCCTTTTCGTTCATCACGTTCCCCCGATCAGATGCTTGACGATGGGGTTGGAAACGCTCTCAGGCGAGAGGGGGGCGATCTCCTTGATGTGGATGTTGCGCCTGTTCACGCGGTGATGACTCCCGAAATTGGACAGCACCTTCTGGGTCGCAGCACTCTCATCCTCGGCGGCGACCTCGATATTGAAGTCCTGCCATCTCCTTTTGCTGATCTTGAAAGAACCGATCACTCTGAATGCTCTCATCGTATCTCCGAGCACGAGGAAGTGTGTCGACCGAATAAAGCTTTTGCTTCTCAAGACGTTATGGCTCAAGGTGCAGAGGAAGATTATCGCATTCCAGCCTGGCTCGAAGTTCCCCTCATTGTCGGTCACGGGAGGTGAGTGTGCACTCCAATGCGACCATTGTCGCGGACGCTACTTGAAGCAGATGATACCGGTCGACGGTCCGCCAGCCCTCCTCGAGCTCGCGCGAGAGCTCAGCAAGGAAGGCGCGAACGGATTTCTGTTGAGCGGGGGGTGCGACCGTGAAGGTAAGGTTCCTATCGGACCATACCTCGATACGATCGCCGAGGTGAAGAAGGAGACGGGGCTGCTCATCAACGTCCACACAGGGCTTTTGGGCCGGGGAGAGGCGGAGGCAATTGCCAAGGTATCCCCCGATTGCTGCTCCGTCGACATCGTTCAGGAAGAGAAGGCGATCCGGGACATACTCCATCTCGACGTCGATCGGGATGCGTACAGGGAGACTTTGGCAAACCTCATTTCCTCGGGTGCGAAACACGTCGTCCCGCACATATGCGTCGGTCTGTCCGAGACCCCTGAGGGCGAGCGTGCCGCCCTTCGCCTGGTGCAGGATTTCGAGATAGAGTCTCTCGTCGTTCTGGTGTTCCTGTCCACTAAGGGGACTCCGGTGGAAAACTCTCCCCCGGTGGATGACGACCGTGTGGTCGGGTTCGTCGAGGAAGCGGTCGACCGCCTGGGATGCCGGGTCCTCCTGGGATGCATGAGGCCTCGAGGGAACTGGGAGCTCGAAGCGAAGTGCATCGAGTCGGGGCTCGCAGGCATAGCTGTCCCTTCGAGAAGAACCATGAACTGGGCGAAGGACCGCGGGCTCGATCTTGAGGTCCGAGAGGTGTGCTGCGCCCTCTACCGGTAGATTGCTCCCACGGCGTACTTCCTAATCATCACTTGAAGGTAGACTATCGCGACAGCGTATACGATTATGAAGAGCAATGCGAAGAGCGGCACGTAGTCCATGAACGTGTTTGAGATGTTCTTGTGGAGTGTGTATGATATCGGCGTCGGCGTTCCGCCCAGATCATCCACTACCATGTAGAAAGTTCCGTAGTCCGCATCAGGGAAGGCGAATGTCATCGTGGGGAGGCTCCCGCTGACCGAATAGTCATTGCCGTTCACCCTGTGCGCCGACAATAGGGTGATGTTGCTCTTGTACAGATTGTAGTTGCTCTCTGACACGACGTAGATATTCGCGGTCCCTCCGACGCTCGTTATCGTGATGCCGTCCACGGCTGTCAATCCCATGGGGTCTTTGTTGCTGAAGTCCTTCACACCATCGATGTCGCCGGAGGTGCTGAGCGTGTCCTCGATAGTCTTGGAGATGACCGGGACCCATAGAATGATTATGATGATAACGGAGATTACGATGATTGCAAGAGCCCTCCTCGTGAACTTCTTCGCCATGTAATACTTGGAGCTAGCGCTCTGCGTGAACCTGATCTCCAGCACTGTGAAGGCGAAGCTCTCCGCGCCGATGACCAGCCCCATCAGCAGCACGAAGTAGATGAAGGAGTTGATCGGAAGATAGAATGGCTTCAGGGAGAACCCTTTCCCGACCATTATGAGGAAAATCGCGATGGCGAACACCGATACGATTTGGACAACGTACAAGTAGAGTTTCATACGGCGGATGCGCTCGAGTCGCCATCCACCCTCTAACGTCACCCTGCCGCTTTCCATAGAATTTCAAAGCGAAAAATGACCAGGTGAACATAAATACTTTTCCGCCTGATTCACAAAGGCCAGAAACAACGGCTAGAAGGGAGAATGCCTAGCCCCTCGTCCCATCTGGCATCGTCGCCATCCTGCGACAGACGAGGAAAAGGGCGGCGAATGTCGGGACCTCCGTGTTTCCTTCCAGCGAGAACCTCTCTCCACGCAAGCGGATCTCCACTTTGCCGTTGACCGCCAACCTCACTGGATCGTCCGGGAGCATTTCAGGGACGGCGTCCCTCAGCGGATCGAATCCATCCAGCTCGTCCCTGCTCATCGGCACCACCGTCAGGCCAGTCTTTCCGTGCAGGGATTGTGGCAGGCGGATCAATCTCTTTATATCACTCGTCACCGGCTCGTCGACCTGTCCCTCCAATTCGTCCTTCATATGCCCCTCCAGCATCTTCAGGAACAAGATTTGGCCCTTTGAACTGGAGAGCACCTCGAGCGTGTCGCTGCCCAGCATGATGTCCGCTCCGCTCTTTCCACCGCGCTTTGAGAAGAGGTCGCTAAGCATCTCCTCCAGGAGCTTGTCGGGCACATCCCTCGCTTCCACGAATCTGGCGCGGACGTCTTGCGCGGAGAGCCTTTCGAGCTCTTGTAGCAACCTCTCTACCCCGACCCGCATCCTCCTCCTCCATCCGGCCGAATCCGCCGATGGCAGAAGCCGGGATTTGTTCACTCTCGTCACCTGCTTGAACTGACGCTTCTCGAACGCCCTCTCTTCAAACACCCAGTCGAAGTCCAGCTCCGTGCCAGTGATGTAATCGACTATCTCCCTCCTCTCGTGGCTCTTAAGGCCCATGACGCGCGGGTCGGACACGTGGACGTGATATCCCCTGCCTCCGGAGAACACGACCTTTATCTCGGCGGGATTGAAGCCGAGGTCGCCGAGTATGAAATCGTCCAGCAATCTGGCCATCTCATTCTTGACCTCCGCGAGCATATCGGTGTAGGACAGCCCTTCGGCGCCCTTGATGTGGTCGGCGTCGAGGTCGAAGATCAGGTCCGCCCCAAGCCATTTCTTCTCCTCCATTGTGGCTGCGGCGGGGAGCTCGTAGTAGGCGGATGAGTAGTATACGTGCGCGGGAACCTGCTCCCTCAGGAACGAATTCAGGTCCGATGCTTTCGAGAACGAGATGTGACGCTGCACGAACGTCTTGTCGAAGAACATGAAGCCGAACTCCCTGCGTCCGAACCTGTCGGGAGGCGGCGGGGGGGAATCCGTATAATACTTCCTGAACCAGCTCATGACGAACTCCAGCTCGCCGCTCATCGATATCTAGACATTCTTTCGACTATTTTCCTTTGCCGTTCCCAGGCAGCCTATCCTCGATCTGAGGAGGTCAAGAAATCACACGGTCCACATAAGAGACTAAGGTTTAATTATTGCAAAGAAGATATGCGCCGGGAGGCTCTAGATGAAGGCCTACGTGAAAGTCGAATACAACAGCGAGGGGAAGTCCCCTAGTGAAGTGGAGAAGATATTCGCCGAGAACGGTTTTCAGAAGACCAAGGGGACCGCCGTCTTCGAGACTGACGTCTCTGATGAGATCGAACTAGACATCAAACTCGGGAAGCTGCACGAGGCCCTCAAGCGTTCCGGGGTCATGTACATCCCCTCTTTTGGCAAGCCTCCCGAGGGTATGCAGACCCTCCCTTCCAGTTATCAGGGGCGGCTCGACAAGTGGAGAGAGATCGGGGCGAACGTCGACGAGCTCGCGGCCCTGCTCGAGACGGACGTGGAACGCTTCAAGGAGCGAGCGCTCGAGATGGCGAAGGCCCAGATGGAGAATATCGCCGCGGACAGGGAGAAAGAACTCTCTGAGGTCGAGGCGAAGACGCGAGTCGAAAAGGCCAGGGATAGGATCGTCGAATCGGCGAAGGCGGAGGGAGGACAGACATTCCACCAGCTCGCCAGCGCCGTCGGCATCGACGAGGAGATCCTCTCTCAGATGATCGACGAGCTAGTGGAGAAGGGCAAGATCAAGGCCGAGCAGCGAGGTCGCAGGGTCGTTTACATCGCATCGTGAGGAAGGATGTAGATCCGTTCCACGTGCGATCTGAACATCTGGTTGAATAAGATGTTGAGCGGAGTGTTCTATTGTAGGGCGTCAATCCCAGTTCGCAGGTCACCTCGTTGATTCCTCAAACAATTCTTAAATAGAGGTTCTATGATTGGAGTCGGTCGAGGTGAAACAAATGGGAGCAATTGCGCGGACAGCAGTGCTGTTTGCGTTCATGTTTGGGCTGTTCATCGTGATAGGATGGGCCGTAGGCTACCTTTTCCTAGGTGACTGGCTCTCCGGGATGGTATTCTTCCTTGTCCTGGCCGGGGCCATCAATCTGATTTCGTACTTCTATTCGTCGAAGATCGTACTCTGGTCCTACAGGGCCAGGATTGTCAACGAGAGGGAAGCACCGAGGCTGTACAAAATTGTCCAGCAGGTCGCCTTCAAGGCGAACTTGCCGATGCCCAAGATAGCGATAGTTCCGACCGAGACCCCGAACGCCTTCGCGACCGGCAGGAACCCGAAGAACGCGGTGGTCGCCGCGACGGAGGGGCTCTTGAAGACGCTCGACGACGACGAACTCGAGGGCGTGCTGGCGCATGAGATGGCACATGTCAAGGATAGGGACATACTCGTGATGACCATCGCGGCCACATTGGCCGGTGCGATATCGTTCGCAGCAAGATACACCTTGTTCAGCACGATGTTCGGCGGCGGCAGGAGGGACTCGGGAGCATCGGCGATTGTTCTGATAGCTGCGATAACCGCGCCGCTCGCAGCACTCTTGATCCAGCTTGCAATATCGAGGAGCCGCGAGTACAAGGCGGATGAGGAGGGGGCGATGATCATCGCTCGGCCACTCAGTCTCGCTAGGGCCCTGGAGAAGTTGGAAGTCGCGAACAAGAAGAAGCCAATCAGGTACGGGAACCCCGCATCCGCATCTCTTTGGATCGTCAACCCTTTCAGCGCAAGCGGGCTGGTGAGGATATTCTCCACCCACCCGCCGGTCGCAGAGAGGGTGAAGAGGCTCAGGCTCATGGCTGGCAAGATGGGGCAGTTCTGAGCGCACCCAGCAACGGTTCGAACCTTGGAGGAACATCGTTTTCGGTGTTCCTTCAATCTATCCTTTTCTTTTTCTAGAATGAATTTCTCAGCGCTTGCAGGCAGTCCGCGCAATATCAGAATAGCAAATCGTCGATAAGATCCAGTCTCCTGACGAAGTAGTAAGCGCTCTGCACGTTCGAGACCTCGGCAAGTCGTCTGTGGATGTCCGTTCCGATCGACAGTTTGACCTTCCCTCCGAGGTCGCGAATCACGTCCTCCGCACGCTCGTAGAATGTCAGGCCGTTTCTCCTGTAGGGGAGGGCGGTGTTCAGCTCTACGAACAGACCTCTGGATGAGAGCGAGTCAGCGACCTCCGCGGGCTTCACGTCCGCGAAGCATGTCTTGATGTCGGAGTGAGCGAGACCTCTCGGGACCGAGACGTTCGACAGTATACGATCAAGATCCTCTATACCGTTCCCGCCGTTCGTCTTGTCGTTCACGTGTTCGAACAGCACCAGGTCCAGCTCGTTGAGAAGGTCGAACGGCAGGCTATCGAGATCGCATCTGTCAGGATTCGCGTCGATCTCAACGCCTGCGAGGACTTCAATCGTACCCTCATACTTCTTTCTCAAGCCCCTTATCGTCGAGAGATACTTCTCGAAGTCGCCAGTACTGAGCGATGCAACCTTCGAAGTCTCAAAATGGTCCGTAACAGCGATATGGGTCAGTCCGTCCTTCGCAGCCCTCTCCACGATGCGCTCCGGCGGGAACGAACCGTTGAGAAGGTCGTGTGGGCGTGGAGGTTGATCACTGAACCTTTTCCCACTTCTCCAACTCCTGGACGCTTGAAAGGGTCCTTCCTCTCTTGATTTCCTCTCTTATCCTGTTCTCCCTTTCGAGGACGTCCAGTGCCCTATTGGCTATCTCGACCGCGTGCTCCTGCGGGACGACGATGACGCCGCTCTCGTCCCCGATGATCCAATCCCCCGTGCGCACTATTTGTTCTCCGCAGACTATTTCGTGCCCGATGCCCCCGAACCCCTTCGGCTCGCCCGCGTGCGATGTGACATATTTGGAAAAGCATGGGAAATCTATCTCGAGTATGGTGTCGATGTCTCTGACCGCTCCATCGACGACGATCCCGCTGATGCCCTTGACCTTGCAGCTCCAGGACGCGAGCTCGCCCCAGACTGCTATGTCGCTGCCGCCTGCGTCGACGACGATCACCTCCCCTTTCTGTGCCCTGTCTATCGCCTCGACAGGCTTCGCCCAATCGCCCTTGCAAGTCTGCACTGTCAACGCCTTTCCGGCCATCTTCATGCCGTGTTTGATCCTTGGAACGATGCCGATCATCACGCCCCTCTTGTGTGCCGCGTCAGCGATGTTAGGCGTGGAGACTTTGGAGAACGCCGTGAACAGGTCCTCCTGAGAATACTTCTTCGACAGGTCAGAAGGAAGACCGGCGCCTCTTTCGATGGCATCTTTTATCCTCTGGGCCGCTTTGCTCACCTTCTCTGCCTTGATTATTCCTCCGCCGACGATGATGATAGATGCTCCCGCCTTCACGAGGTCCGGGGCTGTCTCGGAGGTTATGCCGCCCGCAACCGCGACAGGAATGTTCACCGCGGAGGACACGGACCCGACAACGGCCAGGGGGGATTTTCCACCCTTCATCTGCTCATCGATTCCGACGTGAAGACAGACATACGCCGCCCCCATCTCCTCGACTTTCTTCGCCCTCGCGACCTTATCCTCGACGTTCATCATGTCGACCATGATCTTCGTTCCGTACTTCCTTCCGGATAGCACGGACTCCTCGATCGTCCCGTCGTCGGAAAGCCCCATCACCGTAACGACATCGGCCCCAGCCTTCGCTGCGATCTCGACCTCGAAGCCGCCGACGTCCATGGTCTTCATATCGGCAACGAGGACGTGGCCGGGGAACTGCTTCTTCAGCACCCTCAGGACCTCGGCCCCCTCGCTCTTTATCAGCGGCGTACCGGCCTCGATCCAATCGACGCCGCCCTCCACGGCCTCCCGTCCTATCTCGAGCGCCCTCTTGAGATGCATCAGGTCCAGAGCGACCTGCAACACCGGCTTCATGATTTCTGCCTAAGAATGTGAGTTGTTATAAATCCTTTCGAGGGACAGGACGACAGTCAATCGCCCGAACGCCATCTGCGAGCTTCAATCGTCGTTTGATGACTGGGCAAAACACTATAAAACCACAAGCGGATTATCAGCAGTCTATGCAAGCGGCGGAATTGAAAGCTGAGCGGACGAAATGCGCCACCGGGATCGACGGTTTGGACGGCATCCTGGGAGGGGGCATTCCGATGTCGAACATGGTCCTCGTCACCGGCAGTTCCGGAACAGGGAAGACGACGCTCGCATTCGAGTTCCTGGTGAGAGGCGTAATGAAGGGCGAGAAGGGGTTGTTGATAACTACGGTCGAGTCCCCGGAGAAGTTGATCTCCAACATACCTCGCTTCGACTTTCTCGACGAGAAGCATGTCAAAGACGGGACGCTTCAAATCCTTGAGCTCGGGCCACTTATGGACAAAGCAGGGATCAGTCAGCGTGTTCTGGACAGGGGGAGTGCTTTGAGGCTCGGCGACACGATAGAGAAGACTCTCCTCGAGAACGGAGTGAAGAGATTGGTTCTGGATTCGTTCAGTTCACTGTTGTATGGGATTGACGATTACATGGTGGCGAAGGTCCTGCTTCAGAGGATAAGCGCAGCGATTTCTACAGCCAAGTGCACGGGACTTCTCATATCGGACTCCTCCAATCCCTCGGGCATCGAGGGCATTGTTGCCGACGGCGTAATATTGATGGGCAATCATGAGAGGAGAGGGGATCTGCTCAGGACGATGCAGGTGACGAAGATGAAGGGAACCAGCCACTCAAGATCGAAGTATGTTATTGACCTAACGTCCTTCGGAGTTCTTGTGACTCCATTACTTAAGGGAGGTGGCGTGTCTTGAGCGAGGACGTCGGAGGAACCGTTGCGTCGAAGCTTGAGGAGATTGGTCCCGCTGTCTCGGTGGCGTTGGAGATCGGGATGGACACGTATTTCGACGTCGTGCGCGGCCTGACAGACAACTTCGCGGCGAAGAAAGGTCTGAAGTGCGTTTACATCACGTCCTCAGTCCCATCCTCAACAATGCTCTCAGCGCTGAAGATGCTAGAGGTCGATACGAAGAACATCCATTTCGTCGACTGCGTCTCTCAGCTCGTCGCCGGAAATACAGGACCGAGCGAGAATACGATCTATATCGACAACCCGACAATGCTCGAGAACATCATCCTGAAGGTCGACTTCCTTTCGCGAAAGCTGAAGGACGGATCGATGCTGGTGGTATTGGACTCCATCAACTCCCTCGCGATACACAATGACGTCAAGATGCTCTCAGAGTTCCTCCAGGTACTCCTCAGCAATCTCAAGTCGAAGGGGGCCTATCCTGTGATCATTTCGGTCGCTGGCCAGGCAAAACCGGAGCTCAAAGAGGTGATCGCGCTCGTGTGTGACCAAGTAGTTCCCGTGCAATTGATTCCTGTGCAGGGGAACCGTTAGATTGAGCGATTGCCACGAGGGCGGAACGTGCAATCTATAGCACTTTTCCAGGCCAGTCATTACGCATCCTCTTTCCGAGATACGACGAAGAAATGTCCATCATAGTATCGTCAAATGTCGAATTCAGTCTCATCCAATATGATACCTAAATAGAAAGCTTTATAATCAGTCATGCATAAATCCCTCCCAACGTAGGGGAAACCCTACAAAGGAGGACTGAACAATGAAAAAGATATGGAAGATCCGCAAGGATTCTGAAGCCGTATCACCTGTCATCGCAACCATCTTGATGGTCGCGATCACTGTCGTTTTGGCGGCAGTGTTGTATGTAATGGTGATGGGCTTCGGAGGAACTGGGCAGCAGACGCCCACTGGATCCTTCACACAGACTACGAAGCTTGATTCGACCCACGAGAAGGCCCAGTTTGGTGTGCTGACGCCAGACACAACGAGGAATGACGTCAAGATATTGGTGACTCGTAATGGTGCGGCATTTGCATCAGGCGTGATGCCAGCGCAGGGCAGTACGACTTGGACCGACACCTCTGGTGCGATTGCCAACCTCACATACGTTGATCTGGTGGGCGATGCCAAGATCGGCAGCGGTGACTACGTGTCAATACAGACCGCATGGGCAGGCAACTATGTTGTGACGATGGTGTACGTTCCAACCGGTAACGCAATCGACGACATATCCTTTGTCTGGGCCTAAACCTCTTATATCTTCCCATTTTTTGTTCTCTCTTTCGCGTAATGATTCTCCATCGTCGTGTCCCGTATGCTTGCATATGAGGTCTGCTCTTACCCTCCCCGCTGTAGGAATGCAAAGTTCTGTCTTAGGAATAAAACAATTCATTCTAGACTAGTTCGGAAGAGTCATAGTATGGAAACCGTACAAGATCGCCTGAGATCTGATTATGAGAGGATATTACATCTTCTTGAGAATCATGGACATGCTACTACACAAGAGTTGAGACTCTTGCTTGAGGGGGAACTAGCTAAATGCCCCGATACTCTTTCTAGACTTCTGACGAAGATGCGGAGAGAGAATGTGATAAAGGGAGAGATGTCATCATCAAAGAGATGTTGGGTATGGTGGGTGGAGAAACCTGGAAGCAGCCAGCACGGCTGCCGATGAAGGTCGATGTTCCACATTTCACTTACGGCAAGTCGTGAGAATCGAATCTAGTTGTCAGAGACCGGCGTGGTCTCCGCATCATTCTTGAAACCCTTTGCAGGCACCCCACGTCTTTTGATTTGAGCGATTTCCGGCTCATATGAAATCACAGTCGTCCTAGCTACCGTGTCAGTCCATCTCTGTCTCGGGTCCCCCTCCATGGCGAGGCCAATCATAATGTCGAACGGCAAGAAGATGTACCAGAAGAACTTCGGAACGCTTCGTGTGAAGGCCTGGTGCAATCTCTTCTTCTCAATCAGCGACACGACCCTCAGATTGAAGAACCACTTCCCAAGGGTCTTCCCATAAACTCCTTCGAGC
>CAZJDY010000025.1:0-9564 GCA_964544915.1 uncultured Methanomassiliicoccaceae archaeon | reverse complement strand
GGATCGACCGCATGCCGCAGCACGTGCCCCGGACGGTCCTGCACGTACTCGAGCAGGTCCTCCGACTTGCCTAGGATCGAGAGTATCATCGAGGCGATGTCGAGCACGCTCTTTTCGTCCCCGGAACCGACGTTGAACACCTCGCCCTCCCTTCCTTCCGCCTGGAGTATCGCGTCTATCGCGTAGCAGTGGTCCTCGACGTAGATCCAGTCCCGGGTGTTCTTCCCCGACCCGTAGACGGGGAGCTGCAGCCCGTCGATCGCGTTCGTCACGAACAGCGGGATCAGCTTTTCGGGATATTGGTAAGGCCCGTAGTTGTTCGTGCACCTGGTGATCGTGACCGGCAGTCCGTAAGTGCAGTAGTACGAGAACGCCAATCTGTCCGCCCCGGCCTTGCTCGCAGCGTACGGGCTCTTTGGCATAAGGGCGTCGGTCTCCTTCGAAGGTCTGCCGACCGCCTCCCCGTAGACCTCGTCGGTCGAGATGTGCACGAACTTCTTGACCTTGTACTTCCTCGCCGCCTCGAGCAGGACGAAGGTGCCGAAAACGTCCGTCGTCACGAAGTCGCCCGCGTACATGATCGACCTGTCGACGTGCGTCTCCGCGGCGAAGTGGACTATTTCGTCGCATCTGGAGACTGCCTTGTCGACGACGTCCTTGTCGCAGACGTCCCCCTCGACGAACCTGTATCTTCTTTCTTCAAAGCCCTTGAGGTTGCTAGGGTTGCCTGCGTAGGTGAGTTTGTCGAGGTTGACTATCTTGATGTCGTCATGCTCTTTGAACATGTGTCGTATGAAGTTGCTTCCAATGAAGCCCATCCCGCCCGTGACTAGCAATTGCTTCATCGTCTGACCCGTTTGAAAATATGGTGATGATACTTAATGATTTGCCGAATCGCTCGGAATCCGATTTTCGTTAGTTCCTCAATCATCCATCGACTGGCGGTCGCCTTCTCGTCCTTTCTCCGGAGTGCGGCGCGCTTACTTCAGGCCAAGTCTCTCCAGCACCTTCGGGTTCACGCAGTTCATCGGCCGCTTGCCGGTGAGGACCCTTGCAACGTCCTCGGAGGCGGTGATCTTGGATTCCTTGACGGAACCCTCCGAGTAGAAGGCGGTGTGAGGGGTGAGGATGACGTTGTCGAGCTTGAGGATCGGGTCGCTCTTTGCTGGCGGCTCCTTCTCCAGGACGTCGAGGGCCGCGAGGGCGATGCGCCTCTCCTCGAGCGCCATGATCAGGTCGGGGATGTTGACGACGGGCCCGCGCGAGGTGTTGATCAGTATCGCCGTCCTCTTCATCTTCTTGAACTGCTCGTAGCCGAGCATATGCCTGGTCTCTTTGGTCAAGGGTGTGTGCACCGATATGATGTCCGCCTCCTCGAGCAACTTGTCGAAGGAGACCGGTTCGACGCCAATCTCCCTCATCTTGTCGTCCGGGATGTACGGGTCGAAGGCAATGACCCTCATGCCTATCGGCTTGATCCTTTCCACTAATGCCCTGCCGATTTTTCCAACGGCGACCAGTCCCAAGGTCTGGGTCCTGAGGCGTTGTATCGGCTTCCCCTCCCTCCAGTCCCAGCCCCCGTTCCGGATCGAATGGTCGAACAGGAGCACCTTCCTCGACGCCGCGAGGATGAGTGCCAGGGTGTGGTCCGCCACCTCGTCGACGCAGTAAGTGGGGACGTTCATGACCGCTATGCCCTTCTCCGTCGCCGCCTCCACGTCGATCGTGTCGAAGCCGATGCCGTATCGGGCTATCGCCTTGCATATCTCCAGACTCTCCATTACCTTCCTCGGCATGGGCGCGTAGGTGTTCAGGATTCCGTCGGCGTTCTTCGAGGCCTGGAGTACCTCGTCCTCCGTCTTGCACTGGTGCAATTCGAGTTCAGCGCCGACCTTGCTCAGAACCTTGGTCTCCTCGTCTGGATCTCCATAAATGTAATCGGTGATTACGACCTTGAACTTCATCCGCTCACGAGGTGGTTATTGTCTACTCGTTCTATTTCTATGTTGATGCTCAGTCGGTCGGGGCGGGTTTCGCGGTGGCGACCTTCTTCGTCGCCGCCTCGGTGTGGTCCGTCGGCAGCTCCTCTTCCCTCTCGTCGATGATGTCCGCAATCACGGGTGTGTAAGGGTCGACGAATGCGCCGGCGAAGCCGGACTCCCGCAGCTTGTTGAGGTCCGATTCGAGCACACCTCCGCCGACGACGATATCGAGGTCACAATCCGATAGTCTGGAAATGAAGTCCGCCGAGATTCCGGAACGCTTGCCGAGCCTGGCGAGGTCGATGACGCCGATCTCGTCGAAACCGATCATTCTGAGCTCCCGGACGACATCCTTCAACTTATGCGGACTTCTGTTCGGTCCGGACCAGACCACGTCCCTTTCGACGCAGACGCAAGGCAGGCACTTGTCCGATAGCTCGAACATCTCCCTGAAGATCTTCATGCTCTGGATTGTCAAAGTGCTCGCTACCGCCCTCGATATCTCCATCGCGAAGGAATCGAACAGGTCCTGCATCGATCGCATCCCGATATCGAGCCAGACGTTGTACTTTCTCCGGACCAACTCACGGAGCACCTTGAAGTTCGGCTTCGCGTCCTGTATGCCGGAGAGGTCGATGAGCATGATGTCCGTGGCGTTGTAGCGCTTCCCTTCGACAGCCTTCAGGTACTTCGCGAACGGCGCTCCGTATCCCGTCCTCGAAAGGGTCCTCCCGTTCCATTCGACGCTGACCACCTCCGCCACCTGACCAATCGGCAGGTCGATGCCGGCGATGGAAAAGAGGGAAGTCGTGTCGACAGGAACGATCGGGATGTGTATGAACCCCTTCCTCTGGCTCTCCTTCTCCCTCGTTCCCAGTATGTCTTTCTGGAAGAACGTGAGCTCCGCTTGCGATGCGAAATCCAGCGGCACGGCGGTGCGCCCGCAGCTGTGACAGATGTAGGAGCCGTCCTTGTTGTCCACGCCCGCCAGCGGTCCTCCGACCAGCATCTTCGGAACGATGTCCTTGCTCCCGCAGTATGGGCAGGCCCTTATCCTCTCGGGGTCCTCGAACATGATTGCCTTGGAGCAGAGCGTCAGGTCGGGATAATAGTTTTGCCGCTCGATCCTGACGTGCCTCACGGAAGTTGAGGTCACTCCCTCAGCGTTCTCATCATGGCGATGTGAATCGAGACAGCCATCGCTATCGCGATCAGAGCGATTTGGACGAACAGGTCGTTAATCACGACAAATGCGGTGAATCCGATACTTAGCCAGAGAAGCGTGATTGTGAAGAGCTTCAGCTTGATCGGGATTCCCCTTCCCTCCCGGTAGTTCTTGATGTACGGGCCGAGAACCCTGTTGTTCATCAGCCATTCATACATCCTCTTCGAACCTCTGAGGTAGCAGGCGACTGCAAGCAGGAGAAACGGAGTGGTCGGCAGGACTGGTAGGAAGACGCCGATCAAGCCGAGAACAAGAAAGAACGTCCCCGCGGCAGTCCAGAGGAATCTCGAGAGTCTGCTGCGGTCGAGGTAAGCCTCATCTGAAGAGTCAGAGATTTCTCCCACAACTTCTCCCATCCATCTGTCCCGCCGACCACTTACAACCAATCAAGTACGATTAGTATTCTCCTGACAACGAGAGTCGAAGGCAGGTGGGTCGAAACATCACTCCGCATTCATGAACCTCGATGCCTCTTCGAGCATGACCTTCGTCGCAGGTATCTCGAGGACGTTCTTCTTCGCCGAGTTCCCGGGGATGATGAACGAACGGTAGTCCTTGCAGCCGAGCATCGTGACGAACGTGTCGAAGTAGCGGGTTGTGAGACCGTGATATATCGTCTCGCCGTCCGACATGCCGCAGGTGAACACTACGAAAGCCCTCTTCCCCTTCTTCAGTCTAGTCTCGAAAGGGGTCGGGTCCTTCCCGGGCGCGAGGAGGGCGAAGGTCCTGTCGATGAGGTTCTTGGTCAGGCCTGTCTCGGCATCCATGAAGATCGGTGACCCGAGAAGCAGGATGTCCGCTTCCTGCATCTTCTTGTAGATCCCCTGCATGTCGTCGTTTGTGACGCATGCAGGGCCCTTCTTGCAGCCCATGCACTCTCTGCAATCGGAGAAGTTCAGATCGATGAGGTTGACTTGTTCCACTTTGCCCCCATTCTTCCTGGCGATCCTGCCGATCTCCCTTAAAACTGTAGCCGTGTTCCCGTCCTTTCGCGGGCTGCCATTTATTGCCAATACCTTCAACTTCTCACCCTTACCATGCATGAAATACGGCCCCTTAAGGGTGTCGCAGTTTGAGATTGTCAATTCGTTTCCGTTGGCGTCATGGCCTGCTGGATGGGATGCCAGATTTCGTCACAGATAACCTTTAGGTGACGCCCGGATCATTCATCATACGGGGAGGATGATCTTAGTCGTTGACGATGATGAGCGGATACGACGTCATCGAAGCGGAGGGTGGGGACAAGACGGTCGAGTCCTTCAGGTCCAACGATCCGGACGTGATCATCATGGGCGTAGTGATGAGGGACATGAATGTCATCTAGGCGACGAGAAGGATCGTCGCGAAGGATCCCGATGCCACGGTTCTAGCGGCAACCGGTTTTTCTGCGATTCACGGTGAGGAGATCATCAAGGCTGGAGCGAAAGGAGTGATACCCAAGCCTTTGAAGAAGGACGACCTTCTGAGCAAGGTAGGGAAACACGAGGCCGACCACCTGTAGCGGGGCGCGGCGCGTCGCCAGCTCTATCCCATCTTTATGTCCCAGTCGTAGGGGACGTCTTTCGAATCGTAGGGGATGCGGAACTCGTCCGGCTCGTCGTACTTGTAGACCTCCGTAGGTATGTTGAGTATCCACGCCTCCTCGTTCCCCATTCCCTTGAACCCGTGGTACACGAGCGGCGGGATCTTCAGAAGGACGAAGTTCCGTTCACCCATGAAGAACTCGTTGACCATGCCTTTCGTCTTCGACCTCTCCCTAGCGTCGTACAGCACGACCTTCGCCATGCCCCTCAGGCATACGAAATGGTCAGTCTGCTTCTTGTGGTAGTGCCAGCCCTTGACCACGCCGGGATTGCAGGCGGTGACGTACAGCTGCCCGAAACGCTCGAACTCCTCCCAATCGCTTCTCAAGAGCTCCATAAGCCAGCCCCGCTCGTCCGGGATCGACCTAAGGTTCCTGACCTTCACGCCCTCGATCAGTTGTCTGCTCATCCCCTCACTCAGAACCGAATGGACCTGGGGGCTTTTGAATCTTGAGATGCTTCCTCGACCGGTCGGTACTCAATCGAACATATTTTAGAAGCGCATGGGCATTCACTCCTCTGTGAGGCGGATAGCCGTCGTGGGGGCGGGCGGGCTCCTCGGTCAGTACGTCGCGGCAGAGGCGATTGAAAGGGGATATCATGTCCTAGGGACATTTCACGACACGCCGATCCCTCCTTCTGGCATTGAGGCGGCCAGACTTGACATGACCGACGCCGATGAGGCACGCCAGGTCCTCAGGAGGTTCGCCCCCGAGGCGGTCGTTCTCACCTCCGCCCTGACGAACGTCGACTACTGCGAGAGGAACCCTTCGAAGGCCTGGGCGGTGAACGCGGAGGGGACGCTCAACGTGTTGCAGGCATGCGACCTCGTCGGGGCGAAGCTGCTGTACGTCTCCACAGATTACGTCTTCAGCGGGGAGAAAGGCTCCCCTTACATGGAGTTCGAGATCCCCGACCCGCTGAGCATCTACGCCCGGACGAAGCTCGAGGGCGAGAGGCTTGCCACGGACGCATCGACGAGGAACATCGTGTGCAGGGTCTCGGTCCTGTATGGTTGGAACAGGCTGTCGCAGAAGCAGAACTTCGTCACCTGGGTCATCGACTCGTTGAGGAAGGGGAAGGAGGTCCCTCTCTTCTACGACCAGACGGCCTCCCCGACGTACGCTCCTCACTGCGCCAAGGTCCTGCTGGGCTTGCTCGAGTCCAACTCGAGAGGCATGTTCCACGCCTCGGGACCGGATTGCATGAGCAGGTACGACATCGGGGTGAAGATCGCGGACGTGTTCCAACTGGACGCTTCCCTGATCAAGAGGACGGCGACGGACGAATCCGCGCTCGTCGCCAGGAGGCCGTTCTGCTCCTGTCTCGACGTGAAAAAGGTGGAGGGAGAGTTAAATATGAAGATGCTCCCTCTTGGGGAAGGGCTGAGGGAGATGCGCTCCACAGAGGGGAAGACATGAAAGGTCTGATTCTTTCCGGCGGCAGCGGGACTAGGTTGAGGCCGCTCACTCATACCGGTCCGAAGCAGCTCATTCCGATAGCGAACAAGCCGAACATCCTTTACTGCCTCGAGGACCTGAGGGACGCCAGCATAACGGATATCGGGGTCATACTCGGCAACAACCTGCCGGAGAAGGTCATGGACCTGCTCGGGGACGGGAGTCGGTATGGTGTCAGGATAACCTACATCGTACAAGGCGAGCCGAGAGGTATCGCGCAGGCTGTCGGATGCGCGGAGGAGTTCATGGGGGATGATCCCTTCGTGGTCTATCTGGGAGATAACATCCTGAAGGGCGGAATAAGATACATGGTGGAGGAGTTCGGCGCGAGTGACTATGAGGCGATGGTCGCCCTCTGCCCGGTCGACAATCCTGAGAAGTTCGGCATCGCCGAGCTGGATCAGAATGGAGAGATCGTCAGCCTGGTCGAGAAGCCGAAGCAGCCGAAGAGCAACCTTGCCCTGATAGGCATATACTTCCTGAGGAAGAGCATCTTCCCCGTCATCAAGGACCTCAAGCCCTCCTGGAGGAACGAGCTCGAGATCACCGACGCCATCGACAATCTGAGGAAGAAGAAGGGGAACGTGATGGCGAGGCAGGTCAGGGGATGGTGGAAGGACACCGGGAAGCCTGAGGACATCCTGATCGCGAACCACCTCGTGCTCGAGACGATCGAGAAGAAGAACGAAGGGATGCTCGAGGACGGCGTGAAGCTTATCGGGCGGGTCAATATCGGAAAGGGGACGGTCGTCAAGAAGGGAACGGTGATCAGGGGACCGGTCGTGATCGGCAGCGACTGCGTGATAGGGCCGAACACCTACATCGGGCCGTACACGGCGGTCGGGGACCGAACCACGATCATCAACGGCGAGATCGAGTCGACCATCATCATCGGCGACGCGCACATCGACTGCGGGAAGAAGATTGTCGACAGCCTGATCGGCGCCGGGTGCAGGATCGCTTCTTCGGAGAACCAGCTCCCGAAGGGATGCCGGTTCGTGATCGGCGAGAATTCCCAGCTGACCGTCTGATCGTTCGAATTATCTACTCTCCTTGATCCGGTAGCTGCCCTTGGGTATGTGGATCTCGAATCGTGCGCCCTCTCCCAGCTCGCCAGTCTCCCTGATGCTCATCCCATTGGTCCTCAGTATCTCGCTCACAAGGTACAGGCCGTGTCCGCGCTTCCCCTCGAAGATGCGGTCCTTGTCCTCCCGCTTCACTCCGAACCCATCATCCTGGCATATCAGGGTCAGCCCGTCTTTCGACACTTTGTAGTAGAAACGGATCTGCCTGACGTTCTTGCCGTGTTTCAGCGCGTTGTCCCCAAGGTTGTAGAACACCTTCCCGATCAACCCGTCCGCTAGGATCTCCAGGCCATCCAATTCGATCTTCGGGACCACGTTCCGGAGGACGAGGTTCGACATCTGCTGCTGGCATACTTTTTTCACTTCGACCCACTCGGGCTTCAACGTTCCGGCCTTCTCGTAGTCCTTGCCGAATTCGAGGAGCTTGTCGATGTTCTCCGTCGCCCTGATCGAGCTATCAAGGTACCTCGAGGTCTTCTCGTTCGTAGTGCGGTCCCTTGCCAGCTGGAGATACCCGGAAAGGACGGCCAGCTGGTTCCGGATGTCGTGTCTGGTGACGTGGCCGAGGAGGTCCAGTTTCCTGTTCGCCTGCTGCAGGGCTTCCTCTGCCTTCTTTCGCTGGACCGAGTGATCTATCATGTTCACGAGCTCGGCGAGCTGCGATCCTGGGTCCCCCTCCCTCTGCAGGCAGAAGTCTGCGCCACTGTCAAGCGCTTCGATCGCGATGCTCTCCTTGCCCTTCTCGGACAAGAGGATGAAAGGGATTTCGTTCTCCTTACCCCTTAGAGATCTGAGTAACTCGATGCCGTTCATGTCCGACAGTCCGTAGCCCGATACGACAGCATCGTACTGGCTTGCGGCAAGTTTGCTTAGCGCATCTCCTGCCGACCGGGCGGTGTCGACCTCGAGCTCCCCCTTTCCCTCACGGAGGATTCTGGATATGTCGAGCATATCCGATTCATTATCGGCATAGAGCACTCTTGTCATCTGGATCAAACCCATTTGCTAAGGTGCGTCCTCTCCCCACGGCATCCTGTCATTCTGATGGGTTTCAAGTCGTTAAATAGTTGGTGCTCTGGTTCTCTGAATCTGAGATACGGGATTTGTCCCTGATGGCGATCGGCTCTGGAGAGTGTACCATGGGAGGTCCGCTGCGGCTATTGGGACAGGCCTCCGGACTTCTACCACCGAAACGGTGAAATACGACCGACTCGAATCGAAACGCAGGGAGATTGTTCTATGAAGAAGACGATTGAGAACTTGGCCAAGGCTTACGTTGGCGAATCCCAAGCGAGGAACCGATACACTTTCTACGCGAGCACTGCTCGAAACGACGGTTACGAACAGATCGCTGAGGTGTTCCTCCTGACCGCCGACCAAGAGAAGTCGCATGCCAAGAACATGCTGAGGCATTTGATCGATCTAGGGAAGAAGGAGGGCGACCTCGCCGATCTGAAGATCCAGGCCGATGTCCCGGCGGTGCTTGGCACCACGGTCGAGAATCTCAGGGCTACCATCGCCGGCGAGAGCCACGAGTTCACTTCGATGTATCCTGAGTTCGCAGCCACGGCAGACAAGGAGGGCTTTTCGCAGGTCGCTGCAAGATTCCGTGCGGTGTCCGAGGCGGAGAAGCATCATCAGGAGCGATTCTCGAAGATACTGAAGGGATTGGAGGACGGCACCACGTACAAGAGGAGCAAGGATGTCTGGTGGGTATGCAGGGAGTGCGGATACCAGCACTTCGGTAAGACGCCGCCGGAGAAGTGCCCGTCCTGCGACCACCCTAAGGCGTTCTACCAGGTCAAGTGCGAGGAGTACTGAGCCGGATGGTCCCGGAAAGGGGATGATACTATGACAAACGTATTGCAAGTCTACAAGTGCGACATATGTGGCAACATAGTGGAGATGCTTCACACTGGAAAGGGACAGCTGGTCTGCTGCGGGCAGCCGATGGCCCTTCTTGAGGAGAAGACGGCGGACATGGGGATGGAGAAGCACGTGCCGGTGATAGAGAGGACCTCGACCGGCGTATTGGTTGAGGTCGGCTCCTTGCCCCATCCCATGGAGGAGAAGCACTACATCGAGTGGGTCGAGATCATCGGGGACGGCACCGTCCAAAGGAAGTGCCTGAAGCCCGGGATGAAGCCGGAATCCACTTTCGAGACGAAGGCGCAGAACCCGAGGGCGAGGGAATACTGCAACATCCACGGCCTTTGGCGGTCCTGATAA
>CAZJDY010000024.1:0-3911 GCA_964544915.1 uncultured Methanomassiliicoccaceae archaeon | reverse complement strand
CACTTCTCAGTCCATTGTCCATATGCATCTCGGTTTCCATTTGAGGTCCTGATAGCGCCCAAGAAGCACGCCCCCTCGTTCGTCAGCATTGATGCCGGCGAGGTGAGGTCTCTCACCAGGATCATGAGACACGTTCTCAAGAGATATGCGAGGTCCTTGACAACCCAGACTACAATCTCCACATCCACGGCGTGCCCTGCGATGGCCTTGAGCACGGTTACTACCACTGGCACATGCACCTTGCGCCGAAATCTGTTAAGTTCGGAAGCTTTGATATCGGGAGCGGCATGTACATCAATTCGGTGCCCCCAGAACGCGCTGCCGTAATCCTGCGCAATTCCGGATCTTGAATGGATACAAAGCCCCCCTTGGAGAATGATGCTCGGCATGCATCTTAGCCGCCGAGGAATGCGAGCTATGGTATCTCAGTTAGAGTCACCGATGAAATACACCAGTCCAGCCCTTTTCGTCATTCCCTCTATCAAGTACAGAGTCTCTCGGACTCTCGCCTCGATCATATTGCACAAGAATACGCACTGCTTGCCGTCGTGCGAGAGGGGCGGGAGGATTACCAGCTTCTCCCAGAACTCCCTCTCCCTCTTATGCCTGTACTCATTTATTTCCTTGCTGAACCCGGCAGCCTTCTTGCCGTCCCTTGTGAGGATTATCTCCTTGACTTTCTGAAGCATCTGGGAACATGTCTTCATGTCCGAGACAGAGTGCTCCTTGAGATCCGCGATGTCCTTCGAGACCTTCACTTCGCTCTTCATCGCATGCTCCTCAAGATACTCAACTGGGTATTGCAGCATCTTCCTTTCGAGGCCGTAAGAGCTGCTGACAAGGCAGGCGATTGCGTGAAGATTGTCCCCGATCCTTTCAAGGGAATCGGCCGCCATCCATTTGACGTTCAGGTCGCTCAGAGTCCTCGAGGAGGAGTCGAACTTCGAAAGCTTCCTCAGCGCCTGGAAAGATATCCTGTCGATGTCCTCTTCTTCGAGGGCGTACATGATCTTGAGGATCTGAATGGTCCTATTCGGGTTGACGTCGAGGTACGTCAGCAGGTCGACCGCGAGGTTCTCTCCCTCTATGACTTTGTCGAATAGAAGGGAGCACAGTGCGTCCGTGTCATGGATGACATCGGAGCGATTAGAGTAAGAGACTTCGTTGGTATTCAAGCCGGGAACCAGGTTCTCGTCCAGCAGTCTGATGATGTTGCGGGACTCACCTATCAATGAATCGGAGAGTCGATCTGAGTTGAGGATGAACTCATCAGCTCCGTTCACGTACGAGGAGACGATGTATTGCTTCAGCTCGTAGTTCGACATGCCGCCCGCCGAAGCCCTGATACTCCTGATCATGATCTTCGGCGTGAGGACAAGTTGGTCTCCGACGCTGAACATGTCCACCTCTTTGTCCTTGTTCTGTTCATCCGTCCAGCTCTTGATCCACTGCTTTGGAATGTACAAGGAATAGCCTCCGGAACCGGCTCGCGATATCCTTTTCCTCGCCTTGATCCGTTTCTGCTCGGCCATTCTTCATCACCTCAATCGGAGAGCTCATGGGAGAAGTGGAAGGTGACCAAATGCTTCGCGAACTCCTCCAACCTCATCGCGATGTCTCCTATCCTATATCCTATCCGGATGAGGTGAACCAGGTTCCGTCCTTGGGCGGACCCGTTCCCTTTGGCCAGGGCGTTCTTGAGCGCCTTTCCCAAGTCCTCTCCCATCGTGTCCCTGAACAGCGTGAGATTGCGTATGTAATCCTGGACCTTCTCGGTGTACTCTGAGAGCGCAAGCTCCTTGAGTGTCCCGACGTTCTTGGCGCAAATCTTTAGGTCGGCCACGAGGATTTGTCTAAGACCGTCCAACGAGGGGTCAAGGACAGCCGGCTTGCTGATCTCCTTGATGAGCGCATCTGGTGGATACGGGAGCTTAGCGGGATCGAGATTGTAGAACATGCACACATTCCTGACCATCCCGAACATGCTATCGCCTAGGTTCTCCATGGTGTTCGTTGTCAGGACGATATAGTAGAGGTCGACCAGGTTCTCGAAGGGAATCTCCATCCTGGAAGCGAGCCGGAGTATCTGGAGCGCAAGTCTGTCCGTGTCCTCCTCGAGCAGTCTCAACATCTGCATGATGTGGATCGCTCTCCGAGGATTCTTGTCGAAGTACTCCAGAAGTTCCTCCATGAGACGGACTCCCTCGAGCAGCTTGTCGAAGAGGAGTCTCTGGAGCTGGGTAGCGTCCGGGCGGCTCAACATCGCCGCGGCGTTCTTGTCGTACGCGATTCTGTTCTCAGTTATGTCGAGCGTCAGTCGGTCGTCCAGGGAGCGAACGAAGCTTCTCGCGCCGCAAATCTGTTCGTCTGTGAACCTGCCATTGGTCACTATCTCTGCCGACTCGAAACCTCTCACGTAACATGAGAGGAGAAAGTGTCTCACTTCCTCGACGGAATCGCTGTCGAGCATTGCCGATTTCGAAGATCCCTTCAGCACTGGTGAGATGATGAGGTGGTCGTCCATCTGGAGTAGGTCCACAGTCCTTTCTTTGGCCTGCTCCCCCTTCCATCCATCAATCCATCTCTTCGGGATGTAAAGAGAGAAGGCCCCCTTTCCGGATCTTGTTACCTTTTTCCGATATCTCTGTGCCGTCGACTCCCCCCCCCACAACTAAAGACTAGACATTATGGAACGTTCGAAGGGTCTAGATTATTCCCGCCGTTTCTACTTATAAGTTGCGCAAATTAGTGAAGTGGGTCTTTTCTCAAGAAAGCGACTGAACACCTGCAGCAAGGTTTAATAAACGCAACCAGCATTCACAGAACCGCACGCGGGGGTAGCCAAGCCTGGCCAACGGCGCAAGATCGAGGGTCTTGTCTCGCAGGAGTCCAAGGGTTCGAATCCCTTCCTCCGCACCATCACGCATAGCCAGTCACCTCATTTTTAAATTCAATTTTAGGGGTTTTTGCACCCGGGTGGCCAATTCCTTGCATCCAAAAGGTCTGAGCCTCCCTTATCGCGGTCTCCGGCCTCTTACGACAATAATACGTCTCTGTGGTCTTGGTAGTGCTATGTCCCATGAGAACTGAAACAGCATCGAGGTCCAATCCGTCGTCAATAGCCTTCTGACCGTATGTCCTTCTGCACATTCTCAGATCGAACTTCACTGCTATCTCCTTCTCAACGATGGACTTCAACACGCGGATGCCATTGGATTAGAAGTAACCATCCTCACTATCCCTCAAGGCTGGAAAGAGGGCCAGATTGTTTGGACACTTCTCCATTACTTTCTTGTTCCGCACTCTAAGATACTTCTCCATGATCCCGATAGCTTCTGGCCTTATTGCGATGGTCCGAGCCTGTCCATATGTACCTTCGCCCTTGACATGCTCGGCAATAATCTCCTTTCTAACTAAATCGAGGTCCGTCACCTTACAGAGACGAATCTCCTTGTTTCGCAAGCCAGTACATATTGCCAGGACGACCAACGCATACGCCATCAATCTCTTCCAATCGCTCTCCTTCACCTGCTCCGCATTCAAGAGAATTCTCTGCCGCACCGACTCATCCATTGAGGGATATCTCATCGTTCTCTTTTTCGGCACAGAAGAACGGTATTTCTGTTTGAACACCGTCACCGCTGGATTGCCAGCATATGCCAGCAGAAGGTTCAAGGGTCCGATATTATGAAGAATGCCACACTCCTTCATCCCCCTCTTCTTGAGGTAGGTGACATAGGCCAGGACATCATCGGCACTGATCTTCTCTGGGTTAGTTGTGCTAACCTTTCCAGATTCGAGTAATGCTCCGAATTCCAGGCTCATCCTTCGATACCTTCTTTCCCGCTCGGCAAAAGTGGTTTGTGCGTAGCCGTTCCCGACGCTATTGAGATACTTCATAGCCCAGGTCA